>NZ_JBNHIA010000001.1:0-879645 GCF_059092805.1 Arthrobacter sp. Y3222053 | reverse complement strand
GCACGGGGGTGCGGCAAACCGGCCAAATAACCAATCAAAATAATTGGTATCAATAAACTTGGCACACTATTGAGTTCTCAAACAACAGACACATCCGGCCTACTCAGGAAAACCGTTCCAAAACCGGAACTTTCTTTTCCCTTTCGCACCGCCGTGGTGTTTCTTCAGCTTATTTCATCCGGCCGGTTTTTGCAATTCGGCCGATTCCCTCAGGAACCTTGCGAATTACGGTCAAACCGCCCTTCCGAACCCAGCAAAATACCCGGCTCTTCCGGCCGGCGCCCTAAGCGCGCAGCGTTGAAACCGAGGAAATTTGTTGGGGTTGGCCGCCATGCTTCGGGCGCTTTTCCAGCGTCCCGGCCGCGGCGACTTCCAAAACATTACACGCCCTCCGGCACCCGCGCAAATCGTCCTGACGTGTCCTGCGACACGCTCTTTGACGGCCGTGTCAGGCGCTTCCTCGCAGGCGTCCGCCGCCCGGTTGAAGTCGGCGCAGGGGCCTGGGAACGGTGCCCCACATACCGATGCCGACACATGCATGGCTCTTACAGATCGCTCTTACAGCCCGATACATGCCCCACTCCTATCGGCCCCATCCGTTGCTCTTATATCTGAGATGCACTGCGGCCGTCCTGGAGGGGCCGGCGGTTTCCTTGCTCCGGGACCAGGCCGTCCTCGCGCGCGTGTGCGCGATAGACGGAGTGTTTCAGGGACGGGGTCTGCCCTATGCCCCGGGGGGCCCCGGGCCGCTGCGCTGCGGCCCGGCGAGGGGCAGCGCACAGCCCGCAGGGACCACCCGAAAGATCGGGTAGACTGGTTCACGGCCCCTCATGTGGTGTCATCCTGTGAACTCCCCCAGGACCGGAAGGTAGCAAGGGTAAGCGGGCTCTGGCAGGTGCATGAGGGGTCTTTTAATGTCGTGAGGTCTACCGGCCGACGGCGCCGCTGCCGCCGCCTGAAAAACCGTCAGTGCCAACCGATAGGGTCTAGGTGTGAGTACAGCCCTTTACCGCCGCTACCGTCCCGAAACCTTCGCGGACGTGATCGGTCAGGAGCATGTCACCGAGCCGCTGATGGCGGCCCTGCAGAAGAACCGCGTCAACCACGCCTATCTGTTCTCCGGACCGCGCGGCTGCGGCAAGACCACCTCTGCCCGCATCCTGGCCCGCTGCCTGAACTGTGCCGAGGGCCCCACCCCCACGCCGTGCGGCCGCTGCGAAAGCTGCGTCGAACTGGCCCGCAACGGCGCCGGCAGCCTCGACGTCATCGAGATCGACGCCGCCAGCCACGGCGGCGTCGACGACGCACGGGACCTGCGCGAACGTGCGACCTTCGCCCCCGTCCGGGACCGGTACAAGATCTTCATCATCGATGAGGCCCACATGGTGACCTCCGCGGGGTTCAACGCCCTGCTGAAGATCGTCGAAGAACCGCCGGAACACATCAAGTTCATCTTCGCCACCACCGAGCCGGACAAGGTGATCGGCACCATCCGCTCGCGCACCCACCACTACCCCTTCCGGCTGGTGCCCCCCGAGCCCCTGCTGGCCTATCTGGAGCGGCTCTGCCAGGAGGAGAACGTTCCCGTGGCCCCGGGCGTACTCTCGCTGGTGATCCGGGCCGGCGGCGGTTCCGTGCGCGACACCCTGTCCGTGCTGGATCAGCTGATGGCCGGCGCCGGGCCGGACGGCTTGGACTATGAGCTGGCCGTCTCGCTGCTCGGCTATACCCACGTCTCCCTGCTCGACGACGTCGTTGACGCCTTCGCGGCGGCCGACGCCGCCACGGTGTTCCGCGCCGTCGACCGCGTCATCCAGACCGGCCAGGACCCCCGGCGCTTCGTCGAAGACCTGCTGGAGCGCTTCCGTGACCTGATCATCGTCAACGCGATGCCGGACAGCGCCGCCGCGGTGCTCCGGGGCATGCCGACGGACCAGATCAACCGGATGCAGACCCAGGCCAGCCAGATGGGCTCCGCCGAACTCTCCCGGGCAGCGGACATCACCAATACGGCCCTGACCGAAATGACCGGTGCCACCTCGCCCAGGCTGCACCTGGAACTGCTCTGCGCACGCATCCTGCTGCCGGCTTCCGAGCACACCGAACGCGGCGTCGCCGCCCGGGTGGACCGGATCGAACGCCGCCTCAGCTACGCCGGTGATGGCTCCCTGGCCGCCGGGCGGGCGGCCGCCGCGGCCTCGCCGGTGCCGGACCAGCCGGCTGCGGCCGCCGCGGCTCCGCCCGCGGCGTCCGTCATCTCCTCCATGCCCGACGCCGCCCCCGAAGCGGCTGCCGCCGAGGACCAGCCCGGCGCCGGCGCCGACAATACGGCCGATTGGGGCGGCACCTGGGCCAGCCCGCCCGCAGCTGCGTCCACCTCGGACAGCGGCCGCGGTCCGAGGGCAAAGGCCCCCTCGCAGGCCGCCCCCGAGCCTTCCGCCGCCGACGCCGACGGCCGCCCCTCCTCGACCGCCACCGGACCGGGCGGGGACAGCTGGCCGCATGCCGGCGCTGCCGCTGCCGAACAGGCTTCTCCGCGCACCGCCGCGGCGGACGCCTGGCCCCACGCCGGCGGCCCTGCCGCTGAACCGGTGCGGCCGCAGGCGTCCGCGGGAGAAGCTGCAGGTGGACAGGCCGCACAGGCGCAGTCGGGCGCTTCGTCTTCCGCACGGCCCACCGCACAGCCGACAACGGCCGCGCAGGCACCGGCTCCCGAACATGCACCGGCGGCGGCGCCGGGCCCCGCGGGAGACGGCGGCCAGGTGGAAATGATCCGCAGGGCCTGGCCGGAGATCATGGAAGCGCTGAGCAGCATCCGCCGCGCTACCTGGCTCAACGTCAGCAAGAACGCCAGTCCACGCGCCTTCGACGGCAAGGTGCTGCACCTGGCCTTCGCCAACCCGGGCGCCGCCATGGGGTTCAACCGGCCGGACCATCTGGAAAACCTGCGCCAGGCCATCAACGAGGTGCTCGGCCTGGACTGCCAGATCAACCCGATGCACGACGGATCGGGTGAGTCCGGCCCAAAAGCCGGTAGCCGGCCCGCGCCGGCGCCAGCCCAGCGCACCACCCCCGCTTCAGGCATGGCTTCGGCTGCCCCCGCTGCTGCCGCTTCCGGCAGCGTTCCCGCCACGGACACCTCCGCCACGCCCGCTGCCCCGGCCCCGACGGCCGGCCCGGCTTCGGCCGCGCAGACCGGCAGGTCCGCCGCCCGCCGGGGCGCCGATGCCGCCGCCACAGCGGCCCCTCAGGGTACGCCCGGCCGTGACGGTGCCGCCCAGGGCACTCCCACCCACGGCGCTGCGCATTCGGCCCCGGGATCCCACGGGCCGGTAGCCGATGCCCCGGAGCGCCGCTCCCCCGAGCAGCGGGCCCCCGGGCGTTCCGCCACCGGTGCCGAGCCCGCTGCCCAGGCCGCCGTCGGCGCCCGACCGGAGCGGCCGGCCCCCACCGCGCAGGCTCCGTCCGTACAGGCCCCGTCCGCGCAGGCCCCGTCCGGCACGGGACCGGCATCCGGCCACACCTCCTCCGGGCGCGGCGCGGCGCGCCGCGGGGCTCCCCTGCCGGCCGACTGGCAGCCGGAGCCCTCGGATCCCTACGACGACATGCCCGAAAGCCAGGCCTGGGCCACGACCGAGGTGCCCGATCTGGAAAACCAGGGCCCGGACGACGCCTGGCACACCACCAACTGGGCAGGCGAACCGCTGAGCCGGACCCGCCCCGGCACCGCCGACGGCGGCAGCGCGCCCGCCGCCACCCGGCCGGACCCGACAGCCGCCGGACGCGGCACAGGCCCCGGCGCAGGCCCGGGCACGCCCGCAGCCCACGGGGCGCACCGTGCCGGGCCCGGATCCGCTCCGTCGTCCCCGGGCTCGGACACGGCAACGGGCGGGGCCTCCGGATCCGCTCCGGAACAGGCAACGGCCGGGTCCGGGCGGCCCGGCGCCGGCACGCCGTCGGCTGCCTCCACGCAGCCTGCCGTCAATTGGAGTGGTGCTCCGACGGCGCCGTCCGCCCCCGTGCCCCCGGCACCCGCCGCCCCGGCTGCCGGAAACGGTACGGCCGAAGGCAGCGGCAGGCCCAATGGCCGGCCGATGAGCCGTTACCAGCAGCTGTTATCCCAGGCGCGAACGAGCGCCCCGCAGCAGGCCCGCCCGATGGCCGGCAACGTAGACTTGAACTACCCGGAGGACATTCCCAGCGCCGATGATCTGGCGCTGGAGGACGCCGGCCTGGTCGGCCGGAAGGCCATCGAACGGATTCTGGGCGGCCGGCTGATCGAGGAACGCAGCATCGACGGAAGCTGACCATCCGCCGGCTGCCCCGGTGCAGCCGACCCCCACCCCAACGCAGAAGAGGTCACGTGTACGAAGGTGCCGTTCAGGAACTGATCGATGAGCTGGGACGCCTGCCCGGCGTCGGCCCCAAGTCGGCCCAGCGCATCGCGTTCCACATCCTGGAGGCTGACGCGGAGGATATGCGCCGGCTCTCCTCCGCCATCGCCTCGGTGAAGGACAAGGTCAAGTTCTGCTCCGTGTGCGGCAACGTGACCGAGCAGGAAACCTGCAGCATCTGCCGGGACGTCCGCCGCGATCCGACCGTCATCTGTGTGGTCGAAGAGTCCAAGGACGTCATGGCGGTGGAGCGCACCCGGTCCTTCCGCGGCCGGTACCACGTGCTCGGCGGCGCCATTAACCCGATCGCCGGGATCGGTCCCGAGCAGCTGCGCATCCGCGAACTGCTCAACCGGCTCTCCGACGAACAGATCAGCGAGATCATCATCGCCACCGACCCGAACCTGGAAGGCGAGGCCACCGCCACCTACCTGGTCCGCATGCTGAAGACCCTCGGCATCCGCGTCACCCGCCTCGCCTCCGGCCTGCCCGTCGGCGGCGACCTGGAATACGCCGACGAAATCACCCTGGGCCGCGCCTTCGAAGGACGCCGCAGCCTCACCTGATCGGCCCGGCGCCGTCCGCCGCGGCGGCACGTTAAGCCAGTGTTGCCCGGCGGTTAGGGGCGCACAGGCCGGGCCGATAGACTTTTGAGCGGTCCGGCGCCCGGTGCCGGCTCCCTTCCCCTCCGGCCCGGAGCCCGTACGGCCCGGGCAGGCACCCGCTTCCCGACCCCATCCAGAGAGCGTGCGCATGAGCCTGATAGTGCAGAAATTTGGCGGTTCCTCCGTTTCGGACGCCGAGGGCATCAAGCGCGTGGCCAAGCGGGTCGTGCAGACCCAGTCGGCCGGCAACCAGGTCGTCGTCGTGGTCTCCGCCATGGGCGACACCACCGACGAGCTGCTGGACCTGGCCGGGCAGCTCACCGCCGCCGCGCCGGCCCGCGAAATGGACATGCTGCTCAGCTCCGGCGAGCGTATCTCCATGGCCCTGCTGGCGATGGCCATCACCGAGCTCGGTGCCAGCGCGGAATCCTTCACCGGCTCCCAGGCCGGCATGATCACCGATGCCTTCCACGGCAAGGCCCGCATCATCGACGTCTCCCCGCACCGGATCCGCACCGCCATCGACAAGGGCGAGGTCGCGATCGTCGCCGGCTTCCAGGGCATGAGCCGGGAGAGCAACGACATCACCACCCTCGGCCGCGGCGGCTCCGACACCACCGCCGTCGCCCTCGCCGCCGCCCTCGGCGCCGACGTCTGCGAGATCTACACCGATGTCGACGGCGTCTACACCGCGGACCCGCGGGTGGCGTCGAACGCGCAGAAGATCGACCGGATCTCCAGCGCGGAAATGCTGGAAATGGCCGCCTCCGGCGCCAAGATCCTGCACCTGCGCTGCGTGGAGTACGCCCGCCGTTTCGGCGTGCCGCTGCACGTGCGCTCCTCCTTCAGCCAGCACGAAGGCACCTGGGTGCTGCCCGACCCCGACGACAAGATCACGATTCAAGAGGGAGAACCCTTGGAACAGCCCATCATCTCCGGTGTCGCCCACGACCGCTCCGAAGCGAAGGTGACCGTCGTCGGCGTTCCCGACATCCCCGGCAAGGCGGCCGAGATCTTCGGCATCGTGGCCGGTGCCAACTCCAACATCGACATGATCGTCCAGAACGTCTCCACCCAGGGTTCGGGCAAGACGGACATCTCCTTCACGCTGCCGATCATTGACGGCAAGGAGGCGATCGACGCGCTCAACGCGGCGAAGGCTCAGGTCGGCTTCGACGGCATTGACTACAACGAGCAGATCGGCAAGCTGTCGCTGATCGGTGCCGGCATGCGCTCCAACCCGGGTGTCTCCTACCGGTTCTTCCAGGCCCTGCATGAGGCCGGAGTCAACATCGACATGATTTCCACCTCGGAGATCCGCATCTCGGTGGTGACCGACGCCAAGCTGCTCGACACCGCGGTCCGCGCCGTCCACGCCGCATTCGGCCTGGACGGCGAGGCCGAGGCCACCGTCTACGGCGGCACCGGCCGCTAAGACCCGCACGCTAAGCAACAAGAAAGGGCCGCACCCGGCGTCGTAACGCCGGGTGCGGCCCGTTGCCCGGGCTGCGTTGCCCGGACTCTGCCTACTTCTTCCGGGGCAGGATGTAGCTGCTGCCGTCGGGGCGCTTGACCGTCTCCCACAGCTCGGCGTCCCGCGCCTGCGCTTCCTCGAGCTGGCGCCGGCGCTCATCGGTCATCGGAGTGTCCAGCGGGGTGGTGGCCGCCGGACCGAAGATCATCCGGGCCTTGCCGGTGGTCCGCATGAACCGGGATGTCAGGGACTCCTTGGGGGCCTTGTCTTTTTCCGCCACTGTCCTACCTCCCGTTGGGTTGCGCTGCAGCCGTCACAGCTGCCTTCCATAGTACGCTAACTGTTAGCCCACTAATGGTGTGTCGCCCACAGTGTCGACGGCCGCGGCCCCTCAGGCCGCCGGCAGCAACCGCCCAAGGAAAGGCACGCATGACAGAGCACGACGGCGCTGCGGCGCCCGCCTCCTCCGATGCCCGCGAGGAGGACCTGCTGCTGGAACGGCAGCTGTGCTTCGCGCTCTCCGTGGCATCGCGCACCATTGTGGGTGCCTACCGCCCGGTGCTGGAGGACCTCGGCGTGACCCACCCGCAGTACCTGGCGCTCCTTGCCCTCTGGGAGCAGAGCCCGCGTACGGTCCGTGACCTGAGCGACACACTGCTCATGGAGCCGGCCACGCTCTCCCCCATGCTGAAGCGGCTGGAAACCGCCGGGCTGCTCAGCCGCAACCGCGCCCCGGGCAACGACCGGGCCCTCGCCGTCGAGCTGACGCCTAAGGGCCGGGCCCTGCGCGCACGCGCCCTCGACGTTCCCGGCACCATGATGCAGCGGCTCGGCCTGGCGCGTGCGGAAGTGGAGGAGCTGAACCGGAGCATGCGGCGGCTGATCGACGCCGCTCAGCGCGGCGAGCAGGGCGCCGAGCAGGGCGCCGCGGCCGAGCCGGGAACCGCCCCAGGCTCCTGACCGGCGGGACCGCCGCCTCCGCTGCCCGGCGGCTGCCCGTCCGGGCTGTCCGCCTCCACGATTGGGCCTTCATTGGCTACGAGACGGTAACAATTGTCATGTGATATATGGAAGGCCGCTTTCTTTCAGAATCGGCGAAAAGTGTTCCGAAACCGCACTATTCTCCTACGGGTCCCGAGCAACGAACCCCAAGGGCGTCAGCACGCGCCCCCGAGGAGAAGAACAACGTGGCATCACGTCCAACACCCAAGCACCCCTCCGCACCCCGTTCGGCCGGCGCCGACGGGCCCGACGCCGGCCTGCCGCCGTCGGCTCCGGGGTCAGGGCCTCAGGCGAAACCGACCGTCGGCCAGCGCGCGAAACGTGTGCTGAAGCGGGAGCTGGACTACCCCCACAACATTCACCCCGGCCTGGTGCCCGGCATCGCCGTGGACGATCAGCGCGTCCGCTACGGCACCGACCGCCTCGTCTTCGGCGTCGCGGCCGCCCTCATCCTGGCCTTCGTGGCGTGGGGCGTGCTGTCCACCGAGTCCCTGAAATCCGTCTCCGATGTCGCCCTGGGCTGGGTGGTGGAGAACGCGGGCTGGCTGTTCAGCACCCTCGTGGCCGTGCTGGTGGTCTTCATGCTGTTCATCGGCTTCAGCCGGTACGGAAAAATCCCGCTGGGCGTGGACGGCGAAAAACCGGAGTATTCAAAGTTTTCCTGGATCGCCATGATGTTCTCCGCCGGAGTCGGCATCGGCCTGTTCTTCTTCGGGCCCTATGAGCCGCTGAGCTATTTCATGTCCCCGTCCCCCGGGGAGGCGGAACCGGAAACCACGGAGGCCCTCCACAAGGCAATGGCGCAGTCCTACTTCCACTGGGGCCTGAACGCCTGGGCCATCTACGCCCTGGTCGGCGCAGCAGTGGCGTACGGCTCCTACCGCCGGGGCCGGGTGCCGCTGATGAGCTCCATCTTCGCCCCGCTGCTCGGCAAAAACCGGAGCGAGGGCGTCGCCGGACGGATGATCGACATGTTCGCCATCGTCGCCACCCTGTTCGGCACGGCGGCGTCACTGGGCATCGGCGCCCTGCAGATCGGCCGCGGCGTGGAAATCGTCAGCGGCATCGGCCGGCTGCCCAACGCGGCCCTGATCGGCATCATCGCCATCCTGACTGCGGCGTTCATCGCCTCCGCCGTCTCCGGCATCGGCCGCGGCATCCGCTGGCTGTCCAACATCAACATGTCCATGGCGCTGGTGCTGGTGGCCTTCGTGTTCCTCACCGGCCCCACGCTGTTCCTGCTGAACCTCATTCCCGCCTCGGTCACCGAGTACCTCTCGGAGCTGCTGCACATGATGAGCAAGGGCCCCTCCTGGGGCCAGGACTCCGCCGACTTCTCCGAGGCCTGGACGGTCTTCTACTGGGCCTGGTGGATCTCCTGGTCCCCGTTCGTCGGCACCTTCCTGGCCCGCATCTCCCGCGGCCGCACGCTGCGCGAGTACGTGCAGTACGTCCTCGTGGTGCCTACCCTCGTCACCATCCTCGCCTTCGGCATCTTCGGCGGCACCGCCATCTGGATGCGCATGCAGGGCATGAATATCTCGGCCGAGGCGTCACCGCAGGACCTCTTCTTCCAGGTGCTGGACGGGCTGCCGCTGAGCACGATCACGCCTTTCCTGGGCATGTTCTGCATCGCCGTCTTCTTCATCACCTCCGCCGACTCGGCGTCGCTGGTGATGGGCAGCCTCTCCCAGCGCGGCAAGCCGGACCCGGACAAGTCGGTGACGGTCTTCTGGGGCCTGGCCATGATGGGCATCGCCGTGGTGATGCTGCTCATCGGCGGCAACGTCGCGCTGGAGGGGCTGCAGAACCTGATCATCGTGTCTGCACTGCCGTTCGCCGTGATCCTGCTGCTGATGATGGTCGCCCTCACCCGGGACCTGCACACGGACCCGCTGATCATCCGCCGCGAGTATGCGGTCACCGCACTGGAGAACGCCGTCCGCACCGGCATCGACGAGCACGGCGATAATTTCGCGCTCACCGTGGAAAAGGCACCCGACGGCCAGGGAGCGGGAGCCGAGTTCGATTCCCACGACGCCACGGTGACCGACTGGTACCAGCGCACCGATGAGGAGGGCAAGCCAGTGGACTACGACTACGGATCCGGCGAGTACGCCGACGGCTGGACCCCCGATACCGGCGAAGGCGCGGTTGTCCCGAAACCGGACGACGACGGCCGGGAAACCGACGGCGGCGGCGACCCGGACGACAGCACCGAGGAACGCCGGCCGGCACCAGTGCGCTAGGACCCGCCGCACGGCCCGCATCGGGCGCATCAACCAGGCAGGCCCGGCCCCGCACCGCGGAGGCCGGGCCTGCCTGCGTCGGACGCGACGAGGCCGCATGGGCGGGATAATGGATGCCGTGAACACCTCCGCACCTCCCGTCGTCCTCGCCGAGGAGCAGTGGCTGCCCCGGGCGCAGGCGCACGGCGAGCGCGTGCGACCCTACGTGGAGGGCTTCCTGGCCCGCCGGTCGGCGGGAAAGAAGCATCCGGTGGAGGACTTCCTCTTCACCTACTACAGCTTCAAGCCCGGCCAGCTGCAGCGCTGGCACCCGGGGGCCGGCGTCGTGCTGACCGGTGACGCCGCCCGGGAACGGGCGGACTGGAAGTTCCACCGCGCCCTGACTGCCGCGGAAAAGGACGACGCCGGGCTCGCGCCCGGCACCCCGGCGGTGACCGTGGACGTGCCGGCCTTCCGCGCAGCCCGCGGGGAGGCCATGGCCTTCACCGCCATGCTGCTCTCACGGACCGCCGCGCGCCGACCGACCCTGGGCTGCTTCGGCCTGCACGAGTGGGCGATGGCCTACAAATCGGGCCTCAACGGCGTCCGCCACGAATATCTGGGCCTGCGGCTGGGCGCCGACGGGACCGACCGCCTGGTGGAGGAAAGCCGGATCCGCTGCACCCATTTCGACGCCTTCCGGTTCTACGCCCCGCAGGCCGTTCCCCTGAACGAGCTGCAGCCTACCCGCGAAACGCAGCGCGACCTCGAACAGCCCGGCTGCCTGCACGCGAACATGGACCTCTACAAGTGGGCCTACAAGCTGGTGCCGCTGCTGCCGAGCGACCTGGTCATGGACTGCTTCGAACTGGCCTGGCGGATCCGCGAGATGGACATGCGCGCCTCACCCTACGACCTGCAGGAGTGGGGCTACGAACCCATCCCCGTGGAGACCCCGGCCGGGCGGGCGTCCTACGCCGCTGCCCAGAAGGCCTTCGCCGAGGAGTCCCAGCGGCTGCGTACCCGGATCCTGGCGCTGCTGGCCGACGTCGCGACGGACCCTCCGCAGGCTTAGTCTGCGGGAAGCTGACGGGCTGCCGGCCCCGCTCCGGCTGCGATTTCCGCCAGATCGGCGACGGCGGCCTCAAACAGGTCCAGCGGGTCCGCCGTGCGGCCGGCGGCCTCTTCCCGCGCGAAGCACTGCCACGCCACCCGCCAGGTGCAGGCGACCATCTCCGCGACCAGCAGGGCCCGCATCGGGGACAGCAGGCCGCGCTCCACCAGCGAGCCGCTGAGTGCCTCCACCAGGTCCAGCTCCTGCCGGGTCACCACCTGCAGCAGCTTCGGTTCCTGCAGCAGCACGCGGGAGATCCGGCGGAACTCGTAGTGCTCGACCTCAGCCGCGAACCGGGCCCGGCTGACGGAGGTAAGTGTCTGCAGGATGTGCCCCGGCGGGGCAGGTGAAAGCTCAGCGCCGACCAGCGCGGCGATCAGGTCCGCCTGGCCGGGCACGGCGGCCGATTCCTTGGACCCGAAATAGCGGAAGAAGGTCCGCTCGGAGATCCCCGCCCGCTCGGCGATCCGGCCAACCGTGGTGGCCTCCAAGCCTTGCGCCTCGATCAGGTCCAGGGTGGCCCGCTGGATCTGCTGCCGCGTCGCGGCCTTCCGGTCTTCCCGCACTCCCACGCCCGGCCCACTCCCTGCCCCTGCGGGCGGCCGCCATACCGACGACGGCGGCCATTGTTTTGTGTCACACCCTGCCACTTTGGCTTATGAAAAGTGTCAGAGTGTGTCAGAATCTTCCAGTTCCAGTCTAGCCAGGAAGAGGCAGTTTTTGAGTTCCCAGACCTCCGAGATCACATCGGACGCTCCGCGCACGGGGCAGGCGGCACCGGCCGTCACCAACAAGCAGCTCACCGGAATCATCGGAGCGCTGGCCCTGGCGGCCTTCCTCATGATCCTGAATGAGACGGTCCTGACCGTCGCGCTGCCCTCCATCATGGCCGACTTCGATGTCTCGGCGGCCGCCGGACAGTGGCTGACCACCGGCTTCCTGCTGACCATGTCCGTGGTGATTCCCACCACAGGTTTCCTGCTGCAGCGGTTCACCACGCGAAGCCTGTTCATCTTTGCGCTCTCGGCCTTCCTGGCCGGCACGCTGATCGCCGTCTTCGCCCCGGGCTTCGTCTTCCTGCTGATCGCCCGCATCATCCAGGCCGTGGGCACCGCCATCGTGCTGCCGCTGCTGATGACCACCACCCTGTCGCTGGTTCCCGTCCGCAAGCGCGGCGCCATCATGGGCCTGAACTCCATCGTCATCTCCGTCGGCCCGGCCATCGGCCCGACCGTGTCCGGGGCGGTCGTGAACTCGCTGAGCTGGCACTGGATCTTCGTGATGATGGCACCGCTGGCGTTGATCATCCTGGCGCTGGGACTGGTCTTCATCCGCATTCCCTCGGCCACCCGGAAGCTTCCGGTGGACGTGCTGTCCGTGCTTCTTTCGGCCGTCGCCTTCGGGTTCCTGGTCTACGCGATCTCCAGCCTCGAGCACGCGGCGGACAACGTGGCCCTGACCGTCGCCAGCGCCGTGATCGGCGTCGTCGGCCTGGTGCTGTTCGTCCTCCGGCAGGTCCGCCTGACCCGCACCGGCCGTGAGCTGCTGAACCTCACCCCGTTCACGAACCGGACCTTCACGTTCAGCGTCGTGATGATCATGATCGCGATGGGCACCCTGCTCGGCACCGTGATGATCGTTCCGATCATCCTGCAGAACGGCGGCGGGATCACCTCGCTCAGTATCGGGCTGATGCTGCTGCCGGGCGGGCTCTCGCAGGCGGTGGTCGCGCCGATCTTCGGCCGGATCTTCGACCGCTTCGGCCCGCGGCCCGTGCTGATCCCCGGCGCCGCGATGCTGGCGCTGGGCCAGTGGCTGTACGTCACCGTGACCCCCGAGACCGAGCTGTGGATGTTCATGGTCAACCACATCGTCTTCAGCATCGGCCTGGCCCTGCTGATGACCGGCCTGCTGTCCTCGGCCATGTCCTCCGTGGAGCCCCGCCTCTACGGCCACGGCTCGGCGATCTTCAACACCGGGCAGCAGCTGGGCGGCGCCATCGGCACCACCATCTTTGTCACCGTGCTGTCCCTGGTCGCCGATCACCGGATGGAGGCCGGCTCCGAACTGGCGGCATCGCTGTTCGACGGCGCGCACGTCGCGTTCCTTGTCGGCGCCGTACTGGCCACCGTCGGCCTGGTGCTCGCACCGTTCGTCAAGGTGCCCAAGCAGCACTGACACCGAACCGGGCAGCGGAGCCGGCGGAGGAACCTTTCCTCCGCCGGCTCCGCCGTTGGCAGCTCCGCACGCTGCGCTAGGCTGGCCGGACCGACAGATATCGGAGGTCTCAGCCATGAACAGCGCACGCACCCTGGCGGCAACCGCCCTGATCGCCCTGGTCCTGGCCGGCTGCGGAAGCGGCGGCGCCGACACCGGTGACGCCGACTCCGCCTCACCCGCCCCCACCGCATCCTCCGCCGGCACATCGCCCTCCACACCGTCCCCCTCCGCGACGGCCCCGGCGACGGCATCATCCGCACCCGCCGCCACCCTGCCCGCCCAGCAGCCCGGCCCGACGGCGACCGCGGACCTTACCGTCGAGTTCAGCGCCGACGGCGGAACCGTCACGGACACCTATCAGCTCATCTGCGCGGGGGCGGAGCCGCTGCAGGGCGAGGGGGTGCCGGATCCCGCCACGGCCTGCACGCAGCTGGCCGAGCAGGGGGCGGCGCCTTTCACGAACCAGGCCGCCGGGGGCGCGGTCTCCTGCACCCAGCAGATCGCCGGCATGCAGCGGGCCGTGGTCACCGGCAGCGTGGACGGCGAGCCGGTGGAGGCCTCCTTCTCCCTGACCGACGGCTGCCAGATTTCCCGCTGGGAGCAGCTGACCGGCCTGCTGGGCCCGGCCGAGGGAACGCTCTAGCCCGGCGACCTGCCCGCCCGAAGTCAGCCAAGTCACCGCCATGCATATCCTCCGGTCCGCGTTCCGAAGCTCAGGATTGCCAAAAATAGCTAGACAGCCGATATACTTAGCAAGCACCCTTAGCATGCGCTAGTATGAGTAAGGCTACTTACCACCTGTTCTGGACGCAGCGGTTTACCGTCCGGACCTGAACTGGAGGAACAAATGTCGATCGAGGCAACGCCCGAAGGCACGCCCGCCGGCGCCCCCGCGCCGGAGACCTACGTGCCTTGGTGCGACAACTGCGGGACCGACGAATACCTGATCATCGAATCCGTCGAGCCTGCGACCACCGAGGACTCCGCGGAGTTCCTCGAGATCAGCTACACCTGCTCGGAGTGTGACCGCTTCTACGGCCACCCCATCCGCCACTCCCCGCTCTGGGCCCGCCGCCTGGCCGAGGCCCCCGCCGCGGAGGAGATGGTCTACATGCACTGCGGTGAGCCGATGAAGCCGAAGGACGCCCGCACCCTGTCCATCTTTGCCCCGCTGAGCACCGAGGAGTTTGCGGCCGCGCCAGCGGCCGCCTCTCCATCGGACGCCGCCGCCCTGGACAACGTCCGCATGGAAGTCACCGTGCTGCGGTGCGGGTGCGGCTTCCAGATTGAACTGCCCGCCTGAGCCGCATCGGAGAAAGGCCGGACCGCGACGCCGCGGTCCGGCCTTTTGCGTCCGCGGCACCGTCTGCGGCGGGCCCGAAACGCAACCCCGCTCCGCCCCGCGCGAACCGCTCCGCAACACGGCGGGGCGCCGGAACAAAGCTGGCTAGAATGTAGGGGCAAGCTCGCGGAGCGCTGAATCAGCGTGAGACGGCACCATCCGCGGACACCCATACCTTCCTACAGGAGCTGCCCGGATGCCCCGGATCGTTGTCGACGTCATGCCCAAGCCCGAAATCCTCGACCCGCAGGGCAAAGCCATCGCCGGCGCGCTGCCCCGCCTCGGGCTGACCGGTTTCACCTCGGTCCGCCAGGGCAAGCGCTTCGAGCTCACGGTGGACGGCGACGTCACCCCCGAAATCCTTGACCAGGCCCGCACGGCGGCCGCGACCCTGCTCTCCAACCCTGTGATCGAAGACGTCACCCGCGTCGAAGTTCTCCCGGAGGCCTGAGTGAGCACCCCACTGATCGGCGACTTCTCCGTCGCCCCCGACGACGCCGCCCTGCGTTCGGTGCGCATCGGCGTCATCACCTTCCCCGGCACCCTCGATGACCGCGACGCCGCCCGCGCCGTCACCCTCGCCGGCGGCACCGCCGTCGGGCTGTGGCACGCCGAGGCCAACCTGCAGGACGTGGACGCCGTGATCGTGCCCGGCGGGTTCTCCTACGGCGACTACCTGCGGGCCGGGGCCATCTCCCGGTTCGCGCCGCTGATGGAAAAGGTGGTGGACGCCGCGGCCGGCGGCATGCCGGTGCTGGGCATCTGCAACGGCTTCCAGATCCTCACCGAGGCGCACCTGCTGCCCGGTTCCATGATCAAGAACGACCACCTGCGCTTCTCCTGCGCCGATCAGCTGCTGCGCGTGGAGAACAACACCACCGCGTGGACCACCGCCTATGAGCAGGGCGCCGGCATGGTCATCCCGCTGAAGAACCAGGACGGCCAGTACGTGGCCGACGAAAAGACGCTGGACGAGCTCGAAGGCGAAGGCCGGGTGGTGTTCCGCTACGACGGCGAGAACCCCAACGGCTCCCGCCGCGGGATCGCCGGCATCACCAACGCCGCCGGGAACGTCGTCGGCCTGATGCCGCACCCCGAGCACGCCGTCGAGCCCGGCTTCGGGCCCGACTCCTCCGCCTCCGGAACCGTGCCCCTGCGCGGCGGCACCGACGGGCTCGGCGTCTTCACCTCCGTCCTCTCCAAGCTCGTCGAAGGCAAGTAAATGACCGTTTCTGAAAACCTGAGCGTCGGGCAGAAGAAATTCCGCATCGACACCGTCGAGCACGCCGCCGAAACTCCGGACACCGAGCTGCCCTGGGCCGAGCTGGGCCTGAAGGAAGACGAGTTCAACCGCGTCGTCGAGATCCTCGGCCGCCGCCCCACCGCGGCCGAACTGGCGATGTACTCGGTGATGTGGTCCGAGCACTGCTCCTACAAGTCCTCCAAGGTGCACCTGAAGCAGTTCGGCGAGAAGGTCACCGACGAGATGAAGAAGCACCTGCTGGTGGGCATCGGCGAGAACGCCGGCGTCGTCGACATCGGCGACGGCTGGGCGGTGACCTTCAAGGTCGAATCCCACAACCACCCCTCCTTCGTGGAGCCCTACCAGGGCGCCGCGACCGGCGTGGGCGGCATCGTCCGCGACATCATCTCGATGGGCGCCCGCCCAGTCGCGGTGATGGATCCGCTGCGCTTCGGCGCGATCGACCACCCGGACACCGCCCGGCTGGTGCACGGCATCGTCTCCGGCATCGGCGGCTACGGCAACTCCCTGGGCCTGCCGAACATCGGCGGCGAGACCGTCTTCGACTCCGTCTACCAGGGCAACCCGCTGGTCAACGCCCTGGCCGTGGGCGTGATGCGGCACGAGGACATCCGCCTGGCCAACGCCTCCGGCGTCGGCAACAAGGTGGTCCTCTTCGGCGCCCGTACCGGCGGCGACGGCATCGGCGGCGCCTCGGTGCTGGCCTCCGAGTCCTTCGACGACGCGAAACCGTCCAAGCGCCCCGCCGTCCAGGTCGGCGACCCGTTCGCCGAGAAGGTACTCATCGAGTGCTGCCTGGAACTGTTCAAGGCCTCCGTGGTCGAGGGCATCCAGGACCTCGGTGCCGCCGGCATCTCCTGCGCCACCTCCGAGCTGGCCTCCAACGGCGACGGCGGCATGCACGTGGAGCTGACCAAGGTCCTGCTGCGCGATCCCTCCCTGACCCCGGGCGAAATCCTGATGTCCGAGTCGCAGGAACGCATGATGGCCGTGGTCACCCCGGAGAACGTCGAGGCGTTCGAAGCGATCATGGACAAATGGAACGTCGAGTACTCCTGGCTGGGTGAAGTCACCGACACCGGCCGGCTGATCATCGACTGGGACGGCGAGACCATCGTCGACGTCGACCCGCGCACCGTCGCCCACGAGGGCCCGGTCTACAACCGCCCATACACCCGCCCCGAGTGGCTGGACGCCGTGCAGGCGCAGTCCTTCGGCGAGGCGCCCACCGGCCATGACGCGCTGCGTGCCGGCGTGCTGGAGCTGATGGCCTCCCCGAACCTGTGCTCCAAGCGCTGGATCACCGACCAGTACGACCGCTACGTGCAGGGCAACACGGCCCTGGCCATGCCGGACGACGCCGGCGTGATCCGCGTGGACGAAACCACCGGCCTGGGCGTGGCGATCTCCACCGACGCCAACGGCCGCTACGCCTACCTGGACCCCTACGAGGGCGCCCGGCTGGCGCTGGCCGAGTCCTACCGCAACGTTGCCACCACCGGGGCCCGGCCGCTGGCGGTCACCGACTGCCTGAACTTCGGGTCCCCCGAGGACCCCGAGGTCATGTGGCAGTTCGCCGAGGCCGTCCGCGGCCTGGCCGACGGCTGCCGCGAACTGGGCATCCCGGTCACCGGCGGCAACGTCTCCCTGTACAACCAGACCGGCGGCGTGGCCATCCACCCCACCCCGGTGGTGGGCGTGCTGGGCGTGTTCGACGACGTCGCCCGCCGCACGCCGTCGGGCTGGCGTGAGGACGGGCAGGCGATCTACCTGCTCGGCACCACCGGCACCGACCTGGACGGCTCGGAGTGGGCCAACCTGCGCGGACACCTGGGCGGCCGCCCGCCGAAGCTGGACCTGGCGCAGGAGAAGCTGCTCGGCGAACTGCTGATCAACGCCTCCCGCGACGGCATGATCGACGCCGCCCACGACCTTTCCGAGGGCGGCCTCGCCGCCGCGCTGTCCGAGATGGCGCTGCGCTTCAACGTGGGCGCCCGGATCGGCCTGGACGAAATGTGCGAGCGGGACGGCATCGACCTCGGCACCGCCCTGTTCTCCGAGACCCAGGGCCGCGCCGTCGTCGCCGTGCCGCGCAGCGAGGAGGTGCGCTTCAAGGACATGTGCACCGCCCGCGGCTACGCGCACCTGCGCATCGGCGTGGTGGACACCGAAATCGGTGCCCTCGACGTGCAGGGACACTTCGCCCTGCCCCTGGACGAGCTGCGCGAGGCGCACGAGGCGACCCTGCCGAAGCACTTCGGCTGACCCTTCCGGTCCTGCCGAATGCGGCTCCTTTCCCGGCGTTTGTCGGGAAAGGAGCCGTTTTGTGTCTCCGCCGCCGGGCACATCGCCGGTGCACCCCGCACCGCCCGGGCCCGGGGCGGCGGCTTTACGCCGGACGTGAAAGCGCGCGTCCCCGCCCCGCCCGGCCCGGACCGGGAGCCAGAATAGGCGGGTGACCAGCCTGACTTCCGACGCCGCCGGTGCGGGGATCCTCTCCACCGCCCGCCTGGACCTCGCCGCCTTGTCCGAGGCCGACGTCGCCGCCCTGATCGACGGGGTCCGCCGGCCGGACTGGGCCCCCGATTTTCCGCAGCCGATGGACCTCGACGCGGCGCTGACCGTGTTCCGGGAAGGGCTCGCGGCGGCCGGGCCGGGCCCGGGCTACCGGCTGCTGCGCGAGCGGTGCAGCGGGCAGATCATCGGCTCCGCGGGGTTCGCCGGGCTTCCCGCAGCCGGGGCGGTGGAACTGCGGTTCTGCGTGGCCCCCTCACGCCGCGGCCGCGGCTTCGCCGGCGAAGCCGTGGCGGCCCTGGTCCGGGAGGCGCTGGCAGCGCCGGGCATCGACATCATCAGCGCGTACGCGGACACCGCCAACAGCGCCTCCCGGGCGCTGCTGCGGTACGCGGGTTTCCACCCGGCTCCCGCCCCGGCCGGGACGGCGGGGTATGAGCTTAGGGCTGGTCAGTTCCGCCGGCCAATTTCGCCGCCGCCGCGAAATAGCGGCGGGTGATCAGTTCCTGCACGGCTTCGACGGCCGGCCGGCCCATCCGCAGCACCCGGGTCGCCGGGCGGCTGTAGGCGGCCACCGCGAAGGACACCTGCCCCGCCTCGGTCAGCTCGGCATAGAAGCCCTCCTGGCCCGACTCCGGATGACCCGGCAGGGCCTCGTACCCGAAACCGGCGCGCTGCCCACCCACCGGCTGCCCGGCGGCGTCGAGGACCGGCTCGGTGCTCCACAGCACCCGGCAGGGGGCGTACCAGCGCACCGGTCCCGCCCCCACCCCGACGGCGACCACGGCGCCGGGCACGGCCCGCGGGCTGTCCGCGCGGACACGAAGACGAGACCCGCGGTGCAGGTCCCAGCCCAGGATGGCCTCGGCCAGGTGCAGGAAGGCCGCCCCGGGATCGGGTGCGGGCAGGGTCCGGCGCCGCACTGCAATCCGGTATCCGGCAGGCCAGCCGCCCTCCAGGGGCTGCGGCCAGGGCCGGAAGGTGGGCCCGGCGGCGTCGGGGGTCGGTACAGGCATGGCGCTCATGGACCGAGGGTAGCCGCCCGGGCCTCGCCCGTCCCGATGCAATGATGGAAGGAAGCCTGCTGTGTTTCGCGCCAAACACAGCAGGGGCACTGCCAGCGAGCTGATGAGGAGCACCGGATGAACCAGATGGGCAAACGCGCCGGCCGGGAAGCGGCCGGCGCCGCGGAGCAGGCGGCCGAGTCAAGGACGTTCGAACGGCTGGCCCGGGCCGGGCTGGTGGCCACCGGGCTGATCCACGTGGTCATCGGCTTCCTCGCCCTGCAGCTGGCCTTTGGCGGCTCGAAGTCGGAAAACGCGGATCCGAGCGGCGCGGTGGCGCTGCTCGGCGAGCAGCCGGCGGGCGCCTTCCTGCTCTGGTTCTGTCTGCTCGGCTGTTACCTGCTGGCGTTGTACCTGGCGTGCAGCGCGTTCCTCGCCGGCCGGCGAGAGGACGGCACGGACCGGTGGAAGGAGATCGCGAAGATGGGCGGCCCGGCCGTGGTCTATGCCGTGCTGGGCACCACGTTCGCGTCCTTCGCCCTGTCCGGCGGCAGCGACAGCAGTGAGTCCTCGTCCACCTGGTCCGCCCGGCTGTTGTCGGTGCCGGCCGGCCAGTGGCTGCTGGCCGCCGTCGGGATCGGGATCGCCGTGGTCGGCGGCTACTTCGCGTACAAGGGTGTCGCCGGCCGCTTCCGGCGCGACCTCGGCCCCCTGCCCGGGGACCCGTGGCCCCGGGTGGTGACGGTGACCGGAACGGTCGGCTACATCGCCAAGGGCGTTTCCTTGGCGGCGGTCGGCGTCCTGGTGTTCGTCGCCGCCCTGCAGGCGGATCCGGAACAGTCCAGCGGGCTCGACGGCGCGCTGGGCAGCCTGCGCGAGCAGCCCCTGGGGCCGTGGCTGCTCGCCGGGGTGGGCCTGGGACTGATCTGTTACGGCCTCTACGTGGGCATTGTCAAGGCACGGTTCGTGAAACTGTAGCCCGGCGCGAGCCTCCGGCGACGTCGCTCAGCCGCCGGCCAGGCCCCGCCAGCGCAGCATTTCCTGGTCGCGGCGCGGCAGCGAGGCGACCACCAGGTCGTAGGAATCCTCGATCAGGTCCTGCACCAGCCGGTCCTCCAGCGAGCCGGTCAGGTCCAGCTGGTTCCAGTGGGTCTTGTTCATGTGCCAGGCCCCGGTGATTTCCGGATGCGCGGCCCGCAGCTGCACCGCCAGCTCGGGTTCACACTTCAGCGAGACCATGAGCGGGGTCGCGTCGAGGGCACAGAGGGCGAACATCTTGGCCCGGCCCGCCCCGGCCCGTACCTTGAACACGGAGGACTCCGGCCCGAACGGAAAGTCCTCAAAGGCTCCGGGCAGGTCCAGGCACAGCCCGCGCAGTTGGATCGGCAGCATGACCCGACCCTAGCGCCGGCGCCGGGTGCCCCGCCAGACAGGCGCAGGGGCAGCCATACGCCGAAAGGGGGTGCCGGTGGCCCGCAGGGATTCCGCCGCCGCAGGCCGGGCCGACCGGGCCGCCGCCCGGGCCGCCCGCTCCCCCGCCTTCGAGCTGGTCGCCCGGTTCGGCTACGTGGCCAGCGGCCTCACGCACGTGCTGGTCGGGTTCATCGCGCTGCGCATCGCCGGCGGCGGCCCCGGCGTCGCCAGCACCTCCGGAGCGGTGGCCGAGCTTGCCGGCCGCCCGGGGGGCACGCTGCTGATCGCCGCGGGCGCGGCCGGCTGCGCGGCACTGGCCCTGTTCCAGCTGGCCCGCCTGGTGGTCGCCGGCGACACGATGCGCGGCTGGCAGCTGATCAAGGACCGCGTGTCCGACGCCGGCCAGGTCGTGGTCTATGCCGCCGTGGGCGCGATCTTCGCGTCCTTCCTGCTGGGCACCGGGCACGCCGACGGGTCCTCCGGATGGACCGCCCGCCTGCTGGCGGTTCCCGGCGGGCAGCTGGTCCTGGCCGGCGTCGGCGCCGGCGTGCTGGGCGGCGGGCTCTGGTTTCTCTGGGTCGGCATCAGCCGCAGGTTCCGCCGCCAGCTGGTCCGGCTGCGGCACGCCGGGCTGGAGCGGGCCATGGAGCTGGTCGGGCTTCTCGGCTACCTGGCCAAGGGGATCTCCCTGGGCATCATCGGCCTGCTCACCATTACCGCCGCGGTGGCGGCCGACCCTGCCCAGCCGGTCGGCCTCGACGCCGCCCTGCGCACGCTGCGGGACCAGCCGTTCGGCGCCGCGCTGCTGACCGCCGTCGGGTTCGGCCTGATCGCCTACGGGCTCTACATCGGGGTGGTCCGTACCCTGTTCCAGCGGCTGTAGCCGCCCGCTCCTAGGGCTTCCCCGGCGCGTCGCCGATGCTGCCCAGGCCTTCCGGCACGGTTCCGTTGATCTCCCAGTCCCCGATGCCGCGGGCTTTGAACACCGCCGGGTTGTGCGTGGCCACGGTCCTGGCGTTGCGCCAGTGCCGGTCCAAGGCTTTGCCGCGGGACACCGCGGAGGCTCCGGTCACGTCAAAGAGCCCCTGCGCGACGTCGAGCACCAGATCCGGCACGGTCACCTGCGCCCGGTCCACGGCCAGTTCGGCGCGCAGATAGGCCTGGTCAGGGGCCAGCCCCAGCTCCGGGTCCACCGCGGCATCCAGCTCGGCCGCCGCTGCAAGCACAATCGCCTCCGCGGCGGAGGCCTTCGCGGACAGGGTGCCCACCAGCTGCTGGATCAGCGGGTCGTCCCGGAACAGGGCCCCGCTGCCGGTGTTGAAGGTCCGCTTCCGGCCCCTCACCAGGGCGGCGGCGTCACGGACGGCGGCGCGGCCGATGCCGGCCAGCACGGCGAGCAGCACCAGCTGGAAGAAGGCCGCCTCCAGGGTGGTGCCGGCCGCGCCGCGGGGGATCACGTCCTCGTCCGGGACGGGCACGTCCCGGAAATACGCGGTGCCGGTGCCGGTGTGCTGCTGGCCGAAGCCGTCCCAGTCGTCCAGAATCTCCACCCCGTCCGCGTCGGCGGGCACGACGGCGTACTGCCGCCCGTCCACCCCGTCGGTGGTCGCCATGACGGTGATCCAGTCGGCGAAGATGCTGCCGGTGGTGTAGTACTTCTCCCCGCTGAGGATCCAGCCCCGCGGGCCGCGCCGGAGCTTGGTGTTGGTGGTGCCCAGCGCGTTGCCGGTACGTTCGGTGGCGGCGTTGCCGAAGATCTGCCCGGCGGCGATCCGGGGATACCAGCGGGCCTGGAACTCCGCGTCCCCCCGGCCGACGGTTTCCACGAAGGCGAAGTGCGAGCGCAGCAGATGCGCGACGTTGGAGTCCGCCGCCGCGAGCTCCGCCAGCAGCCGGAAGAGCTCTAGATGGCTGGCGCCGTGCCCGCCGTGCTCCGGCGGCAGGCGCAGGGTGCCGAAGCCGGCCTCCCGCAGCCATCTCACCTGCTCGAACGGCAGGGTGCGGGTGCGCTCCCGGTCCGCCGCGCCGTCGGCGATCCGGGCGAAGAGCGGCCGGAAACGGGCGGCGAGCGCCTGGTACCGGGCTTCGGGGCCGGCGGCCGTACGGGCTGCGGCGGGCGCGGCGTCCGTACCGAGGGCGCTCATGCCTGCCGCCACTGGTTCAGTTCGTCCAGCGGGTCCGTGTCCCAGGGTGTGGGCAGCACCCCGCCCATGTACCCGGCAAACCATTCCCGGACTTCCTCGGACTGGTAGGCCTCCTGCAGCACGCGTGCCTTCTCCGTGGCGGCGAAGTCGGCGGTGCCGGCGACGACGCAGCGGAACGGCAGCTGGTTCGCGTCCGCCTCGAAGGCGAGGGCCTGTTCCCGCGTGAGTCCGATTTCGGCGGCGAGACGGATGAAGAGGAACCCGGCGTCGACGTCCGGCAGCGTCTTGGACAGCGACTGCTGGTCCACTTCCACGAACTGCAGGTTCCGCGGATTCGCGGTGATGGTTTCCTGCGAGACCCTGATGACGCCGACTCCCGGTTCCAGGTCGATCAGCCCGGCGTCGCGCAGCAGCACCAGGGCGCGGCCGTTGTTCGCCGGGTCCACCGGCAGCGCGATCCGTGCTCCCTCCGGCAGCTCCTGCAGGGACGGATGCTTCTCGGACCAGATGCCGCCGGGTGAGCCGTAGACATAGAACAACGGCTCGAGGTCCAGGTTCTTGTCGAGGTTGAACTGCTGCAGGTAGGCGCCGTGCTGGAAGAAGTTCGCATCGAATTCGCCGTTAGCCACGGCAAGGTTCGGCTGCACGATGTCCGTCACGTAGGTGGCCTCCAGCGTCCACCCCTGCTCGGCGAGCAGCTTCTCGGCGATTTTGGTCGGTTCCTGGTAGGGCGCGGATTCAGTGACGATCAGGCGGATGCGCTTTTCGTCGGCGGCGGCGGAGCCGAGCCCGCAGCCGGTTGCGGTGGCCAGCGCGGCGGCGCCGACGCCGATAAGGCTGAAGCGCAGGATGTCTCGGCGGGGCAGGTTCCGGCTCTGCGGCGCGGGTCGGGGGAAACGGGGCATGGCAATCAGTCCTGAGCGGTGATGGAAGCAGCGGAAAGGGAAACAGGGTGGCGGTCCTCCTCCGCGGCGGGCCGGGTCTCGGCGGCCGCGGAGGAGGACTCGAAGGCACCGCGCCAACGGGCGGCGGGGTGCCGGTCATTCAGATGCGCGCCGGGATAGTCGGCGCTGCGTCCGAAGACCTTCTCCCGCAGCGTGCCTTCGGCGTACCCGGTCTGGGCGAGGCCGCGGCGGCGCAGTTCCGGCAGGACACCGTCAATGAAGTCGGTGTAGGAGCCGGGCAGGAGGGAATTGATGATGTTGATGCCGTCCACGCCGGCGTCCTGCCAGCGCTCGAGTTCGTCGGCGATCTGTTCCGGGGTGCCCACGATCTGCTGCGCCTCGGTCCGGTACCGGGCGACGTCGGCCAGAGTGGGATTGCGGCCCGGGGTGGAGGCGATGATCGCCTCCAGCACACCCCGGCCGCCTTCGGTTTCGATGTCCCCGACGGGGGTGTCCAGGGGAAGCCCCCCGAAGTCGACGCCGAGCCCGCCACCGATGTGTGCGATGACGGCGTCCAGGTCCAGATACCCGTCCAGGTCCTGCTTCTTCCGCCGTGCCTCGTCCTCGGTGCCGCCCACCACGAAGGAGAGCCCGGTGAAGACCAGGATGTCTTCGGGCAGCCGCCCGGCGTCGGCGGCATGCAGGCGCACGCCGGCGGCCACGGTCGCCGCGTGCTCCGGGTTGGGCGCGAAGATGAACGTGGCCTCCGCGTTGGCGGCGGCGAACCGCTGCCCGCGCCCGGAGCTGCCGGCCTGGAACAGGAACGGGGTGCGCTGCGGCGACGGGGCGACCAGGTGCGGTCCCTCGATCGAGTACCGCGGGCCGCGGTGGTGGATCTTGTGCACCTTCTCCGGATCGGCGTACACGCCGGCCGCCTTGTCGGCGAGCACCGCGCCGTCGTCCCAGGAGCCTTCCCAGAGCTTGTAGGCGGCCTCGACGTATTCGTCCGCCCAGTCGTACCGGTCCGCGTGGGCGGCGAGGCCGTCGCCGCCGAAGTTGCGGTGCGTGTTTTCCAGCACCGAGGTGACGATGTTCCAGCCGATCCGGCCGCCGGAGAGGTGGTCCAGGGTGGAGACCTGCCGGGCGAACTGGAACGGGTGGGACTGCACCACCGACGACGTCGCGGCCAGTCCAATGTGTTCGGTGGCCCCGGCCAGGGCGGCGAGCAGGATCAGCGGGTCATTGGCCGGCACCTGCAGGCCGCGGCGCACATGCGAGGCCCAGCCGCCGTCGTGGTCGCCGTACAGGCCGGCGACGTCGGCGAAGAACAGGGCGTCGAACTTTGCCTCCTCCAGCTGCCGGGCCAGCCCGGTCCAGAAGGCGAGCTCGTTGTACCGGTGCTGCTGCGCGTCGGGGTGC
Organism: Arthrobacter sp. Y3222053; assembly: GCF_059092805.1. Taxonomy (NCBI): domain Bacteria; kingdom Bacillati; phylum Actinomycetota; class Actinomycetes; order Micrococcales; family Micrococcaceae; genus Arthrobacter; species Arthrobacter sp. Y3222053. Next base: position 854,624 of record NZ_JBNHIA010000001.1, on the reverse strand, counting down.
CGCCACTGCCCGCCGCGGATGTGACTGGGCGTGTTCATCAAAAACGCGTTCAGCAGCAGGCGGGGACGGCCCTGCGGAAAGCGCGTGCTGGGGGTGCTCATGGGGTCCTTTCGGGCAGGCACGGGTCAGGCCGCGGCGACGGAGGCGACGGAGGCGGAGAGCTGTTCGAAGGCGGGCAGCGGGTCCTCGTCCCAGGGCAGCTGGAAGAAACCGTCCTGGTAGCCGGCGAAGAACGTCCGGACCTCGTCGCTCTGGACGGCGGTGCGCAGCGCATCGGCGGCCTCGGAGCCGGCGAATTCCCGGGTGCCGGCGAAGATGGAGCGGTACGGGATCTCGTCGTCCTGCTGTTCCTCCGCGATGACGGTGGCCTTCTCGTGGATGCCGGCGTCCACGGCGGTGGACTGGAACATGAACCCGGCGTCCACGTCTTCGAGGGTCTGGCTGAGCGAGAGCTGGTCCACCTCCACGAACTTCAGGTTCCGCGGGTTGGCGGTGATGTCCTGCTGCGAGGCGGTGACCACGGTGACGCCGTCGGCCAGTTCGAGCAGCCCGTGGGCGCGGAGCATGAACAGGGCGCGGCCGTTGTTGGCGGTGTCCACCGGGATGCTGACGGTGGCGCCGTCGGGCAGGTCGGTGACCGCTTTGTGCTTGTAGGAGTAGAGCACCGCCGGGGAGTTGCGGATGTAGAACAGCGGCACCAGGTCCAGCCCCTGGTCCCGGTTGAACTGCGCCAGATAGGCCATGTGCTGGAAGCAGTTGGCGTCCGCCTCGCCGTTCGCCACGGCGATGTTGGGCTGGTTGATGTCGTTGACGAAGGTGGTCTGCAGGTCCCAGCCGGCGTCCTTGAGCAGCCGGGCGGCGATCGTCACCGGCTCTTCGTAGACCTTCACCTGGGAGGAGATCAGCCGGATGGTGCGGCTGTTCCCGGCCGCGGCGCCGCCCAGGCCGCAGGAGGCGAGGGCGGTGGTCGAGGCCGCTGCGGCTCCGGCCGCGGCGAGGTACTTGAGCAGGGTGCGGCGGCTGGTTCCGGGCACGGTGGAGCTGTTTTTGGGTATGTTGAAGTGCGGTGCGTTGAAGTACAAGGTGTCCTCTTCGAAAAGGTGCGGGAAGGGCAGGCGGAATGCGGGGCGGGCCCCGGGGCGGCGCCGTCGGGTTGCTGCGTCAGGCGCCGCCGGGATGCTCCCGTAAAGCGGCGGGCCCGGGTTCGGGCCCCGGATCTAGATGCGTTTGTCCGCGCGGCGGGCCAGCAGGGACCCGGTCAGCTGGACGGCCTGGACCAGCACGATCATCAGCACGATGGCGGTGACCATCAGGCCGGTCTCGTAGCGGTAGTAGCCGTAGCGGATGGCGAAGTCGCCGATCCCGCCGCCGCCCACCAGCCCGGCCATGGCCGAGTAGGAGATGAAGCTGACCGTCATGATCGTGATGGAGCCGATCAGCGCCGGCTTCGCCTCCACCAGCAGGACGTCCCGCACGATCTGGCCGCGGGTGGCGCCCATGGAGCGGGCCGCCTCGACCACGCCGCCGCCGAGCTGGGTGATGTTCTGTTCGGCGAAGCGGGCGAAGTACGGGATGGCGTTGATGGTCAGCGGCACGATGACCGCGGCGGTGCCGATGGTGGTTCCCACGATCAGCCGGGTGAACGGGATGATCGCGATGAGCAGGATCAGGAACGGAAAGGACCGGACCAGGTTCACGGCCGAGTCCAGGATCCGGTGCAGCTTGGGTTTGTGCCCCAGCCCGTTGGGCCCGATCGCGTAGAGCAGCACCCCCAGCGGCGTGCCGAGCAGGACGGCGAGCGGAATGGAGACCAGCAGCATGGTGCCGGTCTCGCCGAGGGCGGCGAGCAGTTCCGGCCAGACTTCGAGGATGCGCTCAAACACCGGCCACCGCCTGGGCGATTGCGGGGGCGGCGGCCCGGACCTTGGGCCGGTCCAGCTCGACGTCGTCGGAGACCAGGTACCGGCCGATCGCCGTCGCCGGGGCGAAGCCGGGCCGGGCCAGTTCGGTGAGGTCGAATTGCTCGACCACGCGCCCGGACTCCATCACCGCCACGTTGTCCGCGATCGCCTTGACCACGTTCATTTCGTGCGTCACCAGGACCACGGTGATCCCGAACTCCCGGTTCACGTCGGTCAGGTACTGCAGCACCGAGGCGGTGGTGCGGGGGTCGACGGCGGAGGTCGGCTCGTCGCAGAGCAGCACCTTCGGGTTGGTGGCCAGCGCCCGGGCGATCGCGACGCGCTGCTTCTGCCCGCCGGAGAGCTTGGCCGGGTAGGTGTCGGCCTTGTCGGCGAGGTCGACGACGTCGAGCGCCTCCGCGGCGCGGCGGCGCCGTTCCGGTCCCGGGACGCCGGCGAACTTCAGCGACAGCTCCACGTTCTGCGCCGCGGTCAGGTTGTTGAGCAGGTTGAAGTGCTGGAAGATCATACCGATCCCGTGCCGGCGGCGGCGCAGCGCCCGGTCGTCCAGCGCGGTCAGGTCCTCGCCGTCCACCCAGACGCGGCCCGATGTCGGGCGTTCCAGCAGGTTGATGTTGCGCAGCAGCGTGGACTTCCCGGCTCCGGAGAAACCGATGATGCCCTGGATGCTGCCGCCGGGAATGGTGAGGCTGACGTCGTCGACGGCGGTGAAGCTGCCTCCGGCCACCGTGAAGGTGGTGCCCACGTTTTCAAGCCGGATGGTGCTGCCTCCGGCTGCGGCGGGGGGCGGATAGGTCTCGCTCATGTGCTCCTCCTAGGCGTTGTGCCCGAAGGAAGGTATGCGTGCGTGCACTGCCGGAACCGGGCCCGGGCGCAGGGCAGCGCCGGGGCAGGGCCGGGAAAGGCGGTGCAGTCTGCTGCCTTCTCCATCGGTCCTGGCATTAGCACCGTGCTTCACCGGCCGGTGAAGGGGTTGCTGCGGCGTCAGCGAGCCAGGTCTCTCAGCCGCTCGGGATGGTTAACGGGACCCATCCTTGCCCGGACCTGCCGGTTTCCGCAAGAGGCGCCCATCGGGGGACGACACATTCCGCCATATGGCGCGCGTCACAGATGTTGCCCTGTCTAGCTTTTTTCCTGCCTCCCTCGACAGGGGCATTCGAGGCGCTTATTGTTTATCAATAACATCGACTATCGATAAACAGGGGGAGTCATGGATACCTCGGAATCAACACGGACCAGCCGGCCGGCGCTGCGACTGGCCGTCGCAGCAGTGTGGACGGCGCTTCTCTTCGCGATGCTGGGTGCTGCCGTCCAAGCCACCATCATCCTGACCGGCCGGGCACTGATGACCTTCGGCGGGGCGGACGGCCGGCTGCCCCTGGATACCCTTCCGCAGCTGCTCCAGGCGAACCTGCATGAGGGAGAGTCCGCCTTCCTGACCGACGTGCCGGTGTGGCTGCGGCTGCTCTGTGCCGGCCCCGGGATCATCCAGGCCCTCACCATCCTCGCCGCGGCGATCCTGGTGACGCGGGTGCTGCGTGGAATTTCCACCGGCGATTCCTTTGCCCCGGGCGTGCGGCGGGCGCTGCGCCGGCTGGCGGCGACACTCTGCGGCGGCGCCCTGCTGAAGGCCGGAGTGGATTTCGCGGCGGTCTCCACCCTGTGGCGTCTGGGCGACCTCACCTCCCCCACGCGCCTGGAGGGTTTCCTCTCGCCCTACCAGGGGCTGGGCTTCGCATGGCCGGCGGTGCCGTGGATGCTGATCCTGCTGGGCATCATCGCCGCAGCACTGGCTGTCGCGTTCCGGGAAGGCGCACGCCTGAAGGAGGACACGATTGGCATCGTCTGAGGACACCGCCTCTCACCGCGTCATCTGTCGGCTCGATGCACTGCTCAAGGCACGCGGGATGACCCTGACTGAGTTGTCCGAACGGACAGGCATCACCATGGCGAACCTGTCCATCCTGAAGAACAACAAAGCCCGGGCCATCCGGTTCAGCACGCTGACCGCCGTCTGTGACGCCCTCAAGGCGAGCCCGGGCGAGCTGTTCGAGGTCGGCCCCCGGTAAAAAGGCCGGGGGCCGACCCCTGCTGCAGCCCTACGAGGAGGCTTTGCCCTCCTGGGCCGGGCTGTCCTCGTCCTCTTCGAGTGCGGGCTGGTCCTCCCGGGCCTCGCCGGAGTCCTCGGGGTCGGTGGCCGGAGGCGCTGAGTTATCCGTTCCGGCGCCGGTGGCGGCGTCGACCTTGTCGTCGGACGCGTCATCGGCCGTGTCGTCGCCGCGCTTTTCCGCTTCCTCCCGCGCCTGCTGCTGCCGCGCTTCCTCGGCGTCCAGGACCAGCTTGTGGGTCACGGCGTCATCGAATTCCGCTTTGCTGCCGGCCAGGTTCTCGCGGGCCTCGTCGATCGGGGGGTTGCCGTGCGCTTCGCTCATGTTTGCCTCCTGGTCAGACTGCAACTGCTCCGGCGGAGGGGCCCGCCGGTTTGGTCCATCCTAGTCAGCGGCCCGGCCACGGCGGGCCGTCGTCCTCCGACCCGGACGTCTGTTACCGCCCGACCCGCGGCGCCTCGATCACCGGGCAGGTGTCCATCACGACGTCGAGGCCGGCGTCGGCGGCGCGCTGCGCGGCGGCCTCGTCGATCACGCCCAGCTGCAGCCAGACGGCCTTCGCTCCAACGGCGATGGCCTGGTCCACCACCGTGCCCACCTTGGACGAGTTGACGAAGCAGTCCACGACGTCGATCTGTCCCGGAACATCCGCCAGGGTGCGGTAGCCCTTTTCGCCGTCGAAGTCCTCGCCTTTGAGGTTCACCGGGACGATCTCCATGCCGAGCCGGTCGCGGACAAACCGCGAGACCCCGACGGCGGTGCGCATCGGGTTGTTGGACAGCCCGACGACGGCCCAGCGGCCCTTGGTGGTGAGCAGCCTTTCAACGGTTTCGGGGTCGTTCACGTGAGCCATGGGGTCTCCTTGCCTCGGTTGCAGATGGTTCCTGCACGGGGGTGCCGTGGTTCGCCCCAGCCTACTGGAGCGTGTCGCGTCGCGTCCCGCCCCGCCGTCGTGCACACTGTCCGCCACGGACCGGGTCGGTCGGCGCGCCGGTCTTCCCGCTTACCGCCCGCTGCGACTTCCCAGGAGGAGCCATGCTCAAGGCCTGCCTGAACGGGCCCCGGCTGCCCGATGAGCATCCGGCCCTGCCGGTCACGGCCGAGCAGCTCGCCAAAGCCGCAGCGGCCGCCGCCGCCGCGGGCGCCGAAGCCGTACACCTGCACGTGAAGGACGCGGCGGGCCGGGACACCTTCGACCCGCTGCTGCATGCCGCGGCGGTCACCGCCGTCCGTGCCCTGGTACCGGAGCTGCCGGTCGGCGTCACCACCGGTGCGTGGGCCGAACCGGATCCTGGCACCCGGGTGCGGCTGATCAGCAGCTGGACGGTGTTGCCGGATTTCGCCTCGGTGAACTGGCACGAGGACGGCGCCGAGGAGGTGGCCGCGGCGCTGCTCGGGCGCGGGATCGGCATCGAAGCCGGGCTCTGGACGCCGGCCGCCGTCGCCGCCTGGCAGCAGTCCGCGCTGCAGTACCGCTGCCTGCGCGTGCTGCTGGAGGCCCAGGATGAGCAGCCGGGGAGCGGTCATAACCGTTCCGGTTCCCCGCCCGACGACGCCGGCGTCGCCTCGGCGAAGCAGCTGCTGGAAGCGCTGGGCCCGGCGGAGCTGCCGGTGCTGCTGCACGGGGAAGGCACCACGGCCTGGCCGGTGCTGCGGTTCGCCCGGCAGCGGGGCCTCGACGTCCGGATCGGACTGGAGGACACCCTGGTGCTGCCGGACGGCACGCCGGCCGCCGACAGTGCGGAGCTGGTCGCGGCGGCCCTCCGGCTGGCCGGTGGCCGCCGGTCCGATCGCTGAGGGCTGGACGGCCGGGGGCGCCGCCCCGCAGCGGACGCCCCCGGGAGCGCTGCCCTCCGGGGCCAAAACCGGAATGGGGGTGCCCCCGGCTAGGCTGCCCCCATGAGCTGGAAGCAGGACCCCACCTTTTGGACGCCCCTGGAGACCGAGCGGCTGCTGCTGCGGCGGCCCGAGGAAACCGACCGCGCCGCGGCGGTGCGCCTGCATTCCGATCCGCGCACCAACGCGCACAATCCCGGTGCGGTCACCGAGTCCGCAGCGGATCGGACCTTCCGGGCGTTTCTGCGCCACTGGCGGGCCGAAGGGTTCGGCTACTGGGCGGTGGCCCTGGCCGGGCAGCCCGAGGAGATCATCGGGTTCACCGGGGTGCGGCTGCTCGACGTCGCCGGGCAGCCGGCGCTGAACCTGTACTACCGCTACGACCCGTCCGCCTGGGGCCGCGGCTACGCCACCGAGGGCGCCGCGGCGGCGGTCCGGCAGGCCCGGCTGCACCTGCCGGAGCTGTCGGTGGTGGCCCGCACAACGGCAGACAACCTCGGCTCGCAGAAGACTGCCTTGGCGGCGGGGCTGGAGCGCCGTCCGGACCTCGACGTCGATCACGGCGCCTGGACCGAAGTCTTCTTCACCGCGCCGGCGTAGCGGGCCGGGCCGGAGCTCAGTCGAGGAACTCCTCGATGGCCGCGGCGAGCGGTTCGTCGGCCACGCCGTGCCAGTCCCCGTCGAGAACCCGCAGTTCCGCGTCGGTGATCGCGTCGGCGGCGTCCCGCGCCCACTGCTGCATCCGCGTATCGCTGCCGGCGCTGACCAGGACCAGCACCGGCACCTTGATGCCGGCCAGCCCCTCCAGCTCGGTGGTTTCGGTGAGCACCAGGTCGTAGGCGATGGTGTGGGCCGCGTCTTCAAACGCGGAGACGTCCATGCCTGCCGCGGTGTGCTCCGGCACCCCGATGGAGCGCTGGAACAGGCGCACCGCCTCCGCCCGCTGCCCGGCGTCGATCAGTGCCTGCAGCTGCTGGCGCAGCCGTTCACCGCCGCCGGCCTCGGAATCCAGCGGCGGTTCCAGCGCCACCACCCGGCTGACGACGGCGGACTGAGCCGCGGTTCGCAGCGCGAGCAGCGCTCCGGAGGAGAAGCCGTAGAGGGCTGCCGACCCCCCAGCCACCTGGATCACGGCGAGCAGATCGTCGACTTCTGAGTTGGGCGTGTACTCCTCGCCGTCACCGCTCTCGCCCTTGCCGCGCCGGTCGTAGGTGTACACCGTGTGGTGCTCCGCCAGCAGATCGGCGAGCGTCGCGGCCACCGACGTGGTCCGGTCCATCAGCACGGGATCCACGATCACCAGCGGCGGCCCGCTGCCCCGCCGCTGCCAGGCGATGGGCACGCCGTCGGCGGAAAGGGCGCGTCCGGAAGCGGTGGCCGAAGTGTCCATGGGAGTGCTCCTGTCCTTGCCCCGGCAAGGCCGCCGGCGCGGTTGGCTGCACTCGAAGGGTAGGAACCGCCCGGTTGGGGGGTCAATGGCTTCCGTGAATTCGGCCGAGCAGGACCGGCAGTCCCGGCCCGTCAAGGTCCTCGAGGTAGGCGCGGCGGCCTGCCATGGCCATCACCAGCGCCAGCGTGGGCCCCGACACCAGCGGGCCGGTGCCCGAACGGAAGGGTCCGTCGTCGGCCTGCAGCCGCAGGCCGTCCGCTGCCGTCCTGCTGTCCACCGCGAAGTTACGGGCGGAAAAGAAGCGCGCCACCGGGGTCAGGGCATCAATCGACGGGGCCCGGGGAAGGCCCAGGGGCCGGCGGATGTCCTGGGCATGGACGAGGACTTCGCCCAGGTATGCGGGCGTGTGGCCGGAGGGCGCCGTCGTGCTTCCGATGACCGCCTGAAACCGGGCGAGCGTGCCGGCCGGGTCCGCGCCGCGGAACTCCTCGAGCCGGTGCTGGTTGTGCAGGTCCGGGCGGAGCCGCGCGCCCGCCATGCTGCGCAGCCACTGCCACCGGGTCAGGCTGGCGGCGGCGACGAGATGCGCGACGACGTCCTCCACGGTCCATCCGGGGCACAACGACGGTGCCCGCCACAGCTCCGGGCTGAGCCCGGCGAGGTCCTCGGCGAGCGCCGCCCGCTCGGCGTGCACCAGGTCCCACAGCTGTTCATCCTCACGACGCCGCATGCCGCTTCCCTTCACATTGGTGTGCGGCAACGTACCACGCGGGGTGTTCAGGGTGTTCGCACCCGGCGGTGGCTGCCTCCGTCTTGATCCCGGCCCACCCCGGCCGGTTTCCCTCCGCTTCCTGACGCACCCCGGCCGGTTTCCCTCCGCTTCACGGCGACCCCCTCCAGTTTGTGCCCCTTCCTCCGGCTCCAACCGGAGGAAGCGGGCGAAGTGGAGGGAAACCCGGGCAAGTGGAGGGAAACCGGCACAGCGGAGGGCCCGGACCGCCGCCGGACCCTCCGCTGTCCCGTCCTTACCTCAGATCAGGTGGTCGGTGAGGTGGTTGGGCGTGCCGAAGCGGTGCGCGGTGATGCTCAGTGCCTGCTCGTGCAGGAACGGCAGCATTTCCACCCGCCCGGCCTCGGTGACCTCCCCGGCGTAGACCGCGACGTCGGGACGCCCGCCGGTCGCGGCGATGGTCTCCGCCCGGTTGCCGCCGATCAGCCGGACCCGGCCGCCGGCCAGGTTGCCCGCGAAGGCCAGCCACGCGGCGTCGTCCTCCGTCCGCAGCTCGACACCCGCCTCCTGAAGCAGGGACCGCGCGGCGGCCGGCAGCGGGGCGGCGGCGGAAACGGTCAGCGGCGCTCCGGCCCGCAGCCCGGCCGCGACCACGCGCAGCAGGTCGGCCACCGGGGCACCGTCGGCCAGCCGCACCGTGACGGGGACGGGCAGGTAGCGAAAGACGTTGCGCTCGGCGGCGAGGCCGGTCACGTCACGGGCCTGCCCGAACTCCTGTTCCCAGGCGGCGGCGTCGCTGGCCAGCGACCGGGCCAGGAAACCTGCCGCGTCCGCGCCGGCAAGCTCGCCGGCCGCCTCAACGAGGGCCTGCAGCTTCGGATCCGGCGTCGCGCCCGGTGCGGCCCCGAGCCCGGAACCGGTGGCCCTGGAGCCGCCAACTCCCCCGGAGCCCCGGTATTCGGCGCGGCGCCAGTCGCCCAGTCCGATGAGGTAGTTCGGCCCGCCGGCCTTGGTGCCGGGGCCGACGGCGGACTTCTTCCAGCCGCCGAACGGCTGGCGCTGCACGATCGCGCCGGTGATGTGCCGGTTCACGTACAGGTTGCCGGCCTGGGCATGCTCCAGCCAGTAGCCGATCTCCGCCGGGTCCAGCGAATGCAGGCCGGCGGTGAGCCCGTAGTCCACCTCGTTCTGCAGGGCGACGGCCTCCTCCAGGGTGTCGGCGGTCATGATGCCCAGCACCGGGCCGAAGTACTCGGTGGTGTGGAATTCGGAGCCGCGGCGCACGCCGGCGCGGATGCCGGGGCTCCACAGCCGGCCGCTGTCGTCAAGCTGCCGCGGCTGCAGCACCCAGTTCTCGCCTTCGCCCAGCTCGGTGAGCCCGCGCAGCAGCTTGCCCTCGGCCGGTTCGATGATCGGGCCCATCTGCGCGGCCGGGTTGGCCGGCCAGTCCACGGTCAGGGAGGACACGGCGTCCACCAGCTGGTCGTGGAAGCGGCGGGAGCGGGCGGTGGAGCCGACCAGGATCACCAGCGACGCGGCGGAGCACTTCTGCCCGGCGTGCCCGAACGCGGAGTAGGCCAGGTCCTTGGCCGCCAGGTCGAAGTCCGCGCTGGGCGTGACGATCAGCGCGTTCTTGCCCGAGGTTTCGGCCAGCAGCGGCAGGTCCGGGCGGAAGGAGCGGAACAGCTCGGCCGTTTCGTACGCGCCGGTGAGGATCAGCCGGTCCACGGCCGGGTGCTCGATCAGCTGCCGGCCCAGGGTGCCTTCGTCCACGTCCATCAGGGCGAGCAGGTCACGGGACACGCCGGCGGCGTCGAGCGCCTCCCACAGCGCCTCGGCGAGCACGGCGCCGCAGCGGCGGGCGGGCCCGGCGGGTTTGAGCACGACGGCGGACCCCGCGGCCAGCGCGGCGAGCGTGGACCCGGCCGGAATGGCGACCGGGAAGTTCCACGGCGGGGTGACCACGGTGAGCCGGGCCGGCACGAACTCCGCACCGTCCACAGCGTCCAGTGCCCTGGCCTGCTCGGCGTAGTAGTGCGCGAAGTCGATCGCCTCCGACACCTCCGGGTCCGCCTGGTCGAGGGTCTTGCCGGTTTCGGCGGCCATGACCTCCAGCAGTTCGGCGCGGCGGGCGGCCAGCGCGTCGCCGGCGGCGTGGAGCACCTCGGCCCGCTGCGCTCCGGTCAGGGCGCCCCAGCCGGCCCCGGCGGACAGGGCCGCGGCGATGCCGGCCTGCAGCTGTTCGCCGGTGTCGACGGCGGCCGCGGCGATGGTGGCCGCCCCTGCCTCGCTGCCCGGCACGCGGGCCAGGATCTGCCCGCCCCAGGCACGGTTGGCGGCGACGGCGGGGTCGGTGTCCGGGGTGTTCTCGAACCGGTCCCGGGGCGCCGGGGCCTGCGGACGGGTGCGGTCCTGCCGGCGGGCGGGCTCGGGCACCTCGGCGTCGAGGGCGGCCAGGGAGGTGAGGAAGCGCTGCTTCTCCCGCTCGAACAGCTCCTCGTTGGCGGCCAGCTCGAACACCGCGGACATGAAGTTCTCGGAGCTGGCGCCTTCCTCCAGCCGCCGGATCAGGTAGGCGATGGCGACGTCGAACTCCTGCGGGCGGACCACCGGGGTGTACAGCAGCAGCCCGCCGACGTCGCGGCGCACCGCCTCGGCCTGGCCGGTGGCCATGCCGAGCAGCATCTCGAAGTCGATGCCGTCCCGGACACCGCGTTCGCCGGCGAGCAGCCAGGCCCAGGCGATGTCGAACAGGTTGTGCCCGGCGACGCCGATCCGCACATTGGCGGTGTGTTCGGGGCGCAGGGCGTAGTTCAGCACCCGCTTGTAGTTGGTGTCGGTCTCGGCCTTGCTGCCCCAGGTGGCCAGCGGCCAGCCGTGCAGTTCGGCCTCCACCTGCTCCATCGGCAGGTTGGCGCCCTTGACCACGCGCACCTTGATCGGCGCTCCGCCGGAGGCGCGGCGGGCGGCGGCCCATTCCTGCAGCCGGATCATGGCGGACAGCGCGTCCGGCAGGTAGGCCTGCAGCACGATGCCGGCCTCGAGGTTCCGGAACCGGGGCTGGTCCAGGATGCGGGTGAAGACCTCCACGGTGAGGTCCAGCTCCTTATATTCCTCCATGTCCAGGTTGATGAACTTGGGGGTGGGCGCGGCGGCGGCCTGCTCGTAGAGCGGGGCCAGGTGCTCGACGACGTCGGCGGCGGCCTCGTCGAAGGCCCACGGTGAGTGCGGGGCGACCGTGGAGGAGACCTTGATGGAGACGTAGTCGACATCGTCGCGGGCCAGCAGCCGGTGCGTGCCCTCGAGCCGGCGGCCGGCCTCGCGGGTGCCGAGCACGGCCTCGCCGAGCAGGTTCACGTTCAGGCGGATGCCTTCGCGGCGGATCTTCGCGATGGAGCGGCCGAGCCGCCGGTCGGTGGCGTCCACGATCAGATGCCCGACCATGCGCCGCAGCGCGGCCCGGGCGGCGGGGATGACGACGCCGGGCAACACCGGGGCGACGGCGCCGCCGGTGCGGACGGCGGCGCGCAGGTACCAGGGCAGGAAGGCGGGCACCTGCGGGGCCAGGCGGCGCAGGTTGCGGGCCGCCACGGCTTTGTCTTCGGGGCGGATCACGCCGTCCACGAAACCGACGGTGAAGTCCAGTCCGCCCGGGTCCCGGAGCACGCCGGCCAGCTGGGCGGCGGAGCGGTCCACGGGGTAGCCGGCGGCCTCGGTGAGCCAGCGGCGGACCAGGGCGGCGGCTTCATCGGCCAGGTGGGTGGGCAGCGCGTCGTCCGGCGTCGAGGCGGCCGGGATGCGGCTGCCGCCGTCCGGCGCGGACACGGTGGTGCCGGAGCCCGGAGGGGTGGGGAGAGTGGTCATGGCGACGCTCCGATACTGGTTCATGGGGAACGGCGGTACCCGTTACCAGCCCACTATGCGCCCTCCGGGGCGTTGGATAAAGTGATGTTTTCCGAGGTTTATCCGTTGGTTTTCCTGAAGGGTGCCAGGCGTGTTGGATGTCCGGCGGCTCCGCCTGCTGCGCGAGCTGAAACTGCACGGCACGCTGGCCGCGGTGGCCGACGTCGTGCGGCTCAGCCCGTCCTCGGTTTCCCAGCAGCTGGCCCTGCTGGAGAAGGAGGCCGGGGTGCCCCTGCTGCGCCGCGCCGGGCGCCTCGTCCAGCTCACACCGCAGGCGGAGATCCTGGTGGAGCACACCGCGGAGCTGGTGCGGGTCCTGGAGCGGGCCGAAGCGGACCTGGCCGCCTCCCTGACCGAGGTCACGGGCACGGTCCGGGTGGCGGTCTTCCAGTCCGCGGCCCTGGCCCTGATGCCCGGCACCCTGACCGCCATGGCGCAGCGGCACCCTTCGGTACGGCTGGAAATGGTCCAGCGTGAGCCTGAGACGGCGCTGCGGGAAACCTGGCAGCGGGAGTTTGACCTCGTGGTCGCGGAGCACTATCCCGGTCACGCCGCGGCGCACCACCCCGAGCTGGATCGGCGGGCGCTGACCAGTGACGCGATCCGGCTGGCGGTCCCGCCGTCCTGGACGCCGCAGCCGATCAGCACGCTGGAGGATCTGCGGGAGATCGGCGGTGATGCGGCGTGGGTGATGGAACCGCGCGGCACGGCGTCCCGGCACTGGGCCGAGCAGATCTGCCGGCAGGCCGGCTTCGAGCCCGACGTACGGTTCGAGACGGCGGACCTTCAGGCCCAGACCCGGCTGGTCGCCTCAGGCAACGCGGTGAGCTTCATGCCGGACCTGCTTTGGGCGGGAGGCTCCTCGCCCTGCCTCCTGCTTGACCTGCCCGGGGATCCCCGGCGGACCATCTTCACCTCCGTGCGGGAGGCCGGGGCAGCGAATCCTGCCGTGGCGGCGGTCCGGTCCGTACTGGAGGAGGCGGCGGCGCTGGTTTTCGCTCCGGCGTGATTCCGGGCGGCAGGGCGGCGCCTGGCCGCCGGTTCTGCGGTCAGTTGCCGGCGTCGTAGGTCCCGGTGTAGCTGCCCGCGGCCTGCGGGCGGCGGGCTCCGGTGACGTAGCCGGCGGGGACGGCGGCGCGGCGTCCGCCGGTGTAGTTGCCGCCCGAGGCAGCCGGGCGGCGGGCCCCGTCGAAGCGGGCGGTGTAGCTGCCGCCGAGGGGGAAGGCGCAGCGGGCTTCGCGGGCGGAGACGGGTGCGGCCTGTCCGGCGGAGGCGGGGGCCTCCTCGCAGAGGACGGGCGCGGCGTCGTTGCGGGTGATGGTGAAAGTCATTGGTGCTCCTTGAAGACGGCAGCACGGCATCACCGTCTGGCCGACGGTGGCGTGCAAAAGGCTGTTCGCGGCCGGCTCGGTTGAGCCGGTCACCCGCGGCCGCCGCAGGAAGCGGCGAATCATCGACGGGTCTGCGCAGTCAGTGCTGCGGGCGTGTCTTCAGGCTACCGGACTTATTCTGAGTAATTCAAAATAACTGAGGCATGTCACATTCCGGGGCGTTGCGGGGCGCGGTGCGGGCGGATGCCCGGGTGCGGGTCAGGCCAGGGAGAGGAAGAGCTTCTCCAGCTCCTTGCGGTCCATGTCCTCGCCGCCAGCGGCGTAGCACTGCTCCAGGCCGCTGGCGATGATGGCGAAGCCCGCCCGGTCCACGGCCTTGGAGACGGCGGAAAGCTGGGTGACCACGTCCTTGCAGTCCCGGCCCTCCTCGAGCATGCGGGTGACGGCGGCCAGCTGGCCCTGGGCGCGCTTGAGGCGGTTGATGACGGGGCCCATCTCGGCGGGATTCAGTTCCATGGAGCTTCCTTCGAACGGCTGCTGGAGTAGCTGCCAGTATACCCCCCTAGGTATTTCATGGACGGGTCCGCTCGTGCCGGGCGGCTCAGGAAAACAAGTGCCGCAGGTACCGCTCGGGAGCGTTGAGGTAGGAGCGCCAGTTGAACACCAGGTCCAGGTCCTCCCATTCGGCGCGGCGGATTCCGGTGTCGGAGGTTTCGTAGATCACGGCACCGGGCAGGGAGGCGAGCACCGGCGAGTGGGTGGCGCACAGCACCTGGCTGCCGGCGTCGGCCAGTTCGCCGAGCACTCCCATCAGGGCCAGCGTGGAGTTGAAGGACAGCGCCGCCTCCGGTTCGTCGAGGCAGTAGAAGCCGGTGCGGCCCATGTAGGACTCGATCACGGCCAGGAAGGATTCGCCGTGGCTCATGGCGTGGAAGTCGGGGCCGCCGAGCTCGTTCTGGAAGGTGTAGTAGCCGTGCATGGTCTCAGCGCGCAGGAAGAACCCCCAGCGGGGCACGCCGGGACGCTGCACCAGGGTCAGCAGGTCCGCGAGCGCGGATTCCGAGCGGAACGTCGAGTGCGCCGAATGCACCGTGCCGCCCTCGGGACCCAGCCCGTAGGCGGCCGCGGCGGCCTCCATCAGGGTGGACTTGCCGCTGCCGTTCTCCCCCACGAGGAAGGTGACCCCCGGGCCCAGCTCCAACCCGGAGTCCAGCACCTGGGCGACGGCGGGCACCGACGCCGGCCACGCGGACCGGTCCCAGGCGGCGTCGCGCGCGACCTGGATGCGGCGGACGAGGCGGGTGTCGCTGAACGGCGTGCTCACCAAGCCATTGTGCCCCGCCCCGCGCCTTCCCGCCGCCTTCGGCGCGGCCGGAAACACCTGCGGGCCGTGCCGTGCACCCAGCGTTAACACCGGCTTTACCGGCACGTAACGCCCCGTCGCGGCAGCCGAAACATGCCGTTCCTAGGCTCGGGCTGCCCTGTTCCTTCCACCGAAAGCCCTGGTACCCATGACCCTGACCCCGCGCCCGTCGCGTATGAAAGCCGCCCGCGTCCTCCTGGGCGTGGCCGCCGCCTCCAGCCTGCTGCTGGTCACCGCCTGCGGCGGGTCCGACGCCGACGCCGGAACGGAGGACGCGGACTACGGCACCGTGGACGTAAACCTGTCCTGGATCAAGAACGCCGAGTTCGCCGGCCTGTACTTCGCCGATGCCAACGGGTACTACGAGGAAGCCGGTTTCTCCGGGATCAACCTCATTGCCGGCGGCCCGAGCGGCACCTCCACCGAGGCCATGGTCCTTTCCGGCGGAGCCCTGGTGGGCACCTCCAGCCCGGTCGGCGTCGCGCCGGTGATCGTGGAGGAGGACGCGCCGCTGAAGATCATCGGCACCACCTATCAGAAGAACCCGTTCGCGATCATCTCCCTCGATGCCGCCATCGCAGCCCCTGAGGACCTGGTCGGCAAGAAGATCGGCGTGCAGGCCGGGGTCAACGAGACCCTCTTCGACGCGCTGCTGGAGATCAACGGCATCGACGCCGCCTCGGTGGAGAAGGTGCCGGTGCAGTACGACCCGCAGCCGCTGGTCAACGGCGAGGTGGACGGCTTCTTCGGTTACCTCACCAATGAGGCGCTGACCCTGGAGCTGGCCGGGCAGCCGCCCACCCTGCTGCCTTTCGCCGATCACGGGCTGCCGTTCATCGCCGAAAGCTTCGTGACCACCGACGAGGCGATCGAGACCCGGCGCGAGGAGCTCAAGGCGTTCCTGGAAGCCAGCCTGCGCGGCTGGCAGGACGCCGTCGACGACGCCGAGGAATCCGCCCGGCTCGCGGTGGAGGAATACGGTGCGGACCTGAACCTGGACATGGCCAAGGAGATCCGGCAGGCCGAGGAGCAGAACACCAGGCTGGTGGTCACCGAGGAGACCGAGGCCAACGGCCTGTTCACCGTCTCGGAGGAGCTCATGCAGCAGAACATCGACATCCTCAAGCTGGCCGGCTTCGACCTCACCGCGGAGCAGGTCTTCGACATGAGCCTGCTGGCCGAGGTCCTCGAAGAAAACCCGGAGTTGAAGTAATGCCACAGCGCACGCCCCTCAGGACCGCACCGCCTGCGCCGCCGTCGGCCCCCGCTTCCGGGGCGGCCGGCGGCGCCGCCCCGCTCCCGTCGTCCGGCACCGGCACCGGCACCGGCACCGGCACCGGCACCGGCATCAGCCTGCGCGGCCTGAGCAAGACTTTCGGCACCGGCCGGCGCACGGTCACCGCCCTCGACGACGCCAACCTGGGCACCGCCCGCGGTTCGTTCCTGTCGCTGCTCGGGCCGTCGGGCTGCGGCAAGTCCACCATCCTGCGGATCCTGGCCGGGCTCGAGACGCCCTCCGCCGGCGACGTCCTCGTGGACGGCAAGACCCCGGAGGAGCTGCGCCGCGGCCACGAGCTCGGCATCGCCTTCCAGGACTCCGCCCTGCTGCCCTGGCGCAGCGTGTACGCGAACATCCGGCTGCCGCTGGAGGTCGCCGGGATGCCCGCCGACGACGCGTACATCCGGGAGCTGATCGGCCTGGTCGGCCTGACCGGCTTCGAAAAGGCCCGCCCGGCGCAGCTGTCCGGCGGCATGCGCCAGCGCGTCTCGATTGCCCGGGCGCTGATCCTCAAACCCTCCGTGCTGCTGCTGGACGAGCCTTTCGGCGCCCTGGACGACATGACCCGGCAGCGCCTGAACCTGGAACTGCTGCGCATCTGGACCGAGAAACCGGCGACCACCCTGATGGTCACCCACGGCATCTCCGAGGCGATCTTCCTCTCCGACACGGTGGCGGTCATGAGCCCGCGGCCGGGCCGGATCAAGGAGGTCATCACCGTGGACCTGCCCCGGCCGCGGACGCCGGAGATGATGCGCACCCCCGAGTTCCATGCCCTGCACGATTACGCGTCCGAGCTGCTGTTCGGCGGCGCCGGTGCCGCGGAGGCGCCGTGAACCGCCGGCAGCTTCCCCCTTGGACCGTCGGCGCCGCGGGCGCCGTCGGAGTGCTGGCCCTCTGGTGGATCGGGGCGGCCACGTTCCTGCGCGGCGTCGGCGCACCGCCCGACGGCGGCCCGGGCGCCATTCCGACGCCGTGGGCCGTGCTGCGCCAGCTGGCGGCCGACGGGTGGGGCTTCTACCAGCGCAACGCGTCAGTGACGCTGGCCGAGGCCGGCGCCGGGTACCTGTGGGGCAATGCGCTCGCCCTGGGCCTGGCGTTCCTGGTGCTGCTGGTGCCGCAGCTTGAGCGCCTGGCCACCCAGCTGGCCGTGGTCAGCTACTGCCTGCCGGTGGTCGCCGTCGGGCCGGTGATCTTCATCGTGCTGGGACCGCCGCGCACCGGCGAGGCCTCCGGCACCGCCGTCGCCCTGGCCGCCCTCTCCGTCTTCTTCACCACCATGGTCAGCGCGCTGGCCGGGCTGAAGGCCGCCGACCGCGCCTGCCTCGACGTGGTGACGGTCTTCGGCGGCCGGCGCATCCACCAGCTGGTCAAGGTGCGGATCATCGCCGCACTGCCGGCGGTGCTGGCGGCGCTGAAGATCGCCGCTCCGGCCGCACTGCTCGGCGCGATCCTCGGCGAATACGTGGGCGGCGTTGACCGCGGCCTGGGTCCGGCCATGGTGAACGCGCAGCAGACCCTGGAAACCGCCCGGGTCTGGGGCGTGGCCCTGGCCTGCACCGCCCTCGCCGGTGCCGCCTACGGGCTGCTCGGGCTGCTGTCCCGGTGGGCTGCACCGTGGGCCGTCGGCACCAAGGCAGGTGCCCTGTGACCGGGGCTCTGCGCGCCACGGGGCGGCTGGTGCTCGGCCTGGCTGCGTCGCTGGCGGTGGTGGGCATCCTGTGGATCGCGCTGCTGCGCATCTTCGACGTCTCCGCCTACATCGGCAAAGGCCCGGCGGATGTGTTCAGCTACCTGCTCCTGGACGCCGACGCCGGCGCGAACCAGGCGCTGGTGCTGGCCGAACTGGGGCACACCCTGCTGGACGCGGGCATGGGGTTTGCGGCCGGTATGGCCGCCGCCCTGCTGGCCGCGACGCTGTTTACCCTGTTCCGCGGGGTGGAGCAGGCGCTGATGCCGCTGGCCATGCTGCTGCGCTCGGTGCCGCTGGTCGCGCTGGCGCCCATGATCATCCTGATCTTCGGCCGCGGACAGGTCACAGTGGCGGCGATGGGCGGCATCGTGGTGTTCTTCCCCGCCCTGGTGACCATCGTCGTCGGGCTCCGTTCCGCGTCCCCGGTGATGCTGGAGGTCATCCAGGTCTACGGCGGCAGCCGGTGGGACGCGTTCCGCAGGGTCGCCCTGCCGTCGTCGGCACCGGCGTTCTTCACGGCACTGCGCGTGTCCATTCCCGGGGCGCTGACCGGGGCGCTGCTGGCCGAGTGGCTGGCGACCGGGCAGGGCATCGGATACGGCATCGTGTCGGCGGTGTCCCGCGCGCGCTACGACTACGTGTGGGCGGCGGTGGTGGCGGTGACGCTCGCCTCGATCCTGTTGTACGCGCTGGTTGCGGCGGTGGAGGCAGCGGTGAAACGGCGCGCGGGGGTGTAGCGGACGGCACTCGGAGCGGGCCGGGACAGGCACGAAAATCATGCCGCCGAAGGCATAAACTGGGAGGACTGGTTGTGTTTGTGTCGGACACAACCGGCTCCAATAGCATCGTGCCTGTCCCATCCTGGTGATGTAAGTGACCCCCGTGCGTACTGATTCCGCACTCTCAAGGTCCGGAGCGCCCGCTCCCCGACCTTCTTCCCCTTCTCCCCGCAGCCTGCTCATCGACTGGAACCCGGAAACGTACCGGCAAACGCTGGCCCGGTTCACTCCGGAGCAGGCCGCTGCGTTGCCGCATCCGGTGACCGGGTCCGGCTCGCCGTTTCCCTTCCGCCTCTGGGTCCTGGATGCCGAGGTTCCGCTGCCGATCATGTTGCACCCGCATTGGGAGCAGGCTCTCGCGGGCTTTGTGCGGGAACAGGCCCGCGGCGTGCCGCTGGGCGCCGGAAACCGCAACTACAAGGACCGCGAGCCGAAGTGTGAGGTCGCCGTGGCCCTCACGCCCCTGCAGGTGCTTGCCGGGGAACGGACCATGGAGGAGCTCCAGGCCATCGCCGACGGCTTGGAGCTGCCCTGGCTGCATTCCTACCTCCGCTTCCGCCATGAGACGGCCGTCCACTCCGTGCTCCGCATGTCGCCGGGCGAACTGGCTGCCGCCCTGCGGGAAACCGCCGACGCCGTGGAGCGGGCCCAGGGTCTTGACGGACCTGCCGCGGAGGCGGCGGCCGTGGTGCGCCGGCTGCAGCAGCTCTTCCCCCGGGACCGCGGCATCCTGCTGGCCGTCTGCATGCAGCTGATCCAGCTCGATCCCGGCCACGCAGCCGTGATTCCTCCGGGATGCCTGCACACGTATCTCTCCGGCCAGGCCGTGCTGGTGATGGGCACCTCGGAGAATGCGCTGAAGGCCGGCCTGACCAAGGAGTACGTGGACCTCTGTGAACTCCAGCAGCTGACCGGCGGCGGACAGCCGAACCCTTCCCCCCTGCCCGTGCCCGACGTCGGCGACGGCGAACAGCGCATCCCTCTCTGGAGCGGCGGCCTGGACCTGCGGAGGGTGGTCGTGGCCGAGGATCCCAAGCAGGTGCGGGTAGGACCGTTCAGCGTCCTGCTGGCGGCGACGGCGCCCGCCGGAGTCACCGTCCACGGGGCCGCCGCGGACCTGGAGCCCGAAGCGAAGGTCCTCTACGTCGGAGAACCCGCGACGGCCACCTTCACCGGGCCGTCCCAGGTTTTCGTGGCCTCGACGCTCTGATCAGCGGGAAACCTCCGCGAGCCGGAACCGCGCGCCGCGGTGGGTCGCCGGCAGCTTGTCCCCCGCGCCGAAGAGCTTGTGCCGGAGCGTGCCCGGCTCATACGCCGTCCGGTACGCGCCGCGCTTCTGCAGCTCCGGCACCACGAATTCGACGATGTCCTCGAACGTGCCCGGAGTGATGGCGTAGGCCAGGTTGAACCCGTCCACGTCGGTGTCCTCCACCCAGCGGATCAGCTCCTCGGCCACCTCGGCGCCGGAGCCCACCAGGCGCGGGCCCAGTCCGCCGATGCCGGCCGCGGCGGCGATGTCGCGCACCGTCCACGGTTCCGCGCCGTCGTCGCCGGTTTGGAAGTTCGCGACGGCGGACTGGATGGCGTTGGACTGCACGTCACCGATGGGGGCGTCCAGGTCGAATTGTGACAGGTCGATGCCCATCCACCCCGACAGCAGCGCGAGCGCGCCCTCGGTGCTGGCGTAACGCTGGTACTCCTCGTGCTTGGCGGCGGCGGCCTCCGCGGTGGCGTCGGTGATCACGGTCAGCAGCGTGTAGATCTTCACGTCGTACCGGTTCCGGCCGGCGGCCTCCACCGCGTCGCGGATCCGCTGCACGGTGGCCTTGAGCTTCGCTTTGCTGTGCGCGCCGACGAACACCGCCTCGGCGTTCTCGGCGGCGAACGCGACGCCGCGCGGCGAGGCTCCGGCCTGGTAGATCACCGGGGTGCGCTGCGGCGAGGGTTCGGTGATCGCGATGCCCGGCACCGTGAAGTACTTGCCCTCATGGCGGATCGGATGCACCTTCGCCGGGTCGGTGAACACGCCGGTTTCCGGATCGCGGACGACGGCGTCGTCCTCCCAGGAGCCTTCGAGCAGCTTGTAGACCACCTCGAGGTATTCGTCGGCGTGGTTGTAGCGCTCGTCGTGTTCGAGCTGGTCCGTCTGGCCCATGTTCCGCGCCGCGGAGGGCAGGTAGCCGGTGACGACGTTCCAGCCCACCCGGCCGCGGGTCAGGTGGTCCAGGGTGGCCAGGCGCCGGGCGAAGGGGTACGGGTGCTCGTAGGCGGTGCCGGCGGTGACGCCGAAGCCCAGGTGCTCGGTTACATGCGCCATGGCCGAGACGGTCAGCAGCGGATCGTTGACCGGCACCTGCGTGCCCTGGCGCAGGGTCGCGTCGTTGGAGGCGCCGTACACGTCGTAGGTGCCCAGCACGTCGGCGATGAACAGGCCGTCGAACAGGCCCTTCTCCAGGGTCTGCGCCAGGTCCGTCCAGTAGCCCAGGTCCGTGTAGCTGGCCGAGCGGTCCTGCGGATGCCGCCACAGGCCGGGCGACTGGTGGCCCACGCAGTTCATGTCGAAGGCGTTGAAACGGATCTGGCGGCGCGCGGAAGCAGGCATGAGATTCCTCCATCGGTCCTGGCAGTAGCACCGTCCCTGCGGAACAGGGGGTTGCTGCGGCGTCGACGAGCCAGGTCTCTCGGCCGCTCCGGATGGGTACGCGTCCCATCGTGGGCCGATCCCGGCCCGGCTGGCAAACGTTCCGGGTCACAGGCCGTAATGCCCGACGCCGGGCAGCACTCCTCTGCGCCGGAACGACGGCCGGCACCGGGCCGGGCAGGTGCAGGAAATGTTACGACCGGACTTGCCGGATCCCGGGGCGGGGGCGTTTAGTGGTCTCTTGACCATCCCGAGCGGCTGAGAGACCTGGCTCCGTGACGCCGCAGCAACCCTGGTCGCCGTGCTTCCTCCTTGAGGCGCGGTGATAACGAGGAGACCGCCGCAGGAGGCCCGCACTGCGGGTCCAGGGCGATCTCCGTAGGGTGCTACTGCCAGGATCGATGGAGAAATCTATGACACCTGTGCTGGCATCCCAGTCCCCTGCCGCCGCCGAGACCCGGCGCGGCTCCGCCCTTCCCGTCACCTTCAGCGCCCTGGAACGGACCTTCGGCTCCGGGCCCCAGGCGCACACCGTGCTCCGCGACGTCGACTTCGAGGTCCGCGCCGGTGAGGTGCTCGCCATCCTCGGCGCCTCCGGCTGCGGCAAGTCCACCCTGCTGCGCGCCGCCGCAGGCCTGGACCACCCCACCCGCGGCTCCGTCCTGATCGACGGCACCCCGGTCTCCGGCATCGACGAACGCTGCGCCGTCGCCTTCCAGGAACCGCGGCTGCTGCCGTGGCAGACCCTGCAGGCGAACATCGCCATGGGCCTGCCCCGCGGCATCAGCGCCAGCGCCGGCAAGGCCAAGGTGGCCGAACTGCTGGAGCTGGTGGAGCTCGGCCGGTTCGCCAAGCACCGCCCGACGGCGGTCTCCGGCGGCATGGCCCAGCGCGCCTCCCTGGCCCGTGCACTCGCCCGCACCCCCGGCGTCCTGCTCCTCGACGAGCCGTTCGGCGCCCTGGACGCGCTGACCCGGCTGAAGATGCAGGACCTCCTGCTCGACATCCACCGGGCGACCCCCGCCACCGTGCTGCTCGTAACCCACGACGTCGACGAGGCACTGCAGCTCGCGGACCGGATCATCGTCCTGGGCCGCGACGGCGGGGCACCCGGCGCCACCATCACCCGGGTCATCGACGTACCCGGCGAGCGCCCGCGGGACCGCGCCTCGGCCGAGCTGGCCCGAATGCGTGTCGAGCTGCTCGAAAGCCTCGGCGTCGAACGCCGCTAGGCCCCCGACGCCACCGGATCCCTCCGCTTCCCCTTCCTTCCGTCCCGCCGTCGTCCTCCCGACGCCGGCTCCGGGACCTTCGTGTCCCGACCCCAGCTTCAGCACGTTCCCAGCAAAGGACTCCCATGAACAGCCGTTCCCTCCGCCGCCCGATCACCCTGCTGGCCGCCGCGGCCGCCGCCGTCTCCCTGGCCCTGACCGGCTGCGTGGCCGGCGAGGACGCCGCCGATCCCGCCGCCGCGGGCACCGGCGACGGCGGCACCCTGAACATCGACTTCGCCACCTACAACCCGCTGTCCCTGGTCATCAAGGACCAGGGCTGGCTGGAGGAGACCCTGGCCGAGGACGGCGTCGAGGTGAACTGGGTGCAGTCCGCCGGCTCCAACAAAGCCAACGAGGCGCTGCGCGCCGGGGCGATCGACGTCGGCTCCACCGCCGGCTCGGCCGCCCTGCTGGCCCGCTCCAACGGCTCCCCGATTAGGACCATCAGCATCTACTCCCAGCCGGAATGGGCAGCCCTGCTGGTGGCCCCCGACTCCGGGATCACCTCGGTGGCGGACCTGGCCGGCAAATCCGTGGCCGCGACCAAGGGCACCGACCCGTACTTCTTCCTCGTCCAGGCGCTGGAGGAGGCCGGGCTGGAAACCTCCGACGTCACCGTGCAGAACCTGCAGCACGCGGACGGGCGCACCGCCCTGGAGAACGGCTCCGTGGACGCCTGGGCCGGGCTGGACCCGATCATGGCCGGCGCCGAGCACGCCGGCGCCGAACTGTTCTACCGCAACCTGGACTTCAACACCTACGGGTTCCTGAACGCCACCGAGTCCTTCCTCGAAGAACAGCCCGAGGTCGCGCAGGCCGTGGTGAACGCGTACGAGAAGGCCCGCGCCTGGGCTGCCGAGAACCCGGAGGAAACCGCGCAGATCCTGGCCGACGTCGCCGGCCTGGACCTGGAGGTGGCCCGCACCGTGATCCTCGAACGCAGCAACCTCGACGTCGACCCCGCCCCGGGCGAGGCGCAGCGCACCGTCCTGGAGAAGGTCGGCCCGAGCTTCGTGGAGACCGGCGACGTCGCAGACCAGGCCGCCATCGACGAGGCCATCGCCACCCTGCTCGATGACTCCTTCGTGCAGAAGGCCGATCCGGCCGCGGTCAAGGACTCCTGATGGCGCAGATCGGCAACCCCTACCTGACCGGCGACAGCACGGCACCGGCTTCAGCGGCCGGGACAGTGGACGGCCGGCCTGACTCAGCGCAGCCCGCCGTCGCCCGCCGCGCTCCCGGTGCCGGCCTCCTCGGCAGCCGGTGGGCCCGGCTGGGCCTCGGCCTGCTGGTGCCCGCCCTGATCCTCGCCGCCTGGCAGGCCGTCACCGCCGCCGGGCTGTTCAGCCCGGTGCAGCTGCCCTCCCCGACGGCCGTCGCCACCGCCGCCTCCGACCTCATCTCCCGCGGCGAGCTGGGCCTGCACGTGGCGATCTCCACCCAGCGGGTCCTGATCGGCTTCGCGATCGGCGCCGCCCTCGGCCTGGTGCTCGGCGCCCTGCTCGGCCTGTCCCGGCTGGCGGACGTGCTGCTCGGCCCGGCGATCGGCGCGCTGCGGGCGGTGCCGTCGCTGGCCTGGGTGCCGCTGCTGATCCTCTGGATGAAGATCGGCGAGGACTCGAAGATCACCCTGATCGCGATCGGCGCGTTCTTTCCGGTGTTCACCACCGTCTCGCTGGCCCTGCGCCATGTGGACGCGAAGCTGGTGGAGGCCGCCCGCGCCTTCGGCCTGAACGGGCTGCGGCTGCTGCGCACGGTGCAGCTGCCCGCCGTCGTGCCCTCGGTCTTCTCCGGCCTGCGGCTGGCCCTGGCCCAGGCCTGGCTGTTCCTGGTGGCCGCGGAGCTGATCGCCTCATCGATGGGGCTGGGCTTCCTGCTGACCGATTCGCAGAACAACGGGCGGACCGACCGGCTGCTGCTGGCCATCGTGCTGCTGGCCGTGATCGGCAAGGCCACCGATGCGCTGCTGGGCATCGTCGAGCGGTGGGCGGTGCGGCGATGGGCCTGAACCTCACCGATGCATTGCAGCCCGGCCACGCGGGCGTTCCGGCGGCCAGGCCCGACGGCGCCGGCGGCTTCGGCGGCTTCGGCGGCTTCGCCTCCGAGGCGGAGCGGATCGCGTTCTGGGAGGACGCCGCCCGCCGGCTGCAGTGGGAGACGCCCTGGCACACCACGCACACCTTTGACCGGCCGCGCCGGCTCTCCGGCCCGGAGGTTCCGGCGGCCGACGCCGAGTACACCGTGCCGACGATCGAATGGTTCGCCGGCGGCACCCTGAACGTGGCGGTGAACTGCGTGGACCGGCACGTGGCCGCCGGGCGCGGGGACAAGGTGGCCCTGCACTTCGAGGGCGAGCCCGGCGACCGCCGCACCGTCACCTACGCCGACCTGCAGCGGGAGGTGTCCCGGGCCGCCAACGCGATGCTGTCCTTGGGCATCGGCCGCGGCGACCGGGTGGTCATCTACCTGCCGGTCATCGTGGAAACCATCGTCATCACCCTGGCCTGCGCCCGGATCGGGGCCGTGCATTCCCTGGTCTTCGGCGGCTTCTCCGCCGAGGCGCTGAAGTTCCGGGTGGAGGACACCGGCGCCAAGCTGCTGGTCACCACCGACGGGCAGTTCCGCCGCGGCGCCGCCGTCCCGGTCAAGGCCAATGCCGACGAGGCGGTCTCCGGCGACAACGCCATTGAGCACGTGCTCGTGGTGCGCCGCACCGGCTCGGACATCGCTTGGACCGAGGGCCGGGACCTGTGGTGGCACGAGACCGTGGACACCGCCTCCGACGTCCACGTTCCCGAGGCGTTCGACGCCGAGACGCCGCTGTTCATCATGTACACCTCCGGCACCACGGGAAAGCCCAAGGGCCTGGTGCACACCATGGGCGGCTACCTCACCCAGGCCTCCTGGAGCCATGAGTACCTGTTCTCGCACCCCGGCCCCGCGCAACGGGACGCGGATGTGCACTGGTGCACCGCGGACCTGGCCTGGGTCACCGCGCACACCTATGAGATCTACGGGCCGCTGTCCAACGGCGTCACCCAGGTGATCTACGAGGGCACCCCGGCGGTGCCGCACCCGGGCCGGCATTTCGAGATCATCGAACGCTACAAGGTCACCAGCTACTACACCGCGCCCACCCTGGTCCGGTCCCTGATGGGCGCCTTTCCCGACGGCGTGCCGGACACCTGGGACCTGTCCTCGATCCGGCTGCTCGGCACGGTGGGCGAAGCGGTGAACCCGGAGGCGTGGCGCTGGCTGCGGCAGAACCTGGGCCGCGGCGAGGTGCCCATGGTGGACACCTGGTGGCAGTCCGAAACCGGGGCCACCATCCTCTCCCCCCGTCCCACGGACTCTTCGTTCAAGCCCGGCTGCGCCACCCGCGCCCTGCCCGGCGTCTCCACCCGGATCGTCGACGAGGCCGGCGCCACCGTCCCTGCGAACACCCAGGGCTTCATCGTGGTGGACCGGATCGGCCCCGCCATGGCACGCACGGTCTGGGGCAACCCGCAGCGCTACCTGGACTCCTACTGGCGCGCCTACGCCGAGCAGGGCTGGTTCCTGGCCGGCGACGGCGCGAAGTACGACGACGACGGCGACACCTGGATCCTCGGCCGGGTGGACGACGTGCTGAACGTGTCCGGGCACCGGCTGTCCACCATCGAGATCGAGTCCGCGCTGGTCTCCCATCCCTGGGTGATCGAGGCCGGCGTCTGCCCGGCCGCGGATCCGCTCACCGGGCATGCGGTCGTCGCGTTCGTGGTGCTGTCCGAGGACGCCGAGCCGGAGAACGCCACCACGGTGCTGCGCGCCCACGTCGCGAAGCTGATCGGCCCGATCGCCAAGCCCGCCGCCGTCGTGCCCGTGCCGGACGTGCCGAAGACCCGTTCCGGCAAGATCATGCGCCGGCTGCTCACCCAGCTGTTCGAAGGCAGCACGCTCGGCGACACCACGAGCCTGCAGAACGAGCCGTGCATCCCGGCGATCGCGCGGATCTGCGCGTCGCGGCGGGCCGGCGGGACGGCGGCCTAATGCCGGCGCGCCAAGGTCACCCGATCCATCACCACGGAGCCGCCGACGAGTTCCTGCACCCGCAGAAACTCCGTGGGCGAGACCTCCAGCACCATCGTGTCGGCCCGCGGCGGCAGCAGCTCCTCGTGCCCGCCCTCCATCAGTTCAAGCAGCAGCGCGGTGGCCTCCGCCTGCGGCATCGGATCGGTGAAGGTGATGGTGTGCGTGGCGGCGGCCCGGCGGTATCCGGTCTCAATCACGATCACGTACTCGTCCATTGCCGGTTCCCCTCGTCCGTGGTCCGTCCGCAGGGGCTGCGGCCCTGGCCGGCCCGGCCCCGTCCCCCATTCTTGGCCGCACCGGAGCAAGTTGCAACGCCTGCCCCGCCCGCAGCCGCCCAGTCCCCTCAGGAAGGAGCACTCTGCCATGAGTGACCGCCCATTTGGTTTCCGCACGCGCGCCCTGCACGCCGGCGGCACCCCGGACGCGGTGCACGGTGCCCGCGCCGTGCCCATCTACCAGTCCACCTCGTTCGTGTTCAAGGACACCGACGACGCCGCGAACCTCTTCTCGCTGCAGAAGTACGGCAACATCTACTCGCGGATCGGCAACCCGACGGTCGCCGCGTTCGAGGAGCGCATCGCCGCCCTGGAGGGCGGGATCGGGGCGGTCGCGACGGCGTCGGGCATGTCCGCCGAGTTCGTCACCTTCGCCGCGCTCTGCTCCTCCGGGGACCACATCGTGGCGGCCTCCCAGCTGTACGGCGGTACGGTGACCCAGCTGGACGTGACCCTGCGCCGGTTCGGGATCGAGACCACGTTCGTGCCCGGCACCGATCCGGCCGACTACGCGGCGGCCATCCGGGAGAACACCAAGGCCGTGTACGCCGAGGTGGTGGCCAACCCCTCCGGCGAGGTCACCGACATTGAGGCCCTCGCGAAGGTGGCGCACGAGGCCGGGGTGCCGCTGATCCTCGACGCCACCCTGTCCACCCCGTACCTGGTGCGGCCCTTCGAGCACGGCGCGGACATCGTGATCCACTCCGCCACCAAGTTCCTGGGCGGGCACGGCACCACCTTGGGCGGCGTCGTCGTCGAATCCGGGCGGTTCAACTGGGGCAACGGCAAGTTCCCGGCGATGACCGAGCCGGTGCCCTCCTACGGCAACATTTCCTGGTGGGGCAACTTCGGTGAGTACGGGTTCCTGACCAAGCTGCGCTCGGAGCAGCTGCGCGACATCGGACCCACGCTCTCCGCGCAGTCGGCGTTCTCGCTGCTGCAGGGCGTGGAGACCCTCGCCCCGCGGATGGATGAGCACCTGGCCAACGCCCGTGCGGTGGCCGAGTGGCTGGAGGCCGACGAGCGGGTGGCGTGGGTGTCCTACGCCGGGCTGGAATCCCACCCGCATTACGAGCGGGCAAAGAAGTACCTGCCCAAGGGCCCCGGCTCGGTCTTCAGCTTCGGTGTGAAGGGCGGCCGGGCGGCCGGGCAGGTGTTCATCGAATCCCTGCTGCTGGCCTCGCACCTGGCCAACGTCGGCGACGCCCGCACCCTGGTGATCCATCCCGGGTCCACCACCCACCAGCAGCTGTCCCCCGAGCAGCTGGCCGCCGCCGGCGTGCCGGAGGACCTGGTGCGGATCTCCGTGGGGCTGGAGGACCTGGAGGACATCCTCTGGGACCTCGACCAGGCGCTGACCGCCGCCGCTGCCGCAGGTGCGGCTCCCGCCGTCTCCGCAGCCGATGCGCCGGCCGCCGCGGCGTCCTGCTCCCTGCCCGCCGCCGAGACCCAGGAGTCCGCCCATGTCTGAGAACACCGCCACCACGGAGCGCACCTGGACCGGCCCGAGCGCCCCGGAACGCCTGGCGCTGCTGCGCCGGGCGAAGTCCATCGCCATTGTCGGCGCCTCGGACAAGCCCTCCCGGGCGTCCTACTTCGTTGCCACGTATCTGCTCTCCTCCTCGCCGTACCGGGTGTATTTCGTGAACCCGGTGGCGAAGGAGATCCTCGGGCGGCCGGTCTACGCCTCGCTGGCGGACCTGCCCGAGGTCCCGGACATCGTTGACGTGTTCCGCCGCCATGACGACCTGCCCACCGTGCTGGCCGAGGCGAAGGCCGTGGGCGCCAAGGCGCTGTGGCTGCAGCTGGGTGCCTGGCACGAGGAGGTGGCGCGGGACGCCGAGGCCGCCGGCATGGACGTGGTGATGGACCGGTGCGTGAAGATCGAGCATGCCCGGTTCCACGGCGGCCTGAACCTGGCCGGCTTCAACACCGGGGTGATCTCCTCGAAACGGCAGCTCACCGCCTGAGCCGGCGGGCGGAGCGCCCGGGGATCAACGCCCCAGGCCGCTCCGGCCGCCGTAGACCGCGGCGGGCCCCTGAGACCCGTTCTCCGACTGGCGGACGCCGCCCCGGTTCTCCTGGGGACTCCGGCCCCCCGGGGCTGCACCCGGTTCCGCCCACGAGGCGCCGGGGCCCTGCCGGTGGTCGGCGTCCCGGCTTCCGGGCCGTCCCGCGTTGCCGCGGTCGGCAGCGTGGTCGGGCCGTTGTCCGGCGCCGGGATTCCGTTCCGGGCCGTACGGCCGGCCGCCGCCGGGCTGCGCCGGTTGACCGCCGCCCTCGCCCCGACCGCTCCTGTCCGGGCCCTGGCCGGCTCCGCCCGGACGGTTCGCCGGGCCTTGACCGGCTCCGCCGGGGCGGAACGACGTGCCGTGGCCCGGTTCGCCGGCTGCGGGTGCGGGTGCCGGCCCGGTTGTCTCGGGCGTTTCCTGCGCCGGCTGAGCCGGTGCCGTCTCCACGGGAGCGGGTGCCGGCTGGGAGCCGGTCTCCTCGGCCTCGCCCGCGGAGGCGGAGGCTCCGGGAGCTGCGGAGGCGTCTGCAACGGAGGTCCCCGCGGCCTCGCCCGCACCCGCGGCCTGTTCAGCCCCGGGCACCTGTTCCATCGGCGGGAGCTGGGAGGCGGTGTCCGCGACGTCGGCGGTGACCTGGTGGTCCCGGAGGGTCGCCGCGACCCCGGAGGTCCCGGCAGCCATGGCCCCGATCAGGGCCGCGGTGAGCAGGAAACCGCGCCGCGGCCTGCGCTGGCTTGGACGTTTCGGCCCGTCAACGGAGCGCAGCCGGGGCGGGCGGCCCAGCAGCTCGGCGAGTTCACCCTGCGGCTCCGGCGCCTTTCCGGTGTCGGCCTCCTGGAGCCGGCGCAGGGCATCGAGCAGTTCGGGGGACGGGTCCACACCGCTTTCGGCCAGCAGGCGGCGAAGGTCGTTACGGGCTTCGTTGCCGCTCATTCCACCGCCTCCTTCCGGGTCAGCTGTTCCCTCAGTGCCAGCAGCGCCCGGCGCTGCAGTGTCTTGACCGAACCGCTGGTGCGGCCCATGATCCTTGCCGTCTCCTCCACCGACTGATCCGCCAGGACCCGCAGCAGGAGAACCTCACGCTGGGGGTCCGGCAGCCCTTCCAGCAGCGCCGCCACTGCCGCGGCCCCCATCAGGGTGTCCTCCGCGGAGGCCGTGCTCCTGCGGTCGGCATCCGGATCGTACGGTGCGGGCACGGGCTGCCGCTGGCGGCGGCGGATGTCATCGACCATCCGGGCATGGGCCACGGAATACGCGAAGGTCCGCAGCCCCTGGGTGCCGCCCCGGAGCTCCGGCAGCTTGGTAAACAGGGTCAGGAGCACGTCCTGGGTCAGCGCTTCCGGATCGTCGCAGCCCTTGGCCGTGAGATAGGCCAGCACCCCGGGCGCCACGGCGTCGTATACCCGGCGCAGCGCGTCAGGATCCCGGGAACGCGCTTGGCCGAGCGTGTGCTCGGTCAGCGAAGTCTCCACGGAAGGCGCCTTTGGGTTCGAGGGGGGGATCAAGCAAATCCTACCCGTCCGCCACTCCCGGCGCATAAGCAACGGCCGCACCGATGCCCGTTGGGGGGATAGGCCTCGGCGCGGCCGTTGCACAGGGGTAATCGTACGGTGTCTGCCAAAAGTTTCATTCAGGCGCATATTTTTTTCTCAACGCTTCCCCGGAACCGCCGCTGTCCCTCTCCGCAGCCCGGCGGCGGACCGGCGGACCGGCTGCCCTACACTGGCGCCCATGAAGGAAATCACGGGCCCGCATAACCTGGCCCTGCCCCGGGGGACGCTCAATCCGGCCGCGGTGGGATTCACCCGCCGTCCGCTGCACCTGACGTCCCTGCCCGCCGGGCCGCGCCACGGCTGGCGGACCAAGCGCTGGGAGTACTGGGGCGTGATGACCGGTGACCTGGTCCTCGGAATGACCATCGCCGGGCTCGACTACGCGGCGGTGCTGCAGCTGTATGTCTACGAGCGCTCCACCGGCCGGGAGATCAGCGTCGATCCCCTGAAGCTGCTGCCCTCGGGAACGGACCTCCGGCTCCCGGACTCCCTGCCGCCGCTGGAGGCCCGCGCCGCCGCCGGAGGCCTACGTCTGGGTTTCCGGGATGACGGCGGCGGCACCCGCCTGAGCGCCGAGTCGGACCGGGTCCAGGTTCAGCTGTACGCGCCGGCCGGCGGCGACAGCCTCGGCGTCGTCGTGCCCTGGTCCCGGACCCGGTTCCAGTACACGCTCAAGGATGTCGCCCGCGCCGTCTCCGGGACGGTCACGGTGGAGGGACGGCGGTACGACGTCGGCCCCGGCGCCTTCGCGGTACTGGACCGCGGGCGCGGCCGCTGGCCGTACGCGAAGCGCTGGAACTGGGGGGTGGGTTTCGGCGAGGTGGACGGCACGCAGCTGGGCCTGCAGATCGGCGGCGGCTGGACCGCCGGCACGGGCTCCACGGAGAACGCCCTGATCGTGGACGGCCGGCTGCACCATTACGACGGCGAGCTGGACTTCAGCTACGACCTCTCGGCGCCGCTGTCCCCCTGGCATGTGCGCGGGCCCTGGCTGGACGCGGTGCTCACCCCGTTCCACCGCCGCCATGCACGTACCAATGCCCTCGTCGTCGCCTCGCAGACCTGGCAGGCGTTCGGCTCCTGGTCCGGCCGGGCCCGGACCCCGGACGGCGCCTGGCGTCGGCTGGAGGGGCTGCAGGGCTGGATCGAGGAGGCCCGGAACCGCTGGTAGCCGCCCTGGAGAAGGCTGATCAGCCCCGGCCGGTGGGCAGGTCCTGCGGCAGGAGCAGCGTCGGCTCCGGCACCGGAACCGGCGTGATCTCCGGCACCGGCGGCTCGGAACCGCCGCGCAGGAAATCCGGAGCGGGCAGCTGGCCGAGGCCGTCCAGCCAGTCCCCGCCGCCGGTGCCGCCCATCAGCACGACGGCCCCGATCACCACCATGACCAGCGGGCACACCAGGGCGAAGTTGATGAAGTTGTCTCCCGAAATGAGGACCCGCCGGCCGGCCCGGACCGCCAGGCGTTCCCGTACCCCGCGCCGGGCGTCCTGCGCCGGTGCCGCGGCCAGCAGGAGGAAGAGGGTGTGGAGGCCGCGGGCAAGGAGCAGGACGCCCGCCGTGACCGCGGCGGCGCCCTCCAGCGGCGAAAGGTCCCGCAGCTGCGTCAGCATCGGCAGCAGCGCCAGGACTGCACCGCCGAGGAGGTACCAGACCGGCCGGGCATATATGCCCACGCGCCACTTCCGGTAGTCGGCGAAACCGGGGCTGCCGCGGCGGGGCACCGATCCCCGCTCCGCACCCTCCAGCAGGTGGACCGCGGCGGCGGACGGGACCGCCGTCGCCATCAGCAGGAACAGCCCGGGGCCCGCACCGCCGTCGGCCGCGGTCCACAGCGTGCCCGCGGTGGCGAGCGCGAAGGCCGCCAGGGCTGCCGCTGCACCCGCCCACGCCCGCCGGTTCCGTCCAAGCAGGTCCCGGGCATAGCCCGGCGGGAAGCGCCTGAGGTGCGCGGCCGCGCGTACGGCAGCCACGAGGAACAGCACGACGGACAGGGCCAGTGCCGCCGCGGCGCTGACCTCCGGGCCGGGATCAACCACGTGCGGGAGGACGGCCAGGATTCCCAGGCCGGCCAGGCCCGCGGCGGCGCCGCCGACTGCGCGCAGGTTGCCCTCTAACAGGGTTCCGGCCTGTCCGGGAGCCAGCCGGCGCGCCTGCCGCAGCCGCTGCACGAATCCCACGGCGAGGAGCAGGCCCAGCAGGACCAGCGCCACGGTCGGGCTGACGCCGCCGCCGAGGGAGCTGGCCAGCAGCCCGAAGAACAGCACCTGCAGCCACGGAATGAAGGCCAGGCTGATCAGCCGCTGGAAGAACTCGGAGCGCAGGGACCGGTGCGCGTCGTCGTCCAGCGGATTGACGGCCAGCAGCGAGGCGAACAGCTCCGCGCGGTCCGGGCCGGTGGGTGCGTCCCCCAGCGCCGCGCCGGCGAGAATCAGGCCCCGATGGCCGGGATCCAGGGCCAGCC
This sequence comes from Arthrobacter sp. Y3222053, assembly GCF_059092805.1. NCBI lineage: Bacteria > Bacillati > Actinomycetota > Actinomycetes > Micrococcales > Micrococcaceae > Arthrobacter > Arthrobacter sp. Y3222053. The sequence continues at coordinate 822,003 of NZ_JBNHIA010000001.1, read as the reverse complement.
CGTCCTCCAGGTAGCGCCGTCCCAGGGAGACGGGTCCCCCGACGGCCAGGTTCGCGTAGACGGCCACGACGTAGTGGTCGGGGTCGTGCGGATTCAGCTTCAGGGCGTGCCGGATGTGCCGCCAGCCTTCGGCGGCCTCCTCGTCGGTGCCGGACACGATGAGGATGGCGGCCGCAATGCGGTGCGCGACGTCGTCGTCGGGATACAGCGCGACCGCCTCCGCTGCCGCCTCCTGCGCATCGGCGAAGCGTTCGCTGCCCTTCAGGGCCAGGGCAAGCAGGAGCAGCGCGTCACGCCCGCCGGGTTCCAGCGCCAGCGCCTGCCGGGCGGCCCGCTCGGCGTCCTCGGGGCGGTCCAGGCGCAGGTACTGCTGGGCCAGGTCCGTGTACAGCCAGGACTCGTCAAGGTGAACTGGCGCCTGCTCCTCGAGCAGGGTGGCCGCTTCGGCGCTGCGTCCGGTGGCGGCCAGCACCTCGACGCGGGCCCGCAGCGCGTCCCGGGTGAGGTCGGCGCTCACAGCAGCTTCCGCGAGCGCAGGTAGTCGGCCAGGTCGTTGTAGCGTCCGTCCCGGTTGGCGAAGCGAACGACGTTGCGCGACTGGTCCAGCCAGGATCGGGTGGAGGCGGAGACCTCGGCCAGGGCGGCGTTGATGTGCTCCATGCTGATCGGGCGCAGCTCGCCGCCGCTGATGGATTCGGTCATCGCCTTCTCCGCCGCGGTGACGCAGATATGCTCCAGGTCCGCGCCGGAGAAGCCGTCGGTGCGGTGCACGATGGCGGGGACGTCGATGCCCGCGATGGGCCGGTTGGCCAGGTGATAGCGCAGGATCGCGTCACGGGCCGCGGGGTCCGGCGGGGTGACCAGCACCATCCGGTCCAGCCGGCCGGGGCGCAGCAGCGCGTCATCCAGGTCCCAGGGGTGATTGGTGGCGGCGAGGACGTAGAGCCCGTCGTTGTTCCCGGCCGTCGAGTCCATTTCGAGCAGCAGCTGGTTGACCATCTGCCGCAGCCAGGCCGATCCGCCGCTGAGGCTGCTGCGGCGCAGACCGAGGGCGTCCACCTCGTCCAGGAAGAGCACGGCCGGCGCCCGCCGTCGGGCCGCCATGAAGACCTCGTGCAGGTTCTTTTCGGTACCGCCCACAAAGGAATCGAGCACGTCGGTCATGGTGACGTTGACGAAGGAGGCGCCCAGCTCTCCGGCCACGGCCCGGGCCAGGAAGGTCTTGCCGCAGCCCGGCGGCCCGTAGAGCAGCAGGCCGCCGCGCAGCGACTTTCCGAAGGCGCGGGCCACCTCGGCGTGCCGCATCGGCTGCAGGAAGGACTCGTTGAGCCGCTTCTTCACCGCTTCGAGGCCGCCGACGTCGGCCAGCGTCACGGGCGGGCCCGCGGGCTCCAGGGGCGGCGCGGCGTCGGCGCCGGGGCCGGGGTCGCCAATCCTCAGCTCGGCCTCGAGGAACGGGGGCGGCACGTCGGCGCCGAGGTCGGCTTCGGCGCGCTCCCAGTCGAAACCGGCGGCTCGTCCGGGGTCCCCAGCGGGCTGCCCGTCCTCCCCCGGAAGCGGGCCTGCCGCCGGCGTCCCGTCGGCCAAGGCCGGATCTGCCGGAAGCGGGTCGTCGCACTCCGCTGCGGGTTCCCCGGGTTCAGGGGACACAGCCGGTGCGGCGGTCGTTCCGGCCGAGGCGGGTCCGGCGGTGGGCGCGGCGGGGTTGAGTGCGGCCGCGGTGCGGCTGAGCAGGGCCAGCGCGGCGATGTTGCCGGGCTCGGCCGTGAGCGCTGCGTTGACCTCGCCCAACGCCTCCACGGCCCGGTTCGCGTTGAGCAGCAGCTCCGCCAGGTGCAGCCTTAAGGCGATGTCCTCCGGGCTGGCCGCAACGGCGCGTTGCAGGCTGGCGACGAGCTCTTCACTGATTCCCCCCATGCCGAAAATCCTAATCCCGCTGCGGGCCGGCCGCGCACGGATTAAGTCCGAGACAGAGGGTTGGCTACGCTGGCTCCATGCGTGCGCTTCGTTTGGCCTTTTCCGCCGCCGCCCTGCTGGCGGCCACCGCCTGCTCGTCCGGGGACGGCGCCGCCGACCCGGTGCTAGGCAACCACGGCCTGGAGGGGGCCGACGCCCGCCAGGTCGTCGAGCAGCTGGACCGCACCAATGAGGACCGCGCTTCCGGCCTGGCCGCGTCGGTCACCTATGACGAGGTGACGCTGACCGATGAGGACGGCGAAGCCGTCCTGCCGCTGGACGAGTTCTACCTGGCCGTCGCGCCCTTCTCCACCACGACTCATGACTGCTTCCACCACAGCCTCTCCGGCTGCCAGGGCGAACTCGTGAACGAGCCGCTGCAGGTGCGGATCACGGACGAGGCCGGCGACGTGCTGGTCGACGAGGCGGTCAGCACCTATGACAACGGGTTTGTCGGTTTCTGGCTGCCCAAGGACATCACGGGAACCCTCGAGGTCAGCTCCGAGCGGGGTACCGCGGCCCAGGACTTCAGCACCTCCGCCGACAGCCCGACCTGCCTGACCACCCTGCGCCTGGCCTGAACCCCCACGCGGGCGCCTCCGCCGGCGTGGGAACCTTTCTCCTGCGGCGTCGAAACCGGCTGCCGGCCCTGCCCGCCGCCTCCGGAGCCGGCGCATACTGGGCCGATGAAGGGACTGACCTTCCTGGGCATCGCACTGATGGTGGCCGGCCTGGTGGGCTGCGGGTTCTGCTTCATCTTCTGGGCGAACACCCCCTCGCTGCAGCCGCCGCCGGGCATCGTCACCCTGTACGTGCTGGCCTCCGCCGCGTCGGTGGCCTGCATCGTTGCGTCGCTGGTGATCCGGCGTCGGCTCCGCTCCGGGGCGGGCTGACGCCGGACCTTCCGCCGCCCCTGTCGCCGCCGCTGCCCTGATTGCACCCGCCTCGGCCCCACGAGGGCACACGTTGACGGCGCGTCTGCGGCGCTGTTAGCTTCGGGCAACGCTTTTCCCGCCCAGTCAGGAGTTCCGCCATGCCCAGTGCCATTTCCTCGATCGCCCTCGACGCCGTCGACCCGCCCCGGCTGGCGGAATTCTGGACGCAGGCCCTGGGCTACCGGATCGCGGAGACGGACGAGGACGGCGTGGTGTCCCTGATCCCGGCCGACGGCGGATCCGGCCCGGACATCGACATCATTCCGGTGCCCGAGGAGAAGACGCTCAAGAACCGGCTGCACCTGGACCTGCGGTCCTCCGGCGGCAGCACCCAGCAGGAGGAAGTGGACCGGCTGCTGGCCCTGGGCGCGGTCCACGCCGACGTCGGGCAGGGACCCGACGTGACCTGGGTGGTGCTGGCCGACCCGGAGGGCAACGAGTTCTGCATCCTCCAGCGCTCGGCCGAGCAGGCCGCCCTGGAGGACGGCCGGGCCCCGCAGCGGCTCGCCTAGCCCGGAAACCGTCGGAGGCCAGCACCCGCTTCCGGACGCGGAAAGGCCCCGCAGCCGTACCGGCTGCGGGGCCTTTGCCCGTGGTGGAGCTTTACTCGCTGATCAGGTCGCGGACCACGATGGTCTGGTCCCGGTCCGGGCCGACGCCGATGGCGGAGAACCGGGTGCCGGACATCTTCTCGAGAGCCAGCACGTAGTCGCGGGCGTTCTCAGGCAGGTCGTCCAGCGTCTTGGCGCCGGTGATGTCCTCGGTCCAGCCGTCGAAGTACTCGAAGATCGGCTTCGCGTGGTGGAAGTCGGTCTGCGTCATCGGCATCTCGTCGAACCGCACGCCGTCGACGTCGTAGGCCACGCAGACCGGGATCTTCTCAATGCCGGTCAGCACGTCGAGCTTGGTCACGAAGTAGTCGGTGAAGCCGTTGACGCGGGAGGCGTGGCGGGCCAGCACGGCGTCGTACCAGCCGCAGCGGCGCGGCCGGCCGGTGTTCACGCCGAACTCGCCGCCGGTCTTCTGCAGGTAGAGGCCCATGTCGTCGAACAGTTCGGTGGGGAACGGTCCGGCTCCCACGCGGGTGGTGTAGGCCTTGATGATGCCCACGGAGCGGGTGATGCGGGTGGGGCCGATGCCGGAGCCCACGGACGCGCCGCCCGCCGTCGGGTTGGAGGAGGTGACGAACGGGTAGGTGCCGTGGTCGACGTCGAGGAAGGTGGCCTGGCCGCCCTCCATGAGGATGACCTTGTCCTCGTCGAGCGCCTTGTTCAGCTCGTACGTGGAGTCGATGACCATCGGGCGCAGTCGGTCGGCGTAGGCGAGGAAGTACTGGACCGTGTCCTCGATGTCGACGTCGCGCCGGTTGTAGACCTTCACCAGCAGCTGGTTCTTCTGCTTCAGGGACCCTTCGACCTTCTGGCGGAGGATCGACTCGTCGAAGATGTCCTGGACGCGGATGCCCAGCCGGGCGACCTTGTCCATGTAGGCCGGGCCGATGCCGCGGCCGGTGGTGCCGATGGCGCGCTTACCGAGGAAGCGTTCGGTGACCTTGTCCATCACCTGGTGGAACGGGGCGACCAGGTGGGCGTTGGCGGAGATGCGCAGCTTGGAGGTGTCGGCGCCGCGGGCTTCGAGGCCGTCGATTTCGGCGAACAGGGCCTCGAGGTTCACCACGCAGCCGTTGCCGATCACCGGGATCGCGTTGGGGCTGAGGATGCCGGCGGGCAGCAGCTTGAGCTCGTACTTTTCACCGCCGACGACGACGGTGTGGCCGGCGTTGTTGCCGCCGTTGGGCTTGACGACGTAGTCGACGCGGCCGCCGAGCAGGTCGGTGGCCTTACCTTTGCCTTCGTCGCCCCACTGGGCTCCGACGATCACGATTGCTGGCATGGGATCCTCCCCCACTTCGATACGGAGCCAGCTGCGCCGCCCTGGCGCATTACCGCTGCCGTGCATGAGAACGCCCTGCACGTTCCGTTCCGAACGGGTCGGAGCGGTGGTGCGGGGCTCTTACCTGTCAAGTTTAGCCGATCCGGGTTTTCAGCGCTCCGTGGGGCGTGCCGCCGATCATACGCCTGGACGTACGGTGGAACGCATGGACCGTTTCCGCGGCTACATCGCCGGGGTGGGCGCCGCCTCGGGCACCCGCCTGGTGGTCGGCCACTGGCCTGAATCCCCGCTGGGCCCCTTCACGGATGTGATGGTGGAGAACCCCTTCGGTTCCCGGCTCCTGCTGGCGCCGAGCGACGCCGTGGCCGAGTATGTGTCCGCCACCTACTCCTTTGACGCCGTGGACGTCGTGCCGCTCAGCGGCCGGCTGGACGACGGCGTGCTGAGCGTGGCCGGCGGACCCCTTGAACTGCGCGCCGAACTGGGGCAGGTGACGCTGCTCGGCCGGATGCTGGAACTGGTGCCGCCGGCGGTGGCCGTCTCCCCCACCTGGCTGCGGCTGATCAGCCCGCTGGCCGGGCTGTTCGTCCGCGGCGTGCGCACCGCCGGCCGTTCCGGCGGCAAGCTGGAGGTCTACGGAATCCGCTCCATCCGCGCCATCACGTCCGCCCGATGTTCGTGGAACGGCCAGGACCTTGGGGACCTGGCTCCGGTGCGGCCGCCGGTCCGTTTCGGGTTTTCCTCGGTACCGGCCCGCCCCCAGATCCTGGCCGTCACCACCACCATCCTGGACGACCCGCGGGCCCGCCGCCGGACTCGCCGGAGCTGAACCCCAGGGGCTGAACGAGCCGGGGCTGAACCCGCCGCAGCCGCCGAAGGCGGATTATTTGGGGTGCAACTGATTCAAAAACACTCTTGACAAGTCCAGCCCACCTCACTCCGTGGCTACTGTTCTGTCCGTCCGGCTCCGCCGGGCACCCTCCACACCCCCAAGAGAAGAGGGACACCATGAACAAGCGCATTGCAGGCCTATCCCTGGCGGCAGCTGCCGGCTTTACCGTTCTGTCGGCCGCTCCGGCACTTGCAGCCGATGTACCGGCCCTTTCGTATCCGGCACCCTTCGAGAACTGTGACGCTGCAGCGGCGGCCGGTTTCTACAACATCCCATCCAACCATCCCAGCTACGGCACGCACCTGGATCGCGACATGGACGGCCTCGGCTGCGACGATCCCAGCCAGCCCACAATCCAGTGGCCACCGGCAGAACCGACACCGCCCACGGTTCCTCCAACTCCCCACGTGAGCAAGGTTCCCACCGGCGGGGCCGGCACCGGCATCACGGAGGAACCGCAGCAGGCCGGCGCCGGGGTCATCGCCCTCGGCGGAGGGCTGGTCCTGGCCACTGCGGCCGGTGGAACGTATGCCGTCCGTCGACACCGCGCCCTGCAGGGTTGAGGCGCGCTGTGAACGGACAGCGATGAGCGGAGTCACCAGCCGCTGCAGCCGTCTTTCGGCGGCTGCAGCGGCTGCCTTCCTGCTCCTCGCCGGATGTGCGGGCCCGGGGGCAGTCAGTGGCGCCCCGACGGCGGGAGCCACCACCTACGCCCCCTCACAGGGTGCCGGGGCGGAAAGCGGCGGCGGACAGGAGACGCCGCCCCCGGTGACTGAGCCTGCCGACCCTGCCGGACCGGCTTTGCCCGCCCCGCTGCCGGAGTCGGATCCTGTGTCGCTGAACCTGCCCACGCTCGGAGTGCGCAGCGACCTGCTGCGGCTCGGCCTGACGGCGGAACGCACGCTGGAGGTGCCGCCCGGGGACCCAGGCTCACCGGCCGGCTGGTACCTCCATTCGCCGACGCCGGGTGAAACGGGGCCGGCGGTCCTGCTGGGCCATGTGAACGCCATCGGCGGCGGCCCGGGCGTCTTCGCGGACCTGCGCCGGCTGCAGGCCGGTGACGCCGTGGAAGTGCTCCGGGAGGACGGAAGCACAGCGGTCTTTACGGTGCAGCGCGCGGAACAGTATGCGAAGGACGAATTTCCCACCGCAGCCGTCTACGGCAATACCGCCGGCCCCGAACTGCGGCTGATCACCTGTGACGGCTTCGACCGGAACAGCGGAGAGTTCCGGGACAACTACGTCGTCTATGCGACGCTGGCCGCCTCGAGCGCAGGCTGACCGGACCGGGGACGGTGATTCCGCCGGAGGTGAAGGCGCCGGCCGGAGGCCGATCAGGAGGGAAAGGAGTGCCCGCGGCCGGCGCTTCGCTGGACACCGTAGGAGGATGACCCGGCGCGTCGCCAGCGCTCCGGGCAAAATCAGGCGAATTACCGCAGGAAAGACAAATCCGGCGGGCAGGAAATAATTACACCGATGTCAGTAACCGCGTTTACCTGCCCCCTTTTCCCGGCCCGGGCCGGCGCATTTCGGGCCCGGTTCGCAGGCCGTGGGAACCGACAAGCGTAGCAGCGACCCAACAGCATGAGTAGCGTGCGCTGTTTTTTTGGTCGATTCGGCCGAAACTGCACCGATCAGGACCCGTGACCCTTGCTTGGCGATCGCAATCTGGAATATACAAGCCTGAGCCGTCCGCTACCTCATTGCACCCCAGCCACACTCACCCCTTGCAAGGAGCGACATGAGCCTGACAACGCACGCACAAGTCCGCGGTGGAAGGATCTCCGATGGTGGAGAGGTGACGCGCACCGTCATCACGACCCGCGTCCCGGGGGATACGGAGGCGGACCGCGCCTGCTCGCTGCTGCTGACTCCCCTGGCCGCCCAGGCCCGGCAGTGGCAGTCCCACTGCTGGCATTTCTCCAGGCGCCCCCAGCGCCAGGGGGTGGTCCTGGAAACCCAGTTCGCCGGCACCCGGGACTCCGGCCGCCGGCTCACCGGCTTCCTCGCCGCCCTGCTGGACCAGACCGACGCCGAGCTCGGCCGGCCGGAGACGGCGGTCAAGACCTATCAGGGTGCCCCCGGCACGGTTGCCGCCGAGTCCTCCGGCGATGAGGCGGCCCTGCTCTTCAGGCTCGGCGGGCCCGACGGGCTGGCCCTGGCCGAGGAGGTCTTCGAACTCTCCTCAGACCTCTCGCTGTGGGCCGTGGGGCGGTTCACCACCCCCGCCACGCGGCGCGCCCTGCTGGCGCTGCTGATGTTCGACGCGGCGGAAGCCATGATGCGCGGCCCACGGTCCACCGCCTGGCCCGATCGGCGCCGGGTGTCTTGGGACTTCTTCTGGGACACCCACCTGGACGCCGCGCTGCGGCGGGTGGCGCCGACCAGCGGGCATGCCAGCCGCATCTTCCACCGCAACATCGCCTCCCAGCTGAACCAGGACCACGCGGTGATGCTGGCCGCTGCGTCGGAGCGATCCGTCTACAACTGGCGACGCCGGTGGCAGCGGGCCATCGACCGTTACCTCTACCGCGCGGACAAGTCCGGGGTCAGCCGCTGCGCCCAGCACCTGACCCTGCACCAGATCCACGAAACAGCCGGCCGCATGGGGCTCGGCCCGCATGCTGAGGCTGCCGCAGGAATCCAGGCAAGGCACTGGGCCGTCGAACGGGAGCGCACCCTGCAGCTTTAGCCGTTCGTCCGCAGCAGGCGGATAAAACATGAAATTAACAATAGATGAAATCACAACACGTGCGATGAGCAGCCAATGATCAAGAGCCGCAACTTTTGGTGAACACCGGAAAACGGAACTTCGGGAAATTACATTGCGGATAGAGGCGTCGGAAAACCGAGCCGGCCCACGCAGATGCAGGCCAAACCCACTTCAGCACAAGGCCGAAAAGGAAAACGCCTCACACCGCCCGGCTGTCGGGCGCCGCATATTCACGCGGAGACGAAAGGGAAGAGCCGGGCGGGACGCGAAAGGGGGCCGACGGGCTGTTGCCCGCGGCCCCCTTATGCGTCTGAAGACCTAGCCTTCGCCGTTCTCGATCGCGGCCTTCGCCTGCGGATCGGATTCGTTGAGGAAGGTGCGGATGCGCTCGACCTCGTCGGCCTCGCCGATCGCGCCGGCGGCCCGGCCGAGGGCGTACAGCGAGCGGAGGAACCCGCGGTTGGGCACGTGCTCCCAGGGGATCGGTCCGGCGCCGCGCCACCCGGCACGGCGCAGGGCATCCAGTCCGCGGTGGTAGCCCACGCGTGCATAGGCGTAGGACTCCACGTTGCGTCCCTCTTCAAAGGCCTCGTCCGCCAGGGCGGCCCAGATCTGGGAGGAGGTGGGGTGCTTCGCGGCCAGGTCGACCGGCTCGTCGCCTGCTGCCAGCCGGGCGACGACCTCGGGTTCCTCGGGCAGGTAGGTGGGCTCGGGGCCGAGCAGGTTGGTGCGGAAGGCGTCAGACATCCCTAGACGGCCTTTCCGGCGGAACCGAGTCGCTCGGCGGCCTCAACGACGCGGGCAGCCATGCCCTTTTCGGCGGAGGCGCCCCAGACGCGCGGGTCGTACTGCTTCTTGTTGCCGACCTCCCCGTCAACCTTCAGGACGCCGTCGTAGTTGCGGAACATGTGGTCCGCCACCGGGCGGGTGTAGGCGTACTGGGTGTCGGTGTCGATGTTCATCTTGATCACGCCGTAGGACACGGCGTCGGCGATCTCCTGCGCGGAGGAGCCGGAGCCGCCGTGGAAGACCAGGTCGAACGGGCGCTCCTTGCCGATCCGCTGCCCGACGGCGTCCTGGATGTCCTTGAGGATCTCGGGGCGCAGCTTCACGCCGCCCGGCTTGTATACGCCGTGCACGTTGCCGAAGGTCAGGGCGGTGATGTAGCGGCCCTCGCTGCCGTCGCCCAGGGCCTCGATGGTGGCCATCGCGTCCTGCTCGGTGGTGTAGAGCTTGTCGTTGATCGCGTTCTCCACGCCGTCCTCTTCACCGCCGACGGTGCCGATCTCCACCTCGAGGATCATCTTCGCGGCGGAGGTGCGGGCCAGCAGGTCCTTGGCGATGCGCAGGTTCTCCTGCAGGGTTTCGGCGGAGCCGTCCCACATGTGGGAGTTGAACAGCGGATCCTCGCCGCGCTTGACGGCCTCTTCGGAGGCGGCCAGCAGCGGCAGCACGAAGTCGTCCAGCTTGTCCTTGGGGCAGTGGTCGGTGTGCAGCGCGATGTTCACGTTGTAGCTCTTGGCCACTTCCTTCGCGTAGGCGGCGAAGGCCAGCGAGCCGGTGACCATGTTCTTGACCCCGGCGCCGGACCAGTAGGCGGCGCCGCCGGTGGAGACCTGCACGATGCCGTCGGATCCGGCGTCGGCGAAGCCCTGCAGCGCGGCGTTGAGGGTCTGCGAGGAGGTGACGTTCACGGCCGGATAGGCGAAACCGCCGGCCTTTGCCTTGTCGATCATCTCGGCATAGATCTCAGGGGTTGCAATAGGCATGCTGACTCCTCATTGAAGGTCGGTATCCGGCGGGCGTGTGCCCTGAACAACTCCTCCCATCCTAGCCATATGTGACCTCCGCACAGCAGGGAGTGCTGCGCTCAGCCGCCGGTCTTCTGCCCGAACACGTGGCGGCGGACCCAGGCATGCATGGCGACGGCGGCCGCGGACCCGGCGTTGATGGAACGGGTGGAGCCGAACTGCGCAATGGACAGCGTGGCCTCGGCCGCCGCGTGCACCTCCGGGCTGAGCCCGGGACCCTCCTGGCCGAACACCAGGACGCAGTTTTCGGGCAGCTCGTAGGTTTCCAGCGGCACCGAATCGGGGAAGTTGTCGATGCCGATCACGGTCAGGCCCTCGCTGCGGGCCCAGGCGGTGAAGTCCTCCACGCTCGGGTGGTGGCGCACGTGCTGGTAGCGGTCGGTGACCATCGCCCCGCGCCGGTTCCACCGGCGTCGTCCGATGATGTGCACCTCCTTGGCCAGGAAGGCGTTGGCGGTGCGGACCACGGTGCCGATGTTGAAGTCGTGCTGCCAGTTTTCGATCGCCACATGGAAGGGATGCCGGCGGGTGTCCAGGTCGGCGACGATCGCGTCATGCTTCCAGTACCGGTACTGATCGGCCACGTTGCGGCTGTCGCCGCCGGCCAGCAGCTCCGGGTCCCAGTGGTCGCCTTCGGGCCAGGGCCCCTCCCAGGGCCCCACCCCGACCGGCGCGGACGGCACGGCGGAGGCACCGGCGTCGGGCTCCACGGGCTCGACAGGTTCGGCTGCGGAAGCCGCAGGCTGGGGGGCAGGTGCACGTTCGGTCACCGTTCCAGCCTAAGCTGTGAAGCACCGGCGCAGCGCGCCGCTGTGAAGGCCAACACCTGTCGAGGAAAGGGTCGGACATGGGCGAAAACGAAGGCATCGAATGCTGGCTGACGGACATGGACGGCGTCCTGGTCCATGAGAATCATCCGATTCCGGGCGCCGCGGAACTCATTGAACGCTGGGTGGCGACCTCCAAGCGGTTCCTGGTTCTGACCAACAACTCCATTTACACGCCGCGGGACCTCGCGGCCCGGCTGCGGGCCAGCGGGCTGGAGGTGCCGGAGGAGAACCTGTGGACGTCGGCGCTCGCCACGGCGGAGTTCCTGAAGGACCAGCTGGCCGGCTCCCCCACGCCCGGGCGTGCCTTTGTGGTCGGTGAGGCGGGGCTGACGACGGCGCTGCATGAGGCGGGGCTGATCCTCACCGACACCAACCCCGACTACGTGGTGCTCGGCGAGACCCGCACCTATTCGTTCGGCACCATCACCAAGGCCATCCGGCTGATCCTGGACGGCGCCCGCTTCATCTCCACGAACCCCGACGTCACCGGCCCGTCCGCGGAGGGGCCGCTGCCGGCCACCGGGGCCATCGCCGCGCTGATCACCGCCGCGACGAAGCGCGAGCCCTACGTCATCGGCAAGCCGAACCCGATGATGTTCCGTTCGGCGATGAAGAAGATCGACGCGCACTCGGACACCACCGCGATGATCGGTGACCGGATGGACACCGACATCATCGCCGGCATCGAGGCGGGCCTGCGCACGGTCCTGGTGCTGACCGGCATCACGCAGCGCGAGGACGTGAACGCCTATTCGTTCCGGCCCACGCAGATCGTGGACTCGGTGGCGGACCTGATCCCGACGATCTAGTACACGACCTTCCGGCCGCCGCCGAGCGGCGCCGGGGAGAACCGGCGCAGCACCTCCGAGACCGTGCGCTGGTAGATCCGCGGGTTCCACTGCGGGCTGGCGTGGGCGGGCCGGGCCCCCTCGGTGACGAGGTCGTTGCTGACCAGGTTCTGCGGAAACAGGTCCTTCCAGCGGTTGCGGGCCTCGGCGTAGTTCACCGTTTCGTCGTCCGGGTTGCCGATGAACGCCATCCGGGTCTCCCCCAGCCCTCCGTTGAACCGCAGCGGATCGAAGTGGTAGATGTACGAGGACTCCGACTGGATCAGCACGCTGGAGGGGGCGAGCGGAGACAGCTGCTCGAGGGTCTGGTCCAGCACGGTCTGCCAGGAGCGTTCATTGCGGTTCACGATCCGCTCGCCCAGCTCATAGCCGCCGCGCAGCACGCTGGGAATCCGGTAGCCGGCGTCGTACAGGAAGACCACGCCCTCGAACATCCGCCGGTCCAGCACGTCCTGCCGGGTGCACGGGGAGGAGTCGAGCAGGATGAACTCCACCGCCACGCCGCGCTCGCGCAGGGCCGCGGCCACCTGCACGGCCAGCATCCCGCCGAAGCTGTGCCCGTAAAAGTAGACGCGGCGCAGCTGGTGGTTGCGGATGTACCGGTAGACGGCGGCGGTGATCTCCGCCGGGTCCAGGCCGCGGTTGGAGTAGCCGACGGCGGCCATCCGGCCCCTGGCGGCCAGGGCCGGGCGCAGCGAGTTGAGGATCCAGACCGCTTCCTCCCAGCTGGTCTTGTAGCCGGGGAAGAGGAACCAGCCGGCGGCGGGGAAGCGGCGCTCCGCGGCGTCGTCGCGCACCCGCAGGATCTCCATTTCGTCCCGCTGGCGCTGGATGAGCCGGGTGACGCCGAGGTCGGCGGCCAGGGCCGCGCCCAGCACGGAGCCCGCGAGGAACTGCCGCCGGGAGAACCGCTTGAGGTCAGCGGCCCGACGCAGGTACTCGGCTGGGTCGTGGGTCATGGCTTCCCCGTGCCGGGCCGCCGTCCGGCGGGAGGGTGCGTCGGCGGCTGCGGGCTAGTCGAGCCCGAGTTCGTCCTTGCCGAACAGGGCCAGGTACGGCACGCCTGCTTCGGCTTCGATGCGTTCCTTGGCTCCGGTGTCCCGGTCCACGATGACCGCCACCGCGCGCACGTCGCCGCCGGCGTTCCGCACGCCCTCGACGGCGGTCAGCGCCGATCCGCCGGTGGTGGAGGTGTCCTCCAGGACCACCACGGGACGGCCGGCGACGTCGGGGCCCTCCACCTGGCGGCCCATGCCGTAGGACTTCTGCGCCTTGCGGACAACGAACGCGTCAACGGCCCGGCCGGAGCGGTGCGCGGCGTGCATGACGGCGGTGCCCACCGGGTCCGCGCCCATGGTCAGCCCGCCCGCGGCGGCGAACTCGATCCCTGCGTCGTCGAGCATTTCGAGCATGGCCTCGCCGACCAGGGCCGAGGCCTCATGGTGCAGGGTGACCCGGCGCAGGTCGATGTAATAGTCGGCCTCCGCGCCGCTGGACAGGGTCACCTTTCCGCGGACCACGGCAAGGTCTCCGATCAGTTCCAGCAGGCGGGCGCGGGTGGCGGTACGGCTCGGCGTCGTCATGCTTCAATCCTAGCCGCGGCGGGCCGGGCGGACCGGGCCGGGGCGCCTGTGTGACTGCCCCGCCGTCGTCGTCCGCGGTCTCCGTTGTCCCCCATGGTGTCCCTGCCGCGGAAATACTGCTCCGCAGCTGCGGGCCGGTTGGATAGGGTGGGCCACATGCGCGAACTACAAGCCGAAATCACAGCTGAAATGGGCGTCAGCCCCGAGATCGACGCCGCCGCGGAGGTTCGCCGCCGGGTGGAGTTCCTGAAGGAGTACCTGCTCGCCTCGCACACCAAGGGCTTTGTGCTGGGCATCAGCGGCGGGCTGGATTCGACGCTGGCCGGCAAGCTGGCCCAGCTGGCGGCCGAGGAGCTGCGGGAGGTGGGGCACGAGGCCGAGTTCGTGGCGCTGCGCCTGCCCTACCGGACCCAGCACGATGAGGAGGACGCCCAGGCGGCGCTGGAATTCATCGGCCCCGACGTCTCCTGGGTCTACAACGTCGGTCCGGCGGTGGACGGCTTCGAAGACGCCTACCGTGAGATGGCCGGCGGGAAGATCAGCGACTTCAACAAGGGCAACATCAAGGCCCGGGTGCGCATGACTGCCCAGTACGCGGTCGCCGGTGAACGCAACCTGCTCGTCGTCGGCACCGACCACGGCGCGGAGTCCGTGACCGGTTTCTTCACCAAATACGGCGACGGCGGCGCGGACATCCTGCCGCTCTTCGGCCTGGACAAGCGGCAGAACCGGCAGCTGCTCGCCGAGCTGGGCGCGCCCGAGCGCCTGGTGTCGAAGGCCCCGACCGCGGACCTGCTGGACGAGAACCCCGGCCAGACCGACGAGACCGAACTGGGCATCAGCTACGACCGGATCGACGACTACGTCGAAGGCCGCGAGGTGCCCGAAGAGGCCGCAGAGGCCATCGAGAAGCGGTTCCTGATGACCCGGCACAAGCGCACCACCCCGGTCACCATCACCGACACCTGGTGGAAGCAGGCCTGAGCCGCCCGCCGCTGGCGGCAACACGGATTCGGCCGGGCGCAGGCGCCGTAGGAGTGCCCGGCCGAATTCGGTAACGTAGCAAGGGTGAAGATTGCTACCTGGAATGTGAACTCGATCCGTGCCCGTGCCGACCGGGTGGAGGCGTGGCTGCGCCGCTCCGACGTCGACGTGCTGGCCATCCAGGAAACCAAGGCGAAGGACGAGAACTTCCCCTGGGAGCTGTTCGAAAACAACGGCTACGAAGTGGCGCACTTCGGGCTCAGCCAGTGGAACGGCGTCGCGATCGCCTCCCGGGTGGGGCTGGACGACGTCGAGCGCACCTTCCCCAACCAGCCGCACTTCGGCAAGACCGAGGCGACCACGGCTGCGGAGGCCCGCGCCATCGGCGCGACCTGCGGCGGGGTGCGGGTCTGGAGCCTGTACGTGCCCAACGGCCGCGCGGTGGGCGATCCGCACATGCCGTACAAGCTGGAGTGGCTGAAGGTCCTCAAGGAGGAGGCGTCCGCCTGGGTGGCCGCCGATCCGTCGCTGAAGCTGGCGCTGATGGGTGACTGGAACATTGCCCCGCAGGACGAGGACGTCTGGGACATCGACTGGTTCCGCGCCCAGAACGCCACCCACATCACCGAGCCGGAACGCGCCGCCTTCCAGGCCTTCCTCGACGCCGGGTTCACCGACGTCGTGCGCCCGTACACCCCCGGTCCGGGCGTTTACACCTACTGGGACTACACCCAGCTGCGCTTCCCCAAGCGGGAGGGCATGCGCATCGACTTCGTGCTGGGCTCCCCGGCCCTGGCCGAATCGGTCACCGGGGCGGTGATCGACCGTGAGGAGCGCAAGGGCAAGGGCGCCTCCGACCACGCGCCGGTGATCGTGGAGCTGGACTAGCCGATGGCCGGCCCGCAGCCCGCAGCCGCGATCCGCACGTTTCCGTACGTCTCGCATCTGCGGGTCTACGAGCCGCTTGACGCGTTCGACGACGACCAGCAGCTGGCCATCCTCGAGCAGCGCTCCCGCGCCCGCCACGAGACCGAGGACCTGGAACGCACCGGGGCGATGCGGCGGCTCGTGCGCACCGTGTCCGATCCCTTCCCGCATGGCGGCACCGACCTGGTGCGGGTACTGAACCATCCCGGGCCCGACGGCGTCCCGCAGCGGCTGTACTGCCCCAACCAGCTGGCGGTGCGCACCTCGCTGGCGGCGGAGTCCCTGGGCGAGACAATCCGGGGGCCGCTGGTGGACGTGCTGGTCCCGGAAGTGGCGCGGCAGGCGCACGCGGACCGCATGGACCCGGACCGGTTCGCGGATTCCCTCGCGAAGCTGCATACCCGCTCCGCCACGTGGGGCGTGCCCTTCGGCTGGTTCGTGCTGCTGCACGAGGAGGACCACACCGAAGTGGTGGAGGACGACGGCCGGGTGCTGACGGTACGGATCAGCGCACCCATCCAGCAGGCCGTACACCGTGCCCGGCAGACCGCCGCGGCCCTGGCACTGGCAGCCCCGGAGCTGGACCTGCTCGACGAGCTGACCGAGCTGGCGACCTGGCTGGAGGTGTTCTCCCCGCGCGCCGTCGTCGAACTGGATTATGGCCCGGTGGCGGACCTGGTGTTCCCCGACGACTCGCCGTCCGACGTGCGGATGGGCATCGAGGCGCTGGCCGACGGCGACATGACGGGCGCCGCTGCGGCCTACCGGCGGCTGGCCGGACGGTGGATTCCCATCCGGCAGCTCGCGCGGGCGTCCTAGGCACGGCCGGCGGGGGCCGCCAGCGGCCGGGACCGGCGGGGCGGCGGCAGCGCCGCTCCGGCAGCTGCCGGTCAGATACCTGGTTTCGGGTCTTAACCACTTATGTGGACAGTCCCCGGAACGGGCCAAAAGTGTCAGTGGCGGGGCATGGAATTAAGCCATGGAAAAGCCTCCCGAATACCCTCCCGATGGCCCCGGGCCGCTCGGACGCGGCGGCGTCCCCGGCTCCTGGCCTGCTCCCGATCTCCGTGAGCTTCCCTGGCCCGTTGCGGCTTGCGCCAGCGTGGCGGGAATGGTGGCCGCCGATGCCTCCACCGTCACGCTGGACCAGTCCCTGGCCGGCCTCGCCGCCCTGGCGCGGCTCGAAGCCTGGGCCTCGGCCCAACAGATGCACCTGGTGTACCGAACCTCGTGCAGCCTGCTCGGATCCATCCGCCGCGGCCGCCCTGCCCCCGAGGGGGAGGCCCCGGCACGCCGCAGCCAGCTGGATGAAGCCAGCCGCCGACTGACCGCAGAACGGCTCTGCGCCGCGGAGATCGGCGCGCTGCTCCGTGTCCCCGAGGTGACCGCACTCGCCCTGGTCCGCGACGCCGAAGCCCTCCACGGACGATGCACCGCCACGCTGCAGGCCCTCGAAAACGGCCGCTTCAGCTTCCGGCACGCCCAGGTCGTCACCGAGTTCACCGAGGGACTGGAGTCACCGGTCGCGCGGGAGCTGGAAGCCAGGCTGATTCCTGCTGCCGAGGAAAAGACGGTTGCCCAGCTTCGCCGCCTGGCCAGACGGCTGCGGGAGGAAGCCGACCCTTGTACCGCCGAGCAGCGCCATCAGGAACGGTTGGTCAAACGAGGCGTTTTCCTCGATCCGGCCCCGCACGGCATGTGCATGCTCTCCGCCTACCTGGCGGCGGACCAGGGCACAGGCATCTTTGACGCACTGACAGTCGCGGCCCGCGGAGAACAGCAGGCCGGCGACCCCCGTCTCCTAAACCAGCTCCGGGCGGACATTCTGGTCTCGCTCCTAGCGGGGACCCCTGTCCACGCGCCGGGGACTCCTGTCCACGCCCCCGGCGCAGCAGCAGCCTCCGGCGGGCCGGGCAGGCCGGAAATGCCGGGCAGGCCGGATACCGCGGCCGGCGGTCTCAGGACCGAGGTGATGGTCCTGATCAGCGCCGATACGCTGGCCGGGCTGGACGAGAACCCGGCGGAGCTGAACGGATACGGCCCCATCAGCGCGCAGACGGCCCGCAGGCTTGTTGCGGAGGCAGCGGGAATCACCGGACTCGCGCTGGACCGGTCGGGCGCTGTCGCTGACGTCCGACGACGCCGAAAGGTACCCGCCGAACTCAAGCGGTGGCTGCAGGCCAGAGACGGCACCTGCCGTTTCCCCGGATGCAGCCGTTCGGCCAGGAGCTCGGAGATCGACCACACCCACCCCTGGGCTGCGGGAGGGCTCACCGAAGAGGCCAACCTGGCCCATCTGTGCCGCAGCCATCACCGCCTCAAGACTCTGGGGTACTGGCGGGCGGCCCAGGCAGGCGGCGGCACCATCCGGTGGACCAGCCCGGCCGGACGCACCTACGTCACAAGCCCCCAGCTCCGTCCTTCACAATCTGCCGTCGATTCACAATCCGCCGTCGATGCGGTCGCTGCCCTGGGAAGGGGCTGGCCGGGAATGGATGAAGAGCCGGGGGCGGATAAAGAGAGGGCGAACGAGGACCCGATGGCGGGCTGCCCCTTCTGACCAGCACAAACCCAGCCGGGGCGCTTCCCGGGCGGCCGCCGACACGGCCGCGCAGCGCTGCTGTCAGCGGACGCGGTCCTCGCGTCCGAGCCGGAAGCGCGAACCCGCCTCGATGCTGACCAAAACGGGTTGCCGGCTGCCGCCCAGGGTAAGGTCCAGCGCCTCCACCAAATGGGTGGCATCGGCGGCCACGAGGTGCGGGGCCGCGCCCTGCCGCGGTTGGATCCGCACCTTGAGGGCGGTGCCTCCGCCCGGCATGCTCCACGTGCTCACTGCTGCACCCACGACGTCCGGGTCCTGCAGCAGCGCCTCACGCAGCGCCTGCTCGGCCACCGCACCGCTGATGCTCACCCGGCCCGGGGCCCCCTCGTCCACGCTGTACACAGAGACGAGAGTGCCTGTGCGGCCGCGGCCCTGCAGCGACATCCAAACCGCCAGCAGCACGATGACGCCCAGCATCAGCAGCACCAGCAGCGCCCAGAGCCAGCTTGGCCCCTCACCCGGCATACTCGTCCCGGCAAAAACACGTTCCAGGCCTGACAGGACATTCCCGGTCGCCCGGCGCCAGGCCTCGGCAGCGGCACTGGACGTGCTGATCAGCACCAGCACCGCACCGGCGGCCAGCAGCAGGAGACCCAGCAGGGCCAGCAGCGTCCGGTTCAGCGCCCGCGGAGTCTGATTCACGCTTTCCTCCTCGCTGGCTGTCCCGCCGCCATGTGCCGCCCCGTGCCCGTGTGCCGTCCCGTCGTGCCCGTGTGCCGCCCCGTGCTCAGCTGTCGTCCCGTCATTGCCCGATCGCCCCGATCGCGGCCACCTGCACGGTGACCTGCGGCTGGGGTTCCAGGTTCGTCAGCAGCAGCTCATCCTTCACGGCCCGGCGGACGGCGCCGGCATCCACCGGAATACCCGACGTCGGGCGGATGGAGACCTCGACGGTCCCGCGTCCGACCGTCACGAGGACCTGTTCCTGGCTGACCCCGGCCGTGATCCGGGCACGCCGGGCCAACGACGCCGCCAGCACTTCCGCATCGACGACGACGGCGGCGCGCGGGTTGGGCAGCGCGTAGCGGGCCCGGTGGCCCGGCAGCAGGCCCTGCAGCAGGAACCAGATTCCCAGGATCACGGCGATCACTCCGACCAGGCCCACGACCAGCGGGTCGGCCGACGGCAGGTCCGCCAGCCACTGTCCGATGGCGGGCGGGTCCAGGAGCCACTCGTCCTGTCCCAGCGCCTGGAGCATCGCTTCAAGGAGCACATACAGGCAGAACAACAGTCCAAGGACAGCGGCGACGATCGACGCCGCAGTTCGCGGCGAGTGCGTCTCCCGCCGGACGATGCGGGCCGTCAGCGCCGAAGTCTGCGCATCCAGAGGCGGGTCTTCAGATCCGGCGGCAACTCCCAGCTCTGCGGACAGCCCGGAAGCGGAATGATCTGCGGAAGCGGGACGCGCCTCGGTCATCGGACCCGTGCTCCTTCCTGCACCCTGACGCCGGTAATGCGGATATCCACCCGGGAGACGATCGAACCGGTCAGCTCCGTGACCCGGCTCCGCAGGACGGGCTTGGCGGCGCTTGCCCGTTCCAGCACCGTTTGTCCGGGCCCGGCGAGGTCCGGGCGGCGGACCAGCTTCTGCAGCGGCTGTACAGGAATCGGCAGGGAGATCGACAACGCCAGCAGGCCCCGGTCGTCGGACCAGGTCACCCGGATCAGCTGCGGGGCCACTCCAAAGAACTCAGCGGCGGCAGCGGCCGCCGTACTCGACAAAGCCTGCGTGCTGATGCGGGTGCGGCCGGCCAGGGGCGGCAGGGTCACGGCGGCCCGCGGCGGAGCCACGGCGGTCATGACGAGGAGCGCCGTCCGGTCAGCGCGTCCCGGACCACGCGAAAGTCGACCTTGCCTTCGGCGGCACGACCGAGCAGGGCGCCGACGGCCAGGAAGAGGGCCATCAGAAGGAAGCCACGGAAATCGAACACCAGGGCCGTGAAGGCCAGCACGGCGCCGGTCAGCATTCCCACAATCGTCGGGCTCATGGTTCGCCGCCTCACTTCCACTTCGTTTCGGGCCACATGCGCTCCTGCCAATCTATCCCCCGGGCCCGTTCCGGACGGCATCGCGCTACCCGTCCTGCTCGACGGCGGTCGCCCCGGCGGGACGCTCGGGCCTGGATTCCGTCGTGTCGGGCAGGTGCACGTCCGCCACCGTGACGTTGACTTCCACGACGCTCAGTCCGGCGACCTGCTCGACGGCGGCGTAGACCGCTGCCCGCACCTCGTCCGCGACCCGGAGCAGGGACACTCCGTACACCGCTACGAGCGTGACGTCGATCGCCGCCTCCGTTTCTCCCACCTCGGCGGAAACACCCTGCGTGCCCCCCGAGCCGCCCACCGCTTCCCGAACCGCGCCCAGCGCCCGTGAGCCACCGGACCCGAGAGCATAGACCCCGTCGACCGACCGTGCCGCGACTGCCGCCACCCGGGCGACGGCCTGCTCACCGATGACAGTCCTGCCGCCGATGTCGTCCGGACTGATATCCAGCACAACATGGATGGGCGGCGCGGGGGCCGGCGTCGCGCCCGCAGGTGCGGCCGCCTCAACAGGCACGCCGGTTCCGCTTCCCGGAGTCCCGGCGGCGGAGGGGCCGGGACGGCCCTGTGAGCGGCCGGCCATGCCCTGGCCGGCGGCAGGCTGCCCTCCGGTGGCCTCGGGCCGGTTGGCCGCCGGCCCGGGCTGCCGGCCGGCATGGGGATCAGGGACGCTGGGGGTGCTTGGCTGGTCCATACGGCCAGCCTAGCCGTTGCGGCCCACGCTGGGCAGGGCGGTTGGGGCAGTACGGTCAGGGTCGGCCAACGCGCCGGCCGCTGATGGTCCGGGGGTCAATCCCGACGAAGACGTCGCGGCGGCCGCCGCCCCACGGCTCCGCCATCCGGCGCCCCCACAGCTGGGTCAGCAGCAGTTCATCGGCAACCCGGCCGGCCTGTCCGCTCACCAGGACGGACCAGCCGGCCATCTGGTCGCTGTCGTGCCCGTCGATCTGGAACGACGCGTTGCGCGGCGCGGCCCCCGCCGCCCCGAGGAAGCCGTCCTCCGAAGTGCGGAAATAGACCGCGTTCCCGTGCACAACGTAGTTGACGGGGAACACCATGACCCGCCCATCGTCCAGGAACGCCACGCGTCCGGTGCTCCTGTCCCGCAGCAGCGACCAGCATTGGGCTTCGCTCAGGTCCTCGCTGGTGTGCGGGCGGGCGTTCTCCCACTCGTACTGCTCTTCGGCCGTCATCATTGACCTCCCCTTCGCTTGCCTCCACATGGTTCCCTATGGAGGCGGCGGGGAAAAGAGTGCGGGAGGCAGCCCGGCCGGGCAGTACGGACAAAGAAAAACCCCGGACCCATGGGTCCGGGGTTCCTAGCTGGTGGCTCCGACCGGCGTCGATCCGGTGACCTTTCGATTTTCAGTCGAACGCTCTACCAACTGAGCTACAGAGCCTTGGCATCATCAATGATGATCACCGAGATCTTCCAAATCGCTTCGGAAAACCGAGCGACCCTGACGGGACTTGAACCCGCGACCTCCGCCGTGACAGGGCGGCGCGCTAACCAACTGCGCTACAGGGCCTTGCTTTTCACGAGTATCAACTCTACCAGACATTCTCCGGTGTGATTACCACTCGTTGTACCCCCAACGGGATTCGAACCCGTGCCGCCGCCGTGAAAGGGCGGTGTCCTAGGCCGCTAGACGATGGGGGCCCGAACACACTGGACGATCCGGATCCGGGCTCGCACCCGTTCGTTTCGCTCCGTTGTGGACTCTAAAACTATAGAGGGTACTTTCGCGAATTCCAAAATCCGTCCGCAAACCACACGCCCGATGCTTCCCGACGGGCCCGCCGTAGAGTGGAAGCGTGCCCATAGAACTGGACGAAGACGCCTTCGAGGCCGCCGTCACCGACGCCCTGGACTCCATCCCGCCGGACCTGGCGCAGGCCATGGACAACGTAGCCGTCTTCATCGAAGACGAGTACGTCCCCGCGCCGCATGAAGACCCGGAAACGGAACTGCTCGGCCTCTACGAAGGCACCCCGCTGACCGAGCGGGACGGCTGGCGGGACGCCGGGTCCCTGCCGGACCGGATCATCATCTTCCGCGGCCCGCTGCAGCGTCTCTGCGAAAGCCGCGAGGAGCTCGTCGCCGAAATCCGCATCACCGTCATCCACGAGGTCGCGCACCACTTCGGCATCGACGATGCGCGTCTTCATGAACTCGGCTGGGCCTAGCTAGCCTTAAGCCATGGGTGCTCACCACGGACACAACCACGGCCTGCCGGCGGCCGGAACAGCCACCGGCCGGCATCGCCGCCGCCTGCTGGCGGTCTTCGTCATCACCCTCTCCGTGGTGTTCATCCAGGTCGCCGGGGCGCTGCTGTCCGGCTCACTGGCACTGCTGGCCGACGCCGGACACATGCTGTCCGACGCCGCCGGCGTCTCGATCGCCCTGCTCGCCTCCTGGATCGCCACCCGCCCCGCCAACACCCGCCGCACCTACGGCTACCAACGGGCGGAAGTCCTCGCGGCGCTGGCGAACGCGGTCATCCTGATCGTCATCGCCGTGGTGATCTTCGTGGAAGCGGTCCGGCGGCTGGGCTCGGAGCCCGAGGTGGGCACCGGTCTCATGCTCGCCGCCGCGATCGTCGGCGGGCTGGCGAACCTGGTCTCCCTGATGATCCTGCACTCCGGCCGGCGGGAGAGCCTGAATGTCCGCGGCGCCTATCTTGAGGTGCTCGGAGACCTGCTGGGCTCCGCCGCGGTGGTGGTGGCCGCCGTCGTCATCATGCTCACCGGCTGGCACGCCGCCGACTCCTGGGCCTCGATCGTGATCGCGCTGATGATCCTGCCGCGCGCCTGGTCGCTGCTCAAGGAGGTCATCGACGTGCTGCTGCAGGCCACGCCGCAGGGCGTGGAGGTGGAAACCATCCGGGAACACATCATGCGGGTGCCCGGCGTAGTCGACGCGCATGACATCCACATCTGGACCATGACCTCCGGCATGCCGGTCTTCTCCGCGCACGTGGTGGTCGATGAGGACCTGCTGCACGCCGACGGACTGGACCGGGTGCTGGACCGCCTCACCGGCTGCCTGAGCAGCCACTTCGACACCGAGCACAGCACCTTCCAGATCGAACCGCTCCGGCACGCCAGCCACGAAGGCCACCAGCACGCCTGAGCGCGGCCGGCCGGGCGGGACAGGTCCTGCGCGCCTACTCGTCCATCATGGAGCCGAACGTGGCCCGGTCCTCCAGCCGCGGGTCGTGCCGGTCGGGAACGACCAGCACCGGGCCGCGGGCGTGGTGGAGCACGTTCTGGCTGGTGGAGCCCAGCAGCATCCCGGCGAAGCCGCCGCGCCCGCGGGTGCCCAACACCATCAGCTCAACGGCGCCGGACCGCTGGATCAGCACCTCGGAGGGCACGCCGTCGACCAGTTCGACGGTCATCTCCACGTCCGGGAAGTGGCTCTTCAGCCAGGCCCGCCCCGCGCGCAGCGAGGCGTTGATGTCCGCATGCAGCGCCTCCACGTCCATGGGCGCGGGAACCCAGGCCAGCGAGCCGCTCAGCGGCGCCAGCGCACAGAGGATATGCAGGGGCAGGCCCATCCGCCGGGCCTCCTCGGCCGCGGCCAGGGACGCCGCGCGGCCCTGCTCGGAACCGTCGACGCCGACCAGCACCACCTGCTCCACGTCCCGCGGGTCGCTGGACCCGGGAGGGGCGGCGACGCCGCAGTCCTGCAGCCGCCCCGCCGTCCGGAGCGGGATTACGACCGTGGGGCACTTGGCGTGCGCGGGCAGGGCGCTGGACACCGAGCCCAGCAGCCGGCCCACGAAGCCCCCGCGCCCGCGCGAACCCACGACCATCAGCTCCGCCTCCTCCGAGAGCTCCAGCAGCACGGCGGAGGCGTCGCCGGTCTCCAACCGCGGCACTACCTCGATGCCGTAGGAGGAAACCCTATCGACCGCGGCGTCGAGCACCTTCTGCGCGCCCTCACGCACCACCTCGTCATCGAAGGTGGTGTAGCCGGCATCCATGGAGGAGGCGGCGAAAATCGGAATCGTGTAGGCCGTCACGATGTGCAGCGGCGTCCGCCGGCGCTGCGCTTCCCGGGCGGCCCACACCAGGGCGCAGATGCTTTGGTCGGAGCCGTCAACTCCCACCACGATGCCGGCCGGTTCAAGTTCACCGGCGTGGTCTTCCCAGCGTTCCTGGCCCATCGTTCCTGCCTCCCGCCATCGGGTCCGGTCCGCGCTGCGCGGCCTGCATGTTCAGCGTACTCCCGAACCCCGGGCCGGTTCCGGGACTGTTACAAAGCCGGAATGCCCGGCAGCCACGGCCGGTCGGCGCCGCGGGCCGGATACCCTCGGTCAGCTGCCGCCCGGTCCGCGGACCCGGCGGCGGACCAGCAACGCGACAACCACCAGGCCTGCCGCCACGACCACACCGATAATCCCCAGAATCCAGCCGCCCGGCCCGGTACCCGGGGCCTCCTCGGCCGCGCCGTCGTCGGCAACGCCGCCATTGGCGACGCCATCGCCGGCGGCGCCCTCGTCCGCGACGCCGCTATCGGCCGTCCCCTCAACTGCCCCGCCGTCGCCGCCAGTACCGTCGCCGGGGGCCGACGTCGCGCCGGAGCCCACGGTGAAGCTGAAATTCCCCTCGATCGGATGGGCGTCGGAGGAGACCACGCGCCACTGAACCGTATATTCCCCGTCAGGCATACCCGTCCGCAGCTGCTGCGTGGCCACGTTGTTCAGCACCTCGACGTCCCCGTCTGCCCACTCGGCGCCGTCGGGCCCGGTGACCCGCACCTGTGAGCCGATGGCCGCGGGGTTGTTGCTGAAGGTCAGCTCCACCCGGGCCGGCGCCTCGGCCAGGACCTCACCGTCCGCAGGGGTGCTGCCAGTCAGCTCGTCGTGGGCCTGCGCAGCCGGTGCACCGGCAAGGCCGGCGCACAGCACCGCCCCCAGGAGCATCAGAAGCGCCACCCACGGCCGGGCGGACGAAACAGCGGGGACACGGGTGCGGGACGCTTTGTTACTCACCCGGCCAGCCTAACCGGCGGGTGACCTGCCGGGAGGCGTCATTCTGCAGGGCCGGGCAGCGCGGCGGGTTTAAGATCGAAAAGGCGAAGTGTCCCGCCGCGCCCCCGCCTGACGATCGCAAGAGGAAGCACCATGCTCAAACAGGGTTCCAAGCTGGACCGATACTTCGAGATATCCAAGCGGGGCTCCTCAGTCTCCACCGAAATCCGCGGCGGCCTGGCCACCTTCTTCGCCATGAGCTACATCGTGGTCCTGAACCCGCTGATCCTCGGCGGCGAGGACTCGATGGGCAACACCATGCCCGGCCCCGCCATCGCCGCCGCCACCGCCCTCGTGGCCGGCGTGCTGACCATCATCATGGGCGTCTGGGCCAAGCACCCGTTCGCCATCGCCACCGGACTCGGCGTCAACGCCTTCGTCGCCGTAACCGCTGCCGCGAACGACGGTCTGACCTGGCCCGACGTGATGGGCCTGGTGGTCGTCGCCGGCCTCGCCATGGTCATCCTGGTGCTGACCGGCTTCCGCACCGCTGTTTTCCGTGCGGTGCCGGCCAGCCTGAAGATGGCCATCGTGGTGGGCATCGGTCTGTTCGTCACCATCGTCGGCCTGGTGAATGCAGGTTTCGTGCGCCGCACGCCCGATACCGCGAACTCCACCGTCCCCGTCCAGCTGGGCATCAACGGCGACCTGATCGGCTGGCCCACTGTGGTCTTCCTCTTCGGCCTGCTGCTGACCATCGTGCTGATGTCCCGCAAGGTCCGCGGCGCCATCCTCATCGGCATCGCCGCCGCCACCGCGCTGTCCCTGGCCATCGAAGCCCTCTTCCACCCGGGAACGCAGGGCGCCGGCGTGGCCACCGGCTGGTCGCTGGTCACCCCGAGCCTGCCGGACTGGACCTGGCCGGACCTGTCCCTGATCGGCCAGGCCAACGTGTTTGGAGCGTTCCAGACGCTCGGCGGCGTCGCCGCGTCGCTGCTGGCCTTCGTGATCCTGCTGAGCATCTTCTTCGACGCGATGGGCACCATGGTTGGCCTGGCCACCGGAGCCGGATCCATTGACAAGGACGGCAACATCCCCAACGTGGAGCGTGTGCTGCTGGTTGACGCCGCGGGCGCGGTGGCCGGCGGCGGCTCCGGCGTCTCCTCCAACCAGATCTTCGTGGAGTCCGGCACCGGCATCGGTGAGGGCGCCCGGACCGGCCTGGCCTCCGTGGTCACCGGCCTGCTGTTCATCGCGGCGATGTTCCTGACGCCGCTGATCTACCTGGTGCCGTTCGAAGCCGTGGCCCCCGCCCTGGTGGTCGTCGGCTACCTGATGTTCACGCAGGTCTCGAAGATCGAGTGGGGCGACATCGGGCTGGCCCTTCCCGCGTTCCTGACCATCACGGTCATGCCGTTCACCTACTCCATTGCCAACGGCCTCGGCGCCGGCTTCATCGCCTACGTCGTGATCCGCACCGCCCAGGGCCGGGCGCGGGAGATCCACCCGCTGATGTGGGTGGTGGCCGCGGCCTTCGTGGTGTTCTTCTCCGCGGGTGCGATCACCGAGCTGCTCGCCTAGGCGTCTTCCCCGCTGCTGCTGCACGGTGCCGCTTCGGCGTCGCGCAGCACAGCGGCGCCTGCCGCGAAGCGGCGCACCTGCGCGTCGTCCCACAGCTGCGCCGGTACCCCGCCACCCAGCAGGGTGCGGGGCAGGCCCGGTGCCAGCGCGAACGGCCGGTCACTGCCGGCCAGGATGATGTTGCCGCGCCGCCGGCCCTTGAGCATGGCCGGATCCGCGATGGCCGCGGTGTAGCGGAACGCCGCACCGATCGTCGCCGCCTCCCGCCGTGCCGTGCGCAGCTGCGGCCCGTCGCCGCAGTTCACGACGTAGATCCCGCCGTCGTCGAGCACCCGGGACGCCTGCGCCATGAACTCGCCGGTGGTCAGGGGCACCGGCGTCCGATCCCCCGCGAACACGTCCCGGATGATCAGGTCCCGGGTGTTGTCCGTGAGCGATTCCGTCACTTCGCGGGCCTCCCCCACCCGCAGCCGCAGCAGCGGGGCACGCGGCAGATCGAACCAGCCGCGCACCAGCTCCGCCAGCCGGCCGTCCAGCTCGACGACGACCTGCCGGGCGTTCGGATAGGTGGCAGCGAAGGCCCGGGCCAGCGAGCAGGCCCCGCCGCCCAGGTGCAGGGCGCGCAGCCGGGTCTCCGGCGGCCACTCCGACTCCACCAGGGCGGCGATCCACCGCATGTACTCGAACTCGAGCAGCTTCGGGGCGGACAGATCGATGTGCGAGCTGTGGACGCCGTTGATCATCAGCACCCAGCCGTTGGTGTTGAACCGGTCCGGCACCAGCTCGCAGGTGCCGGTGTCGATCTCATAGGTTCCGGCGACCGGCCCGGACTGCGGCTCCGCAGCCGGTTCCTGCCGTCCGGACCGCCCCGTGCGCTGCCGGCCCATCAGCGCCGTCCCGCCTCGGCGGCATCGTCGACGGAGCAGCAGGTGCGGAGGGCGCCGACGCTGCCGGCACGGCGAATCGGCAGGGGAAGGATCATGGTTCCAGCGTAGGCCAGCGCGGCGCCGTCGGGCCGCGGGCCGGTGCAGGCTGGGGTGCGGGTGGGGGCGGGCTCAGCGGCGCACCATCCGAATCTGCCGCGCGCCCTGCCACTCGGGGCCCTGCGCCAGCGCGGCACCGTCGGGCCGGAAGCCGTTGCGTTCGTAGAAGGCGCGGGCCCGGGGATTGTCCTCCAGCACCCAGAGCACGGCCGGACGGCCGCCGAGCGCCTCGTCCAGCAGCGCCTGTCCGGCGCCGCCGCCCTGCGCCCGCGCCAGCAGATAGAGGGCGTACAGCTCCTCCTCGGGGAGCGGCCCCTCCGGGTCGGGCGCCCGCTGCCCGGGGGCGCTCCTGGGGTGCTCGGGGCGGGCCGGCCCCGCTGCGGCGAAGCCGATCATCCGGTTCCGGTCATCGAAGGCGACCCAGTCCGCGGTGCGCCCCTCGGCGGTGGTCTCCGCGATCCTGCCGGCAACCCGCAGTGCATGGGCCTCGATGTCGGCCGCCATGGCGGCGAGGAACTCCGGGGCCAGCAGGTGCCCGTAGGTCTCCTGCCAGCCCTGGTGGCGGACCCGGATGATGGAGGCGGCGTCGGCGGGGACGGCAGGGCGGACGGTGAAATTCATGCCCGCAGTGTAAGCCCGTGCCCTCTGCTTCGCGCTGACACCCTGCCCGGGCCGGCCCGGTGCGCCGGGGTGCTACTGCCGGTCCAGCGCCGCCTCGAGCCGCTCGATCTTGCCGGTCAGCTCGCCTTCGTGGCCGGGCCGGATGTCGGCCTTCAGCACCAGGGAGACCCGGCTGCCGTATTGTCCGACGGCTTCGGTGGCCCGGCGGACGACATCCATGCACTCCTCCCAGCTGCCCTCGACGGTGGTGAACATGGCGTCGGTGCGGTTGGGCAGTCCGGATTCCCGGACGACCCGGACGGCGGCGGCCACGGCGTCGTGCACCGAGGCGTCGTCCCCGCCGCCCGACGGGCTGAGCGGACCGGTTCCGGACGGGGCAACGGAAAACGCGACGAGCATTCCTATCCTTCCGTGGTGGGCCCGGCCTCGTGCGCACCGCGCACCGAGGCGAACTTTTCGTTCAGCCGGGAATGGCGCTGGCCGTAGGCGAAGTAGAGGACGAATCCGGCCACGAGCCAGAACGCGAAGTAGATCCAGGTCTCCACGGCCAGGTTGGTCATCAGGTACAGGCAGAGCACGGCGGACAGCACCGGCAGCACCGGCCCGAAGGGCACCCGGAACGCCGGCTTCAGGTCCGGACGCTTCCGCCGCAGCACCAGCACGCCCAGGCTCACCACCACGAACGCTGACAGCGTGCCGATGTTGATCATTTCCTCCAGCACGTCCACCTGGGTGAAGCCCGCGGTCAGGGCCACCAGGACGCCGAGCAGGATCTGCAGCCGGGCCGGAGTGGCGTGCTTGTCGGAGGTGCGGGACAGGGCGCGGGGCAGCAGCCCGTCGCGGGACATGGCCAGCACCACCCGGGCCAGGCCCATCAGCAGCACCATGATCACGGTGGTCAGGCCGATCAGGGAGCCGACGGCGATCACCGACGCCGCGCCCTCGTTGCCGACCAGCGCAAACGCGGTGGCCAGGTTCGGGTCCTCGGCCTCGGCCAGCGCGGTGTAGGGAACCATGCCGGTCAGCGCCAGCGAGACGCCGATGTAGAGCAGGGTGACGGCGGCGAGGCCGGCGAAGATGCCGCGCGGAAGGGTCTTGCCCGGATCCTTGACCTCCTCCGCGGAGGTCGCGACGACGTCGAACCCGATAAACGCGAAGAACACGATCGCGGCGCCGGCGAAGACGCCGAACAGGCCGTATTGGGCCGGGGCCGCGCCGGTGAGGAAGGAGAACAGGGACTGCTGCAGCACTCCCGAACCGGTGTCGGTGGACGTGGGCACCGGGTCCGGGATGAACGGCGAATAGTTCTCCGCCTTCACGTAGAAGAACCCGGCCACGATCACGAACAGCACCACGCCCACCTTGATGATGGTGAAGACGTTGCCGACCCGGGCGGACAGCTTGGTGCCCATCACGAGCAGGAAGGTGAACACCGCGACGATCAGGAACGGACCCCAGGTCAGCGTCAGCGCGCCAAGGTCGAGGGTCGCGGGGATGTCCCAGCCGATCAGGCCGAAGACTTCGCTGAGGTAGATGCCCCAGTACTTGGCGATCACGGCCGCGGCGGTGAAGAGCTCGAGGATGAGGTTCCAGCCGATGATCCACGCCACCAGCTCGCCCATTGTGGCGTAGGTGAAGACGTAGGCGGAGCCGGCCACCGGAATCGCGGTGGCGAACTCGGCGTAACACATGATGGCCAGCGCGCAGGTGACCGCAGCCAGGAGAAAGGAGACCGTGACCGCCGGCCCGGCGAACTGGCCGGCCGCGCGGGCACCGACGGAGAAGATCCCGGCGCCCACGGCCACCGCGACACCCATGATCATCAGGTCCCAGGTGGTCAGCGTCCGCTTCAGGCGGCGTCCGGGTTCGTCGGCGTCAGCCAGCGAATTCTCAATGGGCTTGGTTCGGAACAGGTTCACGGTCGTCCTCGGTTGGAGCTCGGGATCGTTGGCCGGCCGTCCCCTGCGGGAGGCGTGCGTTCAAGCTTAGCCGACCCTGTGGCCCCTGCCACTGACGCACCCCGGACCATTGGTGTCGGGGGCGCACCTGCTGACAAGCCCGGCCCGGTTTGCCACTATGGGAGGACTCCGGCTCCGGCCGGCGTCCGGACTTGCCGCTACGGAGGGAACACCCATGGCCCGCGGAATCTATATCAGCGCCATGACGCCCGCTTCCGGCAAGTCCCTGATCAGCCTGGGACTGGCGGACATGCTGCACCGGCACGCGGACCGCATCGGGTTCTTCCGCCCCATCGTGGAGGGCAGCGAACCGGCGGAGGACCCGATGGTCCGGCTGATGCAGCGCCGCTTCGACCTCGACCCCGGACACTGCCGCGGCGGGCTGACGCGCCGGCAGCTGCGGTCCCTGCTGGTGGCCGGCGAACGCGGCGAGGTCGACGCGCGCTGCATGGCCGTCTACAACGAAATCGCGGCGGAGACCGACGTGGTGATCATTGAGGGCACCGACCTCAGCGGCCACGACGTCGCCCTCGAATTCGACCTCAACGCGCGGCTCGCCAACAACCTCGGCGCCGTCGTCCTCGCCGTCGTCAATGCCCGGGACACGAGCGTGGAGGAGACGGTGGACGCCGTCGACGTCGCCCGCCGCCAGCTCGCGGCGGCGCGGTGCGACCTGCTGGCCATGATGGTCAACCGGGCCGACGACGACGACGTCGAGGAGATCCGCACCGGCATGCGGCCCGGGGCCTCCGGGCGGCCGGTCTACGTCATTCCGGAGCTGGACATCATCTCGCAGCCGTCCGTTTCCGAGGTCGCCAGGGCACTGGAGGCCCGCCATGTTGCCGGCAGCGCCTCCATGGAACGTGACGTGAGCGGCGCGAAGGTCGGCGCGATGACGGTGGGGCACTTCCTTGGGCAGCTGCGCGACGGGAACCTGGTGATCGCTCCCGCCGACCGTTCCGACATCATGGTGGGGGCCCTGGCGTCCTCCTTTTCCCCCGAGTTCCCCGTGCCCAGCTCCATGTTCCTCACCGGCGGCCTGGAGATCGATCCGCACATGCTCTCCCTGCTGGCGCAGGCACCCTTCCCCGTCTTCACCGTGGAGCAGGACACGTACGCGACCGCCCGCCGGATCAGCCAGGTCCGCGGGGAGATCTCCTCCGGGCAGCGACGCAAGGTGGCGGCGGCGCTGGGCGTCTGGACCCGATCCGTGGATGAGGCCGAACTCCTGGAACGCCTGGCGCTGCCGCGGCCGGAAAAGACGACCCCGCTGCGCTTCCTGAACGAGCTGATCGTCCGGGCGCGCGCCCGCCGCCGGCACATCGTGCTGCCGGAGGGACTGGACGTGCGCATCCTGCGCGCCGCGGAGATCCTGCACCGCCGCGACGTATGCGCCCTGACCCTGCTCGGTCCGGAGAGCCAGGTGCGTGAGCTGGCCGCCAGCGAAGGCATCGACCTGACCGGGACCGCCATCATCAACCCGGCCACCAGCGGCCTCCGGGACGAGTTCGCCCGGGAGTACGTGCAGCTCCGGGCCAAGAAGGGCGTGAGCCTGGAGGACGCGCACGAACGTATGCTGCACGGGGCATATTTCGGCACGATGATGGTCCAGCTGGGCCGCGTGGACGGCATGGTCTCCGGAGCGGCCCACACCACGGCCAACACCATCCGGCCCGCCCTGGAGTTCATCCGCACCCGGGAAGGCGTGGACATCGTTTCCTCCGTCTTCCTGATGCTGCTGCAGGACCGGGTGCTGGTGTACGGAGACTGCGCGGTGAACCTGGACCCCGACGCCGAGCAGCTGGCCGACATCGCCGTCGCCTCCGCCCGCACCGCGGAGCAGTTCGGCGTGAGCCCGCGGGTGGCGATGCTCTCCTACTCCACCGGGGCCTCGGGCCACGGCGAGTCGGTGGACAAGGTCCGCCGCGCCACCGAGCTGGTCCGCCGGCTCCACCCGGACCTTCCGGTGGAGGGTCCCATCCAGTACGACGCCGCCGTGGACGCCTCGGTCGCCGCCTCGAAGGCGCCGGGATCCTCGGTGGCGGGGCAGGCCACGGTCTTCATCTTTCCGGACCTGAACACCGGCAACAACACCTACAAGGCGGTACAGCAGTCCGCCGGAGCCGTGGCCGTGGGCCCGGTCCTGCAGGGACTGCGCAAGCCGGTCAACGACCTGTCCCGGGGGTGCACCGTGGAGGACATTGTCAACACCGTGGCCATTACCGCCGTCCAGGCACAGGAGGAGGGCTGATGCTGGTCCTGGTGATCAACTCCGGCTCCTCCTCCCTGAAGTATCAGCTCAGGGACACCGAGACGCATGACCTGCTGGCCAAGGGCAACGTGGAACGGATCGGCAGCGAGCAGGTCCCGGACCATGCCGCCGCCTTCGACGTGCTGCGCCGGGAGCTGGAGCCGGCCCTGCACGGGCAGCAGATCGACGCCGTCGGGCACCGGGTGGTGCACGGCGGCGAGCGCTTCAGCGGCCCGGTGCTGATCGACAATGAAATCACCCGCGCCATCGAGCGGCTCAGCCCGCTGGCGCCCCTGCACAACCCGGCGAGCGCCATGGGGATCCGCGCGGTCGAGAAACGCTGGCCCCGGATGCCCCAGGTCGCGGTGTTCGACACCGCCTTCCACCGCACGCTGCCGGAGGCCGCCTGGCGGTACGCCGTTCCGGACGATCTGTACCGCCGCTACGGCATCCGCCGCTACGGCTTCCACGGCACCAGCTACGGCTACGTGACCGGCAAGGCGGCCGGAATGCTGGGCATACCGCTGGAGGAGTTCAACGCCGTAATCGCCCACTTGGGCAACGGTGCGTCCGTCACCGCCATCCGGCACGGACGCAGCATCGACACCTCCATGGGCTTCACGCCGCTGGCGGGGCTGGTGATGGGCACCCGCAGCGGAGACATCGACCCGTCCGTGCTGATCTTCCTGCAGCGGCGGGGCTGGGACGCCGAGCAGCTGGATGACCTGCTGAACCGCGAATCGGGACTGCTCGCCCTGTCGGGCGAATCGGACATGCGCAACATCGAGGCCGCCGCCGGGGAGGGCAGCGAGCGTGCCGCCCTGACCCTGGACCTCGCCGCCTACCGGCTGGCGAAGTACATCGGCGGCTACCATGTGGCGGTCGGCGGGGCCCGTGCCGTGGCCTTCACAGCCGGCATCGGCGAGCGCTCCCCCGCGTTTCGGGAACGGACCGTCCGGCTCCTGGAACCCCTGGGAATCACACTGGACGACGCCGCCAACCGGGCCGCCGGATCGGAGCCGGCGGTGATCAGCACCGCCGAATCGGCGATTCCGGTCCTCGTGGTGCCCACCGACGAGGAGGAAGCGATCGCCCTGGCCACCGCCGAGCTGGCCTCCCGCTCCGTCGGCGAAGGGTCCGGTGCGGGATCCGGCGAAAAGGCCGGCTAGCGGTCCCCGGGGGGACTGCGGGCAACGGATCCACAACTGCCGCCAAGGCGCTGACAGGCGCACGGCGGCGCTGCTAGCCTCGACAGGCAAGGTCAAGCAGCGGCCTGTCGTCTACGCGCCAGCGGAGTCCGTCATGGAACACAGCCTGCGTGTCCTGGTCCGGGTCGATACGGCCAAGGCAAGCGCCGCGATCGAAGTCCGCGGCTGCCTCACCCCCGAGACCTATCCCTCCCTCGTGAACATCCTCCGGCATACCGCCACCCTGGGCGCCGTCATGGCCGTGAACCTGCTTCGGGCCCGGCACATCGACGGCGAAGCCCTGCGCGCGCTGCTGGACCTCACCGGCTCCCGGATCGCCGGAGGAGCGGCGTCCGACGGGCCGGCCGGCATCCCGGCGTCCGTGGAGGTGCCGGAAGCGCTGCCGGCCTGTGCCCCGCGCGGCCTGCTGGAGCGCGGCGGCCCGGCATCGGCCGTCACGCCGGGCGTCACGCCCGACCCAGCGACTGCCGCTGGGACCACTGCTGGGCCCGCTACGCCGGAACGGCGTCCGCTGAGCAACGAGGAAGCCTTCGCCCGGGCCTTCCTGCTGCATGACTCTTCCGTCCTGCGGACCCCGCAGGAACGGCCGCAGAGCGGTCCGCGGCCGGTCTCGGGGTTCGGCTAACCCGCCAGGCCGATTGGGCCAGCTAAGCGGGTCCGGTTCAGGCCGCGCCGGCCAGCCGGGCCAGGGCTGCAGCGGCTGCGCCCGCCACGACCACCGCCAGGAACGGGGCGCGCAGCGCCAGCGCGACGGCGGCCGCAGCGAGGGCGGCAAGCCGCGCATCCAGCACCACTTCCTGGCCGCTGGCGGCGGCATTCATTGCCGTAAGGCCCGCGAGGAGCCCTATGGTCAACGCTCCCGCGGTGCGGGTCACCCACGGCCTCTCCAGCCAGCGCACCGGCACGAGGTAACCGGCCAGCTTGGTCAGGTAGCCGACCGCGCAGGCGGCCACGATCCACAGCCACAGGCTCATCGGGTCTCTCCTTCCGGAGCCGGGGACGCGCCGTCGGAACCGCGCCCGAGCAGCAGCTGCGCTCCCACCGCCACCGCCCCGGCCACGAGGATCGGCAGGCCTGGAGGGATCAGCGGCACGGTCAGGATGGTCGCCGCTGCGGCGGCGACCGCCACAGCCACGGCGTCGCCGCTCTTCAGGCGGGGCCAGAGCAGGGCCAGGAAGGCGGCAACGGCGGCACCGTCCAGGCCCCAGGCACGGGGGTCGCCCATGGCTTCGCCGGCCAGGGCGCCCACGGCCGTGAAAAGGTTCCAGAGGATGAAGATCCCCAGTCCGGCCGTCCAGAATCCGCGCCGCTGCTCGTCCGGGTCCGTCTGGCCGCTGGCCACGGCGGTCGACTCGTCGATCGTCACATGCGCCGCCAGCGCCCGGCGGGACCGCGGCGGCCGCAGCAGGGCGTTCAGCTGCATTCCGTAGATGCTGTTGCGCACGCCCAGCAGCGCGGAGGCCCCCAGGGCGGCGGCTCCGCTGCCCCCGCCGGCCAGGACGCCCACGAAAGCGAACTGGGATCCGCCGCTGAACAGCAGCGCGCTCAGCGCCACCGCCTGCCAGAAGGAAAGGCCTGCTGCCACCGCGAGCGCCCCGAAGGAGACGCCGTAGAGGCCGGTGCCTACGGCGATGGCCATTCCGATCCGCACCGCCGGCGTCATCCCTGCTCTCACCCTGCCACGGTAGCGCGAGTTGCACGGGGGCTATTTGTCAGCACCCTTACTATTTGGCAGGATGGAGCTCAACGTCCCATCCATGAACGCCACAGGAGGCAACAGATGAAGGCAGTTACCTGGCAGGGCAAGCGCAGGATCGGCGTCGAGCAGGTCCCGGATCCGGTGATCCAGGAGCCCACCGATGCGATCATCAGAGTCACCTCCACCGCCATCTGCGGCTCGGACCTGCACCTCTACGAGGTTCTCGGCCCGTACATGAAGTCCGGCGACATCCTGGGCCACGAACCGATGGGCGTCGTGGAGGAGGTCGGCGCCGCGGTGACCAACCTGAAGCCCGGAGACCGGGTGGTCATTCCCTTCCAGATCGCCTGCGGCCACTGCTTCATGTGCCGCCAGGGCCTGCAGACCCAGTGCGAGACCACGCAGGTCCGGGAGAAGGGCTCCGGCGCCCCGCTCTTCGGCTACTCCGAGCTCTACGGCTCCGTGCCCGGCGGCCAGGCCGAGTACCTGCGGGTGCCGCACGCCGACTACGGCCCGATCGTCGTCGGGCAGGAACTGCCGGATGACCGCTACCTCTTCCTCTCCGACATCCTGCCCACCGCCTGGCAGGCCGTGGCTTACGCCGACGTTCCCGCCGGCGGCACCCTCGCGGTGTACGGCCTCGGCCCGGTGGGCCAGTTCAGCGCACGGATCGGCCGCCACCTCGGCTACCGCGTGCTCGCCGTCGACCCGGTTGCGGAACGCCGCGAGATGGCCGCACGCCACGGCGCGGAGGTGCTGGACCTGCACAGGAACGTCGCCGACGAGCTCCGGGACCTGACCGACGGCCGCGGGCCGGACTCCGTCGTTGACGCCGTCGGCATGGAGGCGCACGGCTCCCATGTCGGCGCCGCCGCCCAGCACGCCGTGGGACTGCTGCCGGACAAGCTCGCGCAGAAGGCAATGGAGACCGCCGGCACCGACCGCCTCTCCGCCCTGCACGGGGCCATCGACGCTGTCCGCCGCGGCGGCACCGTCTCGCTCTCCGGCGTCTACGGCGGCATGGCCAGCCCGATGCCGCTGATGAACATGTTCGACAAGCAGCTGAACCTGCGGATGGGACAGGCCAACGTCAAGCGCTGGGTGGATGACCTCCTGCCCCTGGTGGAGGACCCCTCGGACCCGCTGGCTGTCATGGACATGACCACCCACCGCGCCGGCCTGGACGAGGCGCCGGCCCTCTACGAGAAGTTCCAGAAGAAGGAAGACGGCTGCATCAAGGTGGTCCTGAACCCCTCCGCCTGACGCCGGACCGCCTGCCGGGGCCCGCACCTTCCCATCGGAGGCGCGGGCCCTTCTGCGTGTATGAACCGGGGATGTAACCGACTTCATAGCTGTAATTGCTCTCACAGCAATCCGGGCGTACTCTCGAAAAGTTCATTTTTCGAACTGTTGTTCAGTATGCGAACACGGTGACCGGGGGCGGCACCGCCGCCGCCCCCTATGAGTTAGGTAATGCCCATGGAAATCAAGGAACGCCTCGAGGCGGCTCCCATGAAGCGCACGCAGATCGGCATCGTCGCCATCTGCGTCGCCCTGAACATGATCGACGGCTTCGACGTGCTGGTGATGGCCTTCAGCGCCAACGCGATCAGCGAGCACTGGGACCTCAGCGGCTCCGAGCTGGGCCTGCTGCTCTCCGCCGCCCTCTTCGGCATGGCGGTCGGCTCCATCCTGCTGGCCCAGGTGGCCGATGTCATCGGCCGCCAGAAGACCATCCTGATCTGCGCCCTGGTCATCTCGGCCGGCATGCTGGCCTCGGCGTTCGCGCCCAGCTACCAGGTCCTGTTCGTGCTGCGCTTCATCACGGGCCTGGCCATCGGCACCATGCAGGCCAGCCTGAACGTCTACGTCTCCGAGTACTCCTCGGCCAAGCGCCGTTCCACCGCCATCAGCCTGTACAGCGCCGGCCAGCCCATCGGCGGCGCGCTCGGCGGCATCATCGCCGGCGTGCTCATCGCCCAGTTCAGCTGGCACGCCGCGTTCATCTTCGGTGGCCTGATCACGCTGGCCATGATTCCGTTCATCCTCAAGGTGCTGCCCGAGTCCCTGGACTACCTGATGGTCAAGCGCCCCGCCGGCGCCCTGGACAAGATGAACCGCATCCTCGCCCGGCTGGAGCAGCCTGCCGTCACTGAGGTGCCGCACGCACCGGCAGGCACCGCCGTGACCACCGGCGCCCGCTGGAAGGCGCTGTTCTCCAGCCGCTACGCCGCAACCACGCTGTTCCTGTCCGTGGCCTTCCTGATGCTCATGGCCTCCTTCTACTTCGCCAACTCGTGGACCCCGAAGCTGATCACCGAAACCGGTCACTCGGCGCAGGACGGCATCACGGCCGGCACCCTGTTCAGCCTGGGCGCGATCTTCGGCTCCATCGTGTTCGGCCTCATCGCCGCCCGCTGGAACCTCAAGTGGGTCCTGGTGGCGTTCTTCATCCTCGCCGCGGGCGGCTTCGCCCTGTACGCCGTCTCCACGGCCTCCACGGCGACAGCCCTGCCGGCCGCTGCGCTGCTCGGCTTCCTGGTCAATGCGGGCATTGCCGGCATGTTCTCGATCGGTCCGGTCTACTACTCCTCCGACGTGCGGGCCACGGCGATCGGCTTCATCACCGGCATGGGCCGGATCGGCGCCATCATCTCCCCGATCGTCGCCGGCGCCCTCATGGACGGCGGCTGGAAGCCGGGCAACCTGTACTTCCTGTTCATCGTGCCCATGGTGCTCGGCGGCCTGGCGATCGCCTCGCTGCGCAGCCGCGCGAAGACGGGCGCACCGGCGTCGGCCGCTGCCGCCCCGCAGCGGGAGACCGCGGGCGTCTAGGCAGCAGGCGGGCCGGACCTGCGCGGCGGAAGCCTCCGCAGGTCCGCCCGCACCGTCCCGCCGTCGATCTGCAGCTCCATGTAGGTGCAGAACGGCTGGCGGCGGCGGTCGGTGGGCGAGCCGGGATTGAGCAGGCGCAGGCCGCCGGGCGCGGTGGTGTCCCAGGGGATGTGGCTGTGCCCGAAGACCAAGAGGTCCGTCCCGGGGAAGGCACGCTCCATCCGGGCCTCCCGGCCCTTGGCCGCTCCGGTTTCATGCACGACGGCGATCCGCACGTCCTCGACGACGGCGCGGGCCACCTCGGGCAGCCGGGCCCGCAGGTCGGGTCCGTCGTTGTTTCCCCAGCAGCCGAGCAGGGACCGGGAACGGGCCTCGAGCTCGTCGAGCAGGTCGACGCTGACCCAGTCCCCGGCATGGATGACCAGGTCCGCGGCCTCGACCGCGGTCCACACCTCCTCCGGCAGCACCTTGGCCCGGCGCGGCAGGTGCGTGTCGGCCAGCAGCAGCACTCGCGTGGGCATCAGCGGCGCAGGCTCCAGGCCCAGCGGATCAGCGGAAGCTGCAGCGGCAGGCGCAGCGAGTGGATGATCCGGGCCTGTCGGCTGCCGCGGGGCGAGAACGCCCGCTCCAATGCGCTGATGTGCCCGGCGATGAATCCGACGTACATCGCGGCCGTCGCCGTCGCCGCGGCCCTCCGCGTGGCCGGCAGCAGCAGCGCCGCCGCGGCGGCAAACTCAAGCACCCCGCTCAGATGGACCCACTGCCGGCGGGTCAGCACGCCGAAGCGGCCCTGCGTATCGGTGCAGATGCTGCGCGGCACCACTTGGTTGTAGAACCGCGGATTGCGGAAATGGTTCACCGCACTCACCGAGAGCAGTGCAGCCATCGCTGCGGCGGAAAGCGTCCTGCCGTTCATCCCTGATGCCTCCGGGCGTCTCGTCCACGCCCGTGTCGGGCACGGGCCCAGCCTAACCCTCGGTTCCGGCCCGCTCCGCCCGGACGGCCGACACGCCCCGGCCCAGCAGGGCCAGCATTTCGGCCGGATGGTTGGTGGTGATCTCCTGGACGCCCAGATCCTGCAGGAAGGCCAGGTCATCGGCGGAGTCCACGGTCCAGACCCGCTGCACCAATCCGGCGCCGATCCAGCTGCGGATCCGCTCCTGGTGCTCGCGGACGTACTCCACCCCGGGCCCGGCCACGCCCGCCGCGCCGCTGTCCAGCAGTGCCTCGCCCTCGTTCACGGCCATCCGCAGCAGGTGCACCAGGGCCGCCATGCCCAGCGGGCCGGCGGCGACGCGCTCGCGCACCTGCTCCGGCTCGACGTCGGCCACCAGCTGGCAGACCGCCGACGGCGGCACCAGCTCCAGCATGCGGCGGCAGGAATCGGGGCTGAAGCTCATAAAGCTCACCTGCACCGCGCCGAGCCGGGAAGCAGCGGGGTCGAAGCCCCTCTCCAGCAGCAGCTCAAGGACCTTTTCCTCCAGCAGCAGGCCCGACGGGCTGGGATGCTTGAGCTCGATGGCCAGCCTGATCTCCCGTCCATCCTCCGCCAGCAGGTCCAGCACGTCCGCCAGGGTCATGAACTGCTCCGACGGTGCCCCGTACTCCACCGGCACCGCCGCACCCTTCCAAGAGGAAAAGTCGAAGGCCCGCAGCTCCTCGACCGTGTAGTCCCAGACGTCGCCGGTTCCGTCGGAGGTGCGGTCGAGGGTGTCGTCATGGATGCAGACCGGCTGGTCGTCCCGGCTGAGCCGGACGTCGCACTCCACGCCGTCGGCACCGTCGGCCAGCGCCTGCAGGAAGGCGGCCCTGGTGTGCTCGGCGTACCGGCCGCTGGCGCCCCGGTGGGCGAAGATCAGCTGGTCCAAGGGTCCTCCCGTCCCGCCGGCCCACGCCGGGCCCGCTCCTCCAACCCTAGGCGAGGCCCGTGCCTGCTGTCAGGGCAGGCGCACCGAACCGTATCAACGGCCGCCAAGGGCCGGGGACTACACTGGGGAGCCGGATCCCGGACCCGGGCTGATCCTCCCGGGTGCCCGGCCGCCAGGAACGAAGGAGCACCGGATGGCAGTCGCAGCCGTGACCGAGGAGCAGCGGGCCGAGGCCCTGCGCCGAATGAAGCT
Source organism: Arthrobacter sp. Y3222053 (assembly GCF_059092805.1). Taxonomy (NCBI): domain Bacteria; kingdom Bacillati; phylum Actinomycetota; class Actinomycetes; order Micrococcales; family Micrococcaceae; genus Arthrobacter; species Arthrobacter sp. Y3222053. Next base: position 781,752 of record NZ_JBNHIA010000001.1, on the reverse strand, counting down.
GCTGGCCACCGGCCTGCTGGGAGTCCTGGCCGTGATCTTCGTGTTCGCCTTCGCCTTCCAGGAGCGCTGGCCCTGGCTGCAGTACGTCCGCGCCGCGGCCGAGGGCGGCATGGTCGGCGCCCTGGCCGACTGGTTCGCGGTCACCGCCCTGTTCCGCCATCCCATGGGGCTGAAGATTCCGCACACCGCCATCATTCCGCGCCGCAAGGACCAGATCGGCGCCTCGCTTGGCCAGTTCGTGGAGGAGAACTTCCTGTCCGAGGAGGTCGTACGCTCCAAGCTCGCCTCGGTGGGGGTGGCCGAGAAGGCCGGAGCCTGGCTCGCCCGCCCGGAGGGCGCGGAGCGGGTGGCGGCCGAGGGGTCGGCCGCGATCCGCGGCATCCTGCGGGTGCTCGACGACGACGCCGTGCGGGACGTCATCGAGTCCATCTTCCGCCGCCACGTGGTGGACCCGCAGTGGGGGCCGCCGGCCGGGCGGATGCTGGAGCAGGTCTTTGAACAGGGCCACCACCACCGGCTGGTGGACTTGGTGGTGGACAGCGTCGTGGACTGGACCCGGAAGAATCCGGGGGTGCTGCCCCGCCTGGTGGCCGAACGGTCGCCGTCGTGGGTGCCGGCGTTCGTCGACGACCTGGTGGCCGAGCGGGTGCAGCTGGAACTGGACCGGTTCCTGGTGGCGGTCCAGCAGGACCCCGACCACCAGCTGCGCCGGGCCCTGGACGGCTACCTGACCGGGGTGGCCAAGGACCTGCAGACCGATCCGGAGGTGATGGCCCGGGCTGACTCCGTCAAGGAGCAGGTGCTGGACGACCCGCGGGTCCGGGACCTGGTCACCCGCACCTGGACCACCGTCAAGGGCGCCCTGGTCACGGCCGTCGAGGATCCGGACAGCGAGCTGAGCACCAATTTCAAGGCGGCGGTGCGGGAGTTCGGGCAGCGGCTGGTCGACGAGCCCGAGCTGGCCGGGAAGGTGAACCGGTACGTCGCGGATGCGGCGTCCTACCTGGTGAACACCTACCGCAGCGACATCGCCGGCGTGATCACCGAGACCGTGGAGCGCTGGGACGCGGTCGAGACCTCGGAGAAGATCGAACTCCAGGTCGGCCGGGACCTGCAGTACATCCGCATCAACGGCACCGTGGTGGGGTCGCTGGCCGGCCTGCTGATCTTCACGATCGCGCACGCCGTCTTCGGCTGATCTGCCCGGTTCGCCCGGCCGGCCGGGTCAGGCCGCCGGACCGTCCGGCAGGGCCCGCAGGTCGGCGGCCAGTTCGCCGTCGAGCGTCTCCGGGGCCGGGCCGAACGCCCGCCGGGTGGAGGCGATGACGGCGCGTCCCATGGCCAGGTTCCCGGCACCGCCGACGACGGCGCCCACGCCCAACGGCAGCGCCCGTCCCAGCATGGCGGTGCCCTGCCGGGCGACGACCTTGCGCATGAACCGGCGGCGGATGGTGGCCCCGAGGTTGCCCATGACGCCGGACGGCATGCCGCCGATGGTCCCGGCCCACGGGGACCCGCCCCGGCCGGAGGCCAGCTGCTGCATCAGGGAGGTGCCTTCTTCGCCGAGCATGATGGCCATGACCATGGTCCGCGCGCGCTCGGGGTCGGCGAGCCGGATGCCGTGGATCTCCGCGACCGACTGGGCGAACAGCGCAGTGGCTTCCAGGAACCCCACCGTCGCCGCGGCGGAGAGCCCCAGGGCTGCCACCGTTCCGACCGCGGGCACGACGGCGGTCGCGCCGACCGCGGCCCCGGTGCCGGTCACGGCGGCCAGGTAGTGCTTTTCGAGGATGCCTACGAGTTCAGCTGCGGAGGCGTCGGGGTGCTTGCGCTGCAGCCGGCGGATGTTGGCCAGGACCAGGGGCCGCTGCACCTCCACCGCTTTTTCGATGCCGCGCACCACTGCCGGCTTGGGGGTGCCGTCCTTGCCGAACACGCTGCGGCCGGCCAGGCGGAAGGCGCGGTTGGAATTCTTGGCCATGGCGAACAGAGCTTCCTTTCCTTCAGGGGCCGGGCGGCCCTGTGAAGAGGGTACGTGAGACACGTCAGGGGCGGCCCGGCGGAAGAATGCTTCCGCTGGACCGCCCCGTCGGCCGCTCCCGATGGAGCGGGAACTGCAGTTAGGCGCGTGCCCGGTTCTTGGTCAGGAAACCGTAGACGAGCAGGACGACGATGGAGCCCAGGATGGCCAGCAGCCAGGTCTGGATGGAGAAGAAGTCCTCCAGGCCTGCGTCGAAGAGGACGCTGCCAAGGAAGCCGCCCAGCAGGGCGCCGACGACGCCGAGCACCATCGTGATGATGATGCCGCCGCCCTGGCGGCCCGGGAGGATGGCCTTGGCGATCAGACCGGCAAGCAGTCCGAGGACGATCCAACCAATGATTCCCATGATGAATACTCCTTGCGTGGTACGAGTAGTGACTTTCCAGCTGACCTGTAGGTCTCTGCTGCCCCCACACTATTCATAAGCATGCTTAGGTTGCAAGTCAAGGGGTTTTGGAAGGTGGCATCCCCGGCGGCCAGAAGGGCCTGATTGGCGCTCCGGCTAGGCGAGATACCGGCGCAGGAAGACGCCGACGTCGCGCACTTCCTCGGCCCCGATCCGGTGCCCCATTCCGGGGTAGGTGCGCATGGTCAGAGCGGTGTTCGCCTCCAGCCACCGGGCGGTGTGCGCCACCGCGTCCTCATGGATCATCCAGTCCCGGCGGTCCCTGCCCCAGAAGAACGGCACCGGCTCCGAGAGCGGCTCGGCCATGGCCAGCAGCTCGTTCTCCGCGACGAAGCCGGAGAGCCCGACGACGGCGGTGAAGGCCTGAGGGCGAAGCCGCAGGATCGTCACGGCCATGGCCATGCCCTGGGAGAAGCCCAGCAGGCTCACCCCGGTGAACCCGCCCTCGCGGCGCAGCCGGTCGATCCTGGAGAGCAGCACGGTGCCCGCCTCGATCACCTCGCCGGTATCCGACTGCAGCAGGGGATCGAGCAGGAACCACCCGTAGTCGCTGCCCACCGGGAAGGGTCCGCGCAGCGCGGCGCCCGTCACGCCGTCGGGCAGCGCCGCGAACAGATCCCGCATCCGCTCCTCGGTGGAGCCGTAGCCGTGCAGCATGACCAGCAGGTGGGTGCCGGCGCGCCGCCCCTCGGGCGCGGACCACAGAACGGATTCCATTTCTCCAGCGTAGCGCTGCCCCATCAGGGCCCCGGCGCGGGCCCCACGCGCCGTCCCATTGCATTAGCTACGGGGGAAACCTAGAGTCGCTAAGACGCACATACCCGTGGCTCAAGGCCACAGATTGCGGGTGCGCATGAGAGTCGGACCAAGGCGGCACGCCACACCGACGGCGGTGGCCGCATGATCGTCACCCTGACCGCCAACCCCAGCCTGGACCGCACCATTGCCCTTCCCGGTCCGCTGCTTCGCGGAGCGGTACAGCGCGCCGACGCCGTCTCGGAAGAGCCGGGCGGCAAGGGCGTCAACGTCTGCCGCGCCCTGACGGCCTCCGGTGCCCGGGCCCTGGCCGTCCTGCCCGGGGCGGACACCGATCCGCTCATCACGGCCCTCGCCGGCACCGGCGTCCCCTACGCCAACCTGCCGATTTCCTCCGCGCTGCGGTCCAACATCACGCTGACGGAGCCGGACGGCACCACCACCAAGATCAACGAACCGGGCCCGGTCTTCACCGCCGCCGCACAGGAACAGCTGCTGGCCCTGCTGGTCCGGGCCTGCCGCGCCGCCGACGGGCCCGCCCGATGGGCGGTGCTGGCCGGGTCCCTGCCCCCGGGGCTGCCCGCCGACTTCTACGCCCTCGCCGCCCACGCCCTGCGGGAGGCCCTGGGCGCGGACGCCCCGGCGGTCGCCGTTGACTCCTCGGGCCCCCCGCTGCTTGGCGCGCTGCTGCACCAGGGCTCCCCCGACCTGATCAAACCCAATGCGGAGGAGCTGGCCGAGGCCTCTGCCGTCGCCACCGGCGAGGAGCTGGAGCAGGATCCGGCGCTGGCCGCCGCCGCCGCCCGGGTGCTCATCCGGCAGGGAGCCAAAACGGTCCTGGCGACGCTCGGCGGCAAGGGAGCCCTCCTGGTCACGGCGGAAGGCTGCTGGATGGGAGTGCACCCGCCCATCGTTCCGCGTTCGACGGTGGGCGCGGGAGATTCCTCCCTTGCCGGCTACCTTCTGGCCGCCGTCGCCGGCGCGTCTCCGCAGGACTGCCTGCGCCAGGCCGTGGCCCACGGTGCTGCGGCAACCGCCCTGCCCGGCACCGCCCTGCCGGCCCTCGCCGACACCACGCCCGAGGCGGTTACCGTCTCGACCATCGTCCCCGCCCCGCTGCCGCCCACCCCTGCGCCGGCCGGAACGGGACAGGAGGAGGACTGATGTCTGAACTCATCACCCCACAGCTGGTGACCCTGGACCGCAGCCTGGGCACGGACCGTGCCGAGGTCATCCGACACCTGGCCGAACAGGTGGTTGCGGACGGCCGGGCCACCGACTTCGACCAGCTGTATGCCGACGCCATGGCCCGGGAGCAAAAGACCGCCACCGGCGTGCCCGGCGGCATTGCCATCCCGCACTGCCGTTCCGCCGCTGTCACGCAGGCCTCCCTCGCGATGGCCCGGCTGGACCCGCCGGTGGACTGGGGCGCCAAGGACGGTCCGGCCGACATCGTGTTCTTCATCGCCGCACCCGAGGGCGCGGACCAGGAGCACCTGCAGCTGCTGGCCAAGCTGGCCCGCTCCCTGGTCCGCAAGGACTTCACGGCATCCCTTCGCGCGGCTTCCAGCCCCGGGCAGGTGGTTGAACTGGTCGACGGCGCCCTCGGCCTCGGGCCGGCCGCCGACGCCGGCTCGACGGCGCCTTCCGCTGCCGGGGCCGGAACGGCGGACGCCGCGGGATCGACCGCCAACGCCGCCTCGGCCGCGGGCACGGCGAGCGCCGGTGCAGCCGGTGCCACCGGCGCGCACGCGGCGGGTGCCGACACCGCTGCCGGGGCCGGAACGGACACGGGAGGAACCGGCTCCAGGCCGGCCCGCCTGGTCGCCGTCACCGCCTGCCCCACCGGCATCGCGCACACCTATATGGCAGCAGATGCGCTGGCTGCGGCCGCCGCGGAACAGGGCGTCGACCTGCAGGTGGAGACCCAGGGGTCCGCCGGCTCCACTCCCCTGGATCCGGCCGTCATCCGGGACGCTGACGCAGTCATCTTCGCGACCGACGTCGATGTCCGGGACAAGGGGCGGTTCGCCGGCAAGCCGGTGGTGGACGGGCCGGTGAAACGGGGCATCGACGAGCCCGGCGTGATGATCGACGAAGCCCTCGCCGCCGCCCGGAATCCCGACGCCCGCCGGGTCTCCGGCGACGGCGGCGACAGCTCCGGCCAGCCGGAGTCTGCGGCGGGCGAAAGCTTCGGCGGCCAGCTGAAGCGGGCCCTGCTCACCGGCGTCAGCTACATGATTCCCTTCGTGGCCGGCGGCGGCCTGCTGATCGCCCTGGGCTTCCTGCTGGGCGGCTCCAGCGGGTGGGAGCTGGCCCTGACGACCAATGACCAGCTCAGGGCTGATGTCATCCTTTCCGACTACACCCTGTTCAACCCACCGCCCGAAGGTGTGCTCTTTTTCCTGGGCGCGGTCTTCTACAAGATCGGCACCCTGTCGATGGGCTTCCTCGTGCCGGCGCTGGCCGGTTACATCGCGTACGCGCTGGCGGACCGGCCCGGCATTGCACCGGGGTTCACCGTGGGTGCGGTGGCCCTGTTCATGGACGCGGGCTTCATCGGCGGCATCATCGGCGGCCTGCTGGCGGGCTACGTGGCCCGCTGGATCGGCACCTGGACGGTTCCCAACTGGCTCCGCGGGCTGATGCCCGTGGTCATCATCCCCCTGCTGGGATCGCTGATCGCCTCGGGGCTCATGATCCTGGTCCTCGGCGGGCCCATTGCCGCCCTCACGCTGTGGCTGAATGATGCCCTCAGCGGGCTGAGCGGCGCCGCGGCCATCGTCCTGGGCCTGGTCCTGGGTCTGATGATGGGCTCGGACCTCGGCGGGCCGATCAACAAGGTGGCCTACGCCTTCGCCGTCGCGGGCCTGGGTGCGGGCAGCCTCGACAACCAGGCGCCCTGGCAGATCATGGCCGCGGTGATGGCTGCCGGCATGGTGCCACCGCTGGGCATGGCCCTGGCCTCGACCGTGCTGGCCAAGAACCGGTTCTCGCTGGCGCTGCGGGAAAACGGCAAGGCGGCGTGGCTGCTGGGAGCGGCCTTCATTTCCGAGGGCGCGATTCCGTTCGCCGCAGCGGATCCGTTCCGCGTGATCCCCGCTTCGATGGCCGGGGGCGCGGTGGCCGGAGCCATCTGCATGGCCTCCGGCGTGACGAGCCAGGCCCCGCACGGCGGGATCTTCGTGTTCTTCGCGATCGGCAACGTGCTCATGTTCGTCGTGGCCATCCTCGCCGGGATGGTGGTCTCCGCGCTGGTCCTTGTGGGCCTGATGCAGGTCGGCAACCGGGACCGCAGCAGGCAGTCGGCTACTGCGGCCGCGTAGGCTCTCCACTCACGACAGGAAGGCAGCTATATGCGCACCATCAAGGGAATCGGCGTCAGCGCCGGCCGGGTCCTCGGCCCCTCCCGGCGGATGCCGCCGCCGGTGCCGGAGCCGGCCGCCGATGCTCGTTTCGGCTCGGACAGCACCGTCGACGGCGAGAAGGAACGCCTGCGTGATGCCGCCGAAGCCGTGCAGCAGGACCTGCGGCACCGGGCCTCCACCGCATCCGGCGATTCGAAGGCCGTCCTCGAAGCGACGGCCATGATGGCCACCGACCCGATGCTGCTCAAGGCGGCCGGCAAGCACATCAACCAGGGGATGAGCGCCGAGCGCGCCGTCTGGGAGGCCGGCATGGAGGTTGCGGCCATGCTGCAGGGCCTGGGCGGCTACATGGCCGAGCGCACCCAGGACGTACTCGATGTCCGGGCACGGATCGTCGCCCGGCTCGACGGGCTGCCGGCCCCGGGCATTCCGGACTCGGAGGTGCCGTTCATCCTCACCGCGGAGGAGCTGGCCCCGGCGGACACGGCCACCCTGGACCCGAAGAAGATCATCGGCCTGGTCACCAGCGGCGGCGGCCCCCAGTCCCACACCGCCATCCTGGCCCGCTCGCTCGGCCTGCCCGCCGTCGTCGGGGCGCTGAGCGCGGACTCCATCGCCGACGGCGCCGAGGTCTTCCTCGACGGGACGGCCGGCACCGTGGTGGTCAACCCGGGGGTCGCCGAGCGGGAGGCCGCGCAGAAGTACGCTTCGCGGGTCTCGCTGCCGCCCTTCAGCGGGACCGGCGCGACGTCGGACGGGTACCGGGTCCCGCTGCTGGCCAATGTCGGCTCGGGCAAGGATGCCGAGAAGGCCGCGGCCGCCGGAGCGGAGGGGGTCGGGCTGCTGCGCACCGAATTCTGCTTCCTGGGCCGGGACACCGAGCCCTCCCATGAGGAGCAGGTGCAGGCCTACGGCTCGGTCTTCGCGGCGTTCCCGGGCCGCAAGGTCGTGGTCCGCACCCTGGACGCCGGCGCCGACAAGCCGCTGCCGTTCCTGACGGATATCAGCGAGCCGAACCCCGCCCTGGGCGTACGCGGCTTCCGCACCGACCGGGCGTTTCCGGGAGTGCTCGAACGCCAGCTGCAGGCGATCGCCGAAGCCGCCGGGACCCACGGAGCAGATGTGTGGGTCATGGCGCCGATGATCTCGACCGCCGAGGAGGCCGCCGATTTCGCTGTCATGTGCACGGCCGCAGGTTTGGCCGTGCCGGGAGTGATGATCGAAGTCCCGGCGGCGGCCGTCATGTCGGAAGCCATCCTGCGCCGGGTCCGGTTCGCGTCGCTGGGCACCAACGACCTGACGCAGTACACGATGGCGGCAGACCGCCAGCTCGGCACCCTTGCCGCCCTCAACGACCCCTGGCAGCCCGCCGTCCTGCAGCTGATCTCCCGAACCGTCGACGGCGGCCGCCGGGCGGGGCAGGGCTCCGGCGACGGCGTGGAGGGCCGCCCGGTCGGGGTCTGCGGCGAAGCGGCCGCGGATCCGGCGCTGGCGGTCGTCCTGGCCGGCATGGGCGTCACCACGCTCTCCATGACGCCACGGGCGCTGGCCACGGTAGGGGCTGTCCTGTCCTCCGTGACCATCGAGGAGGCCCGTGAGCTGGCGGCGCGGGCCCTCGCCGCCGCGACCGCCACGGAGGCCAGGACGCTGGTCCGCTCCCGGCTTCCGGTGCTGGAACAGCTCGGCCTCTAGCCCGGCCTCTGTTGCTCGATGAACTCCGCGCCCCGCCGGGGCCGCGGTCCAGGGAAAGGAAGGCAGAACATGGCGGAACGAAAAGCGACCATTGCCAGCCGGGTCGGGCTGCATGCGCGCCCGGCCTCCATCTTCGCCGAGGCGGCGGCGGCGCAGCCGGTGGATGTGACCATCGGGATGGACGGCGAGCCGGCGGAGGAGGCGATGGATGCGGCCAGCATGCTTGCCCTGATGAGCCTGGGCGCCTCCAACGGAGACGTGGTGGTGCTGCGGGCCGAGGGAGACGGGGCCGAGACAGCCCTGGACGAACTGGTCAAGGTCCTGGAGACGGACCTGGACGCGCAGTAGCCGTTCACGGCTGCGGAATATGCCGCGGAAAGCGCGCTGGAAAGCGAAGGAATCCCGGATAGTGCCGGACATGGCGAAGCCAGCGGCGGTTAGGCCGCTGGCTTCGGCTGTAACTTCACGCTGACCCCCCACAGGCAGCGGACGTTACATATTCATTATTCTGGCACACGATCATGTTAATGTGAACGCCGTTTCGAAAGTGTTATGTATGCGGCCGCACGGCGTTAATGGAAGCCAGCAGGTTCCGCCGGTCCCGCTGCTGCCGCCAATGCACGCCCTGGATCACCATGAGGCCCAGCGTGACTGCTATCACCGCGCAGAACGGCAGGTAGAAATTCAGGTCTCCCAGCTCCACGGGCGTCAGCCGGAGCAGCACGAAAAGGACCACTTTCAGCAGCCCGAGGGCGATGAGCCCGGCCGCGACCCTCGCCAGGCCCGGATAGCCGGAGCGGGCAGCTGTCGCCACCGCGGCAACCGCCACGCAGGCGGCCACATACCCGGGATAAAGGCGCCCCAGCGTGGCGTACAGCTCCACACTGAACTGATAGTCGTACCCGACCAGCCCCGTCCGGGTCTCCGGCAGGTCGCTCAGCACGAAGGTCAGCACGGTCAGCGCCCCCACGATGCCGAACACCCACCAGCCCACGGGACCGACGACAAGGCGTCCTGCGCGGGGTGCGTCGAAGGCGACCGCCATCCGGGAGCCCAAAATCAGGAAAATGACATAGAGGCAGAATCTCAGCAGCAGATTTGCCACATTCCCGCCGCCGAGGAAGGCGTCCACCGGTTCATAGAAAACGGGCAGGCTCAGTGCCATGGACACGGTCAGCAGCAGCAGGCACACGGTCATCGCCCGGCTCCGTCCGCGTACCGCGGCCGGGACCCGCACCACGAATCCCACGGCCGTAATCACCAAAGCGGCCCACTGCATTGCCGTGGCGGCATTCATCCGAGATTCTCCAACAGGGTCTGTTTGCGGTTTTCGTCGTGTTCCATTTTCCTCAGCGCCTTGCCCAGGACCTCCAGCCGATCCCGCGCCAGCAGGACCAGTTCGGACGCGCTGAGCCGGAACAGTGCCTGCTCCCGGCCCTGGAGCGGCCACCCGGCCTCGTCCGGGGTGAGCACTCCGGTGACCACCAGCCCGCTGGCCAGCGACACGCCGGCCAGCCGTCCGGCGGCGACGGCCAGTTCCGGGCTGAGCCGGCCCGCCTGCAGCTGCGCGGACAGATTCTGCGGTGCCACCCCGGTTTCCGCCGCAAGCCGCTGGCGCAGGTCGCCGGGGTCCACGGCGTCGAACCAGGCGCGGACGGAATAGGGATGCGGATAGGCGGAGAGCTCCGGCATGCGGTCCTCGCCCTCGCTGCGGGCGACCAGCACCTTCAGGATGCTGACGTAGTTGACCTGGCTGATCAGCTCGGCGTCGAGCGGCGGGCGTACGCCCGCCGCCAATCCGGAGTACTCGTCAAAGTAGGACAGCGCCTGGACCGGTTCCTGGTCGCAGGCACGCGCCACGCGGACCACCGTCGACTCCGAGACCTTTCCCCGGACCAGCTGCTGGGCGAGGGTGGAGCGTTTGATGCCGGCGAGCCGGCAGAGGTCGGCCGTGGACTCCCCGGGAGCGGCCAGCTGGCGCCAGGCGGTGAAGGCCTTTGCGCTCACGGACATGGCGCACCCCGCCCCCTGATTGGATTTATCCCCACGGCACCCAGTATAGTTGTGGCACTGGCTCCCCCTTCTGCGTTCCCCCCATATGCAGAGCGGGGAGCCAGCTCCAATTAACGCCGCGGTTCACGACGGCGCCGTGGGGCCCTCAGGGTTCCTGCGGCCAGGAGACCAGGTGGCTGTACCCTGGATGCTTTTCGAGATACCGCGCCATATACGAGCAGTACGGCTTGATCCTGCGGCCCTGCCCGGCAATGTCCTCCACCGCGTACTGCGCCAGCTGCGAGGACCAGCCCTGGTGCCGAAAGCGCGGTTCCACGACCGTATGGGTCAGCGCGACCGCACCGCCCTCCGGGACGAAGTCGGCAATGCCGGCCAGCTCACCGTCCACCCGCAGCTCGTATCGGTCCAGCTCGTCATTGCGCCGCACCTGCACATCTGCCCGCCTGTGTTCCATGGACAGAGCCTGCCACCGGCGGGCGGTTTTGGCCATAGCCCGACGCCGCTCACCCGCGTCCGGCTTCGCCGTCCAGCCGCCGCCACGCGGTTTCCAGCGCCTCGACGGCGCGGGCATACGAGGGCTGGTCGGAGGCCTGCTCCAGGGCCCGGCCCCGGGCCCCCTCCGCCTCACGCATGGCGCGGATCAGCGAGCTCGTCAGCGGCTGGGAAACATCGCTGAGGCCGGGCCGCTCCAGGGCCTTGAAGGGATCCAGTTCGTAGCTGCGCCACTGCTCCAGCACCAGCTCGTGCCGTTCCACGAGCGAGTCCAGCCGCCGCCGCTGCAGCCGGCGGCTCCTTTGTGCCAGCAGCGCACGCCGCCTCCGGTGGGTCCACCAGGCGGCGCCTCCGGCCGAAGCCAGCAGGACCGCGCCGGCCAGCGGGGCAAGCTGCGGCAGGACCAGGGCCGCCCAGACCGCGCCCAGCACCATGCCCAGGGCACCGGTGAGCACCACCCAGAAAAGTCGTTCGGTGTCTTCGGCCTCGTCGTCGCCCGTGCGCCGAAGCGAGGCGTCGGCCAACCAGGCGGTCCCGCCGGCCGCGCCGCCCATCAATACCAGGGCGGCAATGAACTGCAGCCACTCTCCCGGGCCCGTCATCGCCTGGCTTCCTTTCCGCCGGTGCCTGCGGCCGGGGCGTCCCCGCGCTCCGGCCTGCCTCCATTTCATGCCGTTCGACGCCGCTTGGCAACGTCCCCGGACCACGCCCGCGCGCCGCGCCGAACCAAGTATGCTGATTGTTCCCAGCGGTGCCGCCACGGCCCGCCGCCCCGACCCCGGCAGCGCCGGAGCTGAGGATAGACCATGACGATGCCCATGCCGCAGGCCCGCGGGCCGCTGAGCGCCGCCCTGCTGGACGCCCTGGGAACCCTGGACACCGCCTGCGACGACCGCACTGCGGATCTGCTCGCCCTGGCGGAGCGCAGGATTGAAGCCGGCACCGACGTGCTTCGGGACAACGACCTGCAGCTGAGCCTGTACTGCCTCTACGAGCTGTACTACGGCGGGCTGCCCGGTGTGCCGGCCGACGCGGAGTGGCATCCGGAGCTGATCCGGCTGCGGAGCGTGCTGGAGACGGCCTTCGAAACGGCCCTGCGCGCCGCGGTGACCCTTCCCGACCTCCCGGAGCCCACGGCGGCGGCGGTGTCGGAGCTGCTCTTCGCCCTGGCTGCTGAGGACGACGGGCCGTCCGTGTCCCGCTTCATCGGCCAAAAGGCCACCCTGGACCAGCTCCGCGAGTTCCTGATGCTGCGCTCCATCTACCAGCTGAGGGAGGCCGATCCGCACAGCTGGGCGATACCGCGCCTGCCGGTGGGCCGGGCCAAGGCGGCCCTGGTGGAGATCCAGGCGGATGAATACGGCGGCGGCCGGGCGGACCAGATGCACTCGCACCTGTTCGCCGTGACCATGGACGGCCTGGGCCTGGACAGCTCGTACGGCGGCTACCTGGACCGTGCCCCGGCCCTGGTGCTGGCCGCCAACAACGCCATGAGCCTGTTTGGGCTGAACCGCCGGCTGCGCGGCGCGGTGGCCGGGCACCTGGCAGCCTTCGAAATGACCTCGTCGATACCGAACTCCTTCTACGCCCGCGGCTTCCGCCGGCACGGGTTCGACGGTGCCGTCGTGCACTATTTCGATGAGCATGTGGAAGCCGATGCCGTGCACGAACAGATCGCCGCACGCGACCTGGCCGGCGGGCTGGTGGAGGCCGAGCCCGAGCTGCTGGCCGACGTCGTCTTCGGCGCCTGCACCGTGCTGGCCCTGGACGCACTGGCCGGCCGGGAACAGCTCGAGGCGTGGAAGGAAGGGCGCTCCGCACTGTATTTCCCGGAGGCTGCCGACGGCGGTTCCGGAGCCGCCGGCGCCGCGCTCGACGCCGCCGCCCTGGCCGAAGGAGTGCCCGCATGAGCCGGGACAACCAGACCGACGACGCCGCCGCCGCCTCGATTGTTGCCTACCCCAACGGACCGCTGCTGGTGCGGGGCAACTTCGAAATCGTCACGCCCGAGGGGGAACCGGTGCCGCGGGACCGCGAAACGGTGGCGCTGTGCCGCTGCGGCGGCTCGGCCATCAAGCCGTTCTGCGACGGCCGGCACAAGCTCCTGAACTTCGACACGGAATCCACGGCGAAGGCACCCACTCCGCGCACCCTTCCCGGTGCCGGCAACTGAACCGCAACCGCCCCTGGACAGCAAAAAAGTGCCCCCGGAACCAATGTTCCAGGGGCACTTTGCCGTAGGCCCTGTGGGGATCGAACCCACGACCCGCGGATTAAAAGTCCGCTGCTCTACCAACTGAGCTAAAGGCCCGCCACCGATCCGGACGCCGGCTCCGAAGGGCCGGCACGAATCAGCGTTTTTACTTTATCCCACCGGAACCCGGCGCGGGAAAACCCGCCGGCCGACGTCGTCTGCGGTGCCGACCCGGGGACCGTTGATCCGCCTCGATCCGGCGCCGCCCGCGGGAGTATTCTCGAAGCATGAGCGAGTCCTCATCCCAACCTCCCCGCCATCACAAGCCCAAGCCGTTCACTCCGCAGGACTTTGCGAACTTCGCCGGCGGCGCCGATCCGGCCCGGGTCTCCGAGGCCGCGCACCTCGCCGCCCAGGCGCTGGTCCACCACGGCCGCCGTGCCGATGACCCGGAGATCACCCGGCGCCTGGTCGAACTGGCCGACCGCCAGGGCCTGGAGTCCATCGCAGAGCTGTGGGCCGAAAGCCCGGCCCGGTCCCTTCCCGGGGCCCTGTGGCGCCTGTATGCGCTCCGCGCCGCCGTCCAGCAGGATCCTGAGCGGGTGGCCGCGTACTACGCCGCAGGCAAGGACGTTGCACAGGTGTCCAAGGTGGTCGCCGGCGTGGCCGAACCGCTCGGCGCCTCGGAGGTCCGCGGCATGGCCGACACCATCCTCTCGGGTGCCTTCCAGGGCGACTTCGACGTTGCCCTGGAACGGTTTGCCGCGTTCTGCCGGGTGGTGGCCCTCGGACAGACCCACCACGCCGATGACGCGGAGGCAGCCCACAGCGGGCGCGCCACCGCGCTGACACGCAACGCCCGGCAGCTGGTCCGCACGGCCGAAGACCTCGAGGCGTCCGCCCGTGCCTGGCGGCGCGGAGAACTGGACTGAACGGCGCTGCTGTGAGACCCGCCACCGGGCCCGGCCTCCGTGTTGACATCATCCACGGCGAGTAGAAGACTGAAACTGGTGTCGGACCGTGGAACCCCCGGGCTTCAACCTTTAGCCGCTGCGAGCGGCCTTCCGCCGAGAGGCGCTCCCGGTTCGGCACCATTACTCTGTCCGGGGCCGGCAGCGGCCGCCCCGCCCCAGACATCCGATATTCTTCTGGATGTGATGATCACCGAGCCGCACCCGGCGTCGTGAAGCTCCGCCTGTTTCCCCAGGACACCGCGGGCCTTGACCTGCTGTCCCGGACCGCCGGGCAGCTGCTGGACGGCACGGCCGTCCTGGCCGAGATGCTGGGAGCAGACCCCGACGGCTTCGACCGGCTGGTCGAAGACATGCACCGGATCGAAGCCGAAGCCACCGATCTGCACTTCGCCCTGATGACGCAGATGCGCACCAGCTTCATCAATCCCCTCCCCCGGGAAGACCTGTACGAGCTGTCCCTGCTGCTGCTCACCGCCGTCGAGCGCCTTGACGGAGCAGCGGAGATCATCGGCCTGTACCGGCCCGCCAAGCTCTCCCGCCGCGCCGCCGAGGTGCTGGAGGTGATCAGCCGCCAGTCCGAGCTGACCGTGGCCGCCATGCGTCGCCTGGCCTCGCTGCAGGACCTGGAAGAGTACTGGATCGAGATGCTGCGCCTGACCAAGCGGGCTGAACGCACGCACCGCATGTGGGTGGCTGAGATGCTGCAGGACCTCAAGCCCGCCGCGTACGCCCGCCACCGCGACCTGGCCGACCAGCTGGCCTCGGTGGTGTCCGGACTGCGCTCCACTGCCACCTACGTCGGCGGCGTGCTGGTGCGTGAATCGTAGGTGACCACCGTCCTGCTGGGCGCCACCGTGCTCATCGCCGGGGCCTACGCCTTCATCAACGGCTTCCATGACGTCTCCAATTCGGTGGCCACGTCCGTGCGCACCCGGGCCCTGACCCCGCGGATCGCCGCCGGCCTGGCCGCCGGCTTCAACCTGGCGGGCAGCCTGCTCAGCACCGCCCTCGCCGTCGCGCTCACGGTCCGGTTCGTGGAGCTGCCGGCGGGCACCGGCGGGCTCGGCATCCTGCTGGCCGGCCTGCTGGCGGCCTGCAGCTGGGGGCTGTGGACCTGGTGGCGGCGGATTCCCTCCTCCTCGACCCACGCCCTCGTCGGCGGCATCGTAGGCTCGGGTGCGGCTGCCACGCTGGTCGGCGGCGAGAACATCTCCGGCTCGGCCCGGGTGATCTGGGAACAGATCGCCCTGCCGCTGCTGCTGTCCCCGCTGATCGCCTTCGCCCTGGCCTACCTGCTGGTCTTTCCCGCCAGCTGGCTGATGCGCTACAGCTCCCCGCGGCGGGGCGACGCCGGCAACCGGATGGCGCAGTCGGTGTTCACCTCGGCCTTCGCCCTGGGCCACGGGCTGCAGGACGGGCAGCGGACCATGGCCGTGATCGTGCTGGCCCTGGCCGCCGCGGGCGCCGCCGACACGGCGGCCATCCCGCTCTGGGTGCAGATCTTCGCGGGCACCGCGCTGGCCGCCGGCACCCTGTTCGGTTCCTGGCGGCTGACGCACACGCTGGGCTACAACCTGGTCCGGGTGGATCCGCTGCGCGGCATGAGCGCCCAGGCGGTCAGCTCGAGCATGCTGTTCCTCGGCGGCCTCTGGCTGCACATGCCGCTGTCCAGCACGCAGCTGATGACGAGCGCGATCGTGGGCGCCGGCGTCAACCAGCGGTTCTCCACGCTGCGCCGGTCCGTGCTCCGCGAAATCCTGGCGACCTGGCTGGCCACCGCGCCGGCCGTGGCGGTGCTGGGCGGCATCCTGTTCCTCGCCCTGTCCCCCCTGCTGGGCTGACGAACGTCCCGGGCCTACCCGAAGCGGCCGGAGACGTAGTCCTCGGTGGCCTTCTGGGACGGGGTGCTGAAGATCGTGGCGGTGTCGTCGTATTCGATCAGCTTGCCGGGCTTGCCGGTGCCGGCGATGTTGAAGAACGCCGTCTTGTCCGAGACCCGGGCGGCCTGCTGCATGTTGTGCGTGACGATGACCACGGTGTAGTCGCTCTTGAGCTCCTCGATGAGGTCCTCGATGGCGAGCGTGGAGATCGGATCCAGCGCCGAGCAGGGTTCGTCCATGAGGATCACCTCGGGCGAGACGGCGATGGCGCGGGCGATGCACAGGCGCTGCTGCTGGCCGCCGGAGAGGCCCGAGCCGGGCTTGTCGAGCCGGTCCTTGACCTCACGCCACAGGTTGGCGCCCTGCAGCGACTTCTCCACCAGGTCGTCGGCATCGGACCTGGAGATCCGCTTGTTGTTCAGCTTGACGCCGGCCAGCACGTTGTCGCGGATGGACATGGTGGGGAACGGGTTCGGCCGCTGGAAGACCATGCCGACGTGGGTGCGGACGGTGACCGGATCCACGCCGGGGCCGTAGAGGTTCTCTCCGTCCAGCAGCACCTCACCCTCGACGCGGGCGCCGGGAAGCACTTCGTGCATCCGGTTCAGGGTGCGCAGGAAGGTGGACTTGCCGCAGCCGGAGGGGCCGATGAAGGCGGTGACGGACCGGGCCTCGATGTTGATGTTCACGTCCTCCACGGCCAGGAAGTCGCCGTAGTAGACGTTGAGGTCCTTGACATCGATTCGCTTGGACACTGTGGTTCCTTTTCTTTGCAGGTCCCGGCGCCTAGCGCCCGGCCTTCGGGGCGAAAATGCGCGCGATCAGGCGGGCGGCGAGGTTCAGCAGCATCACCGTGAGGATCAGCAGCAGCGCCGCCGCCCAGGCCCGCTGGGTGCTGGGGTCGGTATTGGTCGGCGAGGTGGGGCTCATCAGCTGCCGGTAGATGAAGGTCGGCAGCGTGGTCATCCAGCCGGAGAACGCGTTGAAGTTGATGGTGTTGACGAAGCCGGCGGTGACCAGCAGGGGCGCGGTCTCGCCGATGATGCGGGCAATGGCGAGGGTGACGCCGGAGGCGATGCCGGAGATCGCCGTCGGGATGACCACCTTCACGATGGTGCGCCATTTGCGCACGCCCAGGGCGTAGGAGGCCTCACGCAGCTCGTTGGGAACGATCTTGAGCATCTCCTCGGTGGAGCGGACCACCACCGGGATCATCAGCACGGACAGCGCGACGGCGGCCACGATGCCCATGCGGGCGCCGGGCCCGAGGATCAGGCCGAAGAACGCGGCGGCGAACAGGCCGGCGACGATCGAGGGGATGCCGGTCATCACGTCCACGAAGAAGGTGATGGCCCGGGGCAGGGGCCCGCCGCTGCTGTATTCGACCAGGTAGACCGCTGCGAGCAGGCCCACCGGCACGGAGATCAAGGTGGCCCAGAAGGTGATCTGGAGGGTGCCGACGATGGCGTGGTAGGCGCCGCCGAGGACGGGGCCGCCGGTTTCCACGGTGTTGTTGTCCACCGAGCCGGTCATGCCGCCCATCGAGGTGAGCAGGAAGTCCGGGGACAGGCCGGGCAGGCCGCGGGCCAGCACCGTCCAGATCACCGAGACCAGCGGCACCAGGGCCACGATGAACGCCCCGTAGATGAGGTAGGTGGCGAGGCGGTCGACGGCCTTGCGCCGGCCTTCGACCATCCCGGTCACCGCGGTGGCGCCGAGCACGAACAGGACGGCGGAGAGGATCGCGAAGGACGCGATGCTGAAGCCGATCAGGGCGGAGAGGGCCGCCCCCAGCACGATCGCGGCGCCGAGCACCACCCAGACGGCATAGCCCGGCAGCCGGTTCTTGGACAGCAGCGCGGCCGGTCGGTTCAGGACGGTCTGGCTCATCAGTTGGCTCCGGAGAATTCTTTGTGGCGGGCAATGATCCAGCGGGCGATCATGTTCACCGCGAGGGTGATCAGGAACAGCACCAGGCCGGCGGCGATCAGCTCGGAGAGGCGCAGGCCGTAGGCCTCGGGGAAGTTCAGGGCGATCTCGGCGGCGATGGTCTGGTTGCCCGGCCGGATCAGGCTGGCGATGAGGCCGCCGGAGGACAGGACCAGGGCGACGGCCATGGTCTCGCCCAGGGCGCGGCCCAGGCCGAGCATGACGGCGCTGATGATGCCGGGGCGGGCGAAGGGGAAGACCGCCATCCGGATCATCTCCCAGCGCGTGGCACCCATGGCCAGGGCGGCCTCCTCATGCAGCTTGGGGGTCTGCAGGAAGATCTCGCGGGACAGCGAGGTGATGATCGGCAGCACCATGACGGACAGGACGATTCCCGCCGTCAGCATGGTCTTGCCGGTCTGGCTGGCCGGGCCGGAGAACAGCGGGATCCAGCCGGCGTTCTCGGCCAGCCAGTTGTACGGACCCACCAGTGCGGGGGCGAGGACCAGCATGCCCCAGGCGCCGTAGACCACCGACGGAATCGCCGCCAGCAGGTCCACGAGGTAGCCCAGGCCCTGGGAGAGGCGCCGCGGCGCGTAGTGGCTGATGAACAGGGCCACGCCCAGGCCCACCGGAGTGGCGATCACCAGGGCGATGAACGCCGCGATGACGGTGCCCACCACCAGCGGCAGGATGTAGCTGAGGAACCCGTGTCCGCCGGTGATGTCCTCGCCCGGTGCGCTGAACGTCGGCAGCGCCTGCCAGAGCAGGAAGACGGCGACGGCAAAGAGGACCAGGAGGATCAGGCAGCCGGCGAAGAGGGTGGCCCCGGAGAAGACTCTGTCTCCGGCCCGGCCGGCGCTGTCATTGGCGCCCTTGAGGGACTTGCTGGTCACTGAAATACCCTTCAACAAACTTGTCGGCGAACGTTACGGGATCTGGTGTTCGGGACTTCGCCGGTGGCCACTTTTACCTTACCGAAGTCGGGAGGCGGCCTGTCCCGCCGCAGGCCTCCCCCGGTCCGGGAAACCGGATCGGGGGAGGCCCGGGCTGTGACGGAATCCGCTAGGACGCGGCCTGGATGGAGTCGATGGCGGTCTCCGCCTGTTCCCTGAGGTTCTCGGAGAGCGGAGCGTTGCCCGCGGCGTCGGCCGCGGCCGACTGGCCCTCCTCGCTGATCACGTAGTGGCCGAAGGCCTTCACCAGGTCCGCGGCCTCCTGGTTTTCGTAGCTGGTGCAGAAGACATGGTAGGAGACCAGGACCAGCGGGTAGGCGCCGGCTTCAGTGGTGGTCCGGTCCAGCTGCATGGCCATGTCGGCCTCCGGCCGGTGCTCCCCCTCGACCGGTGAGGACGCCTCCACGGCCTTGGCGGCGGCGTCGGCGCTGTAGGCGACGTATTCCCCGCCGACTTCAAGGGCGACCGTGCCCAGCCCGCCGACGGCGGATGCGTCGGCGTAGGTGATCGCGCCCTCCGTGCCGGACGCGGCGGAGACGACGCCGCTGGTGCCCTGGCCGTTCTCGAAGCCGCCGAGCGCCTCGGGCCACTCGCCGTCGGGCTCGTCGGTCCAGACCTCGGGCGCGGCGGCGGCCAGGTACTCGGTGAAGTTGGTGGTGGTTCCCGAGTCGTCGGCGCGGTGCACCACGGTGATCGGAGTGTCCGGCAGTTCGGTGCCCTCGTTGTGGGCGGCGATGGCCGGATCGTTCCAGGCGGTGATGTCGCCGCGGAAGATGGAGGCGAGGGTGGCCGCGTCCAGGTTCAGGGTCTCGACGCCGGGCAGGTTGAAGGCCACGGCGATCGGGGAGATGTAGGCGGGGACGTGGAGGGCGCCGTCGGGCCCGCAGGCCTCAAGGGCGGCGGCCGCCTCTTCATCGTCAAGGTAGGCGTCCGATCCGGCGAACTGCACGCCGCCGGCCAGCAGCGCGTCCCGCCCGGCGCCGGAGCCGTCCGGCGAGTACTGCACGGACGCGCCGGGGTGGGCCGCTGCGAACCCGGCGATCCAGGCCTGCATGGCCGAGTCCTGCGACGATGCTCCGGCACCCGAGAGGGTGCCGGTGATGGTGCTGGTGCTGTCGCCGGCGGTGTTGCCCGCCGCCGGGGCGGCGCTGTCGCTGCCGCACGCCGCCAAACCGAATGCGGCCACCGAGAGGACGGCCGCGGTACGGCCGAAACGCATTGCTTTCACTTCTGTCCCTTCCAGGGGATGGATGCCATGTGGCCGGTCCGGCGCCGGTGGACCCTTTGTGTCCGGGGAGGGATTCCCCATAAACGAGACTGCACCCCGAAGGTGAACGGCAGGTGAACTGCCGGGGAGCGGCCGGGGAGCGGCCGGGGAAGTTTCGGTGGCCGGCACGCGCCCGGCGCTGCAGGCCGTCACAGAGCGGAGGAGCCTCCGTGTACGTTTGCCCGCCGCATAGACTTGGACCCATGCCAGCCCGCGAGCGCCTGTCCCGAAGCCGGGGGTTCCTGCGCAACCGCTTCAAGGTGGGGCTGCGGCGCAGCCGGAACTCCCTGGTCCCCGCCCTGCAGATGACGATCTGCGCGGTCGGCGCCTACGCCTTCGCGGAATACGTGCTCGGCCACGAAGGCCCCCTGTTCGCCGCCACGGCGGCCCTGGTCTCCCTGGGCTTCTCGCGCGAACCGCGTACCCGGCGGGTGCTGGAGGTCGGCATCGGCTGCACCCTGGGCATCACCGTGGGCGAGCTGCTGCTGACCCTGCTCGGCCCGGGCCTGTGGCAGGCCGCCATCGTGCTGTTCGTCTCGGTGATGCTCGCCCGCTTCCTGGACCGCGGCGTCATCTTCACCACCCAGCTCGGCCTGCAGTCGCTGCTGGTGGTGCTCCTGCCCGCTCCGGAGGGCGGGGCGTTCACCCGCAGCGTGGATGCCGTCGTCGGCGGCCTGTTCGCGCTGCTGGTCACGATGCTGGCGCCCCGTGATCCTCGGCGGGAGCCGCGGACCGCCGTGCGGGAGCTGCTGCAGGAGCTGTCGGCCGTGCTGCGGCAGACCGGCGAGGCCGTGGCGCGCAGCGACTCCACCGCCGCCTGGCACGCCCTCGTGCGGGCCCGCAACACCCAGCCCCAGCTCGACCTGCTCGAGCGCAGCGTCCGCGACGCCAGGGAAATCGCCCGCCTCTCCCCCGCCTACCGCCGCCACCTGGCGGAACTGGGCGACCTGCGCGGGTCGATCAGCTACCTTGACCTGGCGGTGCGCAACAGCCGGGTGCTGGCCCGGCGCGCGGCGTCCGTGATCAACCACGCCTCCCTCAGCGACGACGCGATCGAGAACGTCTCCGAAGTGCTGCAGGACACTGCGGAGGCCGTGGACATCCTCGCCCGGGCGCTGGGCGGGCATGAATCCACCGACACCCGCGAGCGCCTGCTGCGCCACGCCCGGAACGCGCTGGCCGCCGTCGGAATGCGCCTGGAACCGCGCGCCATGGACGTGACCAATCCGCAGGGCGACGCCCTGATCATGCTCTTCCGCCCCATGCTCGTGGACCTGCTGGAATCCACCGGGCTGTCCCACGACGAGGCGGTGTCCTACCTGGCGGAGGTCTGACCCCGGCGGTGTCGGCGCCCCGGGATAGCCTTTTGCCATGGCCACCAAGACCCGTTCCCGCGCCGCCGCCAACTACCGCTGCACCGAATGCGGCTGGACCACCGCCAAATGGGTGGGGCGCTGCGGCGAGTGCCAGGCCTGGGGCACCGTCGAGGAAGCCGTCGACACCGTCGCCCGCACCACCGCAGCGGCCACCGTGGCCCGCCCCGCCCTGCCGATCGGCGAGGTCGACGCCGCCACCGCCGCCTACCAGCCCACGGGCGTGGGCGAGCTGGACCGGGTGCTCGGCGGCGGGCTGGTGCCCGGGGCCGTGATCCTGCTCGCCGGCGAGCCCGGCGTCGGCAAGTCCACGCTGCTGCTCGACGTCGCCGCGCGGGTGGCCGGGCAGGGCCGCAGGGTCCTGTATGTGACGGGCGAGGAATCCGCCGCCCAGGTGAAGCTGCGCGCGGAACGGATCAACGCCGTCAGCAGCGCCCTGTACCTGTCCGCGGAGACCGACCTCGCCCAGGCCCTGGGGCAGGTGGAGCAGGTGGATCCGGGGCTGCTGGTGGTCGACTCGGTGCAGACGCTCAGCAGCACCGCGGTCGACGGCAGCGCCGGCGGCGTGAGCCAGGTCCGCGAGGTCGCGGCGTCGCTGATCAACGCCGCCAAGACCCGGAACATGACCACCCTGCTGGTCGGCCATGTCACCAAGGACGGCTCCATCGCCGGGCCGCGGCTGCTCGAGCACCTGGTGGATGTGGTCTGCCAGTTCGACGGCGACCGGCACTCCCGGCTGCGGCTGGTCCGTGCGGTGAAGAACCGGTACGGGCCCACCGACGAGGTGGGCTGCTTCGACCTCACCGAAGACGGCATCGAAGGCCTGGCGGATCCCAGCGGGCTGTTCGTCTCCCGGACCAAGGACCCCGTCTCGGGCACCTGCATCACGGTGACCCTGGAGGGCCGGCGTCCGCTCGTGGCCGAGGTGCAGGCCCTGCTCGCCGAGACCGGCAACGCGCAGGCCCGCCGCGCCACCAGCGGCCTGGACTCCGCGCGGGTGGCCATGCTGCTGGCGGTCCTGCAGCAGCGGGCGTCCATGAACCTCGCCAAGGACGACAGCTACGTGGCGACGGTGGGCGGGGTCCGGCTCACCGAGCCGGCGACCGACCTGGCGGTGGCCCTGGCCATGGCCTCGGCGAAGATGGACAAGCCGCTGCCGGCCCGGCTGATTGCCTTCGGCGAAGTGGGCCTGGCCGGCGAGGTCCGGCCGGTGCCGGGGATCAGCCGCCGGATCAACGAGGCGGAGCGGCTCGGTTTCACCCACGCCGTGGTCCCGGCCTCCCCGAACGGTCCGGGCCAGGTGCCCGCCGGGTTCAAGGTGCGGGAGGTCGGCACCCTCGGCGAGGCCCTCGAACTGCTGTTCTAGGCGGAAACTACCCGGGCGGCGGCCGAAACCGCGGCCGTCATGTGACCTTTTCCGGCCTCGGGACGCTCCGTGCGCCCACTAGGATGGGAAAGTCTGAGCATAACTGTGCCCGAAACCGCCCCCGGGCCCAGGGCCGGAAGGATCTAACATGGCACGCACGCCCGAGGACGCACTCCGGGCCACCTTGGCGCGGGTCGCGCCCGGCACCGACCTGCGCGACGGGCTGGAGCGCATCCTGCGCGGCCGCACCGGCGCGCTCATCGTGCTCGGCTTCGACCGTACCGTCGACTCGATCTGCTCCGGCGGCTTCGACATCGGCATCGACTTCTCCCCCACCCGGCTGCGGGAACTGGCCAAGATGGACGGCGCCATCGTCTGCGACAAGGAGGCCCGGAGCATCCTGCGGGCCGCGGTGCAGCTGGTCCCCGACCACACGATCGAGACCCACGAATCAGGCACCCGCCACCGCACCGCGGAGCGCGTGGCCATCCAGACCGGTTTTCCGGTCATCTCGGTCAGCCAGTCCATGCAGATCATCCAGCTCTACGTCGGCGGGCTGCGCCACGTGCTGGAGGGCTCCGAGCCGGTGGCGGCACGGGCCAACCAGGCGCTGGCCACGCTGGAACGCTACCGGTCGCGGCTGGACCAGGTGACGAACTCGCTGTCCGCCCTGGAGATCGAGGCGATGGTGACCGTCCGCGACGTCGCGGTCACGCTGCAGCGGCAGGAAATGGTGCGGCGGATCTCCGAGGAGATCGCCCAGTACGTGCTGGAGCTCGGTGTGGACGGCCGCCTGCTCTCCCTCCAGCTCGAGGAGCTTACGGCCGGCCTGGGCCCGGGCAGCGACATGATCATCCGGGACTACATGCATCTGGCCGACGGCGAGCTGGCCGTCGACGAGCAGGTGGCCACGCTGCAGCGGCTGAGCCCCTCCGACATGGTGGACCTGGGCAAGATCGCCGCCGTGGTGGGTTTCCAGCCCGGACAGGACTCGCTGGAGGCAGTGGTCCAGCCGCGCGGCTACCGGCTGCTGGGCAACATCAAGTCCGTTCCCCCCGCCGTATCCAACCGGCTGGTGGAGCATTTCGGCGGGCTGCAGAACCTGATGGCGGCCAACATCGAAGACCTCATGCAGGTCGAGGGCATCGGTGAACAGCGGGCCCGCACCGTGCGGGAGGGCCTGTCCCGGATCGCCGAGACCAGCCTGCTGGACCGCTTCATGTAGCTACTCGAGCTGGAACACTGCCTTTTCGCTGGTCAGCGCCCCCAGGGCCGCGGTGAAAACGTAGGTCCCCGGTGCCGGGTTCCCGGGCACGGGCGCGCAGCCGGGGGCTGACCGTATGCGGTCCCAGGGCAGGACCGCCGATTCCGTCGCCCCGGGTTCGAAAGCCTTCCACAGGTCCTCTCCGGGCTCCTGGCAGTCCACCGATGAGAAGATGCGGTCCGAGCCGCTGGTGACCAGGAATTCCATCCGGCTGGTTCCCACGTTGATGTCGCAGGGCTCGGAGCCGGTGTTGGTCACGCTGAGCGTCAGCAGCGGACTGGTCCCGGCCGCGTAGACCGGCGAGTCGGTGCCTGCCTCCACCCGAATCACCCCGGCCGGGCACTCGTTGCGCCCCGGCTCCCCGTTGTCGGCGCCGTCGGCCGCGCCCGTCTGCTGCGGCTCCGCCCCCTCCTGCGCCGCCCCCTCCGTCGTTCCCGGGGTGGCCGCGGGTGACGGGGCGGGCGCTGCGGAGGGCGCCGGCCCGGCCGACGCAGTGTCCCCGCCGGAGGTCAGTGCCCGCACCACGGCAATGCCGCCGAAGACGATGCCTGCCAGCAGCAGCAGGGCCAGCAGGGCGGCCAGCCGGCGACGCCGGTACACCGCCGGGCTTTGCCGCTTCGGCCCGCCGGGGGAGGATCGCCCGACTGTGCCGCTGCGCCTGGGATCCGGGTTTCCTGCCATGACTTAAGGCTAGGGACCCCGGGACGCATAGGGCGGCGGGGCACGCCGGTGGCGGCCGGAATCACTGTCTGTCACGGCGGCACGGCACGGAGCGCCGCAGAGCACGGCAGTAAAGTAGGGGGTCGGCAAAGAGGAGGCACCACGGTGGAGACCGGTTCGACGGTTCAGCAGCTGCATCGGCTGATTCCGGAATGGTTCGGGCACGCCGCCCGGGACCTGCCCTGGCGGAAGCAGGAGTGCACCGCCTGGGGCGTGCTGGTCAGCGAGGTGATGCTGCAGCAGACGCCGGTGGTGCGGGTGCTGCCGGTCTGGGAGGAATGGATGCGGCGCTGGCCCGGACCCGAGGACCTTGCCGCCGAGCCGGCCGGGGAGGCCGTCCGGGCCTGGGGGCGGCTGGGGTACCCGCGGCGCGCCCTTCGGCTGCATGCCGCAGCCCGGGCCATTGCCGCGGACCACGGCGGCACGGTGCCGGACAACCGGGAGCAGCTGCTCGAACTGCCCGGCGTCGGAGACTACACCGCCGCCGCGGTTGCGGCGTTCGCCTGGGGCCGGCGGGAAACCGTGGTGGACACCAACATCCGGCGGGTGCACGCCCGGGCGGTCTCCGGCCGGGCGCTGCCGGCACGGTCACTGACGGCAGCCGAGATGCGCCTGGCCGAGGAGCTGCTGCCCGCCGGACGGGCGGACTCCGTGAAGTGGAACGCATCCGTCATGGAGCTGGGGGCCCTGATCTGCACGGCCCGCTCGCCGCGCTGCGATGAGTGCCCGGTGCGAGCCGAATGCGCCTGGGTGGCGGCCGGACGCCCGGAGCCGGATTACGTGCCGCGCGGCCAGGCGTGGGCCGGCACCGACCGGCAGGTGCGCGGTGCGATGATGGCGGTGCTGCGTGCCGCGTCCGGACCCGTTCCACGCGGCCTGCTGCTGCAGGGCCCGGTGGACCTGGTCGAGCCCGATGCGGACACGGAGCTGGCGCCGCTGGCGCGCCTGCACGGGCTCCAGGCCCCGGCCGAACAGATGGAGCGGGCGCTGGCCGGGCTGCTCGCGGACCGGCTCGCCGAGGAGCAGCCGGCCGGGATCCGCCTGCCGGGCTGACCTGCGGCCGGATCCAGCTGCTGGACCTGCGGCTAGATCTCGCCGAAGCCGTTGCGGACTTCGACGCCGAGGATTTCCACCGCCCGTTCGGCATCTGGTCCGGTGGCTTCGACCTCCAGCGTCTGCCCTTGGCGCAGGCCCAGCGTCATCAGCATCATCACGCTCTTGCCGTCCACGCCGTTGATCGTGATGTCGGCATCCAGGTCCGCCATGGCCTGGGCCACCGCGGCGGCCGGCCGGGCATGCAGCCCCATGGGGTTCACCAGCGTCCACGCCCCACGGTGCACGGCACCGTCGTCGGGGTCGGTGTCGTCTCGGGTGCGTCCGTCCGCGGCCGGCGCCTCGGCCCGACCCCCTGCTCCCCCGGCGGCCTCCGCATCTGCCACCACTTCTGCCACCCCGCGCCCGCCCTGGGCCGCGACGGCCGCCGCCACGGCTCCCTCCACGAGCGGCGCGTCGGCCATCCGCACCCGTTCCTGCTGCTCCGGGTCCAGGAACTCCACGGCCGACTCCGCGGTCATCACGGCTGAGCCCAGGTCGGTCAGCAGGACCGCCCCGTCGCCGGTATCCACCTCGGCGATTCCGGCGAGGATCTTTTCGAGGCTGGTGCCGATGCCGTCGTCGTCCGTGCCGCCGGCCGCTGCTATGGGCACGTCGGCGGCCATCTGGGCCGCCAGTTCCCTGACGCCCTGGGCCAGCCGGGCACTGTGCGAGACGATCACCAGGCCCACCGTCATTCCGGCGCCCCCGCCGCACGGGCGGCCGCCCTGAGGATCAGGGCAGTGGAGGCCGCGCCCGGGTCCAGGTGACCGGCGCTGCGCTCACCCAGGTAGCTGGCGCGGCCCTTGCGCGCGGTCAGCGGCTCCGTGGCCGCCAGGCCCTCCTCGGCGGCGTCGGCGGCGGCGGCCAGGGTCTGGGCGGCGTCGCCGCCGTGCTCAGCCGTACGGCGCGCGGCCTCAGCCGCCGGCGTCCACGCATCGACCATGGTCTTGTCGCCGGGTTCGGCCTTGCCGCGCGACGTCAGCCCGCCCAGCGCGGCCTCCACCATGTCGGCGACGTCGGTTCCGCCAAGCTCGGCCTTGCCGGCGGTGGAGGTGGCCGCGCGCAGGAAGGCGGTCCCGTAGAGCGGGCCGGCCGCGCCGCCCACCTTGGACATGAGGGTCATGGCCGCCGTCTTCAGCACATCGGAGGGCGCGGCCGGCGGCTCCGGAGCGGCATCAAGCTTCCCGACGACGGCGGTGAACCCGCGGTCCATGTTCTCGCCGTGGTCGGCGTCGCCGATCTCCCGGTCCAGGTCGATCAGCCGCTGCCGGTTCGCGGCCAGCACCTCGGCGCTGTCACGCATCCACTGCACCGCCCAGGCGGCGTCGGCGGCCATCTCAGGCACCCCACCGCAGGGCCGGGGTGTGCACCGGCGAGTCCCACAGATCGATCATTTCGTCGTCGAGCACCAGCACGGTGATCGAGGCACCCTGCATCTCCAGGGCGGTGATGTAGTTACCCACCAGCGAGCGTTCAACGTGCAGGCCACGGTCCTGGAGCACCTGCGCGGCGTGGGCATAGAGGATGTAGAGCTCGCTGAGCGGGGTGCCGCCCATGCCGTTGACGAACAGCAGCACCCGCGAACCGTCGGCGGCGTCGAGGTCGCCCAGCACGGGGGTGATGAGCTGGTCGGCGATGGCGTCGGCCGTCTCCATCGGCATCCGGCGCCGGCCGGGCTCCCCGTGGATCCCCACGCCGAGTTCGATTTCGTCCTCGGCCAGGGTGAAGCTGGGCTCTCCGGCGTGCGGGACGGTGCAGGCGGTCAGGGCCACTCCCATGGACCGCACACCGGCGTTGACCCGCTCCGCGACGGCGGTGACGGCGTCGAGATCGTCGCCGCGTTCGGCGGCGGCGCCGGCGATCCGTTCCACAAGCACGGTTCCGGCGACTCCGCGCCGTCCGGCCGTGTAGGTGGAGTCCTCGACGGCGACGTCGTCGTTCACCACCACGGTGCGGATCTCCAGGCCTTCGGCGACGGCGAGTTCGGCCGCGGTTTCGAAGTTGAGGATGTCGCCGGTGTAGTTCTTGACGATCAGCAGCACCCCGGCTCCGGCATCGGTGTGCTGGATGGCCGGGAGGATCTGGTCCGGGGTCGGCGAGGTGAACACGGCCCCGGGAACGGCGGCGTCGAGCATGCCGCGGCCCACGTAACCGGAGTGCAGCGGTTCGTGGCCGCTGCCCCCGCCGGAGACCAGGGCGACCTTCCCCCGGACCGGCGCATCGCGGCGGACCACGTAGTCCGGGTCGGTATGCACCTTCACCAGGTCGTGGTGGGCGAGGCCGAAACCCCGCAGGGAGTCTGCGACGACCTCCCGGGGATCATTGATGAGCTTCTTCACGGGCGGGCTCCTCCTGCCGGGCACGGGCCGGGGAACACCGCCCGCACATTTGCGCCCCACCCTACTCCGCCCGGACGGTGGGGCAACAGGGTTCATGCGGTGCACGGACGACAGCGGCGGCGGGAAGGAGCTTCCCTTCCCGCCGCCGCTGATAAAGCGTCTGCCGCTCCGGGGCGGACGCTTCGTGGAGCGCGTCCGCCGGCCGGGGCTACTTGCCCTTGAAGGCGTCCTTGATGTTCTCGCCGGCGTCCTTGACGCTGGACTTGGCCTGGTCGCCGTGGCCTTCGGCTTCCATCTGCTCGTTGCCGGTGGCCTTGCCCAGGCCTTCCTTGACCTTGCCGCCGAGGTTCTCGGCCTTGTTCTGCATCTTGTCGTCTGCGCCCATGGTGGACTCCTTCCGTCGAATGATGCTAAGTACCCTTACCTTATCGTGGAACGGGGCACTCCGCCACCGGGGCCCGCTCCGGAGACCTGGGCTCAGATACGGTCGGTCAGCTGACAGATCATCCTGGTGTTGCCCAGGGTGTTGGGCTTGACCCGCGCCAGGTCCAGGAATTCGGCCACGCCCTCATCATGGGAACGCAGCAGTTCGGAGTAGACCTCGGGGTCGACGGCGCGCTGGTCGGCCATCACCTCGAAGCCGTGGCGGCGGAAGAAGGCGACCTCAAAGGTGAGGCAGAAAACCCGGCTGACGCCGAGCTCGGCGGCGTCGTCGAGCAGCTGCTCCAGCAGCCGATGCCCGACGCCGAGCCCCCGGACGGCGGGATCGGTGGCCAGGGTGCGGACCTCGCCGAGGTCCTCCCACATCACGTGCAGGGCGCCGCAGCCGACGATGCGCCCCGCGGCGTCCTCGGCGACCCGGAACTCCTGGAGCGCCTCGTAGTAGGCCACGGCCTCCTTCGCGACCAGGATGCGCTCCTCCGCCAGCGGGGCGACCAGCGCCCGGATGCCGGGCACGTCGGAGGTTCGGGCCCGGCGGATGGTCAGGGACGGCGCGGAAGTCACCGGTTCAGTCTAGGACCGCCCGTACCGCGGGCTGCAAATCCTGTCCCGAAACACGGGAGGACCCGGCGGGCTGCTGCCCGCCGGGTCCTTTACCGCGTGTGCCTGTCAGCGATGGAGTCAGTCGCCCGGAACTCCGGCCTCGATGGCCGGCGGAGCTTCCTCCAGGGCCTTCGGGGTGCCGTGGCCGATGAAGGTGAACTTCGCCTCGTCACCCTCGCCCTCGACATCGACGGAGACCAGTTCGCCGGGCTTGAGCTCGCCGAACAGGATCTTCTCGGAGAGCTGATCCTCGATCTCGCGCTGGATGGTCCGGCGCAGCGGCCGGGCACCCATGGCGGGGTCGTAGCCGCGGGTGGCCAGCAGGACCTTGGCGGCGGGGGTGAGCTCGATGCTCATGCCCTTCTCCGCCAGGCGCTTGCCCAGCCGCTCCAGGAACAGGTCCACGATCTGGACGATCTCTTCCTGGGTCAGCTGCGGGAACACCACGGTGTCATCGACGCGGTTGAGGAACTCGGGGCGGAAGTGCTGGCGCAGCTCCTCGGTGACCCGGGCCCGCATCCGGTCGTAACCGGTCTTGGTGTCGGTGCCGGACTGGAAGCCGGTCATGACGCCCTTGGAGATGTCCTTGGTGCCGAGGTTGGTCGTCATGATGATGATGGTGTTCTTGAAGTCCACCACCCGGCCCTGGCTGTCGGTCAGGCGGCCGTCCTCGAGGATCTGCAGCAGCGAGTTGAACAGGTCCGCGTGGGCCTTTTCCACCTCGTCGAACAGGACCACGGAGAACGGACGACGCCGGACCTTCTCGGTCAGCTGGCCGCCCTCTTCGTAGCCGACGTATCCGGGAGGGGCACCGAACAGGCGGGACACCGTGTGCTTCTCGGAGTACTCGGACATGTCGAGGGTGATCAGGGCATCCTCGTCGCCGAACAGGAACTCGGCGAGGGCCTTGGCGAGCTCGGTCTTGCCGACGCCGGTGGGGCCGGCGAAGATGAACGAGCCGCCGGGGCGCTTCGGATCCTTCAGGCCGGCACGGGTACGCCGCATGGCCTGCGAGATGGACTTGATCGCCTCGTCCTGGCCGATGACCCGCTTGTGCAGCTCATCTTCCATCTTGAGCAGCCGCGTGGACTCTTCCTCGTTCAGCTTCACCACGGGGATGCCGGTGGAGTTGGCCAGCACCTCGGCGATGAGTTCCTCATCCACCTCGGCGATGTCGTCCAGGCCGCCGGACTTCCACTGGCGTTCCTTTTCGGCGCGCTGGTCCTGGAGCTTCTGCTCCTTGTCCCGCAGCGCCGCGGCCACCTCGAAGTCCTGCGCGTCGATGGCCGATTCCTTCTCCATCTTCAGCTCGGAGATGCGGTCGTCGATCTCCTTCAGCTCCGGCGGAGCGGTCATCCGGCGGATGCGCAGCCGGGCGCCGGCCTCGTCGATCAGGTCGATGGCCTTGTCCGGCAGGAAGCGGTCGCTGATGTAGCGCTCGGCCAGGGTGGCGGCCGAGGACAGCGCGGCGTCGGTGATCGAGACCCGGTGGTGTGCCTCGTAACGGTCGCGCAGGCCCTTGAGGATCTCGATGGCATGCGCCACCGACGGCTCCTTGACCTGGATCGGCTGGAAGCGGCGCTCCAGCGCGGCATCCTTCTCGATGTGCTTGCGGTACTCATCCAGCGTGGTGGCGCCGATGGTCTGCAGCTCGCCGCGGGCCAGCATCGGCTTCAGGATCGAAGCCGCGTCGATGGCGCCCTCGGCGGCACCTGCACCCACGAGCGTGTGGATCTCGTCGATGAACAGGATGATGTCGCCGCGGGTGCGGATCTCCTTGAGGACCTTCTTCAGGCGTTCCTCGAAGTCGCCGCGGTAGCGGGAACCGGCCACCAGGGACCCGAGGTCCAGGGTGTACAGCTGCTTGTCGCGAAGGGTCTCGGGGACGTCGCCGCGGATGATGGCCTGGGCCAGGCCCTCGACGACGGCGGTCTTGCCGACGCCGGGCTCACCGATCAGCACGGGGTTGTTCTTGGTGCGGCGCGAGAGGACCTGCATGACGCGTTCCATCTCGTGTTCACGGCCGATCACCGGATCAAGCTTGCCTTCACGCGCGGCCTGGGTGAGGTTGCGGCCGAACTGGTCCAGCACCACCGAGCCGGCGGGCTGGCCTTCCTGCTGCTGGCCGCCGGTGGAGACCGGCTCCTTGCCCTGGTAGCCGGAGAGCAGCTGGATGACCTGCTGCCGCACGCGGTTCAGGTCGGCGCCCAGCTTCACCAGGACCTGGGCGGCCACGCCTTCGCCCTCGCGGATCAGGCCGAGCAGGATGTGCTCGGTGCCGATGTAGTTGTGGCCGAGCTGCAGCGCTTCCCGCAGCGACAGCTCCAGCACCTTCTTGGCGCGGGGGGTGAAGGGGATGTGGCCGGAGGGGGCCTGCTGGCCCTGGCCGATGATCTCCTGCACCTGCTCACGGACGGCACCGAGGGAGATGCTCAGCGACTCGAGGGCCTTGGCGGCAACCCCTTCGCCCTCATGAATGAGCCCAAGCAGGATGTGCTCGGTGCCGATGTAGTTGTGGTTGAGCATGCGTGCCTCTTCTTGGGCAAGCACGACAACGCGACGGGCACGGTCGGTAAATCTTTCAAACATGAGGCACACTCCTAGCTAACGCGTAATTCGATGCTACGTGTGCCGCGTCGGCTTTTGGAGCGTGTTCGCCACGGGCGTGAGAGCCCTCCCGCCCGCGGCGAACGTTCCGCCGCTATCCCTGGGCGGCGCGGTAAGCCTCGATGATCTCGCTGTTCACCCGGCCGCGCTCGGAAACGGTGTACCCGTTGTTGCGGGCCCATTCCCGGATCTGTGCGGCTTCATTGCTGCGGCTGCCGGATCCGGTGCTGCGCTGGCGCCCCCCGCCGCTGCGCGTCCCGACCTTGCGGCCCGCGTCAACATACGGCTTCAGCGCATCCCGCAGGTTCTTCGCATTGTCTTTTGAAAGGTCAATCTCGTACTGTGTGCCGTCGAGGCCGAAACGCACGGTCTCGTCCGCACTTCCGGCGTCGAGGTCGTCGACCAGAATGATTTTTACCTTTTGCGCCACGTCAGGCTCCTAAGCAGTCAAACAGCGGGGGAAACATATTTGAGACCACTTACGATTATGGCGCATTAGCCTTAGGGCGTCAAAGCTGCCCGGCCGATTTATCGGATTTGCTTTCCCCGTCTTCAGGACCATCCGCCCGGGCTTCGGCATCAGCCTCGGCCTGAGCCTTTCGCTCGGATCGGTCCGCATTGAGCAGCGCCTTCATGGCGAAAAAGAAGAGCACGCCAACGGCCACCGACGGCAGCAGTACTTCGACATATTCCACGGTTATCCCATTTCCGGCTTAAGCAGGGGGAACAAAATCGTCTCCCTGATTCCCGCATTTGTGAAAAGCATCACGAGCCGATCGATTCCCAGGCCGATGCCGCCCATGGGCGGCGCGCCGTACTCGAGCGCCCGCAGGAAGTCTTCATCCAGGGCCATCGCCTCGGGGTCTCCGCCGGCCGCCCGGAGGGACTGCTCGGTCAGGCGCTGGCGCTGGATGACCGGGTCGATCAGCTCGGAGAAGGCGGTGCCGCGCTCCATGCCGCCGATGATGAGGTCCCAGGCCTCGATCAGCCGCGGGTCGTCCCGGTGCTGGCGGGCCAGCGGCTGGGCGGAGGGCGGGTAGTCGTAGACAAACGTGGGCTGGATCAGCGTGGGCTCCACGATTTCTCCGAACAGCTCGATAACGAGCTTTTCGGCATCCCAGGCCGGATCCACCTTTACGCCGTGCTCCTCCGCGACGGCGCGCAGCGTGGCGGCATCCGTTTCCGGGGTGATTTCCCGGCCCACCGCCTCGGAAAGGCCGGGGTAGACGGCCAGCCAGCGCCATTCACCGTTCAGGTCGATGGTTCCGGCCGGTGTTTCGATCACCCGGCTGCCGACGGCGTCGGCGGCATTGAGGATGATTTCGCGAATACGGTCGGCCATCACGAACTGGTCGGCGTAGGCCTCATAGGATTCGAGGGTGGTGAATTCCGGGCTGTGGGTGGAGTCCACGCCCTCGTTCCGGAAGATCCGGCCCAGTTCGTAAACCCGCTCGATGCCGCCCACGACCGCCCGCTTCAGGAAAAGCTCGGTGGCGATGCGCAGGGTCATCTTCTGGTCAAAGGCATTCAGGTGGGTTTCGAAGGGCCGGGCCGCGGCGCCGCCGTGAACCAGCTGCAGCATGGGAGTTTCGACTTCGACATATCCGTGCCCGTGCAGGGTGTCCCGGACCGCGCGGATAACCGCGGCGCGCTTGTAGACCATTTCGCGCGCTTCTTCGCGCACCATCAGATCCACATATCGCTGGCGGACGCGGGTTTCCTCGTTGAGATCGGCGTGCAGCACGGGAAGCGGCCGCAGCGCCTTGGCCGCCATGGACCACTGATCGGCCATGACGGACAGCTCGCCGCGGCGCGAGGAGATCACCTCGCCGTGCACGAAGACATGGTCACCGAGATCCACGAGGGACTTCCACTCGGCCAGGGACTCCTCCCCCACCTCCGCCAGGCTCAGCATGACCTGCAGCCGGGTGCCGCTGCCCTCCTGCAGGGTGGCGAAGCAGAGCTTGCCGGTGTTGCGGATGAAGACCACCCGGCCGGTGACGCCGACCGTCTCGCCGCTGGCCTCATCGGCCTGCAGGTGGCCGTACTTCTCCCGCACCTCGGCGAGCGAGTGCGTGCGCGGCACGCTCACCGGATAGGCTTCCCGGCCCGATGCCAGCAGCCGGGCGCGCTTTTCCGCGCGGATGCGCATCTGCTCGGAGTAGTCGGCGTCGGGCTGCGGGGACACGGGGGAATCTTCAGTGGTCACGGGAATTAAGTCTACCCAGTCTGTCCTAATTGACGCGTCCCGGGCCCGCGGTCCCTCCCGTGCGGCCCCTGCGGGGCGGGAAGCAGGGGCGCGGGGGCCGGCAGGTCAGGCTGGAATCAGCTCCATGTTGTCGATCAGGCGCACCGCGCCCACGCGGGCCGCCACCAGCGCCAGGGCGTTGGCGGCCAGCGGTTCCCCGGGGCCGGCGGGCAGGGCGGCCAGCGTGGCCGGGTCGACGACGTCGAGATAGTCAAGCTGCACGCCCGCCGCGGCCGCGAGGCGGGCCCGGGCTGCCGGGAGGTCAAGGGGCCTGCCGGCGGCGGCCCGGTCGCGCAGGTCTGCCAGCGTGCCGGCCAGCGCCAGGGCGGCTTCGCGCTCCTTGGGGGCGAGGAAGGCGTTGCGGCTGGATTCGGCGAGCCCGTCGGCGCCCCGGACGATCGGCACGCCCCGCACCTGGACCGGCCAGTTCAGGTCCTGCACCATCCGCCGGATCAGCACCAGCTGCTGGGCGTCCTTCTGTCCGAAGTAGGCGCGGTATTCGGCGGGCACCGGCGGCTGGGCGATGTGCAGCAGCTTGGCCACCACGGTCAGCACGCCGTCGAAGTGGCCGGGACGTGACGCGCCTTCGTAGCGGGTGCCGAGCTCGCCGGAGCTGACCCGGATCAGGGGCTCCCCGCCGGGGTACATCTCCTCCACGTCGGGTGCGAAGACGACGTCGACGCCGGCCTCGGCGAGCAGCGCCAGGTCCGCTTCGAGGGTGCGGGGATAGCGGGCCAGGTCCGCCGGGTCGTCGAACTGCAGCGGGTTGACGAAAATCGATGCCACCACCAGGTCGTTTTCTGCGCGGGCGGCGCGGGCCAGGGCGGCGTGCCCGTGGTGCAGCGCTCCCATGGTGGGAACCAGCCCCAGCTCGGGGCGGTCCTTTCCGGTGCCGGCAAGCAGCCGTGCGATGGTGTCCTGCAGTTCGGCGGCCGTGCGGGCCACACCGGGAGTGTTCAACTCGTACCTTCTTGGTCGTGCGGCAGTGCTTTCAGGATCGCCTCGCCCTGGGCGGGGCTCAGCAGGCCGCGCTCGACGGCGCGGCGGGCGGTGGCGCGGGAGAGCGCCTCGTAGGCCTCCCGCAGGTCTTCGGGCTGTCCGGCCAGGACGTCCGCGTGGGCACGGACGGTGCCGGCGTCGCCGCGGGCCACGGGCCCGGTGAGTGCGGTTTCGCCGGAGGCCAGCGCGTTTTCGAGCGAGGCGCGCATCAGCGGGCCGAGCAGCTGGTCCGGTTTCTCCACTCCGAGGCTGCGCAGCAGCTGGGTGGACTGGGCGGCGATCGTCACCAGGTGGTTGGAGGCATGCGCGAGGGCCGCGTGGTAGGCGGCCCGATCGGCCTCGTCGATGACCACCGGTTCGGCGCCCATCTCCACCACGAGGGCCTGGGCGATCGGCAGCACCGCGGCGGGGGCGGTCACGCCGAAGCTGCTGTCCGCCAGCCGGGTGAGGTCCAGGCTGAGGCCGGTGAAGGTCATGGCCGGGTGCAGGGCCAGCGGAATGGCTCCGCGCTGTCGCGCCGGATCCAGGACCGAGGTGCCGAACCGGCCGGAGGTGTGGGCCACCAGCTGCCCGGGCTGCCAGGACCCGGTGGCCGCGAGTCCGGCAACCAGGTCCGGCAGGGCGTCGTCGGGCACCGCCAGCAGCACCAGCTCGGACCGCTCCACGATGTCCGGGATCTCCAGCACGGGAACTCCGGGGAGCAGGTTCTCGGCCCGCTCCCGGCTGGCTTCGGAGACGGCGGAGACGCCGACGACGGCGTGTTCGGCGGCGCGCAGGGCCGCGCCAAGGACGGCGCCCACCTTGCCTGCGCCGATCACCCCGACGCCGAGCCGTCCGGCCCGTCGTCCCTGCGGCGTGGAAGGATCAGCGGTGCTCATCGGGCAGCTCCTCGGGTGCGGGGTGGTGCCGGTCCGCGGGTGCGGGCCCGGAGGCGCGGGCCTCGGCCTCGCGCCAGCGTTCGGTGCGGTCCCGCCGCCGGGCCTCCCGGGCCCGGCCGGCCTGCTCGACGAACAGGGCACGGGCGGTGCCGGCGTCCAGCTGGAGGATCCGGGGGCTGACCGGCCCGGCGGTGGAGTGCAGCCTCAGGTCAGCGAGGGCGAAGCGGCGGTTCAGCGGCCCCTGGTGCAGGGCCATGGACTGGGTGCGGGCGTGCGGGACGATGTCCAGCTGGCGGCGCAGCCGGCCGCTGCGTGCCAGCAGGGCCGTGCCGGTTGCCGCGTATCCGTTGCGGCGCCAGGCCAGCGGGGCGAGCCACCGCCCGCGGCGCGGAGTGGTGGTGTAGCCCCAGGCGTCGCCGCTGCCGTCCATGCCGGCGGAAAACACCTCGATCGGTTCCGCGGTGCCGGGATCCGGCAGGGCCAGCGCCAGGACCCGGAAGACCTCGTCGCGGGTGCCGGCAGGCAGCAGGCGGGTGCGGCCGTCGGCGTCGCCGCCGCTGTAGCCCGCCACGTTGACCGTGATGCGGTACCAGCCGGGGAACCGCCAGAGCATGGGCTGGGCGATGGAGAGGGCCTGGATCCGGCCGGGCGGAACCGTCTGGGCCCGGGTGTCCAGCAGCCCGGAGCGGATGCGCAGCCCGTCCGGGGAGGTCGCGGCGCGGAAGTTGAACCCGCTGCTGAACTGGGACCAGTAGGACCCGACGGTTCCGGCCAGGATCGGCACCAGCACCGCTAGGCTGAGCGGTTCGCGGGTGGCGAAGCCCAGGATCGCGGTGCCGCCGAGCCCGAAGACCACGAGGAAGACCGTGGTGCCGGAGAGCAGGGTCGAGGCGATCACCCGGCCCGGCCGCAGCGCCACCACGGGCAGCTCCGGCGCCTCTTCGGTGTCGGCGTCGGTCCCCGCAGCGGCGCCCGAGGCGCGGGCGAGGATGGCAGCGCGGAGCTTTTGCGCGTCGTCAAGCCGCAGGTAGGCGAGCCGGACGGCGGATTCGCCGGAGTCGGCAACCTCGAAGCGCAGCTCGGCGAGCCCGAACACGCGGGCCAGCAGCGGTTGGATGACGTCGATGGCCTGGACCCGGTCCAGGCGGGCCTGCCGCTGCTGGCGGAACACCACACCGGAGTGCACGCGCACGTGCTCCCTGGTCAGCTGGTAACGGGTGAAGCGCCAGGAGAGGTAGAACGCCACGGCAATGATGAGCAGCACCCCGGCGAGGGCCAGCAGGACCTGCAGGAGCGGGAAGTCGTCCAGGCCGAGGTCGCCGCGTTCGAAGAAGGCTTCGGCGCGTTCCCGGCCGGCGAAGTAGAGGATCGCCACCAGGGCAATCCAGCCCCGGACCAGCGGAGAAACGGGATGGACCCGGTGCCAGGTCTCCCCCGCGTCGGGCCCGGGGACTGGCAGCTGCCCGTCCGGGCCCGGCCCGGGCCCGGCCGCGGCGTCGTCGGCGGTCACAGTCCCGCCAGCTGCGCTTCGCCGCGCGCGGAGAGGTGCTCGCGCAGCCGTGCGCCCTCGTCGGCCGGCAGCCCCGGGATCTGCGCGTCCGTGCCGGGAGAAGCGGTGTGCAGCTTCAGCGTGCACAGCCCGAAGGCCCGCTCCAGCGGACCGACGGACACGTCCACGTACTGCATCCGCCCGTAGGGCACCACGAGCACGCGCTGGAAGAAGATGCCGCGGCGGATCAAAAGGTCCTCGTCCCGTTCGGCGAAGCCGATGGCGCGGACCTGCCGGGGCAGCAGCACCGCACGCCACAGGCACAGCACCAGCAGCAGGCCCGGGATGCCCCAGGCCAGCCAGGGGGCGAGGTTCCAGACGCCGGTGAGGGTGAGCACCAGCGGAACGGCGGCGGCGGCCAGCAGGAACACCGTCTCCGCGGACCAGCCGATGATCCGCAGCCGCAGGTAGCGCGGGCTGACCCGCTGCCAGGCGAGCCCGGGTGGATCAATTGCCGCGTCACGCATATTCGCCCTCGCCGTCCGGTGTTTCGGGATCATTGCCGTTGGTGCCCTCGGGCCCGTCGTCGGGCGGAATCCTGCAGAAGTTCTCCACCAGCAGCCCGGCGGCGGTCAGCACCGCGCCGCCGGCGGTCATCGCCAGGGCGGACCAGGTGGGGGCGTGTCCCGGCCGCAGCTGCCACAGCGGCAGCTGGTCCAGGAAGACGCCCACGTGCCAGCCCAGCAGCAGGACCCCGGCGTAGGCGGAGGCCTGCGCCAGCACCAGCGTACGTGCGGCGGCGATCGGGTCCAGCCTGGTCTTTCCGCCGCTGGCGCGCCAGCGGCGCACGCGCAGGCCCAGCACCAGCACCAGCACGACGACGGCAAGGACGGTCAGCAGCGCGGTGAGGCTCAGCGCAGGCACGGGCAGCGACCAGCGCTCGGCGAGCACGGAGCCGGCCCAGCCCGCGAGGCCGGCCAGGACACAGATGAGTGCCAGCCGGCGGTACCGAAGGGTCCTCACCGCATCAGTCTCCCTCGTAGATCTCCAGGCCCGGGAGGTCCTCGGCCCGGGCGGCGAGCTCGGCGACCGGCTCACCCTCCAGCATGGCCTCCGGCTCCATCCACGCCCAGGGCTGCAGGACGAAGGCGCGGGACGAGGCCCGCGGATGCGGAATGGTCAGGTCGGGGTCCTGAAGCCGCAGGTCCCCGTAGGTGATGATGTCGACGTCAAGGGTCCGCGGCCCCCAGCGCACGATGCGTTCGCGGTGGTGGCGCTGTTCAACCTGCTGGCAGTGCGCCAGCAGCTCGTGCGGGGCCAGGGTGGTGTCCACGGCGATGACCAGGTTCAGGTAGTCGGGCTGGCCCTCCGGGCCGCCCACGGGCCGGGTGCGCACCACCGGGGATACCGCGGCCAGGCTCATGCCCGGATGGTCGGCCAGGTCCGCGACGGCGGCGGACAGGGTGTCCCGGGATTCGCCGAGGTTGCTGCCCAGCGCCAGGACGGCCCGGACGGCGTCGTTTGCGGAATTCATGCGCGCTCCCGGTGGATGGTGACGGCGACGTCCCCGAAGGGAACCGTGATCGGTGCCTGGGGTTTGTGCACGGTGACCTGGACGGCGTCGATGGTGGGGAATCCCGCCAGCACGGCGGCTGCGATGCGCTCGGCCAGGGTCTCGACCAGGTTCACCGGTTCGCCGGTGAGTTCGGCGCTGACCGCTTCGGCGATCTCGCCGTAGTGGGCCGTCAGCGTCAGGTCGTCGGTGGCCGCGGCGGCGCGCAGGTCCGTATAAAGCACCAGATCGGCGATGAAGGTCTGCCCGTCGCGGCGTTCCTCGTCAAAGACGCCGTGGTACCCCGTGGCGGTGATGCCCCCGAGGCGGATGGTGTCCCGCGGCGGTCCGGCGGGAGCCGCTGCCGGCGTCACTGTCCGCCCTCCCGCCAGGCGGCGGCGACCCGGACGGCGGCGGCGCTGGAGGCGACGTCGTGGACCCGCACGCACCAGGCGCCCGCGGCGGCGGACAGCGCGGAGACCGCCGTGGTGGCGGCATCGCGCTCCTGCGCAGGCACGACAGCGCCGTCCGTGCCGGGCAGGGTGCCGAGGAAGCGCTTCCGCGAGGCGCCGACCAGTACCCGGTGCCCCTCGGCGGTGAACCGGTCCAGGGCGTGCAGCAGGGCCCAGTCGTGTGCGGCGGTCTTGGAGAAGCCCAGGCCCGGGTCGAGGATGATCTTCTCCGCGGCCACCCCGGCGTCGAGGAGGCGGCCGCGCAGCGAGCGCAGCTCGTCGAGGACCTCGGCCGGGGCGTCGTCGTAGACGGCCCGGGGATCCTGCCGGCGCACCGGCCCGCGGCTGTGCATCAGGACGTAGTACGCGCCGGTCCGGGCCACCAGTTCGGGCATGCCCTCGGCCATGGCCGCGCCGGAGACGTCGTTGATCAGCACCGCGCCGGCGGCCAGGGCCTTCTCCGCGGTCTGGACGTTCATGGTGTCGATGCTGACCGTCACCCCGGCGGCGGCGAGGGCGGTGATGACCGGAAGCACGCGCCGCTGCTCCTGGGCGGGGCTGATGCGCTCGGCGTCGGGACGGGTGGATTCACCGCCCACGTCGACGATGTCGGCGCCGGCGCGGACCAGGTCCAGCCCGGCGGCGACGGCGTCGTCCACCGTGGCGAAGCGGCCGCCGTCGCTGAAGGAGTCAGGAGTGACGTTGAGGATCCCCATCACCAGGGTGCGTCCGGTTGGCAGCCGGCGGAAGCGTTCATCGGCGC
Source organism: Arthrobacter sp. Y3222053 (assembly GCF_059092805.1). NCBI lineage: Bacteria > Bacillati > Actinomycetota > Actinomycetes > Micrococcales > Micrococcaceae > Arthrobacter > Arthrobacter sp. Y3222053. The sequence goes on along the minus strand of NZ_JBNHIA010000001.1, from coordinate 741,595 downwards.
TGCTGCGGCGCAGCACGGGCAGCGGCGAGGTGGACGGGCCGGTTCCGGGGGCGGCGGCAAGGGAATCCATACGTGGGTCCTATCGTCCGAGGATCAGGGACATGGCTTCGGCGCGGGTGGCGGTTTCCCGCAGCTGGCCGCGCACGGCCGAGGTCACTGTACGTGCTCCGGGCTTGCGGACCCCGCGCATGGACATGCACAGGTGTTCGCATTCGATGACGACGATCGCCCCGCGCGGCTGCAGGTTCTCCACCAGCGCGTCGACGATCTGGGTGGTGAGCCGCTCCTGGACCTGCGGGCGCCGGGCATAGAGCTCCACCAGCCGGGCGAGCTTGCTCAGCCCGGTCACCTTGCCCTCGTGGGACGGGATGTAGCCGATGTGCGCGGTGCCGTGGAAGGGCACCAGATGGTGCTCGCAGGTGGAGTAGAAGGGGATGTCCTTGACCAGCACCATCTCCTCGTGGTCGAGGTCGAAGGTGGTGGCGAGCAGGTCCTCGGGGCTTTCGTGCAGCCCGGCGAACACCTCTGCGTAGGCCCTGGCCACCCGCTTGGGGGTGTCCTGCAGGCCGTCGCGGTCGGGGTCCTCGCCGATGGCCAGGAGGATCTCCCGCACCGCCCGCTCAATCCGGGGCTGGTCAATCGCATCGGAGGCCGCCAGGTCCATGGCCGCCAGTTCGTCGTCGAAATCCGTCACTGCTTGATCCTACCGCGCATGCCGCAGACGGCAGGCGGGCCGGGACCTGTCGGTCCCGGCCCGCCCGTGCGCTACGGCTTCCGTGTGTCGTCGGGGGTGTCGAAACCCGCCCGCGAGCCGCGCGAGCCCTCCGGCTCCGGCAGCCCGTCGGCGTTGACGTCGAAGTCCCGGGGGATGTCGGCGTCGGCAATCTGGTCCTGCGGGGCCACGGTCGCCGGGTCCGGCCCGCCGGCCGCCCGGGCCTGTTCGCGTTCGCGCGGGGAGACGACCGGGGGCAGCTCGTGGACCGGGCGGGTCGGCTTGGACAGCCAGATCTCGCGGACGTCGCGCTTGCGCACGTCGCGGAAGATCTCGGCGATCTCGGCCTGGTTCAGCGTCTCGCGTTCGAGCAGCTCCAGCGCCAGCCGGTCCAGGACGTCCCGGTTCTCGGTGAGGATCTGGTACGCCTCGTCGTGGGCGTTGTCCATCAGCCGGCGCACCTCCTCGTCCACCACGTAGGCGACCTGGTCGGAGTAGTTGCGTTCCTGGCCCATGTCCCGGCCCAGGAACGGCTCGCCGCCGCCGGAGCCGAGCTTCACGGAGCCGATCCGCTCGCTCATGCCGTACTGGGTGACCATCTTGCGGGCCGTGGAGGTGGCCTTCTCGATGTCGTTGGACGCGCCGGTGGAGGGATCGTGGAAGACGATCTCCTCGGCCACCCGGCCGCCCATGGCGTAGGCGAGCTGGTCCAGCAGCTCGTTGCGGGTCACCGAGTACTTGTCGTCCGCCGGCATCACCATGGTGTACCCGAGCGCGCGGCCGCGGGGCAGGATGGTGACCTTGGTGACCGGGTCGGTGTTGCGCAGCGCGGCCGCCACGAGCGCGTGTCCGCCCTCGTGGTAGGCGGTGATCTTGCGCTCCAGCTCCTTCATCACGCGGCTGCGCTTCTGCGGGCCGGCAATGACCCGGTCGATCGCCTCGTCGAGGGCGCGGTCGTCGATCAGCTGCGCGTTGGAGCGGGCGGTGAGCAGGGCCGCCTCGTTGAGCACGTTGGCCAGGTCGGCGCCGGTGAAGCCGGGGGTCTTCTTGGCCACGGTCTCCAGGTCGACGCCGGGTGCCATCGGCTTGCCCTTGGCGTGCACCTGCAGGATCCGCAGCCGGCCCTGCATGTCCGGGGCCTCCACGCCGATCTGCCGGTCGAACCGGCCCGGGCGCAGCAGCGCCGGGTCCAGCACGTCGGGCCGGTTGGTGGCGGCGATGAGGATCACGTTGGTGGTGTTGTCGAAGCCGTCCATCTCGACCAGCAGCTGGTTCAGGGTCTGCTCGCGCTCGTCGTTGCCGCCGCCGACGCCGGCGCCGCGGTGGCGGCCGACGGCGTCGATCTCGTCGACGAAGATGATGGCCGGGGAGTTGTTCTTGGCCTGCTCGAACAGGTCGCGGACGCGGGAGGCGCCCACGCCGACGAACATTTCCACGAAGTCGGAGCCGGAGATGGAGTAGAACGGCACGCCGGCCTCGCCGGCCACGGCGCGCGCCAGCAGGGTCTTGCCGGTTCCGGGAGGACCGTAGAGCAGCACGCCCTTGGGGATCTTCGCGCCCACGGACTGGAACTTGCCCGGCTCCTGCAGGAACTCCTTGATTTCGTGGAGCTCCTCCACGGCCTCGTCGGCGCCGGCGACGTCGGCGAAGGTGACCTGCGGCATGTCCTTGTTGGTCAGCTTGGCCTTGGACTTGCCGAACTGCATGACCTTGGAGCCACCGCCCTGCATCCGGGAGAGCAGGAACCAGAAGATGAGGCCGATGATGATCAGCGGCAGGAACAGGCCCAGGAAGCTGGTGAACCAGTTGCTCTGGACCGGCTGGTCGGTGAAGCCCTCCACCGCGGCGTTGTCGATGGCCTCCACCACGTCGTCGGCGCGGGCGGAGCTGAAGTAGAACTGGACGTTCTCGCCCTTGTCCTCGTAGGGCTCCTTCAGCAGCAGGTCGACGCGCTGGTCGCCGTCGTAGATCTTCGCCTGCTCGACCTTGTTGTCCTCAAGCAGTTCAAGGCCGACCTTGGTGTCGACCTGGCTGGCCCCGCTGCCGGAGGACAGGGCGGGGAGAATGATCAAGAGAGCGGCCAGCGCCAGCGCGATCCAGATGACCGGTCCCTTGAAGAAGCTCTTAGATTTCATTCGTCGTCAGGGCCGAGGCCCCGTCCCTCCTGATCAGCAACGCATGCGAATGCGCAAAAGTATCTTGTTCGGTGGTGCATCATCCCCAAGGAACACGGATTGCCGGGGCTTTTAGTTCCCCCGGATGACCGTACTCCGCCTGTGATGCCGACCGCAGGGACGCGGCGGGCGGGCTACTCGTAGACGTGCGGAGCGAGGGTGCCGATGAAGTCCAGGTTGCGGTACTTCTCGGCGAAATCGAGGCCGTAGCCGACCACGAATTCATTGGGAATCTCGTAGCCGACGTACTTCACGTCGATTTCGACCTTGGCGGCGTCGGGCTTGCGCAGCAGGGTGCAGATCTCCACGCTGGCCGGGCCGCGGGACTCAAGGTTGGTGCGCAGCCAGGACAGGGTCAGGCCGGAGTCGATGATGTCCTCGACGATCAGCACGTGCTTGCCCATCAGGTCCGTCTCGAGGTCCTTGATGATGCGCACGACGCCGGAGGACTGGGTGCCGGAGCCGTAGGAGGACACGGCCATCCAGTCCATGGTGATGTGGCTGTGCAGGGCGCGGGACAGGTCCGCCATGACCATGACGGCGCCCTTGAGCACGCCTACGAGCAGGACGTCGCGGCCGGCGTAGTCCCGGTCGATGTCGGCCGCCAGCTCCTCGATCCGCGACTGGATCTGCTCTTTGGTGTAGAGAACGTGCTTAAGGTCTGACTGGACGTCGTGTGAATCCACGAAGATCTCCCGGTTACGAGTTGGCAGCTGGCGGTGGGGTGCTGCGGCTTTTCCTAAACACAAGATTGCCACAGCTTGGCTTCCCGTGGGCAACCGGCCGTCCGCGCACCTGCCGGTACACCTCGACCTTGCCGCCCAGCTGTACCGGCCCCGCGGACCCGGTCCTGCGCAGCAGCGACTCCGCGGCGAGCAGGCGTTCGAAACTGGGGCTGCCCCCGCCGGCGGCCACCGCCGCCAGGGCCAGCACGCGCTGGCGCAGCGCCGGGTCCAGCGCGCGCAGGGCGTCTTCGGGCAGCAGCACCGCGGCCGGCGCGCCGGCGTCGGCGGGCAGGTCAGAGCGCAGCCGGGCGAAGGCCTCGGCCGCCTCCGCGTCCAGGTGCGCGGCATCCTGGCCCAGGATCCGCGCGGACCGGTACAGCGCCTCGGCGATGCCGGGGCCGAGCTGCTCCTCCAGGAACGGCAGCACGACGGCGCGCACGCGGGACCGGGCGAAGGCCGGATCCCGGTTCGTCGGGTCGTGCCAGGGCTCCAGCCCGGCGATCGAGCACAGCTCGAGGGTCTCGGCCCGGCGCACCGGCAGGAAGGGACGCAGGTAGCGACCGCGGCGCTCCGGCATGCCGGCCAGCGACCGGGTGCCCGAGCCGCGGGCCAGGCCGAGGAGCACCTGCTCGGCCTGGTCGTCGAGGGTGTGGCCCAGCAGGACGGCGGCGGCGCCCAGGTCCTCGGCGGCGGCGTCGAGCGCACCGTAACGTGCCGTGCGCGCCGCGGCTTCGGGCCCCTCGCCGCTGCCGGCGACCTGCACCCCGCTCACCAGCACCGGATCCAGGCCCAGGCCGCGCAGCTGAGCCGCCGCCCGGGCCGCGACCCCGCCGCTGCCCGGCTGCAGGCCGTGGTCCACGACGACGGCACCCACCCGGTAGTCGCCGCGGCGCTGGAAGAAGGCTGCCGCGGCGGCCAGCGCCAGCGAATCCGGGCCGCCGCTGCAGGCGACCAGCACCAGCGGGGCCGGGCCGTCGTCGGCACCGGCCGGGCCCGGCGGGACGCCGGCGTCGGCCAGCGCGGCGCGCACCAGGTTCCGGGCACGGCCCATCAGGGGCGGCAGCCGCCGGGGCCGGCCGCCGGAGTTCGGAGCGGGCATCCGTCAGGAACCCACGCGGGCGATCCAGAGGCCCGGCTCGTGCAGCTCGGCTTCCGTGGGCAGGTTTTCGGCCCGCTCCCAGACCCGGTTGAAGCCGTCCATGCCCACTTCGTCGACGACGGCGCGCACGAACCGCGCGCCGTCGCGGTACTGGCGCATCTTGGCGTCCAGGCCGAGGACCTGGCGCAGCAGCTTTTCGATCCGTCCGTGCGAGGCGCCGCGGGCATTGAAGCGGCGCCGGATGGTCTTCACGCTGGGCACGATGGAGGCGTCGACGGCGTCCATCACCACGTTCGCGTGGCCTTCCAGCAGGCTCATGACCGCGGTCAGGTGCGAGAGCCGTTCCTTGTCCCCGGGGTCCTGCAGCAGCGAGAGCACGTCGCGGGGGCGGTCGTCGGCCTTCGCGACGTCGTCGGCCCCGGCCCCGACGCCGCGGCCCAGGGAGCGGACCGCCTGTCCGAGCCGGTCGGACAGCGTTTCGGCGTGCTCCATGAGCCCGCCGGTGAGGGCGCCGATCTGTTCGATCATGTGTCCGCGCAGCCAGGGTGCGGCGGCGAACTGCACCCGGTGGGTCTGCTCGTGCAGGCAGACCCAGAGCCGGAAGTCGGCCGGTTCGACGTTCAGTTCCCGCTCCACCTCGACGATGTTCGGGGCCACCAGCAGCAGCCGCCCGCCGGTACCGGCGGTGCCGGCGCTGAAGGGGTCGTACTGGCCGAGGACCTTGCTGGCAAGGAAGGCCAGGACCGCACCGAGCTGCGCGCCGGTGAGGGTGGCGGCCAGCTCGGTGTTGGTGCGGCGCAGCTGCTCGGGCCGGGTGGCTGCGAGCCGGTCGAGGGCGGGGGTGAGCAGGGTGGCGAAGCTGCGGGAGTTGGCCTTGGCCCAGGAGGCACGGTCCACCACGAGCACCTGCGAGTCGCGCAGGTCGCGGGCAGCCTCCAGGCCGGTGATGCGGTGGACGTGGGGCACGGATTCGTCGGCCCGGCGGCGCAGGTCGGCGACGGCTTCGCGGACCTCGCGCGCGGACAGCCGGGGGCCTGCCGGGACCATGACCGCTGCGGTGCCGGCAGCCAGGTCCCAGTTGACCAGTTCGGGGGTGGACGGTGCGGACGGCAGGTTCTGCTCCATTGCTCCATTCGACCACAGGCGGAGCCGGGGAGCACCCGGAGCGGACAAACACCGTACCGCCCCGCCGGGCACCGTCAGCTGCAGCCGCAGGCGGCGAGCGCGGCGGCCGCGGCGTCGACCACGGCCCGGGCCTCGCCCAGGTTTCCGTCCAGACCGTCCGCCACGAAGGCGAACGCCAGCAGCCGCCCGTCGGCGTCGGTGACGTAGCCGCCCAGCGAGGTTACCGCGAACAGGGTGCCGGTCTTGGCGCGGACCACCCCCGCGCCGGCGCTGCCGTCGCCGTACCGGTTTTCGAGCGTGCCGGTGAGCCCGGCCACGGGAAGGCTGCGGGCGACGCCGCGCAGCCCGTCGTCGGGCGCCGTCAGCAGCAGGGCCACCAGCCGGGACAGCTGCCCGGCGCTGACCCTCGTGCCCTCGCCGAGCCCGCTGACGTCGCCGAGCGCCATGCCGGAGGTGTCCAGGCCCAGCCGGTCCACGGCTTCGAGCACCGCGGTCCGCGCCCCGTCGTTGGATGCCGGGTGGCCGGCGGCGTCGGCGGTGAGGCGGCCCAGCGCCTCGGCGGCGTAGTTGTCCGAGTCGAGCAGCATTTGCCGGACCTGTTCGGCGATGGTCGCGGATTCGACGGCGGCCACCTCCCGGGCACCCTGGCCGGGTGTGCCGCGGGACAGCCCCGGCTCCACGCTGAAGCCGTCGGCCGCGGCGGCCAGCGCGTCCCGGAATGCGGCACCGGCGTCGAGCGCGGGGTCGGCGGACCGCACGCCGGGAGCCGCCCAGCCGGAGGTGAGGGCCAGTGCGTGGACCGGGGCGATCTCGCCCGCCTCCACGTCGCCCTCCGCCCAGGCCGGGCTCAGGTCGGGGCCGGTGAAGAGGGTGTCGTCCACTGTGACGGTCACCGTGCCGCCGGGCAGCTCCTCGGCCAGCACGGCGGCTGCCTCGGCGGCGAGGGTGGCCAGGCCGGCGCGGCCGACGGCAGTGTCTTCCCCCGCGCCGTCCTGCCCGCTGCCGGCCGTTCCGTCCGCCTGGTCCTCGGCCGAGCGTCCCGCCCCGAGCATCACGTCGCCGCCGCCGCGCAGGACGACGGTCCCGGAGGCCGGGTCGAGCCAGGCGGAGGTCCGCAGCCGGGTGTCGGCGCCCAGCGTGCTGACCGCGGCAGCCGCGGTGAGGAGCTTCAGGTTCGACGCCGGGGTGGCCGGGTTGTCGGCGCCCCGGCCGTACAGTTCGGTGCCGGTGGCGGCGTCGATGACACTGGCGCTGAGCGTGCCGGGGCCCTGCAGCGTCAGCAGCGGATCCAGCAGGGCAGCCAGCGCCGCCGGGTCGGGTGCGGGTCCGGCGGCGGGGGTGACGCCCTCGGCCGGTCCGACGCCGGCGGCGGGGCGCTGGTGGGCCGGGACCGCGGCGGCGCGCTCAGGGGCGCCGGCCAGGGCCTTGGCCAGCGGCGGACCGGCGTGGAAGGCCAGCGGGACGAGGAGCGCGGCGAAGGCGCAGAACAGCAGCACCGATCCAAACCGCCGCCCCATGTGTCCTTGCCGCTGCCTTCCGTGGTTGCCGCCCGTCGTGCTCCGCCCATGCCTGGGCGGTAGTGCCGGGTTTCGGCACGGTTTCCGGTGCCCCGTCCGCAGGGAGGGCCCCGGGACATATATCTTTAAGACTAAACCGGCGCGGCGGCCGTCCCGTTCATGGCCGCCGGCGCGCGTTGGCAGCACTGTCCGCACCCTTTTCCGCGGCCCGGCGGGGCCCGGCACTTCCTAGGAGACGCAATGAAGCTCGACGTAACCATCGAGATCCCCAAGGGATCCCGCGTCAAGTACGAGATCGACCACGAGACCCACCGCCTGCGCCTGGACCGTGTGCTGTTCACCTCGATGGCCTACCCCACCCACTACGGGTACTTCGAGAACACCCTGGGCGAGGACGGCGATCCGCTGGACGCGCTGGTCATGCTGCAGGACTGGGACCTGATGCCCGGCGTGCTGGTCGAATCCCGTCCGATCGGCGTCTTCAACATGGTCGACGACGGCGGTGGAGACGCGAAGGTGCTGTGCGTGCCGGTGGACCCGCGCTTCGACCACATCCAGGACATCTCCGATGTGTCGGACTTCCTGCTGGACGAGATCAAGCACTTCTTCACCAAGTACAAGGACCTGGAACCGGGCAAGTGGGTCGAGGCCGCCGACTGGGCCGGCCGCGAAGCCGCCGAGGCCGAGGTCGAGGCGTCGCTGAAGCGCTTCGAGGCCCTTGGCGAGGCGAGCGAGGAAGACGAGCCCCAGGGCCGCGACGTCGACGCCGACACCGAGAACAACTGACCTTTTCCGCACCTGCGGACCACACGGTGCGGCCGTCCCTGCGGGGGCGGCCGCACCGTTTTGCATTGCGCCGGAGTGTCACCGGGCCCGCCGCGGCGGCTCTGGCATGCTGATCGCATGCATCTGGTGCTGACCATGAATCAGCGGGACAGCCGGCGCTCCGGTGACCTGGTTCCCGAACTGCTGCACGCGCTGCGGCCGATACCGGCCGCCGTGCCCTTCCAGCGGTCCGTGGGCGACGAGGCCCAGGGCGTGCCGGCGGATCCGGCCGCCGCCGTCGAGGCCGTGCTGGCAGCCGTCCGCCAGCGCCGCTGGAACATCGGCATCGGCGTCGGCGCACTGGAGCCGCCGCTGCCCGCCGGGCTGGCCGCGGCGTCGGGCCCGGGCCTGGGCTTTTCCCGGCTGGCCGTGGAGCGGGCCGCCCGCAAGGCCGGGGACCGGCAGCCGGTGGTTGTCGTCGCCCCGGACCCGGAGGCTGCGGCGCAGGCCGAGGCTGTGCTGTGCCTGCTGGCCGGCATCGTCGCCTCGCGCAGCGCCGCGGAGTGGCGCGTGCTCGACCTGCTGGTACCGGGCGCCCGCGGACAGCAGAAGTACGCGGCCCAGGAGCTGGGCATTTCCGCCCAGGCGGTGAGCCGGGCGGTGATCCGGTCCCAGTGGCAGGAGGAGCAGGCGGCGCGGCCGGCCGCCGCACGGCTGCTGCAGCTGTGCCTGCCGGCCGCGGTCCCGGCCGGGCTGGGTTAGCCCCGGCCCGGTCCTGCGGGCACGAGGCTGCGCAGCACCGCTGCGGCCCCGTCTTCGTACACCGTCCCGGTGACCTCGTCGGCGGCCTCGAGGACCTCGGGCGGAGAACCGCCCATGGCCACGCCCCGCGCGGCCCAGCCGAGCATTTCGATGTCGTTGCGTCCGTCGCCCATCGCGACGGTGTCGGCGGGGTCGATGTCGAGCCGTCGGCGGACCTGTTCCAGGGCACTGGCCTTGGAGACGCCGGCCGCGGCAATGTCCAGCCATGCGGTCCAGCCCACCGAGTAGGTGACGCCGTGCAGGCCGATGGCGCCCACCGCCTCACCGAACTCCTCGGCGGTGCTGTCGGTGCTGAACACCACCACACGGACCGCCTTGGCGCGGCGCATGTGCTCGAAATCCACGGCTTCGGCCTCTGCGCCGAAACTTGCGTCCTGGAACCGTTCGCTGGAGAGGAAGCGGCCGTCGGCGTCCTCCAGGGCGAACTTCGCCGTCGGCAGCTCGCGGCGCAGCGCGTCGAGGGCCGGCTGCGGGTCAAAGACCACGCGGTCCACCACGGACCAGCGTTCCGGCGAGGACGCGTCGATGCGCAGGGTGACGGCGCCGTTCGAGCAGACGCAGTACCCCTTTTCGATGCCGAGGCGCTCCACGATGGGCAGCGCCGCGCCGTAGGAGCGGCCGGTGGAGACGACGAGCTCGTGCCCGGACCGGCGGGCCAGTTCGGCTGCCTCGCGGACGGCGTCCGACATGCGTCCGTCGTGGTCCACGAGGGTGCCGTCGACGTCGAGGGCGATCAGTTTGCGGGTGTCCTGGTTCAGCTGGTCTTCGATGCCAGCGGCAGTGAGAGATGTCATCGACTCATATAAGCAGACTTGGGAAAACCCCGATAGGACAAAGGCCACACCCCGGGTGAACGTCCGGTGTTCTTCGATCCCTGACGTTCACCGGGAAGACAGTCAGAGGACCGGCAGCACTTCCATGCCGCCCAGGTAGGGGCGCAGTGCGGCGGGCACGGTGACGGACCCGTCGGGGTTCTGGTGCTGCTCCAGGATCGCGACGATCCAGCGGGTGGTGGCCAGGGTGCCGTTGAGGGTCGCGACGGCGCGGGTGCCCTTGGCGTCACCGCCCTGGCGTTCGCGGATGTTCAGCCGGCGGGCCTGGTAGGTGGTGCAGTTGGAGGTGGAGGTCAGCTCCCGGTACCGGCCCTGCGTCGGCACCCAGGCCTCGCAGTCGAACTTGCGGGCGGCGGAGGTGCCGAGGTCTCCGGCGGCGGTGTCGATGACCCGGTAGGGCAGCTCCACCTTGGCGAGCATCTGCTCTTCCCAGTCCAGCAGCCGGCGGTGCTCGGCCTCGGCGTCTTCGATCCGGGCATAGCTGAACATCTCGACCTTGTTGAACTGGTGCACCCGGATGATGCCGCGGGTGTCCTTGCCGTGCGAGCCGGCTTCGCGCCGGTAGCAGGAGGACCAGCCGGCGTAGCGGACGGGGCCGTCGGAGAGGTCGATGATCTCGTCGGCGTGGTAGCCGGCCAGCGGCACCTCGGAGGTGCCGACCAGGTACAGGTCGTCTTCGGCCAGCCGGTAGATCTCTGCGTCGTGCGCGACGTCGAAACCGGTGCCCTGCATGGTTTCCGGGCGGACGAGGGTGGGGGTGATCATCGGGGTGAAGCCGTTGGCCACGGCCTGGTCCATGGCCATCTGCAGCAGTGCCAGCTCCAGGCGGGCGCCCACGCCCTTGAGGAAGTAGAACCGGGCGCCGGAGACCTTGGCGCCGCGTTCCATGTCGATGGCGCCGAGCAGCTCGCCGATTTCGAGGTGGTCGCGGGGCGTGAAGCCCTCGGCCTCGAAGTCCCGGGGAGTGCCGACGGTCTTGAGGACCACGTAGTCGTCTTCGCCGCCGGTCGGCACGCCGTCCTCGACGACGTTCGCCATCCGGCGCACCAGCTGCTCCTGCTCGGCCTGCAGCGCGTCTGCGGCGGCTCCCGCGGCCTTGACCGACGCGGCCAGTTCCTTCACTTCGGCGAGCAGGGCCTGCTTTTCCTCGCCCTTGGCGGCGGCCACGCGCTTGCCGAAGGCGTTCTGCTCGGCGCGAAGGTTCTCGTACCGGGTGCGGGCCTCGCGGCGGGCGGTGTCGGCGGCGATGATGGCGTCAACGAGGCTCTCGTCCGCCAGCCGGGCGCGCTGGGAGGCGCGGAACTTTTCGGGGTTGTCGCGGAGCTCGTTTACATCGATCACGTGTCAAGACTACCGAACTGCCGCCGGGTGCCGGTGCCGGTTTCCGCCGGACCGGGGTGGCTATTCTGGACATCACCATGCCCGTTGACTCCTCCGCCCTGCCCGTGCTGACGGTACTGCTGTCCGCCGCCCTCCTGCTCGGGGCGTTCCTGGCCGTTTTCCTGCTGCGCCGCCGCGTCCGTACCGTGCCGCAGGGGCCCGGTCCGACGGCGGGAGGGCAGGCAGTGCAGGTGGCCCTGGTCCGCAATCCCGTGAAGCTGGGCGCCGACGACGTCGTCGGGCTTCTCGAGCGGGCCTGCCGGGAGGCAGGCTGGCCTGCCCCCCTGGTGCTGGAGACCGCCGTGGAGGACCCCGGCTACGGCCAGGCCCGGCGGGCCTTGGCGGCGGGCGCCGACGTCGTGCTGGCCGCGGGCGGGGACGGCACGGTCCGCGAGGTCGCCCGCGCGCTGGCCGGCACCGGCACGCCGCTGGGACTGGTGCCGCTGGGCACCGGGAACCTGCTGGCGCGGGCCCTCGACCTGCCTGTCGGCCGGCCCGAGGCGGCGGTGGCGGTGGCCCTGCACGGCACCACCCGGCGGATCGACGTGGGCCGGGTGGAGCTGGAGAACGCCGTGACGGGGGCGCGGCACCGGGACGTGTTCCTGGTGATGGGCGGGATCGGCGTGGATGCGGAGGTCATTGCCGCCACCCGGGACGACCTGAAGCGGTGGGTGGGCTGGCTGGCGTACAGCGAGGCCGGGCTGCGGCTGCTGATGCGTCCGCAGCGGCGCACCCGGATGTCCGTGTCGCTCGACGGCGGTGCGGGGCAGGCCCGCAAGGCCCGCACGGTCCTGTTCGCCAACACGGGCCGGATGCCGGCCGGCATTGAGTTCATTCCGGACGCGCGGCTGGACGACGGGCGGCTGGACGTGGTGGTGGTCAGCCCGCGCAGCATGATCGGCTGGGCCTGGGTGGCCGGCAAGGCGGTGACGGGCTACCGGCGGGACATTCCGGTGATCGAGTACCTCGGCTCGCGGCGGGTCACAGTGAGCGTGGAGCAGCCCACGGCCACCCAGCTGGACGGGGACGTGACGGGGGAGGCCACCTCAGTCAGCGCATGGGTGGAGCCGCTGGCCCTGGCGGTGCGGGTCGAGACGCTGCCGGCGGTGGAGCCGGTACGGAAAACGGGCCGGAACCCGTAGCGGATTCCGGCCCGTGCACGCGGCGGCGGGGGGGGCTAGTTGCCGGTGCCCTCGGAGTCGGTGTAGCCGCCCTTTTCCTCCCCGGAGTCCCGGGAAGGGGCGCCCTTGGCGCCGTCGGCGTCGGTGTACTCGCCCTCGGCGGCCGCGTAGGTGCCCTGGTCGGTGGCGGGCACGTTGGTGTTCATGGACGGCTTGGAGGCCTGCTCGCGGATGAGCGCCTCCTCTTCGGCGAAACGGATGTCGTTGCCCTGGTCGCCGACGTCGCCGCGCAGGTTGTCGTCGTTCTGCGCCTGGCCGCTGGGGCTGGGGTTGCGCAGCTGTTCCTGGTTCTCGGGATATTCGCTCATGGTCGGAACTTCCTTTCGATCGACTGTCATCAGCATACTTATGATGTGCCGTCGGGGAAAGCCCGTCCGGTTTGGCGCCGGGCGGTTCCGGGGCGTCCGCCTAGTCGGTGAGCATCAGCCGGACGGCTGTTTCCGAACCGGAGTAGCCGGTCACCGGGATCACTTCACCGTCGAGGAACCGGTCCACCACCCTGGGGTCGATGTACGACTTCCGGGCGACGGCGGGAGTGTTGCCCAGGTGCTCGGCGACGCTGCGCGCCGTTGCCGCCACGGCCTGCTGCCGGGCCCGCTTGGTGGTGGCCTCGGCGAAGGCCCGGGCCAGGTGCATGGCCGCGACCACCGTCGCCTGCCAGGTGCGGAAGTCCTTCGCGGTGAAGTCCTGCCCCACGAGCTCCTTGAGGAAGGCGTTCAGCGACGCGCCGTCGGTGCTGTGCCAGGCGCCGTCGGCCCCGACGTAGGCCAGGGCGGTATCCGCGCCGGGGCGCTCCAGCATGGGCGCCAGCGCGGCCACGAGGTCAGGGTCGGTGATGGAGGTATGCCATTCCTGGCCACTCTTGCCCGGGAAGTCGAACCGGACCTCGTCGCCGTCCACGCTGACGTGCTCCACCCGCAGCGTGGTGGTGCCGTAGGAGCCGTTCGCTTCGGCATAGCGCGTGCCGCCCACGCGCAGCGCTCCGGCGTCGATGATCCGCAGCGCCGCGGCGTAGGCGCGCGCCGGGCCGACGCCGTCGTCGCGCAGGTGCTTGGTGATCAGCCGGCGCGCTGCGGGCAGGGCCTGCGCGAAGGCCAGTGCCCGGTCGAACTTCTCCCGGTCCTTCATTTCCCGCCAGTGCGGATGGTAGAGGTACTGGCGCCGTCCGGCGGCGTCGGTGCCGGTGGCCTGGATATGGCCGTTGGTGTAGGGACTGATCCACACGTCCTGCCAGGCCGGCGGAATGGCCAGGGAGCGGATGCGGTCCAGGGTCTGCCGGTCCGTGACCTTCGCTCCGCGGGCGTCGGTGTATGAAAAGCCCCGCCCGTGCCGACGGCGCGTCAGGCCGGGCCGCTCACAGTTGCTTCGGCGCAGTCGCATGGGTGCCTCTCCTCGCGCGGGCCGGGGCCCGCCGTGTCCTACCCCTGTTCTTCCCCGCGGACGAGCGATTCAAACCAGGTGTCGGCGGCTTCGAAGGCCTCGTTGCGGTTATGCCGCGCCACGGTGTGCTCCCGGCCGTCGGCCCTGGGGTAGGACCCCAGGAACCGCAGGCCGGGACTGATCCGGTGCAGGCCCTTCAGCGCCGCGGCCATCCTGGCGTCCAGGACGTGCCCGTCGGCGTCGATGCTGAAGAAGTAGTCCCCCAGATACTGGCCGGTGGGCCGTGATTCGATCCGGCTGAGGTTCACCCCGCGGGTGGAGAAGTGGCCGAGCATTTCCATCAGCGCCCCGGGATGGTCGTCCGGCAGCGGCACCACCAGGGTGGTCTTGTCCGCCCCGGTGGGCTCGGGGAGTTCGCCCGGGCGGCTGATCAGGACGAATCGGGTCACGGCGTCGGCGACGTCGCCGATGTCCTTGGCCAGGACGTCCAGCCCCAGCTTTTCTGCGACGAAGGGGGCGGAGATCGCCGCGTCATAGCCCGGCCGCTCCCCCGCGAGGCCGACGGCCGCGGCCGCGGTGGAGGACGCCGGAACATATTGCGCTTCAGGAATATGCGCTGCGGCCCAGCTCCGGCACTGCGCCCAGGCGTGCGAATGCGTGGACACGGAGCGGATGTCGGCCAGCTCCACTCCCGGCCGCACGGAGAGCACAAAGGTGATCGGCACCAGGATCTCGCGCAGGATCCGCAGGCTGCTGCCGGCGGAAATCGCGTCGAGGGTGGCGCTCACGCCGCCTTCCACGGAGTTTTCAATCGGTACGACCGCGGCGTCGGCCCCGCCGCTGCGCACCAGCTCCAGGGCGGCCGTGACGGAGGTGGACGGAATCCGGTGCGCCTGCCCCGCCCCCGGAACCTGCAGCAACGCAGCCTCGGTAAACGTCCCCTCGGGACCCAGGAACGTGTAGACGGGGGCCGGCGGCGGAACCGCGCTCATACGACGGTGGGCTCCTGACCGTTCTCCGACACCATCGGCTTGCCGGCTTCCAGCCACGCGCCCATGCCTCCGGTGACATTCACGGCCGAGTAGCCGTTGGCCTCCAGCCACTGCGTGGCCCGGGCGCTGCGGCCGCCGGTCCGGCAGATCACCGCGACGTCGGTGTCCGGGTCCAGCTCGCCCAGCCGGTCGGGCAGCTGGTCGAGGGGAATGTGCAGGGCGCCTTCGGCGTGTCCCGCGGCCCATTCGTAGTCCTCGCGGACGTCCAGAACGACGGCGTCGCCGGTCAGGGATTCGACTGATACGTTTTCCATGTCACCTGTCCTCAGGTCGGTGCGGCGCAGGCCTGCCGGCCCGCGGTCTGTTCCCGGCATCCAGCCTATAGCGGCCGGGGGCGGGCAGGAACAACGGTGACGCGCCCCGCCCGCTCCGGCCTTCACCGCCGCAGGCACAGAAAGGCCGCCATGGCTGAACTCCACCGCCTGACCGCCCTCCAGCTCCGCGACGAACTTGCCGCCGGCCGGGTGGGCGCCGTCGAAACGGCCGAGCATTTCCTGGCCCGCATCGCGGAGCTGAATCCCGCGCTCGGAGCCTTCCTGCGGGTGACCCCGGAGGCTGCACTGACCGCGGCGCATGCGGCCGACGCCCGCCGTGCCGCCGGCGGGGAGCTGCCGCCCCTGCACGGCCTGCCGCTGGCCCACAAGGACCTCACCGACGTCGCCGGCGTGCCGACCACCATGGGCAGCGCCGCGGTGGACGCGTGGGTGCCGAAGGCCGACGCGCCGCTGCCGGCCGTGCTGCGGCGGGCCGGAGCCGTCAGCCTCGGCAAGACCCAGGTTCCCGAGTTCGGGCTGAGCAGCTACAGCGAAAACCTGGTGGGCCCGCCAGCCCGCAACCCCTACGCCACGGACCGGAGTCCGGGCGGTTCCTCCGGCGGCAGCGCCGGAGCCGTGGCAGCCGGCCTGCTGCCGTTCGCGCCGGGAACCGACGGCGGCGGCTCGATCCGCATTCCGGCCGCGGCCACCGGCATCATCGGACTCAAGCCCTCGCGCGGCAGGGTACCGTCCGGATCCGGCCTGGCGGACCTGGGCCAGTTCGTCGTCGCCGGGCCGCTGGCCCGGACGGCCGCTGACGCCGCGCTGATGCTCGATGCGCTGATCGACGAACCGCTGCACCGGGCCACCGCGGCGCCGCCGGACCCCCAGCTGGACGGCCCCGCCACGGCCCCGAACCACGGGCCGTACCTCTCAGCGGCCCTGCGCGCCGAGGGCCGGTACCGGATCGGGGTGAGCACCGCGTCGCCGTTCGCCTCCAGGCTGGACATCCGGCTGGCGGATGAGGCGCTGGACGCGCTGCGGGCCGGCGAGGCGGCGCTCAGCGCAGCGGGACACACGGTGGACGAAGCGGCCCTCAGGTATGACGCACGGTATCCCGACGCCTTCGGGCTGGTCTGGACCGCGGCCCTGGCCAACCTGCCGCTCGGCCCCGGCCGGGAAGAGGACCTGACCCCGCTGACCGCCGTCATGCGCCGGCGCGCCCTGCAGCGCTCGGCGGCGGACCTGGCCGACGCCGTCGACGTCCTCCGCCGCTTCGAGGAGGACACTATCCGGGCCTTCAGCGACTGGGACATGATCCTGACGCCGACCCTGGCCATGGAGCCGCGGCCGATCGGCTGGTACGGCACGGACGCCGACGAGGATTATGCGCGGCAGTGCCTGTACTCCCCCTTCACCTCGCTGGTGAACGTGTGCGGTCTGCCGGCCGTCAGCCTGCCGGTGCACCGCACGGCCGCCGGGCTGCCGATGGGCGTGCAGCTGATCGGCCGCCCCGGGGCGGAGGCATCACTGCTGGCGGTGGCCGCGCAGCTGGAGGCCGCCGGAAACTACATCGAGGGCCCGCCGGAGCCGTTTTCGGCCTAGCCGCCCGGTTTCGGTATGAGATTTCTCACCTGCGGCGCGCCGGTGGGCCCGCCACGCCGGGCCTCACCGGCCCGCGGGGCCGAAAGCGGACATAATCCCGGTGCGACCATGGACGGATGACCGCAACGCCAACGCGCCCCACGGCGGATAACAAGACCTTCCTTGGCCACCCCCGCATGCTGGCCAACCTCTTCAGCGTCGAGCTGTGGGAACGGTTCTCCTTCTACGGCATGCAGGGCATCCTGCTGTACTACATGTACTACTCCGCCGCGGACGGCGGCCTGGGCATCGACCAGGCAACCGCCACCGGCCTCGTGGGCGCGTACGGCGGCGCGGTCTACCTGTCCACCATCCTCGGCGGCTGGCTGGCCGACCGGGTGCTGGGCAGCGAGAAGGTGCTCTTTTACTCCGCGGTCCTGATCATGCTCGGCCACATTTCCCTGGCCGTGCTCCCCGGCATCGCCGGGCTGGCCGTGGGCCTGGTGCTCGTCGCCTTCGGCTCCGGCGGGCTCAAGGCCAACGCCACCTCGCTGGTGGGCACGCTCTACAGCACCCACGACACCCGCCGCGACGCCGGGTTCTCCATCTTCTACATGGGCATCAACATCGGCGGCCTGGCCGGGCCGCTGCTGACCGGCCTGGCCTGGGACACCTGGGGCTTCCACTTCGGCTTCGGCCTGGCCGCCGCCGGCATGGCGATCGGCCTGGTCCAGTACGCGGTGACCCGGCACCGCCTGCCGGAATCCGCGCACGCCGTGGCCAATCCGCTTCCCCGCCGGCAATACCCGAAGATGGCCGGCATCGGCGCGGCCGCCGTCGTCGTCATCGCCCTGGCCTTCATCACCGGCCTGGTGACCGCCGAGAACCTTGCCCCCGTGATGGCCGGCGCCGCCGTCGTCGCGTCCGTGGCCTACTTCGTGGTGATCCTGCGCAGCCGCAAGGTGGGCGCCGAGGAGCGGAGCCGGGTCTACTCCTTCATGCCGCTGTTCATCGCCAGCGCCGCCTTCTGGGCCCTGTTCCAGCAGCAGTTCACTGTGGTGGCCCTGTACGCCGACACGCAGCTGGACCGCACCATCTTCGGCTGGGAAATGCCCCCGAGCTGGGTGCAGTCCATCAATCCGGTGTTCATCATCATCTTCGCCGGCATCCTGGCCGCCCTGTGGAAGAAGCTCGGCTCCCGCCAGCCCTCCTCCCCGCTGAAGTTCGCCGTGGGCCTGGCCCTGATGGGCGTGGCCTTCCTGGCCTTCATCCCCTTCTCCGGCGGCGGCCCCGCCAGCACCCCGCTGCTGGGCCTGGCGTTCATCCTGCTGCTGTTCACGCTCGCGGAGCTGTTCCTGTCCCCGATCGGCCTGTCGGTGGCGACCAAGCTGGCCCCCGAGGCCTTCCGCACGCAGATGGTGGCCCTGTTCTTCCTCAGCGTTTCGCTGGGCACCACCCTGGCCGGTTGGCTGGCCGGCTTCTACAGCGTGGAGAACGAGGTCAGCTACTTCGCCTTCAGCGGCATCACCGCGATCGTGCTCGGCCTCGCGCTGGCAGCCGCTTCCCCTGCCATCCGGCGGCAGATGAAGGGCATCCAGTAGTCCCCCGGCCATAAGCCTGCTGATAAACTCTTCGCACTCCGGGCCGGGCTTCCCGGCCCGCCACCAGATGCGAGGAGGCAGCCCATGGGCGGCAAGGACAGCACGGACAACCCGATCGGCAACGCGGCGGAAAACCTCATCCGGGACGGCGCGGACAACGGCCCCACCCCCACGGGGGACCAGGGCCACGCCGACGAGCGGACCGATGTGCATGCCAGCATCAGCGAAGGCTCCAACGCCGAGGAGGACGGCGCCGGAGCGGCCGGCTCACCGGAGCGCTCCGCCTGATCACCCGGCCACAGGGTGCGGTACCCCGACAGGGGTGCCGCACCCTTCGCGTTTCCCCCGGTTTATTACGTCCCGAACCTGTTGCCGGGATTGGACAGCACGTCCGCCCCCATGCTTCCAGTGCGACGAATCGTTCCGCCTGCCCGATGATGACCGTTGAATTGTCCATTCATGCGCCGACCTGTTAGACAATGTGACTGCGCTCACAGCTACTATCGGTAGACCGGTCCGAAGGCTCCCGGAAGCGGCGAGGACAAAGTGGTCCCGCCGGCTCCGCACGGCCAGGATGCACCGGCCACCACAACGGGTCTTCCGTGCGCCGCAGCACCGCGCGCACGGCTGCGCTGAAAGGGCACACATGAACAAGAGGACTGGAGCACTGGGGGCGCTGCTTCTGGGCGTTGCGCTGACGGCGACCGCCTGCGGCGGCGACACGGCGGCCGAGGGCAGCAGCGAAGGCGGCCCGGAGAGCATCAGCATCGGGATCTCCCAGCTGGTGGAGCACCCCTCCCTCGACGCCGCCCGCGAGGGTTTCGTGCGCGCCCTGGAGGAAAACGGCTACACCGAGGGAGAGAACCTCGAACTGGACGTGCAGAACGCCCAGGCCGACCAGGCGACCGCCACCACCATCGCTTCCACCTTCGCCGCCGACGGCAAGGACCTGGTCCTGGCCATCGCGACGCCGGCCGCCCAGGCCGCCGCGCAGGCGATCCCCGATATCCCGGTCCTGTTCACCGCCGTCACCGAGCCCGAGGTCGCCGGCCTGGTGAACTCCTGGGACGCACCCGGAGCCAACGTCACCGGCACTTCCGACCTGAACCCGGTTGCCGAGCAGCTGGGCCTGATCAAGGAACTGGATCCGGACGCGAAGAGCGTCGGCATCGTGTACAGCTCCGGCGAGGTCAACTCCGAGGTCCAGGTCGAGCTGGCCGAGGAGGCCGCCGCGGAGCTCGGCCTCGAGGTCAAGCTGGCCACGGTCAGCAACTCCGCCGAAGTGCAGCAGGCCACCGAGTCCCTGGACGTCGATGCGCTCTACATCCCGACCGACAACAACGTCGTCTCCGCCCTGCAGACCGTGATCCAGATCGCCGAGGCGAAGCAGCTTCCGGTGGTCGTGGGCGAAGGTGACTCCGTGGAGAACGGCGGCGTGGCCACCTACGGCCTGGACTACGAGTCGCTGGGCTACCAGACCGGCCTCATGGCGCTGAAGGTCCTCGAGGACGGCGCCGACCCGGCCGAGATGCCGGTGGAGACCCTGGAGGAGATCCAGCTGATCATCAACAAGTCCGCCGCCGAGCGCCTGGGCGTCGAACTGTCGCAGGAGATGCTCGACAAGGCCGACAAGGTCATCGAGTAACAGCTACCTGCCGAACGCACCAAAGGAAACGGATCTTCCATGATCACAGCAGTTGAACTGGGGCTCATCTATGCGGTGATGGCCCTGGGCGTCTATCTCACCTTCCGCATCCTGGATTTCCCGGACCTGACCGTGGACGGCAGCTTCACGACGGGTGCGGCCGTGGCGGCCATCATGATCATCAACGGGGCTCCGCCCCTGGCAGCCACGGCCGCGGCCTTCGGCGCCGGCCTCGTAGCCGGCTGCATCACCGGCCTGCTTCACACCAAGGGCAAGATCAACGGCCTCCTGGCCGGCATCCTGACCATGATCGCGCTGTACTCGATCAACCTGCGCATCATGGGCAAGGCCAACCTGCCCCTGCTGCGCGAGGAGACCCTGATCACCCCGCTGCGGGAGAACGGCTGGTTGGGCGGCGCGGTGTCGATCGCGATCTTCGCGCTGATCGCCCTGCTGGTGAAGCTCTTCCTCGACTGGTTCCTGCACACCGACCTCGGCCTGGCCATGCAGGCCACGGGCGACAACGAGGAAATGATCCGCAGCTTCGGTGTCAGCACCGATTCGATGAAGATCCTCGGCCTGGCCCTGTCCAACGGGTTTGTCGCCCTCTGCGGCGCCTTCATCGCCCAGTACCAGGGCTTCGCGGACATCGGCATGGGCATCGGCCTGATCCTGGTCGGCCTGGCCTCGGTCATCATCGGACAGGCGATCTTCGGCAGCCGGGTCATCATCATCTCTACGCTGGCGGTGATCCTGGGCTCGATCATCTACCGCATCGTCATCGCGCTGGCCCTGCAGGTGGGCTTCAATCCCTCCGACATGAAGCTGATCTCCGCGATCCTCGTGGTCCTGGCCCTGGTGCTGCCGCAGTGGAAGCTGTTCCGGAAGCTTCCGGCGCTGCGCTCGGTGCGCAAATCCAACGTGACCGTGGCGAGCTAGGAAGGGGCAGGCACATGCTGAAGATCGAGAACATCAAGAAGACCTTCTTCGCCGGCACGGTGAACGAGCGGGTGGCGCTGGACGGGATCTCCCTGGACCTGGCGGCCGGCGACTTCATCACCGTGATCGGCAGCAACGGCGCCGGCAAGTCCACGCTGCTGAACATGGTGTCCGGCAAGCTTCGTCCGGACGCCGGCAGCGTGCGGATCGACGGCCAGGACGTCACCCGGCTGCAGGACTTCCAGCGGGCCCGCTTCATCGGCCGGGTCTTCCAGGATCCGATGGCGGGCACGTCGCCGCAGATGACCATTGAGCAGAACATGTCGATTGCCTGGGAGCGGGGCAAGCGCCGCGGGCTGGGCTTCGGGGTGTCGGCCAGGAAGCGGGAGATCTTCTGCGAGGAGCTCACCTCCCTGGAGCTGGGCCTGGAAAAGCGGCTCAAGGCCAAGGTGGGCCTGCTCTCCGGCGGCCAGCGGCAGGCTTTGTCCCTGCTGATGGCCACGTTCAGCGAGCCGAAGATCCTGCTCCTGGACGAGCACACCGCTGCCCTGGATCCGCAGCGCGCGGCGCTGGTCTCCCGGCTGACCGGCGAGATCGTGGCCCGGCACCGGCTCACCACCCTGATGGTCACGCACAACATGCAGCAGGCGCTGGACCTGGGCAACCGCCTGATCATGATGCACGAGGGCCGGATCATCCTGGACCTGGACGCGTCGCAGAAGGCCGGCATGACCGTGCCGGACCTGCTGCACGAGTTCGAGAAGATCAAGGGCGGGCTGGACGACCGCACGCTGCTGCAGTAGCCGCGCGCGTCGTTGCCGCCGGCGGACGGCAGGCGGGCCGGAAACGGCCCACCTGCCGTCCGCCGCTTTTCTTTGGCATGCTTGGGACCATGTCTAATCGCGCAGGAACCCCGGCCCAGTCCTCAGACCTCATCGATGTCAGCGCCCTGCTGGACGCCTATTACGACGTCGCGCCCGACCTCGCCGATCCGGCGCAGCGGGTGGCGTTCGGCACGTCGGGGCACCGGGGCACCTCCCTGAACGGTTCCTTCAACGAGCGGCACATTGCCGCCATCACGCAGGCGATCGTGGAATACCGGGCGGGTGCGGGCATCACCGGCCCGCTGTTCATGGGGCGGGACACCCACGCCCTGTCCGAGCCGGCGCAGAACACCGCCCTCGAGGTCCTGGCCGGCAACGGCGTCGAGGTGCTGATCGACGCGCGCAACCGGTTCGTGCCGACGCCGGCCCTGAGCCACGCGATCCTGATGCACAATGCCGACCGCACCGACCAGGCCGACGGCATCATCATCACGCCCTCGCACAACCCGCCCTCGGACGGCGGGTTCAAGTACAACCCGCCCTCGGGCGGCCCGGCCGGCTCCGACATCACCAACTGGATCGCCGGCCGCGCCAACGAGCTGCTCGAGGACGGCCTGCGCGGCGTGAAGCGGGTTCCGCTGGGCGAGGCCCGGCTGGCCGATTCGGTGGGCACCTACGATTTCCTGGCCGCCTACGTGGACGACCTCGGCTCGGCCCTGGACCTCGGCGCCGTCGCCTCCTCCGGCCTGCACATCGGCGCCGATCCGCTGGGCGGCGCGTCGGTGGACTACTGGGCGGCCATCGGCGAGAAGTACGGGCTGAACCTGGATGTGGTCAACCCCGAGGTGGATCCGCAGTGGGGCTTCATGACCCTGGACTGGGACGGGAAGATCCGCATGGACCCCTCCTCGGCCAACGCGATGGCGTCGCTGATCTCCCGCGCGGGCAGCTATGACATCGCCACCGGCAACGACGCCGACGCCGACCGGCACGGCATCGTCACCCCCGACGCCGGGCTGATGAACCCCAACCACTACCTGGCCGCCGCCATCCGCTACCTCTATGCGAACCGGCCGGGCTGGTCCGCCGACGCCATGGTGGGCAAGACGATGGTGTCCTCCTCGATCATCGACCGGGTCACCGCCGACCTGGGCCGGACCCTGCTCGAGGTGCCGGTGGGCTTCAAGTGGTTCGTGCCCGGGCTGCTCTCCGGCGAGGTCGGCTTCGGCGGGGAGGAATCCGCCGGCGCCTCCTTCCTGCGCAAGGACGCCCGTCCGTGGAGCACCGACAAGGACGGCATCCTCCTGGCCCTGCTCGCCTCCGAGATCACCGCGGTGACGGGCCGGACCCCCTCGCAGCACTACCGGGAACTGACCGACCGCTTCGGCGATCCGGTGTACGAGCGGGTCGATGCGGCGGCCACCCGGGAGCAGAAGGCGGCCCTGGCCAAGCTTTCGCCGTCCGACGTCACCGCCACCACCCTGGCCGGGGAGGAGATCACCGCCCGGCTGACCGAGGCGCCCGGAAACGGCGCCCCGATCGGCGGGCTCAAGGTGACCACCGAGAACGCGTGGTTTGCGGCCCGGCCCTCGGGCACCGAAGACGTGTACAAGATCTATGCGGAGTCCTTCAAGGGCATCGAACACCTCAAGGCCGTGCAGTCCGAGGCGAAGGCGATCGTCGACTCGGTCATTTCCTGACCCCGGCGCGGACGGGGCGGCGGCCCGGCTCCCCTCGGGGCCCGGGCCGGCGCTGTCCGGTTTGGATCTGTCCTGCCCGACTCAGAGCAGGCGGCGCAGCAGCCGCTTCTTGAGCCCGGTGTAGGGCGGGTACGCCACGCGCAGGGTGTCCAGCAGGGTGTTCTTGGTGAACACGGGGCGCAGCTGGCTGAAGGTCTCGAAGGAACGGCGGCCGTGGTAGGCGCCGGTGCCGCTGGCTCCGACGCCGCCGAAGGGCAGCTCGGGGACGGCCAGGTGCACGGTGCTGGCGTTGTGGCTGATGCTGCCGGCACGCACCCCCTGCTCGAACCGGGCGCGGGCGGCGGCCGAGTTGCTGTACAGATACGCGGACAGCGGGGTGGGCCGGGCGTTGATGAACGCCATCGCCTCGTCGAGGTCCGCCACCCGCAGCACGGGCAGGATCGGACCGAAGATCTCCTCCTGCATGACCGGCGCCGACGGGTCGACGCCGGTGAGCACGGTCGGCTCGATATACCGCTCGGCACGGTCGTGCCGGCCGCCGGCGAGCACCGTGCCGCCCTCGATCAGGCCCACCAGCCGGTCAAAGTGGTCCTCGTTGACGATCCGTCCGTAGTCCGGGCTGCGCGAGGCGTCGGCACCGAACAGGCTGCGGGCGGCGTTCGCCAGCTGCTTCTCCAGCTCGGGAGCGGAGTCCTCGCTGACCAGCACGTAGTCCGGGGCCACGCAGGTCTGCCCGGCGTTCAGCAGCTTTCCGTACATCAGCCGCCGGGCGACCGCCGGCATCTGTCCGTCCAGCACGACGGCGGGCGACTTGCCGCCCAGCTCCAGGGTCACCGGGGTCAGGTGCTCGGCCGCGGCCTGCAGCACGATCCGGCCCACCCGCTCGCCGCCGGTGAAGAAAATCGTGTCGAAGCGCTCCTTCAGCAGGGCGCTGCTGGTGTCCGCGCCCCCTTCGACGACGGCGACGGCGTCCGGATCCAGGTACTGGGGCACCAGACGCGCGAGCGCGGCGGAGGAGGACGGGGCCATTTCGCTCGGCTTGAGCACCGCCGCGTTGCCGGCGGCGAGCGCCCCGACCAGCGGCGCGAGGATCAGCTGCACCGGATAGTTCCACGGCCCGATGATCAGGGCCACGCCCAGCGGCTGCGGCTCGGTCTTCGCGGCGGCCGGCTGCAGCCCCACCGGCACCGGAACCCGTCGGGGGCGGGCCCAGGCGGCGAGGTTCTTCAGGGCGTGCTCCGCCTCGGACCGGGTGATGGACAGCTCGGTGAGGTAGCCCTCCAGGGGATTCTTGCCGAGGTCCTGCTTCAGCGCGGCATTGAAGTCCTCCTCCCGCTCGGTGACCATCCGGACCAGGCCCTGCAGCTGGCGCCGGCGCCAGTCCAGCGGGCGGGTGCGCCCGTCGTCGTACGCGGCCCGAACGGCGGCGACGGCCTCCGGCACGGAGGCCTGGACGCCGGGGTTCACCTGGCCGCCCCGCGGGAATCGGCGGTGCCGCGGGTATCGGCGGTGCCCGCCGTGGCGGGCCGGCCGGTGAAGTGGTCCATCGACTGGTAGACCTTGAAGACCTTTCCGGCCACGATGTCCCAGGCCGGCTGCGGCAGCAGTCCGCGCAGGGCACCGGAGAGGAAGACCGTCCAGGGCAGCTGGACGCGGGCCTTCCCGGCCAGCATGGCGGCCCAGGCCTTGTCCACTACGTACTGCGGCTCCATCAGCGGGGTGAGCAGCGGCCCGCGGGCACCTTCGAACATGCCGGTCTTGATGTAGCTGGGAATCAGGGTGGTGACCTGGATGTGGCCGTGCCCGGCTTCGGCCAGTTCCAGCCTCAGGGAGTCGCTCCAGCCGATCATGGCCCATTTGGAGGCGGTGTAGACGCTCATCTTGGGCACCGACAGGGTGCCGGAGGCGCTGGCGACGTTGAGGATGCGCGCCGGCGTGCGCCGGTCGATCATATGCGGCAGGAAGGCCCGGGTGATGTGCATGGGCGCCAGGATGTTGACCTTCATGGTCGCCTCGATGTCCGCCTCGGGGGCGTGCTCCCAGAAATACTTTCCGCGCACGATCCCGGCGTTGTTGATCAGGATGTCCGGCGCGCCGGCCTCCGCAAGGACCCGGGCCGCGGCGGCGGCCGCTTCCTCCCGGTCGGCCACGTCCACCGCGTAGGGGTGGACGGCGGCGCTGCCCAGGGCACGCAGCTGCTCCGCGGCCTCCTGGAGCGCCTTTTCGTCGCGGTCCCAGAGGACGACGGCGGCGGCCCCCTCCCGCACGGCCCGTTCGGCGTACAGGCGACCCATGCCCATGGCGGCGCCGGTGATGAGGACGGTGCGTCCTGCGGCGGAGATGCTCATCCTGCTCCTGCTCTCCGGGCGGGCCGTAAAACAGGCGGCCGGGCCCGACAAAAGGCTTAAACTGCTGACGGTATGCAACGTAGCATCCCGGGCGCGGCCGTCCGGTCGGCGTTGATCATTCCCCACCCTTCCCGGAAGGCACTCCCTTGAGCAGAATCGGCACGGCTTGGCAGGTTCACGGCGACGGCCGGACGGTGAAGCCGGGCGAGATCGTCGCCCCCGAGGAGCGCCTCAGCTGGCCGCTCACCTTCAGCATCGGCGCCCAGCACGTGGTCGCCATGTTCGGCGCCACCTTCCTGGTGCCCCTGCTCACCGGGTTCCCGCCCGCCACGACGCTGCTGTTCTCCGGCATCGGCACGCTGCTGTTCCTGATCATCACCGCCGGGAAGGTGCCCAGCTATCTGGGCTCCAGCTTCGCGTTCATCGCCCCGATCGCCGCCGCCCAGGGCAGCTACGGCATGGCCGGGGCCCTCGGCGGCATCATCATGGCCGGCGCCGCCCTCTTCCTGGTCGGCCTGGCCGTCCAAAAGGCCGGAGCCCGGTGGATCCAGGTGCTGATGCCGCCGGTGGTGACCGGCACCATCGTGGCCCTGATCGGGCTCAACCTCGCACCCTCGGCCAGGGACAACTTTGAAAAGGGTCCGCTCACCGGCCTGATCACCGTGGTCGTCGTGCTGCTGTGCACGGTCCTGTTCCGCGGCATCCTGGGGCGGCTGTCCATCCTGGTCGGGGTGCTGGCCGGCTATGCAGCCGCCGTGGTGCAGGGCGAAGTGGACTTCTCCGCCATCTCCGAGGCCGCCTGGTTCGGGTTGCCGGAGTTCCAGACGCCGACCTTCCACTGGTCCGTCATCGGACTGTTCGTACCCGTGGTGTTCGTCCTGGTCGCCGAGAACATCGGCCACGTGAAGTCCGTGGCCACCATGACCAACCGGGACCTGGATCCCTACGCCGGGCGGGCGCTGATGGCCGACGGCGTGGCCACCGTGCTCGCCGGAGCCGGCGGCGGCTCGGCCACCACCACCTATGCGGAAAACATCGGCGTCATGGCCGCCTCGCGCGTGTACTCCACGGCCGCGTACTGGGTAGCCGGCATCATCGCCATCCTGCTCAGCCTGTTTCCCAAGTTCGGTGCGCTGATCGCCACCGTGCCCGGCGGCGTGCTGGGCGGCGCCGCCGTCGTGCTCTACGGCATGATCGGCATCCTCGGCGTGCGCATCTGGGTGGACAACCGGGTGAACTTCTCCAATCCGATCAACCTGTCCGTGGCGGGCGTGGCCCTGATCATCGGCATCGCCAACTTCACGTGGACCGTGGGCGGGCTGCAGTTCGAGGGCATCGCCCTGGGCACCGCCGCGACGCTGATCATCTACCACGGCATGGCGGCCATCGCCCGCTGGCGCGGCACCGACCCCGAAGATCCGCAGGAGGACACCGGCGCCAGGCCGAGCAAGCTGGGCTGAGCCCTCCGCCGCGCCTAGACTGGCTGGCACCGTGCGGAGTCCGGAGCTCCGCGCCGCCACGTCACTGGAGGTGGCCGCATGGCAACGGTCTCGGCCCCAGCGGCGGGAGCCGCAGGGCACCGCCGGCAGCGTCTGGGAAAGCGGGCCGCGGACCTGCTGCGCACCGCCCCCGTCACGCTCACGTTCGTGGTGCTGCTCTGGACGCTCGCGCTGGCGACCTCCTCGCTGGCCGCCGGTCCCGAATCACCGCTGCTGCAGTGGGTCAGCGTCACGCCGCAGTCCCTGCCGCAGCATTGGCCCGCCGTGCTGCTCTCCGGGCTCTGGGCCAGCAGCACGGCCGGCTATCTGGCCGGCACCCTGCTGGCCCTGGGCGTCGGCCTCCCGGCCGAACGGCTGCTGGGATCCCGGCGGCTGCTGGGCGCCGCGGCCCTCACCCACCTGGCCGGCGTCCTGGCCGGCATCGGTTTCGCCTTGTTGGCGGGCGCGCTCTTCCCCGACTGGGGCCGGGAGCTGGCGCTCGAGTCCTTCGTGGGGCCGACGGCGCTGCTCTGCGGGGTCGCCGCCGCCGGTTCGGCTGGCCTCGGTACCCTGTGGCGGCGCCGGCTGCGGCTCTTCCTGTTCACACTGCTGATGCTGCTGGTCCTCTACTCCGGTTCCTTTCAGAGCATCGTCGTCCTGGCCGCGGCGCTCAGCGGAGCCGCCGTCGGCCCCCTGCTGTTTGGCCGCCGTCCACGCCCGGCCGCCCGGCTCATCTCCTCCCGAAGGGAGGCCCGGGTGCTCGTGGCCATCGCCGTGGCGGCCTCGGCGGCAGGGCCGGTCCTGGCCGCACTCAGCGCGGAGGCCGCAGGACCGCTCGCGGTGCTCCGCTACCTTTACACCGACATCCAGGCCCTCAACCCGCAGGCACTGGAGCAGCTGTGCGCAGATCCCGGCCGGCAGACCGAATGCAGTGCCGCGCGATTCGAGCTGCGGGCCGGACCGGCGGGTTTCTTCCTGGTCGTGCTGCCGCAGATCCTGCTGCTGGTGCTCTGCGACGGGCTCCGCCGGGGGCGCCGATTCGCCTGGACGGCGACGCTGGTGCTGCAGGCCGCCATGACGGCCGCAGCAGCCGTCCGGCTGGCCGGCTACCTCGCGGCTCCCGCCCCCAACCAGGACCCGTTCGGCATCGGCTCCGCCAACCCGCTCGCCGCGGTGCTCCCGATGCTGGTGCCGCTGGCCGTCCTGGTGCTGCTGACGCTGACCGGGCGCCTGTTCACGGTGGCCGCGCCGCCGGGCACCTACCGCCGGTTCAGCCTGGCCGTTGCCGCCTCCGCCGTCATCCTGGCGGCCCTGTACCTGGGCGGCGGGCTGCTCTTCCGCACGGGATTCACACCCGAGGCCACCCCCGCCAGGCTGCTGGCGGATCTGCCCGCCTGCTTCATTCCGCTGGTGGAACTGAGCAGCGCCAACGTCCTGCTGCCGCTGACGCTTCCCGCCGCCATCCTCTACGAGGGGGTCGGGCTGCTCTTCTGGCTGATCGTCTGCGTCCTGCTCCTGCTCACCTTTCTCCGCCCGCCCGGCGGCGAAAAGGAGCAGGACCGGCGGCGCGCCCGCACCCTGCTGAAAACCCATGGCGGAAGCACCCTGGCATGGATGACCCTGTGGCCGGGAAACCGATACTGGTTTTCCGACGGCGGCCGGTCCTATGTCGCCTATCGGCTGGACTTCGGAGTGGCCCTGACCGTGGGGGAACCGGTCGGGCCGGCGGACGAACTGGCGGGAACGGTACGGCAGTTCGCTGCCTGGTGCATGGAGAACGGCCTGCAGCCCTGCTTCTACTCCGTGGGCACGAAGGTGCGGGCCATCGCCGCCGCGGACGGCTGCTTCAGCCTGGAGGTTGCCGAGGAAACGATCCTGGACCTGGAGCACCTGGAGTTCCGGGGCAGGAAGTTCCAGGATGTCCGCACCGCCCTCAACAAGGCCCGGAAACTGGGCATTCACCCCGAATGGACGACGTATCGGCAGGCCCCGCCCGCCGTGCTGGACCAGCTGCGGGCCATCTCGGAGGAGTGGGTGGCGGATAAGGGAATGCCGGAGATGGGGTTTACCCTCGGCGGCCTGGACGAGGTGGACGACCCCGAGGTCAGGGTGCTGCTCGCGGTTGATGAGGACCGCACGGTGCACGGCGTAACGTCCTGGCTGCCCGTCTACCGCGATGGGGAGGTCCGCGGCTGGACCCTCGATTTCATGCGCCGCCGGGACAGCGGATTTCCCGGGGTGATGGATTTCCTGATCGCCTCGGCGGCCCTGTCCCTGAAAGCGGAGGGCGTCGGGGTCCTCAGCCTCTCCGGCGCCCCGCTCGCCCGGGCCGAAGCCCCGGCCGGCCAGCAGTCCGGTTCCCCGGCGGTGCTGGACCGCGTGCTGGACCGGCTGGGCTCCACGCTGGAGCCGGTCTACGGTTTCCGGTCCCTGCTGGCGTTCAAGGCGAAGTTCCAGCCACGCTACGAGCCCCTGTACATGAGCTATCCGGATCCCGCCGCGCTGCCCGCCATCGCCAACGCGCTGGCCCGGGCCTACCTGCCGCACGTCTCCGTGGGACAGGGCCTCACCATGGCCCGCAGGATCATCGGCAGCTCCCGGTGACCGGCCTGCCGTTGGCCTCCGGGCCCGTGCCCGTTGCCGTGGTCCTCCTCGGCACCCTGGCACTGGCCTGGCTGGCGTACACCGTGGCCCGCCGGAGCCCTCGTGCAGCGGCGTTCACCGCCCTCGCCGCCCTCGCCCTGACCGGGCTGCTCCTCCTGCTCGCTGAACACCTGCTCTTCTGGTGGAACGCCTCCTTTCCACGCTGGCTGTATGTATATGCCTTCGCGGGCATATGGGCGGTGCTGCTGGTGGGTCCCCTGCTCCGGACGGTTTCGGGACGGGCCGGACGGGCGGCGGCGGCCCCCGCGGCCGCCGTGGTGCTGCTCGCCGTCATGTCCGGCGCCAACTCCGCCTACGGGCAGTACCCCACCGTGGGTTCGCTGATGGATCCTCCCCGCCCGGAGACGCAGGAGCTGCCGCGCCGGGCCCCGCCGGCCGCGCCCGGGCCGCCGACCACCGAGGCCACGTGGCAGCCGCCTGCGGACATGCCGGCCCGGGGAAGGGTCTTCGCAGCGGCCATAGGAGAGTCAGGTTCCGGCTACCGTTCCGATCCCGCCTGGATCTGGCTGCCGCCGGCCTATCTGGCCAGCCCGCCGGCGGTCGACCTGCCGGTCCTGGTCCTGCTGCACGGCCAGCCGGGCGGACCGTCGGACTGGTTCGTCAGCGGCCGGATCGCCGAGGCCCTGGACGAGTTCGCGGCCCGGCACCGGGGGCTGGCCCCGGTGGTCGTGGTGCCTGACCTCTCGGGCGCAGGGACCGGTCGGTGGCCGCTCTGCCTGGACTCCGACATCGGCGGAGCGGCAACCTACCTTGCCGTCGATCTGCCGCGCTGGGTGCGGGAGAATCTGGCCTCCGGACTGGCCGGAGGCCGACAGTGGGCGGTGGCCGGCTATTCCTACGGCGGCACCTGCGCGCTGCAGCTGGCAGTGACGTTTCCCCAGGCCTATCCCACCTTCATCGACGTGGCCGGAGCTGCCGGGCCCGCGGTGCCGTCCGGGCGGCGGCAGGAGCTGATCGAGGACTACTTCGACGGCGATGCGGCGGCCCTGTCCCGGCAGGAGCCCCTGGAGCTGCTCCGGAGCAGGGACCTGGCCGGCAGCGCCGGAATCGTCGTCATCGGCTCCGCGGACGGCTTCTATGCCCCGGCGGGGCGCCGGGTGTACGACGCCGCGCGGGCCGCGGGAGCCCACATGCAGCTGCAGGAGCGGCCGGGCGGGCATTCATGGCAGGTGTGGCGGGCCGGGGTTGTCGACAACCTGGACTGGCTGGGCGGGCGGCTGGGCCTGACGGCACCCTGATCCGGAGGCGCCGGAACGGAAAGAAGCGCCGCCCCTGCCGCCGTCAGGCAAGCGGGAGTACCGTCGGCGGGGACCACCGAAAGGACATCCGATGCAGACCGTCACCCTGAACAACGGCGTCGAAATGCCGATCCTCGGCTTTGGCGTGTACCAGGTTCCGCCGGAGGCGACCGAGGAGGCGGTGACGCATGCCCTTGAGGTCGGCTACCGTTCCCTGGACACGGCCGCGGCCTACCGCAACGAGGACGCCGTGGGCCGGGCGGTGCGGGCCAGCGGCATTCCCCGCGGAGAGCTGTTCATCACCACCAAGCTCTGGATCCAGGACAACGGGGCCACCACGAGGCAGGCGTTCGAGACCTCCCTGCAGAACCTGGATATGGACTACGTGGACCTGTACCTGATCCATCAGCCGTTCGGCGACGTCTACGGGGAGTGGCGGGCCATGGAGCAGATCAACGCCGAGGGAGCCGCCCGGGCCATCGGCGTGTCCAACTTCGGCCCGGACCGGCTGATGGATCTGATCTTCCACAACAGCGTCGTGCCGGCGGTGAACCAGATCGAAACCCATCCGTTCTACCAGCGGGCGGTGGAGAACCAGCTGATGGTCAGCCAGGGCGTGCGGCAGGAGTCCTGGGCCCCGTTCGCCGAGGGAAAGAACAATCTGTTCTCCGACCCGACGCTGGGTGCGGTGGCCGAGGCGCACGGCAGGAGCATCCCCCAAGTCGTGCTGCGCTGGCTGATTCAGCGGGAGATTGTGGTGATCCCCAAATCGGTGCGCCGGGACCGCATGGAACAGAACTTCCAGGTCTTCGACTTCGACCTCAGCCCGCAGGAAATGGCCGCCATCGCCGACCTTGACCAGGGGCACTCGCTGTTCCTCGACCACCGGGATCCGGCCGTCGTGGCCCAGCTCAGCGGCGTGACCATGGAATAGGCCCGGCGCCCTCCCGCTACGCTCCTTCGAGCGCCTGCCGGGTTCCCCAGGTGAGCCAGCGAGCGGCCTGCGTCATGGCCTCGGCCGGTTCCCGGACCAGGTCCAGCAGGCTCACGGCCGCGACGATGCCGTATTCCTGCAGCTGCTGCGGGGTCAGCGTGATTTGCCCGGCGACGGCCACCACGGGCAGTCCCCGCGCCGCCGCCCGCCGCGCCACCTCAAGCGGGGCCTTGCCGTAGGTGGACTGTTGGTCCAGGGAGCCTTCGCCCGTGAGCACCAGGTCGGCCGACTCCAGCGCGTCGGCCAGTCCGGTCAGCCCGGAGATCAGTTCAAAGCCCGGTTCCAGGGTGGCGTCGGTGAAGGCGAGGAAACCGGACGGGAAGCCGCCGGCCGCGCCGGCTCCCGGCACGTCCACGTCGTGCCCGGTCGCTTCGAGCAGCAGCCGCGCCCAGTTGCCCAGCGCGTCGTCGAGCAGGTCCCGGGCAGCGGCGTCGGCACCCTTCTGGGCGGCAAAGACATGGGCGGTTCCGTCGGCCCCGAGCAGCGGGTTAGTGACGTCGGCCGCGATGCGCAGCCGGACCTGCGCCAGCCGCGGATCCAGGTCCGCGGCGTCGACGGCGGCGGCCAGCGCGAGGCCGGCCCCGCCGTCGGGCACGGGCGCGCCGTCGGCGTCGAGGATGCGCAGCCCCAGGGCGCGCAGCGCGCCGGAGCCGCCGTCGGTCATGGCGCTGCCGCCGATGCCGAGTACGATTTCACGGGCGCCGGCGTCAAGGGCGGCGCGGATCAGTTCACCGGAGCCGTAGCTGGTGGCAGCGAGCGCGGTCTGCACGGTCGGTTCCACCAGCATCAGCCCGCTGGCCCGGGCGGTCTCGATCACCGCGGTTCCGTCGCCGCGCAGCGCCCACACCGCCGTGACCTCCGTATCCAGGGGGCCGCGGACCCGCGCCGTGTGCGGCACCCCGCCGGCGGCCAGGGCCGCCTCGAGGGTGCCTTCGCCGCCGTCGGCCACGGGTACGGCGGTGACCTGCGCCTCCGGGTAGACCGCCAGCACGCCCTCCGCCATGGCTGCGGCGGCTTCCTCGGCGGAGAGGGTGCCCTTGAATTTGTCCGGTGCAATCAGAACGCGCATGGGCCCCATTGTGCCAGCCGGCCCGGACACCGGAGTGACGGCCTCAGCCCTGCGGCCAGCACCCGCGGGCGGCAAGCACTTCGGCCAGCAGGTCGGCCCGGTCTGAGACGATCCCGTCCACCCCGGCGTCGAGCAGCTCCTCCATCTGCGCGCGCTCGTTGATCGTCCACACGTGCACCTGGACCCCGGCCCGGTGGCAGCCCCGGATCAGGGCAGGGGTCACCACGGGCAGGACGCCGTAGCGGCGCGGCACCTGCAGGCACTGGAAGCGGCCGAGCCGGGCGAGCAGCCCCACCCCGCCGAGGGGCGCGAGCAGCACGGCGAGGGCGGTGAACACGGAACCGGCGGAGCTGGCGACCGGGCCGGCGCCGCTGCGGCGCAGCCGGCGCAGCACGGCCAGGCGCCGGCGGTCCGAAAAGGACGCGACCAGCACCCGGTCCCCGGCACCGTGCCTGCGGATCAGGTCGGCCAGCGGTGCGACGCCGGCGGCGTCCTTCACGTCCACGTTCAGCCGGATCTCCGGCCACGCCGCCAGCAGCTGCTCCAGGGTGGGCACGGGCTGCCCGCCCACCCTCACGTCCGCCAGCTCGTGCATCGTGCGGGCCCCCACCGGCCCGGAGCTGCCGCTGACCCGGTCCAGGTCGGCGTCGTGGAAGGCCAGCAGCACGCCGTCGGCGGTGGCGCGCACATCCGTTTCCAACCAGCCGAAGCCCAGGTCGACGGCGGCCTGGAACGCGGGCAGCGTGTTTTCGGCTCCGCTGCGGGAGAAGCCGCGGTGGGACAGGCCGATGGGGGCCTGCCGTTCCGTGTCGGAGCCGGAGCCGCGGATCGGGTTGCGAAGGTATGGGGGTACCGTGATCACCTTCGTACTGTAGCCAAACCGGGCGGGCATACTGGTGGGATGGCTCCGGTTCCCGCGTCCCTGCGTTCCCTGTCGGCTTCCTTCGCGGCGTGGCTGCGTGCCCATGCCGGGCTGCTGCTCATCCTCGCCCTGGGCCTGGTTCCGGCGCTGGCGCTGACGGCCGCGTCGGCGGAGCTGTATGACGCGGTGACCGAGGAGGACGGCGTGGCGGTGCTGGACCGGCCGGTGCTCGACGCCGCGCTGGGCCTGCGCTCCCCCGGGCTGGACGCTGCGGTCACCGGCTTCACGAACCTCGGCGGCGCCGTGGGCATGCCGCTGCTGGCCGGCGCCGCGGCGGTTCTCATGGTGTGGCGGTTCCGGAGCTGGACGCCGCTGCTGCTGCTGTCGGTGTCCGCGGCGGGGTCGCTGCTGATGACCGTCACCGGCAAGGCGCTGGTGGGCCGCCCCCGGCCCGACCGGATGCTCGCCGTGCCGCCGTACGAGGTCTCGGCATCGTTTCCCAGCGGCCATGCGCTGAACTCGATGGTGCTGGCCGGGGTCTTCGCCTATCTGGTGCTGCTGTACTCCCGGTCCCGGGCGGTGCGGATCGTCGCGGTGGCCGGGGCGGCGCTGTTCGTGGTGGGCATGGGGTTGTCCCGGGTGTACCTGGGCCACCACTGGCTGACCGACGTGCTGGTGGCGTGGACCCTGGGCGCCGCGTGGGTGGCGGTGATCGTCACCGCCCATCAGCTGTTCCTGCGCCGCCGGCGTCCTGCGGTGCAGGGGCCCGGCGCCCCTTAGGCCTGCGCCCGGTCCAGCAGCCGTTCGAGGACCTGCGCGACGCCGTCCTCGGCGAAGGCGGGTGCGCTGCGGTCGGCGGCCGCGAGGGCGTCGGGGTGCCCGGAGGCCATGGCGTAGCCGCGGCCGGCCCAGCTGAGCATTTCAATGTCGTTGGGCATGTCCCCGAACGCGACGACGTCCGCCCGGTCGATTTCCAGCTCCTTGGCGTACTCGGCGAGGGTGACGGCTTTGTCCAGGCCGGGAGCGGCCATTTCCAGCAGCGGCATGCCCGGGGCGGAGTGGGTGGCGGACACCAGGCCCGCGACGGCGGGGCGGACCTGCGCCAGCAGCTCATCGGGGGACACCCCGTCCACCTTGGTGAGGAACTTGACCACGGGGGTGTCCCGGCCGAGGGTTTCGGCCAGCGGCGCCGGCTGGATCCCGCCCAGCCGTTCGGCGGTGGCGTGCTCCAGGAAGCCCGGCTCCAGATGGAAGCCCTGCAGGCTCTCGGCGGCGAACCGCGCCGCGGGATACAGGCCGCGGATGATGTCCGCCGCGGCGAAGACGTCCGGCAGCGGCACCGCCCGGGCGTCCAGGACGGTTTCGTTGCGCAGGTCGTAGGTCACCGCTCCGTTGGAGCAGATGACCGTTCCTTCGTGGCCGATCTGCCGGCGCAGCGGGCCCAGCCAGCGCGGCGGCCGGCCGGTGACGAAGACGATGTGCACTCCCGCGGCGGCCGCGCGGCGGAAGGCTGCGACCGTGCGGTCGCTGATCCGGTTGTCCGGCCCGATGATTGTGCCGTCGAGGTCGCTGGCCACCAGCCGCATCGTATTCCCTTTCCTCCGCGCCGGTGCCGGCGCCCCGCTTCCAGCCTAGCCGCAGCGGTTCCGCTTCCCGCCCCGGCGCGGCCGGGACGGGACGGGACGCGGAATCAGTCCTCGGGGATCTCGCCGATGCCGGTGATCCGGGCCCGGCCGAGGGTGTGGCTGAACAGGTTGAAGCCTAGGTACGCGGGGGTGGCGTCGGCGGGCACGCCCAGTTCCGCGACGTCCACCGCGTGCACCACGACCATGTAGCGGTGCGGGCCGTGCCCGGCGGGCGGGGCGGCGCCGGTGAACCCGGTGAAGCCGGCGTCGTTGGCGAGCTGGACGGCGCCCGGGGGCAGGCCGCCGTCGTTGGCGGCGCCGGCGGGCAGCGAGGTGCAGTCGGCGGGCAGGTTGAACGCCGCCCAGTGCCAGAAGCCGCTGCCGGTGGGGGCATCGGGGTCGAACATGGTCACCGCGAAGCTGCGGGTGCCTTGCGGCGCGCCGGACCAGCTCAGCTGCGGGGAGCGGTCCTCACCGTGCGGGACGCCCATCTGTCCGCTGTACAGTGCCGGCGGCAGCTGGTCCATGTCCTGGAAGTCCTCGCTGGTCACCTGGAACTGGGCGACCTTCGGCAGCACGGCATACGGGTCGTGGCTCTGCATGCGGTTCTCCTTTTTGCGTGGGTTGCGGGTGGTTCCGGGGGCCCGGTGTCAGGCCAGGTCGGCCCGGGTGGGCGGGTCGGCGCCTTCCCGGGTGACGGTGACGGCGGCGGCGCGGGCGGCGAACTCCAGCAGCCGGCGCAGGTCCGCGAGCGAAATCCGGGCCAGCTCGGAGCGGCGGGCTCCGCCGTCGAGCTCCTGGTCCATCAACCCGACCAGCAGCGCGGACATGAACGAATCCCCGGCGCCCACCGTGTCCGTGACGCTGACCGTGGGCGCGGGCACCTCGGCTTCCCCGGCGGCGGCCACCGCCCACGGCCCCTGCGAGCCGCGGGTGACGACGACGAGCGCGGGACCGGCGGCCAGCCAGCGCCGGGCGCTTTCCTCCACCGGCACGTCCGGGTAGAGCCAGCGCAGGTCCTCGTCGGAGGCCTTGACGACGTCGGCGAGGGCGACGAACTTCTCCGCCTGGTCCCGCGCATAGGAGACGTCGGTGATGATCGAGGGCCGGCAGTTCGGGTCGTAGGTGATGGTGGCCAGCGGATGGGCGCGTTCGACGGCGCGTTCCACGTCCCGGGCGCCGGGCATCAGCATCGCCGCGATCGAGCCGGTGTGCAGCATGGTGGTGCCCTCCAGCAGCCGCGGCAGGTCCGCCACCAGGCCGGGCAGCTGCCACTGCAGGTCGAAGGTGTAGCGGGCGCCGCCGACCGGATCCAGGGTGGCGGTGGCCACGGAGGTGGGCAGGTCGTCGGCCGGGGCGGCGGTGAGGACCGAGTTGCCGCGCAGGTGCTCGGCGATCAGCGCCCCGTTGGCGTCGGAGCCCCAGCGGCCGATGAACTGCACCGGCTTTCCCAGCCGGGCCACGCCCACCGCCACGTTCAGCGGACTGCCGCCGGGGTGGGAACGGCGCGGAGCGGTGTCGCTGACTACTTCGTCCACGAGGGCTTCGCCGATAACTGTGAGCACGCTCATCAACCTAGCATCGGCGCTCCGGCGGTGTCCTTAACGCCGGGTGCCCGGCCGGTTCGCCTCCCCTTTGTCCTGTTTCCCCCGCTTCGCCCGGTTTTCCGCCGCGTTGTCCGTTTCCTCCGGTTCCAGGCGGAGGAAACGGACAACGCGGAGGGAAACGCAGGCTGCGACCGGGCCCGGCTGGCATACGCTGGAGAGGAGCGGGCCGGCGAAGGGCCGCCGGCGGAAAGACGGGGAGGACATGGGCGCCTGGGAGAGCCTGGATGAGAGGCTGCGGCCCGCCGTGGCGGCGAGCACCGAGGAGTATGCACGGGTGCGGCCGGCGCTGGAGGAGGTCACCCGGGAGGTGGAAGGCGCCCTGCGGACGGTCCTGGCGGGCTCCGAGGTGCGGCCGCTGTTCATCACCGCGCGCACCAAGTCGGTGGAGTCGTTCCGGGACAAGGCCTCGCGCATGCTGGTCTCCGACGACCCCGAGGAAGTGCCCGCCCTGGTCTTCCCCGATCCGCTGCGTAACCTGACCGACCTGGTGGGGGTGCGGGTGATCATGACCCTGCCGCATGAGGTCGACGCCGCCGCGCAGCTGATCAAGCGCCAGCGCGCCGAGTTCGACTGCCGCGGAGACCGGGAAAAGGACATCGGCTCCATCGAGTCCGGCACCTACGGCTATTCCAGCCGCCACCTGATCCTGCGCACCATCCAGAACGAGACGGTACGGGCGTTCCACAAGGTGCTGGAGCCGGAGCACCGGCCCAACGGCAGCTACCTGTTCGAGGTGCAGATCCGCACCGTGCTGGCGCATGCCTGGTCCGAGATTGAGCACGACATCCGGTTCAAGGCCGGCGATCCGCGGGCCTGGAGCCCGTACTTCGACCGGCAGTTCACCGCCACCGCCGCCATGCTGGAAATGGTGGAGAAGGAATTCGCCGAGCTGCACGAGCGGTACGAGACGGTCACCGGGTTCTGGGACGAGGACGGCGAGGGCAGCGCTCCGCTGACCCCGAACCGGATCCGGCACGTGTGGCTGACGCTGCTGCCGCACGTGAACCGCAAGGTCGACGACGACTGGGGCTGGGCCGCAGAGCTGCTCGCCGCGCACGGGCTGAAGACCACCATGGACCTGGCCGGGCTGCTGCAGGCTGATGCGGTCACCGCCGTCCGGCAGGCCCTGGATCACCGCTACTCCCCCGGCCCGGACCGGCTGCTCGATGACCTGCTGCTGTGGCGGTTCGGCAAGGAGCACATCGAGCTCACGGCGGAACCGGCCGACGCCGCCTCGCACCCGCGGCGGGATTCGCTGGGCCGCCGCTACCGGCAGATCCAGCTGTACCGGGCCCGGCAGAAGGCCTGAGAGGCTGCAGCCGCGCCCCTTGCCCGGGGGCCTGCGCCGCCTTACCGTGACCGGATGAGCGTCAACCTCACCGCCGGGCAGGCCCGGCGGCTCCGCCTGCGGTCCCACCTTTTGGACGGCTCCGATCTGGCACCCGCCGACGTCGTCCGCCGCGCCGTCGCGCTGCAGGGCCAGGACCTGCCCGCGGTGCAGCGGGCCGTCGCGGTGCGCTCCCGGCCGGGCACCACGGTGGCCGAGGTCCGGGCCGCGTTCGACGCCGGGGAGCTGGTGCGGTCCTGGCCGATGCGCGGCACCCTGTTCGCCACCACCCCGGAGCACCTGCGGGCCCTGCTGTCCTTCACCGGCGAGCGCATCCACCGGGCCACGGCGCGGCGGCGGGAACAGCTGGGACTCTCCGACGCCGTCGTCGGGCAGGCCCGCGAGGTGCTGGCGGAGGCGCTGGCCGTGCAGCCGCTGCGCCGTGCCGAGGTGCTGGACCTGTGGGAGGCCACCGGCATCGCGACGGCGGACGGGCGCGGATACCACCTGCTGATGAACCTGTCGGTCGGCGGCGTGGCGCACTGGGGGCCCTTCGACACGGCCGGCGCCGAGCAGTACCTCATCCTCTCCCCCGCCGCGCCGCCCGCGGACCCCGACGCCGCCCTGGCCGAAGTGGTGCGCGGCTTCGTGCTGGCCCGCGGGCCGGTGACCGTGGACGACCTGGCCTGGTGGACCAAGCTGCCCAAGACGCTGCTGCGCCGGGCGGCAGCGCGCATTGAGGACCTGGTGGAGGTGCAGGTGGAGGGCACGCCGGCGTGGATGATCGGGGACCCGGCGCCGCCCGACGCCTCAGCGGCGCCCGACGCCGGCGCCGTAACCCTGGTGCCCGGCTTCGACGAATGGATCCTCGGGTACGCGGACCGTTCGCTGGTGGCGGGGCCGGACATGCTCCAGGCGCTGGTGCCCGGCGGCAACGGCGTCTTTCGGCCGGCCGTGCTGGTGGACGGACTCGCCGTCGGCACCTGGCGGCTGCCGCGCACCGGCCGCGGCGCACCGCAGCCGGTGATCGAGCTGGTGGAGCAGGTCCCGGCGCGGACCCGGGAAGCCGTTGAGGCCGCGGTGGCCGCCTGGCCGCACGGCTGACCGGACCACGGGTCAACCGCGTCGGACGGTGTAGGTCACCTGCACCATGCCGTTGTCGAAGCGGCGTTCCCGGGTCAGGTCCAGGTCCAACCGCAGCCCGTCCGGGAACACGCGCGTGCCGCCGCCGACCACTGCCGGGCAGATCAGCAGCTCCACCACGTCGACCACGCCCAGGGCCAGGGCGGTTCCGGCCAGGGTGGGGCCTTCAATGGTCAGGTCCCCGTCCGTCGCTGAGCGGGCCCGCTCCAGCGCCTCGAGGGTAAAGGCAGGCTCCAGCCGGGTGCGGGTCGTCCAGACGTCCTTCAAGGTGGTGGAGAAGACCACCTTCTCGGTGTCCTGCCACAGCCGGGCGAAAGCGGCGGATTCCGGGGACTCCTCCGCCGCGGACGGGTCGGTTTCCCAGATCGCCATCGTCTCGTACATCTTCCGGCCGTACAGGAAGGTCTTCACCGTGGCGAGGTCCTCGCTCAGGGCAGCGACCACGCTGTCCTCGGGGAAGGCCCAGTCGAACCGGCCTTCGGCGTCGGTGTTGTAGCCGTCCAAGGAGGACGCGACGGAGTAGATGAGTTTGCCCATGGGCCCACTCAAGCCATCGGGTGCGCCGGGGGCAAGAGGATCCCGCTTCCCGGCTGCCACGATCCCCGGACCCGGCGCGGGCGGCTCAGAACAGCAGGCTCCCCGGCCGGCCCGCTTCCCGGTCCAGCAGCCGCTGCTTGAGCTCCAGTCCGTACCGGAATCCGCCGAGCGTCCCGTCGGTGCGCAGGATCCGGTGGCAGGGCACGAAGAGGGCGGCGGCGTTCAGGGCACAGGCCGCCGCGGCGGCGCGTACCGCCGTCGGCCGTCCGGCCCGGGCGGCGTAGGCGGCGTAGGTCAGGCGTTCGCCGGGCGCGACGCCGCGCAGGGTGTCCCAGGCCTGGACACGGAACCCGCCGGAGTGCTGGCGGACCGGAATCCTGCCCGGAGCCGCCAGGTCGCCCGCATAGTAGGCGTGCACCGCAGCGACGGCGTCGGCGGCAACGGCGGCGGCCACGACCGGCGCTGCGCCGGAGCGCGGATCGGGGCGCTGGTCCGCCCGGAGCCGCAGGTCGGGGTGCGGCAGGGCCGCCACGGCGTCGTCGGCCGGGCGCAGGCTGGGATGCACCAGGGCGGACAGCGCCGCCTGGTCCGGCGTCCACCCGGAGGCGAGGACCCCGTCGACTGTTGCCAGCAGGGAGAAGGGGCCGTCCGGGGTGTCCAGGGTGGTGAAGACCGCCGCGGCGGGCGGGATGGGGTCGGCGGCTGCGGGCTCAGGTGTCGGGGCTGCCGGGCTGATGGTGGTTTTCATTGGTCGTCCTTTCCGGAACGGGGCGCGGCGGCGGGCCCGGCGGCGGCCCGCCACAGGTGCATGGCGGCGTAGGAGCGCCACGGCGCCCAGTCCGCGGCGCGTGCGGCCAGCGCCCGGTGGGCTGCGGGCCTGGGCAGGTCCGCAGCGGGCAGACCGGCGGCCCGGGCCCCGGCAAGAAGCGCGACGTCGCCGGGCAGCCAGGCGTCCGGGTCGCCGAGCACCCGCATCGCAATGTAGCCGGCCGTCCAGGGCCCGATGCCGGGCCGGGCCAGCAGGTCCGCGCGCAGGTGCTCGGCGTCGGCGCCCACGTGCACGGCCAGGTCGCCGGTGTCCAGGGCACGGGCGGCGGCCAGGACGGCCGCAACGGCCCGGGCGGGAAGCCGCAGCGGGCGGTCGGGGTCCTGGGCGCCGCCGTTCTCCGGTGCAGGCACCGCGGCGAGGATCTGTGCCGGGGCCGGGAAGAGCCGGTCCAGGCCGGGGATCGAGGCGGCGTACGGGCTGCCGGCCCGGCGGGCCAGCCGCGTGAGGTGGGTGGTGGCGGCGGCGACGGAGATCTGCCGGCCGAGCAGTGCCCGGATCACCAGCTCGTGCGGATCCACGGCACCGGGAACCCGGATGCCGGGCGTGCCGGCAATGAGCGGGGCGAGGGCCGGATCGGCGGCGAGGGCGGCGTCGACGGCGGCGGGATCGGCGTCCAGGTCCAGCAGCCGGCGGATGCGGGCGACGGCGGGCGCGGCGTCGGCCAGGGAGGCCAGCTCCAGCCGGGCGGTCAGCTGCCAGCCGCGTTTCGGGTGCTGTGCGGCGGTGATGTCGACGGCGGCCGGGCCGTGCGGCAGGGCCAGGGTGCGGGCGTAGCGCAGCCGGCCGGGGTCGCTGAGGTCGGCCAGTTCAACGCCGGCGACGGCGCGGGCCGCGAGGAAGCGGAAGATGCCCGGGGCGTCGTAGGGCGCCCGGACCGGCAGGTCGATGTCCAGCCGGGCGGCATGCGGGGCGGGGTCGGCGGAGGCCGTGCCCGGGGCCGGCCGGGCAGCAGTCGTTGCGGCGGAACCAGCGCGGTCGGCGCCGGCGGTCCCGGTCCGGCGTCGGGCGCGGGCACGCAGCTCGCCGGGCCTGCTGTCGAAGACCTCGCGGACGGTGTCGTTGAACTGGCGCACCGAACCGAACCCGGCGGCGAAGGCGACTTGGGCCAGCGGCAGGTCGCTGCCGGCCAGCAGGGCACGGGCGGACTGGGCCCGGCGGGCGCGGGCCAGGGCCAGCGGCCCGGCGCCCAGTTCGGCGAGCAGCAGCCGGTGGATGTGCCGCGGGGTGTAGCCAAGCCGCGCCGCCAGGCCGTCGACGCCTTCCCGGTCCACGACGCCGTCGCTGATCAGCCGCATCGCGCGGCCGGCAAGGTCGCCGCGCAGGTTCCACTCCGGGGTGCCGGGCCCAGCCTCGGGCAGGCAGCGTTTGCAGGCACGGTACCCGGCCTCGTGCGCTGCGGCGGAGGTCTGGAAGAACGTCACGTTCTCCGGCTTCGGCGTCCGGGCCGGGCAGGAGGGCCGGCAGTAGATGCCGGTGGAGGCCACGGCCGTGAAGAACTGTCCGTCGAAGCGGGCA
Source organism: Arthrobacter sp. Y3222053 (assembly GCF_059092805.1). Classification (NCBI taxonomy): domain Bacteria; kingdom Bacillati; phylum Actinomycetota; class Actinomycetes; order Micrococcales; family Micrococcaceae; genus Arthrobacter; species Arthrobacter sp. Y3222053. The sequence goes on along the minus strand of NZ_JBNHIA010000001.1, from coordinate 699,047 downwards.
TCGCGGGCGTCGATGGCCCGGTACCGCTCGGCGAAAAGAGGATCCCCGGCCGTACCGGTGGAGCGGCGCGCCCGGGGCCGTCCCAGGGCGTCCGCGGCATCCGGTGCCGCGGCCTCGGTGATGGTCATGCCTCCAGTAAAGCGCGTTTCGGCACCGGCGTCCGGCGGTTTTCGGACACGGCAGTACGGGTTGCACCATGGCGGCAGGCCCCGTTCCGGAGGGGCCTGCCGCCACAAGGCGGCGGAAGCTGCGCCGGGACTTAGTACTTCGCGATGAAGCGGCCGACCACGCCGCCCTTACGGAGCTTGTCGATCGCGTCCGGGATCTCAGCCTGGGTGATGATGTTCATCGGCGGGTTCAGCTGGCCGGACTTCATCAGCTCGTACAGGGCCTCCAGGTCCTCCTTGGTGCCGGACTTGGAACCCTTGATGGAGAGCTGGTTGATGATGATCGGGTAGGTGTTGATCGTCGCTTCCAGCCGGCCCATGCCCACCTGCACCAGGGTGCCGAATTCGGCCAGGGTCTCGATGGCCGCCGCGGTGGTGGTGCCGAAGCCGGCGTAGTCCACGATCAGGTCCAGGCCCTTGTCCTTGAACTCGGTGATGGATTCGGCGACGCCGGCCAGGCCGATCTCGTCGGCCAGCTCGCGGGTGGCGGGGTTGATTTCGGCGCCGTAGACCTCCGCGCCGGAGAGCACCGCGACCCGGGCGCCGATGTAGCCCAGTCCGCCGAGGCCGATGACGCCGACCTTCATGCCCTTCTTCGCGCCGCCGACGGCGATGATCGCGTGGTAGGCGGTGAGGCCGGCGTCGGTGGCCATGGCCGCGAGGTCGAAGGGAACCTCGTCCGGGAGCTTGACGAGGTTGTCGTCGGTGGCCAGCAGCTTGGGCCCGAAACCGCCGTCCCACTTGCCGTAGCCGAGCGCGTCGCCGTCGCTCATCACCGGTGCCAGGCCCACCCGGTCGCCGACCTTCCAGTGCTCCATGCCCTCGCCGACCTCGGTGATCACGCCGGCGTTCTCGTGGCCCATGGTCCGCGGAAGCTGGAAGAACAGCGGCATCCAGCCCGGGTCGTCCAGGGCGGTGACGTCGGAGTGGCAGACGCCTGCGGCCTTGACCTCCACGACCACCTGGCCCGGCCCGGCGTGCGGCTCGGGCACTTCATTGAGTTCCAGCGGCTTGTTGGTTCCGGTGAACTGCCATGCCTTCATGGGGCATCTCCTTCGATGGTGCATGTTCTTGCATTTCCAGATTACGCCCGCTCCCGGGCCGGATCCGGCGGTGCCGGCGAACGTGCATCTGCACCATAAGTGTGCTTACTGTTGCGTGTGGGGGGCGCTGCTCCCCCGTCCGGTTTTCCCGATGGAAAGGACTCATATGTCACGCGTAGCCATCATCGGCGGCCACGGCAAGGTCGCACTGCACCTCGCGAAGGACCTCACCGCCAGGGGCCACCAGGTCACCTCACTGTTCCGCAACCCCGACCACGCCGCAGACGTCGAAGCCACCGGTGCCGCCGCCGTCGTTGCCGACGTCGAGCACCTTTCCACGGAGGAGATCGCCGACAAGCTGGCCGGCCAGGACGCGGTGGTGTGGTCCGCCGGTGCCGGCGGCGGCTCCCCGGAGCGGACCTATGCGGTGGACCGCGACGCCGCGATCCGTTCCATGGACGCCGCCCAGGCCGCGGGCGTGCGCCGGTACGTGATGGTGTCCTACTTCGGGGCCGGCCCCGATCACGGCGTGCCCGAGGACAACGGGTTCTTCGCCTATGCCGAGGCCAAAGCCGCGGCGGACGCGCACCTGCGCGGCAGCGGCCTGGACTGGACGATCCTGGGCCCCAGCGGGCTGACCACGGATCCGGGCACCGGAAAAATCGAAACCGGCCCGGGCATCGAGGGCCGCCAGGTCTCCCGCGAGGACGTTGCCCTGGTGGCCGCGGAGGTGCTGGACCGGCCCGGAACCATCGGCCGGATGATCGAATTCAACAACGGCTCCACCCCGGTGGCGGAGGCCCTGGACGCCCTGGCGGATCGAAGCGCCTGAGCCTGATGCCGGCGGCGCCTCCGCGCTCCCTGCCTAGGCCGAGGTCCGGCGCACCAGGGTGACCGGCGGCAGCCGCGCCTCGCCTTGCCCCGCGCCGTCCGGGACGCAGGCTGCTTCCGCGCCGCCGGCGTCGGGAGCCGACAGCTGGGCTAACCGCTGTCCCAGCCGGCGGGCATCCACCCGCACCGTGGTCAGCGGCGGCACCGCCAGCGCCGCGAGCGGAATATCCTCGGCGCCGATGACGGCCAGGTCCTGGGGAGCAGCGAGGCCGCGGCCCGCGAGCCCGGAGAGCAGCGCGAAGGCGTACTCGTCGTCGAACGCGCACACCGCGGTGACCGGCTCCGGGCGCCGGCGCCACTGCGCGACGGCGGCCCGGGCCTGGTCTGCGTCCAGCTCCATCCGTGCGACGGCCGGCGCCGGCAGCCCGTGCCGGACACAGGCGTCCTCCACTGCCGCCTGGCGAACCCGTGCCCGCCACTCGTAGCCTGGCGCCGCAGGCAGCGCCAGGCCCAGCCGGGTATGCCCGGCGCCGGCCAGGTGCTCCACCTGCTGCGCACCGATGCCCAGGTCCGGGGACAGCGGATCCTCCAGCTCGTCCTGCAGGCTTGCCACCGGTGTGCCGGAGGCGCGCAGTTCGGCCAGTTCGGCGGGATCCAGCGGCGTGGTGAGAATCAGGGCGGCCGGCGCCAGGGCCCGCACCAGGGCCGCGGCGCCGCCCTGCGGCGGCAGCCGGTGCGCCAGCAGCCGCTGCCCGCGCAGCTCCACCTGCTCGCTGGCGGCATCCAGCACCATGGCCAGGGCCTGGCCCAGCGGTTCGGGCGGCAGCAGCATCAGCACCACATCGCTGCGGCCGCGGCGCAGGGTGCGGGCCGCCGTCGACGGCGTGTACCCCAGCGTGCGGGCGGCGGCGAGCACCCGGTCCCGGGTGGCCGCGGAAATGCTCTGCCCGGACCGGCCGTTGAGCACGTAGCTGACGGTGGCCCGGGAGACGCCGGCGGCCTGCGCGACGTCGGCCGAGGTGACCCTGCGCTCCACGTGCCTGCCCCTCCCGACCCGCGAAAAACACGGGATGATGATGCTTCGATTTGTCCGGTAATCTGACGATACAGGCAACTTACACGTGTAACCCGGGGTTGCCTGCGCAACGGCCGCGCAACCACGGCCGTCCCACCGACCGAAAGGACCGGCACGTGGCCGATCAGCCCATCACCGCCCAGAACACCGTCCAGCAGTGGCTCGACCACCCGGCAGGCGGCCCCGCCATCCGCGGCATGCTTGCGCAGGCAGGCAGTGACGAATCCACCCTGGGCCCGGCCCTGAGCCTGAAGCTCCAGCAGCTGGTGGACCTCAGCCAGGGCAAGTTCCCGCAGGCTGCCGTGGACCAGCTGGTGCTGGCAGCCAACGGGGGCGTTATGCCGGAGGCCGCCGTTGCCGAGCTGCCCACCGTGCCGGGCCGCTTCGAGGGCAAAACCGTCATCGTCACCGGCGCCGGCAGCGGCATCGGCCGTGCCACCGCAGCCCGCATCGTGCGTGAAGGCGGACGCGTCATCGCCGTCGACATCGCCGAGGCGAAGATCAACGAGCTCGCCGAGGAAGCCGGCGACGCCGTCGTTCCGGTCGCCGCGGACCTCACCGACCTCACCGCCATTGACCGCATTGTGGCCGCCGCCGGCGGGCAGATCGACGCGCTGGCCAACGTGGCCGGCATCAACGACGACTTCTCTCCGCTGCACGAAGTCACCGACGCCATGTGGCAGAAGATCTTCGCGGTGAACGTGGACGGGCTGGTCCGCCTCACCCGCGCCGTGCTGCCGGGCATGCTCGAAGCCGGCAAGGGCTCGATCGTGAACGTCACCTCCGAGGCCGGCCTGCGCGGCTCCGCCTCCGGGGTCGCCTACACCGCCTCCAAGCACGCCGTCGTCGGCATCACCCGCAGCACCGCGTTCATGTATGCCCGCGAAGGCATCCGCGTGAACGCCGTGGCCCCGGGCGGCGTCGCCACCGGCATCCCGATGGGCGGCAAGACCAGCGAGTACGGCGAGGCGCACCTGGCCCCGGCCCGGGTGAACATCCCCGGCCTGGCCTCCGCCGAGGACCTGGCCGCGTCCATCACCTTCCTGCTCTCCGACGACGCCGTGAACATCAACGGCGCCATCCTGCCCTCCGACGGCGGCTGGTCCGCGGTCTAGCCACTGCAGTACGACGGCGGCCGGTTTCCTTCCGTTGAGAAGGGAACCGGCCGCCGTCGTGCTGTTAAGCCGGAGCTGCTACGCCCCGGAGACCGCCGCAGCGAGCTTGTTCAGCGACTCCTCCAGGTCATCCTTGGAGACCATCGGGAAGTTGACCTTCTTCAGGGTCTCCTTGTCCGTGACCTTGGACCAGTCATAGGTGAGCGTGACCTCGGTGGAGTCCTGGCCGAGGGCCTGCAGCTCCCAGACCCACTCCCAGCCCTTCGGCTCGGTGCCGGCGGGCGCGGTCTGCCAGGCGATCAGCTTCTTGGGGTCGAATCCGGTGACGTGGTTCTCGGTCTTGTAGTCCCCCATCTTGTCGTTGTGCATGTTCATGGTGAACACATCGCCCACCGCAGCGATGCGGTCGGTCTTCTCGTCCGAAACCACCATGCCGGAGCCGTCCAGTTCGTGGTGCCGCTCCGGGTTGGACAGCAGCCGGAAAATATCCTCCGCCGATGCGTCGATCACCCGGGTGACTACCACGTTCGTCTGCTCACCTGACATATGTTGATCTCCTTTTCGTCGGTTCTTCTTACTTCCGGCGGCGCGGGGCCGCCGAAGATTGTGCCGGGCCGCACGGCGTCGTCAGCCCGGAGTGTCGGCTTCGGCCTCCTGCAGGTTCCAGCCGGAAATGTAGGGCGGATCCTGGCCTTCGTCGCGGGTGTACTGCCGGGCGCGCAGCCGCTCGTCCTGCAGCCGCTGCCGCAGCGGTGCCTGCCGTTCCCCGAGCCCGGGCACCCGGTCCAGCACGTCGATGGCCAGCTGGAACCGGTCGATCTGGTTCAGCATCGCCATGTCGAAGGGCGTGGTGGTGGTGCCCTCCTCCTTGTAGCCGCGCACGTGCAGGTTGGCGTGGTTGGTGCGGCGGTAGGTCAGCCGGTGGATCAGCCACGGATAGCCGTGGTAGGCGAAGATGATCGGCCGCTCGATGGTGAAGAGCGTGTCGAAGTCCCGGTCCGGCAGCCCGTGCGGATGCTCCGCCGGATCCTGCAGCCGCATCAGGTCCACCACGTTGACCACCCGGATCCGCAGGTCCGGCAGGTTCTGCTTCAGCAGCGCCGCCGCGGCCACGGTCTCCAGGGTGGGGACGTCGCCGGCGCAGGCCATCACGACGTCGGGCTCCGCCGCCTGCGCCGGATCGGCCGGCTCGCTGCCGGCAAAGTCCCAGATGCCGATGCCGCGCTGCACGTGCAGCTTCGCCTGCTCCGGATCCAGCCAGGCCGGGGCGGGCTGCTTGCCGGAGACCACGACGTTCACCCGGTCCCGGGTGCCGAGGATGTGCTCGGTGACGGCGAGCAGGGTGTTGGCATCCGGCGGCAGGTACACCCGGATCACGTCGGCCTTCTTGTTGACCACGTGGTCGATGAACCCGGGGTCCTGATGGGAGAAGCCGTTGTGGTCCTGCTGCCAGACGTGGCTGGAGAGCAGGTAGTTCAGCGAGGCAATGGGCTGCCGCCAGGCCAGTTCGCGGGAGACCTTCAGCCACTTGGCGTGTTGGTTGAACATCGAGTCGACGATGTGCACAAACGCCTCATAGCAGTTGAAGACCCCGTGCCGGCCGGTGAGCAGGTAGCCCTCAAGCCACCCCTCGCAGAGATGCTCGGAGAGCACCTCCGCCACCCGCCCGCTGCGCGCCAGATGCTCGTCGACGGCGTCGATGCGCTGCTGCCAGACCTTGTCGGTGACGTCGTAGACCGCCTGCAGCCGGTTCGACGCCGTCTCGTCCGGCCCGAAAATGCGGAAGGTGGACGGGTTGAGCCGGATGATCTCGCGCAGATAGCCGCCGAGGTTGATCATCGGGCTCACCTGTTCGGCGCCGGGGCGCTCGACGGCGACGGCGTGGTCCGCGTAGGCAGGCAGGCGCAGGTCCTGCAGCAGCCGGCCGCCGTTGGCGTACGGGGTGGCGCTCATCCGCAGCTCCCCCTCCGGGGCGAGGGCGGCGATCTCCTCCCGCAGCCGGCCGGCGTCGTCGAACAGGTCCTGGGGCCGGTAGGAGCGCATCCACTCCTCGAGCTGGGCCAGGTGCTCCGGGTTGTCGTGGATCTCGGACAGCGGCACCTGGTGGGCGCGCCAGGTGCCCTCCACCTGCTGCCCGTCGACCTTGCGCGGCCCGGTCCAGCCCTTGGGTGAGCGGAGCACGATCATCGGCCAGACCGGGGCACCCGCGCCGGCGGGCGCATCACCGGCATCGGGGACCGGCGTCTCCGCGTCCGGCGGCGTCTCCCCGGAGCGGTACCGGGCCTGGATGGCGCGGATCTCCCCGACGCAGGCGGCCAGGGCGGCGGCGAAGTCCTCGTGCGCCTGCTCCACGGCGTCCGGGTCCTCGACGGTGACGAAGTAGGGCCGGTATCCGTAGCCTTCCAGCAGCTTGGTCAGCTGCTCTTCGGGCATCCGGGACAGGATGGTCGGGTTGGCGATCTTGTACCCGTTCAGGTGCAGGATCGGCAGCACCGCGCCGTCGGCGGCGGGGTCCAGGAAGCTGTTGGAGTGCCAGCTGGCGGCCAGCGGGCCGGTTTCGGCCTCGCCGTCGCCGATGACGGTGGCGGCGATCAGGTCCGGGTTGTCGAACACGGCGCCGTAGGCGTGCGCCAGCGAGTAGCCCAGTTCGCCGCCTTCATGGATGGAGCCCGGGGTCTCCGGGGCGGCGTGGCTGGGAATGCCGCCGGGATAGGAGAACTGCCGGAACAGGGTGGCCAGGCCTTCCTCGTCCAGCCCGACGTGGCTGTAGATCTCGGAGTAGGTGCCTTCCAGCCAGGCGTTGGCGACGTTGGCCGGGCCGCCGTGGCCGGGGCCGGTGATGAACAGGAACGGCTGCCTGGTGGCGCGGATCAGCCGGTTCAGGTGCGCGTAGATGAAGTTCAGGCCCGGGGTGGTGCCCCAGTGGCCGAGCAGCCGGGCCTTGACGTCGGCGGCCTCCAGCGGGCGGCGCAGCAGCGGGTTCTCGCGCAGATAGATCTGCCCGGCGGAGAGGTAATTCGCCGCCCGCCACCAGGCGTCCACCTCGGCCAGCTCCCCGGCGGGCACGGGTGCGGTGCCGGGCAGCGGGTCGGTCATGGTTCCGGCCGGGGTGCCGGTGCCGGGCTCGCTCATGGTCAGCTCCTTCGTTGGGGTCGGGGGTGCTGAAGACTGTCGGTTCGGGTTCCGCTACGGAACCTCCAGGACGACGTCGGACGGTTTCTTGTCCGGTCGCAGGCCGCGCCAGACCGGGTGGCGCAGTTTGCCGGTGCCGGTCATTTCGGCGTAGGTCACCTCGCCGACCAGGGCGGGCCGGACCCATTGGGCGTCGGCGGCGTCGGAACGGGGCACGTCGGGCAGCGGGGCGGTCTTGCGGCCCATCTTCTTCAGCTTCGAGCCGAGCACGGCGAGGTCCTTCTCGCCGAGGCCGGAGCCGACCCGGCCGATGTACTGCAGCTCGGTGCCGTCGGGCACGGCCAGCAGCAGGGACCCGACCTTGTTCGCCCGGTTGCCCTTGCCGGGCCGCCAGCCGACGATGACCACTTCCTGGGTCAGCTGGTGCTTGAGCTTGATCCAGGCCTTGGAGCGCCGGCCGGGAGCGTAGGTGCTGTCCAGGCGCTTGGCCATCACGCCTTCCAGGCCGAGTTCGCGGCTGGACTCCATCGCCTCGTCCAGGTCCAGCTGCAGCACCGGGGGCACCTGGATGGTGCCCTCCGGCTCGGGTTCGACGGCGGATTCCAGGATCTCGCGGCGCTGTAGGTAGGTCAGGTCCTCGAGGGAGTTGCCGTCAAGCCAGAGCAGGTCGAAGAGCATGAAGTGCACGGGGGTGCGGGCCGCGGCGACGTCGATCTCCCGCTTCTTCGTCAGGTGCATCCGCGGCTGGAGCAGGCCGAAGTCCGGCCGGCCGGCGGCGTTCAGGGCCACGATTTCGCCGTCGAGGACCGCGCGTTCGCCGTTGAGCCGTTCGCCCAGCTGCTGCAGTTCGGGGTAGGCGGCGGTCATGTCATTGCCGTTGCGGCTGATCAGCCGGACGCCGTCGGGGGTTACGTCGGCGATGGCCCGGACGCCGTCCCACTTCATTTCGTAGCCCCACTCCTCCTCGTCGCCGATGTCGGCGCGGGTGCCGAGGGTGGCGAGCATGGGTGCCAGGGCGGGCATCCCGGCGTCGGCCATGTCCGCGGCGACGGCTTTGGCGTCGGGAACCTGGGGCAGCGGGCGGCGGGTGGTGGGCGGCGGCGGGACGTCCTCGGCCGGGTCGCCGCCGTCGCCGTCCTGCGGATCGGGCTGGTCCTTCATGAGGTGGATGAGCCAGTTGTCCTTGCCCTGCTCGCGGCCGCCCCCGGTGTGGATCAGCGCGAACCGGCGGACGCTGCTGCCCTGGCCCGCCAGGCCGCCGTCGGGCTGGCCGTGCAGCACCGCGATGACCTCCTTGCCGTCCCGCCATTTTTCCCGCTCGTAGGTGCCGTGGTCCCAGATGGTGACATCGCCGCCGCCGTATTCCCCTTTGGGAATATGTCCCTCGAAGGTGGCGTAGTCCAGCGGATGGTCCTCGGTCTGCACCGCCAGATGGTTCTTTCCCGGCGAGGTGGGCGGACCCTTGGGCAGCGCCCAGGAGACCAGCACGCCGTCGTGTTCCAGCCGGAAGTCCCAGTGCAGGCGGCGGGCGTGGTGTTCCTGGATGACGAAGCTGTTGCCCTCCCGGGCGGGGGCCGGCTCGGCGGGAACGGGTTCGGGCGTCTTCTGCGGATCGCGCATGCTGCGGTATTTGCGCAGCCGGTCCGGGCGGCCGGCCCCTCTGCCGTCATCGCCGGCTGCGGCGTCTGCTTCGTCGCCGGCTTCGTCGTTGCCGGCTTCGGGCCGGTCCATGGCCTCGGCGAGCGCATCTTCGCTCAGCTCGCCGGCGTCGCCTCCGCCCTGTTCCAGTCCCTCCAGCGGATCGCCCAGCGTCTCCAGCCGGTCCAGGACCTGTTCATAGTCGAGATGCTCCAGGTCAGGGTCCTCGAGCTCCTCCCAGGTCCGCGGCGCGGCGACCATGGGCCGGAACCGGCCGCGCAGCGAGTAGGGGCAGATGGTGGTCTTGTTGGCGTTGTTCTGGCTCCAGTCCACCAGCACCTTGCCGGTGCGCAGCGACTTCTTCATGTCGGAGACCACCAGGTCCGGGTGGTCGGCTTCCAGGGCCCGGGCCAGTTCATGGGCGACGGCGTTGACTTCGTCCGCGGTCTGCGTGCCGTCCAGCGCCACATAGAGGTGGATGCCCTTCGAGCCGCTGGTCACCGGGCGGGCGTCCAGGCCCATGTCATCGAAGATCGCCCTGGCCCAACGGGCCACCTCGGCGCACTCCGGCAGTCCGGCTCCCTCGCCGGGGTCCAGGTCCAGCACCAGCCGGTCCGGGTTGCGGATGGCCCCGCGCGGGCCGAACTGCCACTGCGGCACGTGGATCTCCAGCGCGGCGGACTGGGCCAGCCAGGTCAGGGTGGCCAGGTCGTTGACCACCGGGTAGACGTTGGTGCCGCTCTTGTGCTCGATCGGGAAGCTCTTGACCCATTTGGGGGCGGAGTCCTCGATGTTCTTCTGGAAGAACACCTGCCCGGGCTTCTCCGGCGTGCCGACGCCGTGCACCCACCGCTTGCGGGTGGCCGGCCGCATCCTGGCGTGCGGAATCATGACGTCCGCGACGGCGGCGTAGTAGGCGAGGATGTCGGCCTTGGTGGTTCCGGTTTCGGGATACAGGACCTTGTCGAGGTTGGTCAGGCGCAGCCGGTGTCCGTCAACGCTGACCGTTTCCTGCTGCGACTTTGTCCCCGTGGTTCCCGCCATATCCCCTAGTCTTGCGGGATTGAAGGCAAAAGGCCAGCATTTCCTCAGCGTGCTTAGTATTTGCTTGGGGGAGGGGCTATCTTGGCCCCATGGCCCAAGAACGCATCCTGGTCACCGGCGCGACCGGTTACATAGGCGGGCGGCTGGTGCCGCTGCTGCTCGAGGACGGGCACCGGGTCACGGTCCTGGCCCGCACTCCGGATAAGCTTCGCGACGTGCCCTGGGCGGCCGACGTCGACATCCGGCAGGGCGACCTGTCCGACCCCGACTCCGTGCGTGAAGCCTTCCGGGACATCGGCACCGTCTACTTCCTGGTCCATTCCATGGCCTCCGGTGCCGGGTTCGCGGGACAGGAGGAGGCCATCGCGCGCAACACGGCCCGCGCCGCCGAGGACGCCGGGGTCCGCCGGATCATCTACCTCGGCGGACTGCACCCGGACGAGGGCGAACTGTCCCCGCACATGCGCTCCCGCACCGCCGTCGGGCAGGTCTTCCTGGACTCCGCGGTGCCGGCGGTGGTGCTGCAGGCCGGGGTGGTCATCGGCTCCGGCTCCGCTTCCTTCGAAATGATCCGGCACCTGACCGAAACCCTGCCGGTGATGCCCGCCCCGTCCTGGGTCCGCCGCCGGATCGAACCGATCGCGGTGCGCGACGTGCTGCATTACCTGGCCCGGGCGGTGGACCTGCCGGCGGATACCAACCGCACCTTCGACCTGGGGTCGCGGGAGGTGCTCACCTACGCCGAGATCATGAACGGTTACGCCGCCGAGGCCGGCCTGCCGCAGCGGCGGATCTTCGCCCTGCCGCTGCCCGCACCGCGCCTGGCCGGGCTCTGGGTGGCGCTGGTGACCCCGATTCCGCTGGCCATGTCCCGGCCGCTGGTCGAGTCGCTGCAGCACGACGCCGTCGCGAAGGAACATGACATCGACCGGTACGTGCCGGCCCCCGCCGGCGGGCACACCGGCTACCGCGAGGCGGTGCGCCGGGCGCTGGGCAAGGAGCAGCGCGGCGAAGTGGAAACCACCTGGGCCGGCGCCACCCCCGCCGCCGATGCGGCGTCCCAGCCGCTGCCCAGCGATCCGGAGTGGGCCGGCCGGAAGGTGTACGTCGATTCCCGCCAGCGCCGGGGCGAGGCCGCCCCCGCCCGGGTGTGGGAAGTGATCGAAGGCATCGGCGGGCGCAACGGCTGGTATTCACTGCCGATGGCGTGGGCGCTGCGCGGAATCCTGGACAAAACCGTCGGCGGCGCCGGACTCAGCCGCGGCCGGCGCCACCCCAAGCGCCTGTACACCGGCGACGTCGTCGACTGGTGGCGGGTGGAGCTGCTCGAGCGCGGCAGCCTGCTGCGGCTGCGGGCGGAAATGCGCGTCCCCGGCCGGGCCTGGCTGGAACTGGCCGTGGACCCGGACGGAAAAGGCGGCAGCGTGTACCGCCAGCGGGCCATCTACTTTCCCCGCGGGCTGACCGGCCGGCTCTACTGGTGGCTGATCTCCCCGTTCCACGGCCTGATTTTCCCCGCCATGGCCCGCAACATCCTCCGCCAGGCCTCGCGGCTGCCGGCCTGAGGACCCGGCCGGCCCCACGCCGGCGCAGGGACGTTCCGTCATCGACGCCCGCGCGCCAGCGGGTGCTCATAACTTTCGCGTATCATCAGGGCGCACAACAGTGTTCGCCTCCGGCCATCGGCGGCAGAATGGACTGGAATGCCCGGGCCGGTCAGCGCCGGACGACGACGCCGGCTGACCGGCGCAGCAAACACACTTCCCAGGGGGATCTCTCACAGTGCAGGAATCAAGCAGCACCGGTCGCAGGAAAGCGGCAGTCTGGACCACCGTGATCGTGGTGGTCGTTGCCGTGGCCCTGGGTGCCGCCTGGGCGCTGGGAGCCTTTGACCGCAGCAGCCGGCCGGCGGCCGGGCAGCAGCCGACCGCCTCGCCGACCGCCGCTGCGACCGCCGCCGGGCCGGTGAGCTTCACCACCGTGCCCGCCGACGGGGCTCTGGAGGTCAACCCGATCACGGTCGCCGAAGTGGCTGCCGTGAACGCCGAGATCGACAGCGTTTCTCTCCGTCCCGCCGGAGGCGGCGAAGCGGTGCAGGGAACCCTGGACGAGGACGGCGCGCTGTGGCGGGCCGACGGTCCGCTGGCCTTCAACACACAGTACGAGATGAAGGTCGTCCTCGCGGGCGACGACGGCTCGCGGGTCACCGAGACCAGCAGCTTCGCCACGGTCACCCCGCCCAACGAGGCCAACGCCTTCATGTACCCGCTCGACGGCGCGGTCGTCGGCGTCGGGCAGCCCATCGAGATCAACTTCAGCGAACCGGTCCTCAACAAGGACGCCGTCGAAGCGGCGATCTCCGTGGACGTCAGCTCCGGGCAGGAAGGCGCCTGGCACTGGGTCACCGACACCAAGGCGCGCTATCGGGCCGCCGAGTTCTGGGCGCCGTACACCACGGTGAAGGTGGACATGCAGCTGTTCGGCGTGGACTTCGGCAACGGCATGATCGGCAACTTCAACGAAGAGCGCACCTTCAGCACGCACAACACCAGGCTGGCCGTGGTGGACAACAACACCAAGACCATGCAGGTCTTCGTTGACGGCCAGCTCACCCGCACCTTCCCGGTCACCCTGGGCGACGCCGAGTGGCCCTCCCCGGAGGGCTACCTCGTGGTCATGGAACAGCACCGGTCCGTGCCGTTCCGGGCCGAGAGCATCGGCCTGCAGCCGGGCGACCCGGCCTACTACGAGCCGTTTGACGCGACCAACGCCAGCCGGCTGACCCACGGCGGCGTGTTCGTGCACCAGGCGCTGCCGGGAGCCATGGGGGCGCTGGGTGTCATCAACGTCTCGCACGGCTGTGTGGGCATGTCGCCCGAGGGCGCGCAGTACTTCATGGACACCTTCGACCCGGGCGATGTGGTCCAGGTGCTCAACACCGGTTTCCCGCCCGTGCCGATCGGTGACGGCTACGGGGACTGGAATACCCCGTGGGAGCAGTACGCGGCCGGGTAGCGGGCACGCCCTGCGTCAGGCAGGGCACCTGCCGCAGGAGAGCCCTCCGCAGCTCAGCGGCGGCGTCCGAACAGGAACCAGGCCGCCGGGCCGAGGAAGTTGATGCCGCAGGCCATGGACCAGGCAATCCGGTTCCCGCGCACCCGGGTTGCTGGGCGGCGCCAGATGTCGATCAGCGCTGCGGCGGCCAGGCCGACCTGGACGACGCCGGCGACGCCCAGTGACTTCTTCTGGCCGGGGGTGAGGTCGGAGAGTCTGCGCTTGGGCATGAGGGTTCCTTCCTGGATCCTGCGCCGGGCCGAGGTGCGGCGGGGGCGCCGCGTCGGGGTCCCCAATCTACCCTGCGGCGGCTCAGGGCAGCAGCGAGCCCGCGGAAAGCCGGTGGAAGGACCTGTTGTGGTAGACCAGCGGCGCGGCGTCGTCGTTCGTCTCGAGGACCTCTTCGACCTGCGCGGCGATCAGAACGGACGCCCCGACCGGGGTGCGGGAGAGGATCCGGCAGCGCAGCGCGAAGGCGGTGCCGTGCAGCAGCGGTTCACCGCCGGGCAGCCAGGACCACTGGCGGGGATCGGTGAACCGTTCTCCGCCCGGCCGGGCAAAGCTCCGGGCGAGCTCCACATTCGCATCGGACAGCAGGTGCACGACGATCGTCTCCGCAGCGCTGACCGCGCCGGCCGAGCCGGCCTGGGAGGCCAGGGAGAAGGCCAGGATGGGCGGCTCGGCGGAGACCGAGGCCACCGAGGACGCGGTCAGCCCGACCGGCGCCTCGCCGCTGCGGGCGGTGATCACAGCAACGCCCGCGGGGTGGTTGCGGAACGCGTCCTTGAAGCGGTCCACCAGGACCGGGCTGGACATGCGGGTGGAGGTCATGGGGTGGTGCTCCCTTGGCCGGTTGCGGCGCCTGCGCTGAACATCCCTCCACGCTAAGACCTCAACATTGGTTGAGGTCAAATCCGTCCCGCCTGCCGGAACCCGCCACGGTCCGGGCCTTCCGTCCGACTACTCCAGGACCCCCGAGCCGGTGCCCCGCGCAGCGTCGTCCGGGTTGACGAAACGGCACTCCGCCAGCGACAGGCAGCCGCATCCGATGCACCCGCCCAGCCGGTCCCGCAGCGCCTCCAGCCGATGGATCCGATCATCCAGCTCGCGCCGCCAGGCTGCGGAAAGCCGCTGCCAGTCCGACTGGTCCGGAACGCCGTCGGCCGGCAGCTCTGAGAACGCCTCAGCGATCACCGCCAGCGGAATGCCGGCGCGCTGCGCGGCGCGGATCACCGCCACCCGGCGCAGCATGGACCGGTCGAACCGGCGTTGGTTGCCCGCCGTGCGGCGGCTGGAAATCAGGCCCTGCCGTTCGTAGAAGTGCAGCGCGGACACCGCCACGCCGCTGCGCTCGGCCAGCTGGCCGACCGTCAGTTCCGTGGAGGTCATGGCCCGCCTGCCTTCCTTGTACACAGCTGTCCGCTGCGCTGCTGTCCTGTCCGGCCGCCGTTGCTCCGGCTTCCCGCCCAGGCTCCCGGCCGGGCGCGCTGGTCCGGTAGCATCGCGCCATCCTCCAGTATCCCAGCACCTGGAATAGGGCATCTTCGGAGAGGAGCCGGACATCGCCGACGCCGGCCAGGGCACCCTGGTCTTCCTGCAGGGCACCGGGCCGACCGACGGCTCGGTGGCCGATCTGCTGCGCGCGGGCCTGGCCGGGGAACCGCGCCTGGCCCGTTTCGGGCTGCAGGTCCTGGACTGGACCCGGATCGCGCCGCCTGACCTTCCCGCCGCACCGGCGCTGCCGGAGGAGGAACCCGCCGTGGCGACCGGGGTCACGCCGGACGCGGTGACGGCCGGGGCCGCGGCGGACGCGGCAGCGGATCTCGCGGCGGAACTGGGTGCCGAACCGGGTGCGGCCGCCGGGCAACTGGCCGGCGATGCCCTGCTTGGCCTGCTGACCGGCGTCGCGGTCCGGCACCGGGCCGCGCTGACCGACGCCGCCGGTGACTTTGCCCGCAACATCGGCTTCTACCTGGCCCAGGGCGCCCGGGTGCGGGAGCTCATCCGCGCCGACCTGGCGGCCTCGGCTCCCGTCCGCCCCGTCATCCTCTACGGGCACAGCCTGGGCGGGGTCGCGGCCGTGGACCTGCTGCGGGAGTCCGACGCCGCCTCCCTCGGAGTGGATCTGCTGGTGACCGCCGGATCGCAGGCGCCCTGGCTGGTCCTGCTCGGGCTCGCCGTGCCCGGGGCGGACCCGGCCGCGGCACCCGCGCCCGCGCCGTCGGCGCCGTGGCTGAACCTCTGGGACCGCCGCGACCTGCTGGCCTTCTGCGCTGAACGGGTGTGGCCGGCGGGCGGGCGCACCCATCCGGTGCGCGACGTCGAGCTGAGCTCAGGACAGGCGTTTCCGCAGTCGCACGGGTCCTATTTCCGCAGCGCCGAGGGCTTCCGGGCGGTCGCCGACGCCCTGTTCCCGGACGCGGGCTGACCTGTCACCGGCCGACGGACTGTGGCGGTGCCAAGCATGCTTGGTGTTCACTGGTTCCATGAGAGCCATCTGGAAGGGCGCGATCGCCTTCGGCCTGGTCAATGTCCCGGTCAAGGTCTATTCCGCCACCGAAGACCACGACGTGAGCCTGCACCAGGTCCACGACCACGACGGCGGCCGGATCCGCTACCAGCGGCGCTGCGAGATCTGCGGCAAGGTCGTGGACTATAAGGACATCGCCAAGGCCTACGACGACGGCGAGCAGACCGTGGTCCTGACCGATGAGGACCTCGCGTCCCTGCCGGTGGAGAAGAGCCGGGAGATCGACGTCGTCGAATTCGTGCCCAGCGAGCAGGTGGACCCGATCATGTTCGATCGGACCTATTACCTGGAGCCGGATTCGAAGTCGACGAAGTCCTACGTGCTGCTGCGCCGCACCCTGGAGGAGACCGACCGGACGGCCATCGTGCAGTTCTCGCTGCGCCAGAAGACGCGGCTAGGTGCGCTGCGGGTGCGCGGGGACGTCCTGGTGCTGCAGACCCTGCTCTGGGAGGACGAGGTCCGCGAGGCCGCCTTCCCGTCGCTGGATGAGAAGGTGCGCATCTCGGCCAAGGAACTGGAGATGTCCTCCGCCCTGGTGGATTCCTTCAGCTCCGACTTCGAGCCCGCCGCGTTCACCGATGAGTACCAGGAGCAGCTGAAGACGCTGATCGAGGCCAAGCTGGAGAAGGGGGAAACGGTCAGCACCGAAGACACCTTCGGCGAGGATGATGAGGAGGAGGGCGGCAAGGTCCTGGACCTGATGGAGGCCCTGCGCCGCAGCGTCGAAAAGGGCCGGGGCCGGCGTTCCTCCGGGGGCTCCGCCAAGGACAAGGACTCCGACGATTCCCCGGACGCGGAGGAGGACGACGACGCGAAGGCTCCGGCCCGGTCACGGTCACGGTCCTCCTCCGGCGGCTCGAAGTCGTCGTCGGGCTCCTCGTCCTCGTCTTCCTCGAAGAGCACCTCGTCGAAGGGGACATCGTCCCGCAGCACGTCCGCCCGCAGCTCCTCGTCCCGGAGCAGCGGCACGAAATCCGGCACCGCGAAGTCGTCCTCCAAGACGGCTTCCGGCAAGTCCGGCACCGCCAAGAGCACGAGGACCAGGAAAGGGGCCTGAGCATGTGGCTGAGCAGTTTCTTCAAGGACCGGTTCGGACGGCAGACCATCATTGAGAAGCCGAACGCCCCGCTGCTCGCCGCTGCGGGCTTCGGGGCCGCCTCGCTGATGGCGCTGACTCCCCGCTACCAGACGCTGATGGCGCGTCTGGCCCGCTGGTCGCTGGCGCTGTGGGCGGCGTTGGAGACGTTCGGCGGGGAAAGCTGGTTCCGCCGCACGGTCGGGGCCTGGACCCTGTCCCGGGTGCTGCTGCCGGGCGAACGTTCCGGCCGCTGACCTGCTCCGGGGCCGCGGCCCCGGAGCAGGTGCGGCTACTGCCGGTAGCCTTCCACTTCGTCGACCGGGCGGACCTCCGCGTCGTCGGGATCCTCTCCGGCGTCGAGCTTCGCCCGCCGCTGCCGGAGCAGGTCCCAGAGCTGATCCAGCTGCTCCTCCGTGCGGCGGAGCGTGGCGGCGTGCTCGGGGCCGGCGTCCGGCCCGGCGTCGCGCAGCTCCTGTTCGCGCTCGACGAGGTCCTGGATGCGCTGCTGAATATCGTCAGTGTCCATGACCACACCCTAGCCACACCCGGCCGCCGGGAACCACCCCGTCGGGGCGGCCCGCAGCGGTGCCGCGGGTCAGTCCGAGCCCGTCAGGAACGTGCTGAGCTCGGCGTTGTCCATGATCCGCTGGCGGTATTCGTCGGTCAGCATCTTGAGCATTGACTGTTCGTATTCCTCATCGGTGGAGGCCACGGCCTCACCGGCGAAGACCACCCGGAAGTTGTGTGCGAAAGCCTCGGCGGCGGTCTGTCCCACGCAGTTGTGGGTGGCGACGCCGGCCAGCACCAAGTGCTCCACATTCCAGTTCCGCAGCCGCAGCAGCAGGTCCGTACCGACGAACGCACTGTCGCGGGTCTTGACCAGGCGGGGCAGCTGTTCATATTCCAATCCGGGAATGAAGTCCGCCTGCTCGCTTCCGCTGAAAATGAAGCCCTGTCCGTCGTCGAGCATGCTGAGCGTCCAGGTGGACCGGTCCTGCTCGTGCTCGGTGCAGACCATGAGGACGGGAACGTCCGCGGAGCGGGCGATGCGGATCAGCTCGTTGGTCTTTTCGACCATCCGCGCCTGGTGCTTCTGCAGCTCAGGGCTTTCAAAGTAGGCGTTCTGCATATCGATGACCAGAAGTGCAGTGGACAAGGGATTCCTTCCCGTCGGGCCGGTGGTGCCTCCCAGTCTGCCACTGCCGCGGCACTGCACGCAGCCGCCCCCGGCGGCTGCCGGGGGCGGCTGGTGCAGGACGGACGCGGCCGGGCCGGCCGGGCAGCAGGCCTAGTTGGGGACGTAGCCCTCGCCGGAGGGGTAGCCGCCGCTGCCGGCACGTCGGGTGGAGTTGCCCAGGGCAAAGCCCAGGATGATCATGGCCGCTGCGAGGAACAGGTGCAGCCAGTTGTCCGCCTGGTTCAAGGGCACGAAGTTGGCCTGCGAGCCGAGGGGCACCAGCAGTCCGTACAGGAACAGCAGCAGGTACAGGACGCCTGCGCCGATCAGGTAGGTCTTCGCGGAGGAGTTGGTGCGCGCCATCCAGAGACCCGCGAAGCCCAGCAGCATGTGGACCACGTTGTGCAGGATCGAAACCTGGAAGACGCCCAGCAGGACGGCGGTGGAATCGGGCCCCGCGAACAGCAGGGATCCGTATTCGGTGGTGAGTCCGGGAATGAACCCGGCCACCCCCAGGACCAGGAAGGCGATGCCGAAGACGATCGCTGCGATCTGTGCTGAGGTACGGCGGGTGGAAAGTCCGCCGCTGCCGCTCTGTGCGTATGACATATCGACTCCCGTGCGTCGGAAATGCGGGCCGGGCGCCCACCGAACTGGCGCACCCGCGGTGGTGTTCCAACTCTTGCACAGTGCCCGATTCATGGGAAGCATGCTTACTATTGTTCGAAACGAAGGAGGAATAAATGCCGGAGGCACCCAGCAGGGCGATCATCACCGCAGCGGATTCCGGAATCGGCCGGGCGACGGCCGTGGCCCTGGCCCGGGCGGGAATGGACGTAGGCATCACCTGGCACACGGACGAGGAGGGCGCCCTGGGTACCGCGGAGGAGGTCCGGACCCTGGGGCGGAACGCGTACACGGCGCAGATCGACACCTCCGATCCACTCAGCTGCGGTCCGGTCATCGAACAGCTCGCGGAGCAGCTCGGCGGGCTGGACGTGTTTGTCAACAACGCCGGAACGGGCGACGGCGAGAAGTTCCTCGAGGTGCCCTTCGATACCTGGATGCAGACCGTCAACACCAACCTTAACGGCGCCTTCGTCTGCCTGCAGACCGCCGCCCGGCTGATGGTCGACGCCGGGCAGGGCGGCCGGATCATCGGCATCACCAGCGTGCATGAGCACCAGCCGCGGGTCGGGTCCGCCGCCTACACCGCCTCCAAGCACGGCCTAGGGGGCCTCCTGAAGGTCATGGCCCTTGAACTTGGACAGCACGGGATCACGGTCAACGCCGTCGCTCCCGGGGAAATCGCCACGCCGATGACCGGCCAGGACGATGAGGATCCCCGAGCGAAGGACCGCCCCGGCATCCCGCTCGGCCGGCCCGGCGATGCTTGGGAAATCGCCGAGGTCGTCGCCTTCCTGGCCTCCCCCGCCGCGTCCTACGTGACCGGTGCGTCCTGGCCGGTGGACGGCGGAATGCTGCAGATGGGCCCGCAGGGCGGTTCGCACATCACCACCGGAGACTGGCGGGAGGGCTGACCGCCCCCGCCGACCGCTGCCCACAGGAACCCGCCGGACTCGGAAAGGACCCGATGAAATCCCTTTGGCTCGACACCGCCCCGTCCATTGATACCGATACCTTTGCCCCCGGAGCCAGCTACGACGCCGTCGTGGTGGGCGCCGGGCTGACCGGCCTGACCGCCGCCGTCCTGCTGGCCCGCGCCGGCCTGAGCACGGCCGTGCTCGAGGCCCGCCGGGTGGGCGCGGTCACCACCGGCAACACCACCGCCAAGGTCTCCCTGCTCCAGGGCACCAGCCTCTCCTCGATCCGCCAGCACCACGACGACGACGCGGTGCGCGCCTACGTCGAAGGCAATCGGGAGGGCCAGAGCTGGCTGCTGCGCTTCCTGGAGGAGAACGGCGTCGGCTACGAGGTCCGGGACGCCTGGACCTACGCCGAGACGGCCAAGGGGCGCAGGAGCCTGGAGGCGGAGCGGGATGCCGCCGCGGCGGCCGGCCTCGATGTGGAGCTGACCACCGAAACCGAACTGCCGTGGGCGGTCAGCGGTGCCCTGCGCCTGCCCGGACAGGCACAGATCCATCCGCTGCAGGCACTGGCGGCGCTGGCGGCCGAGCTGCGCGCCCGCGGCGGGCAGCTCGTCGAGGGCGTCCGCGTCACCTCCCTGCGGCACGAAGGCGGCCAGGCGCGGCTGCTCACCGGGTCCGGCGAGGTCACCGCCGGCAATGTCATCCTGGCCACCGGCATACCGTTCCTGGACCGCGGCGGGTACTTCGCCGCGCTCAAGCCGCAGCGCTCGTACGCCGTCGCCCTGCCCACCACCGGCCGGGTGCCGCAGGGCATGTACCTTTCCGTCGATTCGCCGAGCCGCTCCCTGCGGACCGCCGCCGTCGACGGGACGGAGTACCTGCTGGCCGGCGGAAACGGCCATACGGTGGGGCGGCACCGCCACACCCGGGACCTGGTGGACGACCTCACCGGCTGGACCGTGGACCGTTTCCCGGTGCTGGCCGAGCACAGCTACGCCTGGTCCGCCCAGGACTATTCCCCCGCCTCCAAGATGCCGTATGTCGGCAGGGTTCCGCTGGGCGGCGGCGACGTCTATGCCGCCACCGGCTACAACAAGTGGGGCATGACCAACGCCGTCGCGGCCGCCCTGGCGTTGTCGGCGCAGATCCTCGGCGGACGCAACGACTGGGCTGCCCGGCTTTACAAGCCGCAGCTGGCACCGCGTGACGCCGCTGCCGGTGCCGGCTACAACGCCGAGGTGGGTCTGTCCATGGTCACCGGGTGGGCCGGCGGCCTGCTGCGGACCACCGATGATGAGCCGCCCGTCGAAGGCGAAGGCGTCGTGGCCCGGGAGAACGGGCAGCCGGTGGGCATCTGCACGGTCAACGGAGTCACCAGCCGGGTCTCGGCGGTCTGCCCGCACCTGAAGGGCGTGCTGAACTGGAACGACGCCGAGCTGTCGTGGGACTGCCCGCTGCACGGCTCCCGCTTCTCCGCCGACGGCACCCTGCTGGAAGGTCCGGCCACCAAGGGACTGGAACCGGCCTAACGGCAGCTCCGCCGCCCCTCAGACACGACGAAGCCCGGCCTCCTGAGGAGGCCGGGCTTCGTACCGGGGTGGTTACAGGCCGGCGCGCGGCCCGCCGGACTCCGGGTCATCCATCGCCGGGTCGGCGGACGGCGCCGCGTGGAGTCCGCTGCCGGTGGCGGCCGCCGTGCCGGTGCCCGCCGCCGCCGCACCTGAGGCGGGGGCCGGGCCGGATCCGGTGGCGGCATTGCCGGGGGCGTCCACGTTGCCGCGCCAGGCACCGGTTTCGGACCCCCTCGACTCAATGAACTCCTTGAACCGGGCCAGGTCGGACTTCACCTGACGGTCATCGGCGCCGACCAGGTGCCCCAGCTTCTCGGTGAAGGTTTCGGGATCCCAGTCGAGCTGGACGGTTACCCTGGTCTCGGTGTCACTGAGCCGGTGGAAGGTGACAACGCCGGCATGCGACTTTCCGTCGACGCTCTTCCAGGCCACCCGCTCGTCCGGGTGCTGCTCCGTAATCTCGGCGTCGAACTCACGTTCCACACCCCCGACCTTGGTCTTCCAGTGGGTCATCGTGTCGGCCGTCTGGGTCACGGACTCCACGCCGCCCATGAAGTGGGGAAACGACTCGAACTGCGTCCACTGGTTGTAGGCGGTGGTTACGGGGACTGCGACGTTGATTGATTCTTCTACGGTGGTCATGCACTTCCCTCCGATAGTGGAAATCTCAGTGCGGAGGCCTTTCCGGCCCCTCGCCTGACACGCTATCCAAAGTAAGTAGCCTTATCAACATTTGATAAGCTTGCTTAGGCAGGTTCCCTTACAGGCTGAACCGTTCCCATGAGTGGAGGAAAAATGAAGGCATCCGAAACACTGACCACCAATCTGCAGGCCGTCCTCGTTGACCTGATCGAACTGCATCTGCAGGGCAAGCAGGCGCACTGGAACGTCGTGGGACGCAACTTCCGGGACCTCCACCTGCAGCTGGACGAAATCATCGAAGATGCCCGCGCGTTCGCGGACGAACTGGCTGAGCGGATGCGCGCCCTGCAGGCAGTGCCGGACGGCCGCAGCCGCGCCGTCGCAGAAGGCACCTCACTGCCCCCGTTCCCGGCGGGCCTTGTCGGCACGCGGGACACCGTCGCTCTCGTCGTCGCCATGCTGAACGCCGTCGTTGACCGGATGCGGAAGGTCCATGACCAGGTGGACGAGGAGGATCCGACCACCGCGGACATCCTGCACGGCTTCATCGCCAAGCTTGAGCAGTACGCCTGGATGGTGGACGCCGAGAACGTTGAACCGACGGCAAGCGTGGTCATCCCGGAGGGCATGGCCACCCAGCCCACCGAGTAGTCCATCTTCGGCCGCCGGGGCGGCGGGCACCCCGCACGCGGGGCCCGCCCCTCCCGGGGCAAAGGTCAGTCGCCGATGGCGGAGCGGACCTCATCCAGCAGCCGCGCGGTATGGTCCTGGGCCTCCGCCGGCCGGCCCTCCGAGACGGCACGCGCAATGAGTTCGTGCCGGTGCACCGCCTGGGCGGGCGAGGCAGGCATCAGGCCCAACCGGGTACGGCCCTCCAGGACCTCACGCACCACATAGTCGAGCGAAGCGAAGAGCTCGTTGCCGCTGCTGCGCAGCAGCAGCGTGTGGAACGCGATGTCGGCGGCCAGGAAGTCCTCCCCGCCCCCGGCCGGGCCGGTCCGGCGCATCCGTTCAGCCAGTTCGACCAGGAGGGCCCGCTCCTCCAGCCCGGCGCTGCGGGCCGCGCAGGCGGCTGCGACGGGTTCAACCGCAGCCCGCAGCTCGGTCAGGCTACGGAACTGGCTTGCCCTGCCCCTTCCGGACAGACGCCAGCGCATGATCCGCGCGTCGAGCACGTTCCAGCGCTGGGCGGGCTGCACGACCACCCCGATCCGGCGCTTTGAGTACACCAGGTTGAGGGTCTCGAGCGTCCGGATGCTCTCGCGTACCACGGTGCGGGACACGAGGTATTCCTCCTGCAGCGCTTCGAGGGTCAGCCGGTCACCCGGGCGCAGTGCTCCCTCGATGATGCGCCGGCCCAGGGCCTCGATCACGCCTTCGCTGAGGACGGCTGCCGGCGCAGCTGTCGCGGACCCGCGCAGTTCCACCCGATACCCCTCTTCCCGTCATCGGTCCCCGCCGCGGACCCCGCTGTTCACAGTAGTCCGCGGCAATGCGGCAGGCCACTCTATGGTGATACCTTTGTCACGGATCGCGGTGCCTGCCGACACGCGTCGTCCGCAGCAGGCTGAGCAAGGAGATGACCATGGAGGTTACCCCGCAGCACGTGGTCGTCATGGGCGTATCCGGCTCCGGAAAAACAACCATCGCCTCCTGCCTCTCCGAGCACCTGGGCTGGATTGCGGCGGAGGCCGACGAGTTCCACTCCGCCGCCAACATCGCGAAGATGACCTCGGGAATCCCCCTCACCGATGACGACCGCCGCCCCTGGCTCGCGGCGATCCGCGACTGGATGAGCATCCAGGCCCGGCATGGACGCTCCACCATCGTCACCTGCTCCGCCTTGAAGCGGTCCTACCGGAACAAGCTGCGCACTGCGGAAGGAGACGTCCATTTTGTGCACCTTTCCGGTGCCCCGGAGGTCCTCCGGGAACGGATGAAGACCCGCAGCGGGCACTTCATGCCACCGGCGCTGCTCACCTCCCAGCTCGCCGCCCTGGAGCCGCTGGACCCGACCGAACCTGGTATCACCGTCGACATCATGCTGACACCTCCGGAAATTGCGCAGGACATCCTGCAGCGGCTGAAGCTCCCGCAGAACCGCTGACCGTCCAGGCCTCTCCGGCCGTTTGTCAGTGCCGCATGTGAAGATCATCTGGTGCCGGTCCCGGCACAGGCATCAACGAACGTCAGAAGGATCACCGCACCATGATGGGTGGCCACCACGCCGCGAGCGGGGCAGCGGCTTGGGTCGCCGTCGCCTCCACCGCCCCCTTTGCCCTTGGCTGGTACCCGGTCGATCCGCTGGGCATCGTCAGCGGAGCCCTGCTCACGGCGGGGGCCGCCCTGCTGCCGGATATCGACCACCGCAGCGGAACGATTGCCCATGCCCTGCCCCCGGTCACCACCGTCCTGGCCCGGCTGGTCGAGCACTTCAGCGGCGGCCACCGACGCGGGACCCACTCCGTGCTCGGGGTGATTGCGTTCACCGCCCTGGCGGCGGCGCTCGGCCGCATCACCGCCGATGTGCCCGTCCTGGGCAGCGTCGCGGTGGGGGCCGGGATCCTGTCCGTGCTCCTGATGGGTTTTGCGCTCAAGGCGCTGAAGATCGCCGGAGGGCCGGTCCGCAGCTGGGTCCTGGCCCTCTCCCTGTCACTGTTCGTCGCCGTCTACGCCCCGGAGAACAATGCCTGGCTTCCCCTGGCGGTCGGACTCGGCGTGGCGGCCCACATCGTGGGAGACCTGCTGACGCATCAGGGAGTCATGCTGCTCTGGCCGTTTCGGCTCAAGCGCCCCCGGGCCCTGCAGCGCGTTCCCGGCATCAACAGGATCTGGCGCAGCAGCGGCTGCGTATCCCTGCCGCTGATCGGGCGGGCAGGCTCCTGGCGCGAGTGGATGCTCATGGTTCCCGTTAGCCTGTACGCCGTCTACGGCACCGTCCATGCCCTCCTCGGCGGAGTGCGGATCTGGCTGTCTGCCTAGTCAGTCCTGGTGCAGCTGGATGTAGTTGCCGCAGCCGTCGTCGAAGACCGCCTGGGTGCCGAGGGCGTCGGAGGTCGGTTCGCCGGTGAACCTCACGCCCAGGGCGGTCAGCCGGTCCACCTCGGCCGCCAGGTCGTCCACCCCCAGCACGACCGCCGGCAGGCGCAGGGCGTAAAGGCCGCTCCGGTACGCCTCGGCGACCGGGTTGTCGCTGGGCTCCAGCAACAGTCCCGGACCTGTGGGCTCCTCAGGGGAACGAACCACGAAGAGGTTGTACTCCGGCATGACCATCAGCGGTTCGAAGCCCAGTGTTCCGGTATAGAACTCAAAGGCGGCCGCCGGATCCGTGACGTGGATGCTGCTCATCTTGATTCGCATGGGCACACGTTACCCAACACCGCCCCCAAATCCGCGCCGCCGGGCCTTCCGGTGACTCACCATGCGGAGGGGCCGCGGTTCACCGCCCCCGACGCCGGGGCGTCGCTCCTCCCGAGGCCCGCCCGCCCCGCCCGGCGCCGCGGCCCGACCGGGGCCCTGCGGCTGTCCCCGCGCCCTTTCCCCTGCTCGTGGCGGCGGTTCCCTTCGCGGCGCTCTTATCGGCGCCCTTACCGGCGCTCTTACCGCTGCGTGGAGTCTCCGCCGAGGGCTGGCGGGAACTGTTGGCGGTCCGCCCGCGGACCACCCCAACGAATTCCTGGATATCGTCGCTGTCGACGTCCTCGGGCCAGGCCAACACGATACGGGTGGCCGCGGCGTCGCGCACCGGCCGTGCCACCACGTCCCGCCGGGCGTGCAGGCGTGCCACCGACATGGGCAGCAGCATCAGGCCGGCACCCGAGGCCACCACTTCGATCCCCGGGCCCGCGCCGCCCATCACCGCCGGGTCCAGCAGTGTTTCCCCGGCCAGCGCGGCAAGGTCGAGTTCATCGAACAGGGAGAGTTCATGGTCACGGGGGGCAACCACCACCGGCTGCTCCACATAAAGAGGTACGGCACTGAGCCCCTCGGGCCGGGCATATCCTTCCGCCGGGAAACGCAGGAAGGCAAGGTGTGCCCCGCCGCTGCGCAGCATGTCCTCCGCTGCTGTTTCCTCAGCCTGGAACGCGTCGAGGGGACGGTCCGAGCGCTCCCGCCAGCGGCCCAGCCATTTGCCCGGGGTCACTCCCGGAACGTAAACCACGCGGAGCGCGGCGGGATCGGATTCAGTCTTGGCGGCCACCCGTCAACTTTCCCACACCGCCGCCCTGTCTCCGGCCGTCCCCTGACAAATGGGAGACCCGCCGGAGCCCGGAGCACGGCCGGCCCCGCGCCCGATACCCTTGCCGTATGAGTTCCTCCAAGAGCCAGCCGGCCATGAAACCGGCAACGGCCGCCAAGAAACTGGGCATCTACCTGCCCGCAGCACCCGCAGACTTCCAGGACAGCCCGCTCACCCGTGAGCAGTTCCTGGCCCTGCAGTCCAACCCGCCCGAGTGGCTCACCGAGCTGCGCCGCAACGGTCCGCACCCCCGGCCCGAGGTCGCCCGCAAGCTGAACGTGTCGATCAGCGGACTGACCCGCGGCGGCATCACCGAGGCCCTGACCACCGAGCAGATCAAGGCGCTGCTGGCGGACCCGCCGGCATGGCTGGTCGAAGAGCGTGCTACCTTCGCTGCCGTGCGTGAGGAAGAGCGCCGCCTGCGGGAGAAGGCCGCGCAGGACGCCACGGACCGGAAGAAGCAGGCACCCGGACGCTGACGGCTGTCCGGGACGGCGCACTGCCCCGTCCCGGACCCGCGCCGTCGCCGCACGGATCCGCAGACCCGCACAGGTGCCGCCGAGCTGCCTCCGCACCGGAGGCGTCCGGACATACAAAAAAATCACCCCGGCCGGAGCCGGGGTGATTCCCTGTTGGTGCGCGAGGGGGGATTTGAACCCCCACGCCCTTTCGGACACTGGCACCTGAAGCCAGCGCGTCTGCCGTTCCGCCACTCGCGCAAGTGAACTCCCGCGGCCACGATGTGCAATCGGTCTCCCTGCCGGTTATCAGCCGGCTGGTCGAACCTCTGCGTTTCCGTTTCCTCGGGAACAGCAGAATCAAGCATACAGAACTTTTTCCGAAACGCCTAAACGAGCCCAAAACCCCCTCCGACAAGGGGCTCGAAGGGCCTTCCCGGCGCCGGAGAGGCGCTTGCCGGCGTCCGCCTCCGCGGACAGGACAGCAGGCGCGGCGTCAAGGGCAGTGCCTGTTTCGGCGGTACCTTGTTGAGACACGTGAGCGCGGACCCCAGTAGTATCGGAGTAGGTGTACCAGTGCCGTACCTGCGCCGCCGCCGCTTTCGGCGGAGCGGCGGTCCGGCATCCATCAGCTGTGAGGATTGTGGAAGGAGGCGAACATGGGCTTGCTCGACAACGTTGAGCGCGGCATTGAACGGGTCGTCCGCAGCGCCTTCTCCACCGGATCATCCGGCCGGGTAGAACCGCTGGAACTGGCCACCGCTTTGCGCCGGGAGCTGGATGAGCGCTCCTACACGGTCAGCCAGGGCCGCGCCCTCGCCCCCAACGTCTTCACGATCCGCCTCGCCGACTCCGATTTCTCGCGGGCCCAGGAATGGGGCGCGCCGCTGGCGGAGGAGCTGTGCGACGTCATCATCAGGCACGCCCGCAGCCAGTCCTACACGCTGCAGGGCCCGGTCCGGGTGTCCTTCACCCGTGATTCCTCGCTGCGGGGCGGCAGCATGGAGATCGATTCGTCCTCGGAAAAGTCCACCCGGGCCGCGGCAACACCTCCGCACCGCCCCTCCCCGCCGGCTCCCCGGCAGAGTCCGGCCAGGATGCAGCCGGTGCTGGACATCAACGGGCAGCGTTATTCGATCAACGCATCCTCTGTGGTCCTGGGCCGTTCCTCCGAGGCCGACATCATGGTCGACGACACGGGAGTGTCCCGGCGGCATCTGGAAATCCGGGCCGGCGGCGGGACGATCCGCGCCGTGGACCTCGGATCCACCAACGGCAGTTACGTGAACGGCCAGCGAATCCGCGGCGAGGTCCGGCTGGAGGACGGCGCGGTCATCACCATGGGCCGCACCCGCATCACGTTTCGGCTGCTTCCTGTACCGACCGGGGGACACTAGTGCTTGATGAACTGACGGTCACGCTGCTCCGCTATGGCTTCCTGCTGCTGCTCTGGATCCTGGTGCTGTCCGTGGTGGCTGCGATCCGGCGTGACCTTGTCGTCGGCGCCCGCAACCGCACCGCGGCGCCGAGCGCCCGGCAGCTGCGCCGCAATCCCGAGCTCCAGGCACAGACACCGGCCCCAAGGACGGCACCGACCCGCCTGGTGGTGACTGAAGGCCCGCTGCGCGGCACCTCGCTTGACCTGGCCGCGAGCCCCATCCTGCTGGGCCGCGCCCAGGAAGCCACCCTGGTCCTGGAGGACGACTACGCCTCGGGCAGGCACGCCCGGCTCTTCCCGCAGGGCAGCCGGTGGTTCATCGAGGATCTGGGCTCCACCAACGGCACGTTCCTCGGCGAAAACCAGCTCACCAGGGCACAGCCCGTGGAACCCGGCGTCCCGATTCGGATCGGTAAGACGGTCATCGAATTGAGGCCATGACCATGGGTATGGTCCTCAGGTACGCCGCGCGCTCCGACGTGGGCATGGTCCGTACCAAGAACGACGATTCCGCTTACGCCGGCCGTTATCTGGCCGTCGTGGCCGACGGCATGGGCGGGCACGCCGGCGGCAACGTGGCCTCCGCCTCCACCGTCCTGGACCTCGTGCATCTCGACCGCCCGGAGCAGGACGGTCAGCCCCTGACCGTCCTGGCTGACGAGATCCAGGCCGCAAACTCGCTGCTGTCCGAGCTCGTCACCACCAGCCCCCAGCTCTCCGGCATGGGCACGACCGTCACGGCCCTGCTGCTGCACGGCAGCAGCTTCGCCTTCGCCCACATCGGCGATTCCCGGGCCTACCGGCTGCGCGACGGGGTCTTCGAACAGATCAGCATCGACCACACGTTCGTGCAGCGCCTCATCGATGAGGGCCGGCTGCGCCCGGAGGAAGCGGAGATCCACCCGCACAAGAACGTCCTCATGCGCGTCCTGGGCGACGTAGACGCGAGCCCCGAACTCGATCTGGCGACCTTCGACGTCGTCCCCGGCGAAAAGTGGCTGCTCTGCTCCGACGGGCTGACCGCCGTCCTGCGCGAGGAGGAGATCGAGGCGGTGGTCCGGTCGACTCCGGACCTGCAGGAATGCTGCGACACCCTCGTTGAGCTGACCCTTGCCGGCGGCTCTCCCGACAACGTGACCGTCGCCGTCATCGAGCCGGTGCCGGAGTCCGAAGCCGAAGCCGCGGCCGTCGCCGCTGCCTACGCCGGCCATGCCCCCGACGCGTCGGCTCCGGGCGGAGCACATCCCGCCGCCGGCCCCGCTGCGGTACGTGAGGCAGCGCCCGGGGATATTGACTGGCAGCCCGCCGCCCGGGCCCGGACGACCTCCGAGGACGACGCCGACGAGGCCCGGGGCCAGGTTCCCGGCCCCGGCGGCAACAGCGCCGAGGACGACGCCGCCGCCGAGGCGGCACGGGTCGCCCTCATCCGCCAGGACCTGCAGTCCCGTCCGCACGTCCTGGTGGGAGCGGCCGCCCTGGCCACCGAAACCGGCCAGATTCCCATCGTCGCCCGCCAGTCCGCGGACCGCCGCGCCGCCCGCATGCTGATGCACAAGCCGGAGTCGGAAACCGAGCAGGAGCCGGCAGCACCACGGCGCCGCCGGCCGCGCTGGCTGATACCGGCGATCCTCACCGTGCTGGCCGTCCTGCTCGCCGGCGTGCTCTGGGTGGGGTACGCCTGGACCCAGACCCGCTACTACGTAGGGTCGCAGGACAACCGGGTGGCGATCTTCAACGGCGTGTCCCAGACCGTCGGGCCGATCAAGCTGAGCCATGTCTCCGAGGTCTCCGACATCACCGTGGACAGCCTGCCCGAATACTCCCGGGACCGGGTGGAGCGGACCCTGCCGGCCAGGGATCTCGAACACGCCGAACAGATCGTCGAAGAGCTCCGCGGCACGGCCCGTGCGGCTCTGGCCTGCCCGCCGGCCGAGGGCGGGGCGGAGGACAACCGTGCCGAGGCTTCCGCCCCGGCGTCCGCCTCCCCCAGCCGGGCGCCGGAGGACACCGAAGCGCAGGCCTCCCCGGAAGCCGGCGCCGCCGACCAGTGTGAGGGGCAGCAGTAATGTCCGATCTCCTGACCGCTCCGAAGCCCCGGCGCAACATCGAGGCCCTCCTGCTGCTCGTCGCCCTCGCTGTGGGCGTGGGCGCCAACTTCCTGGTCACGGTTGACCAGGAAGGCACCTTCAGCCGGGACTTCTGGCTCCAGGCGGGTACCCTCGGCGGCCTCGTCGTGGTTTTCCACATCGTGCTGCGCTTCCGGGCGAAATATGCCGACCCGGTAATACTTCCGCTGGTGACCGCGCTGAACGGCATCGGACTGGCCATGATCCACCGGCTGGACCTCGTGTCCGGGGACACCGCGGCGGACCGCCAGCTGCTCTGGACAACCCTCGCGGTGGCTGCGTCCATCGTGGTGCTGTTTGTCCTGCGGGACCACCGCATCCTGCGGAGGTTCACCTACATCTCCCTGATCGTCAGCGCCGTCCTGCTGCTGCTGCCGCTGACTCCGCTCGGCGTGGAGATCAACGGCGCCCGGATCTGGATCAGTCTTGGCTTCGGCACCTTCCAGCCCGGTGAAATCGCCAAGATCACCCTGGCCATCTTCTTCGCCGGATATCTCTCCACCAACCGGGACCTGATCCTGCTGGCCGGCCGCAAGGTCGGGCCGCTCCAGCTGCCGCGGTTCAAGGACATGGGGCCCATGGTGGTGGCCTGGCTGGTCAGCATCGGCGTCCTCGTCTTCCAGCGCGACCTCGGGTCCTCCATCCTCTTCTTCGGCCTGTTCATGGCCATGATCTACGTGGCAACCAGCCGCGTCAGCTGGGTGCTCATCGGGCTCAGCCTGGTGGCTGTCGGCGGCCTGGTCGCCATGCAGCTCTTCAGCCACGTCGCGCTGCGCATTGACGGGTGGATCAATGCCTTCGATCCCGAGGTCATCGAGCGGCCGGGCGGCAGCTGGCAGGTCGTCCAGGGCCTCTTCGGCCTGGCCAGCGGCGGCCTGACCGGCACCGGGCTGGGCGAAGGCCGCCCGGACCTGGTCACCTACGCGAACTCGGACATGATCATCGCCGCGCTGGGTGAGGAGCTTGGCATGATCGGCCTGTTCGCCATCGTGCTGATGTACGTGCTGCTGGTCTCCCGCGGCTTCCGCGCCGCCCTGGGAACGCGCGACGGATTCGGCAAGCTGCTGGCCTGCGGCCTGTCCTTCACGATCGCCCTGCAGTGCTTCGTCGTGATCGGCGGCGTGACCCGGCTGATCCCGCTGACCGGCCTCACCACGCCCTTCATGTCCGCCGGCGGATCGTCCCTGCTGGCGAACTGGATCATCGTGGCCCTGCTGCTGCTGATCTCGGAGGCCTCGCGGCGGCCGGCGGTGTCCGGGCCCCTCGACTCCGAAATGGTCCCGGCGCTGCCCGGCGCCGGCACGCCGGCACTGGCCCGGCCGCGCAACCAGGAAGCAAGGGAGGCAGGCCGGGCATGAACCAGGCAATCCGCAACAGCTGGGTCGTCGCCCTGGCAATGTTCGTCCTCGTCCTCGGCTCGCTGACCTACGTGCAGTTCTTCGCCGCCGAGGAGCTGGGGGACATGACCCCCTACAACAGCCGCGGCGTGTACCAGGACTTCGGCCGGGACCGGGGCTCCATCCTCGTTGAAGGCGTCCCCGTGGCCGAGTCGGTGCCCTCCGACGACGAGTTCAAGTTCCAGCGGGTGTACAACTCTCCCGAGCTGTATTCGCATCTGACCGGCTACTTCTCGCTGGCGCACGGCAACACGCAGCTGGAGAGCGCCATGAACGACTATCTGGCCGGCACCAGCAATGAGCAGTTCTACGAGCGGCTGGTCCAGCTGTTCACCGGCGGCGAGGCGCAGGGCGCCTCGGTGGAGCTGACCATCGATCCGCAGCTGCAGCAGATGGCCTATGACCTGATTCCGGACGGGCAGCGCGGATCCATCGTCATGCTTGATCCGAAGACCGGCGACATCCTGGCGATGGTCTCCAAGCCGTCCTATGACACCAATCTGCTGGCCGGGCACGACACCGGCGTCGTGACGCAGAACATGGACGAGCTGCTGGCGGTTCCGGGCCTCTCGCCCTACCTGAACCCCGCCACGCAGTCCCTGCTGGCCCCCGGGTCCGTGTTCAAGCTGGTGGTCGCGGCCGCCGGGCTGGAGTCGGGCAGCTATGACGCCGATTCGGTGATTCCCAATCCGCAGGAACTCCCGCTGCCCGGCACCAACATCGCCCTGCCGAACTTCGTCAACGGGGCCTGCTCCAGCCGGACCGAGGCCGACCTGCAGTTCGCCCTGGAGCAGTCCTGCAACACGGTCTTCGCGCAGATGGCCTGGGAGCTGGGCGAGGGCGCACTCGCCGAGCAGGCCAAGCTGTTCGGCTTCGATACCTCCATCAACATTCCGACCCGGGTCGAGGCCAGCCACTTCCCCACCGAGCAGGACCAGGCGCAGCTGGCGCTGTCCTCGATCGGTCAGGGCAGCGTGACCGCCACGCCCCTGGAGGTCGCGATGATCTCCTCCGCCATCGCCAACAACGGCGTGCAGATGAAGCCGAACCTCATCCGCACCGTGCGTGCCTCCGACCTCTCCGTCATCGAGGAGCCGGACCCCGAGGTCCTCAACACCTCGGTAAGCCCGGAGACTGCCCGGCAGCTCACCGAGTGGATGGTGGATGTGGTTGAGCGGGGCACTGCGACCTCCGCCCAGGTTCCCGGCTTCACGGTCGCCGGCAAGACCGGCACCGCCGAGGTTGAAGGCCGCGGCGACAACGCCTGGTTCACCGGCTTCGCCCCGGCGGACGACCCGCAGGTGGCCATCGCCGTCGTCATGGAGGACGTCGACCTGGCCACCGGTGCACAACTGACTACTCCAAGCGCTCAAAAACTCCTAGAGGCGGTGTTGAACAAGTGAGGCCTACATCGGGTATCACCTTAGGCGGCAGGTTCCAGCTGACCGAGCGGATCGCGATCGGCGGCATGGGCGAGGTCTGGAAGGCCCGCGACCAGGTCCTCGGCCGCATCGTCGCCATCAAGATCCTCAAGGAGGAGTACACGGGTGACCCCGGGTTCCTGAACCGGTTCCGCGCGGAGGCGCGGCACACCGCCCTGCTCAACCACGAAGGCATCGCCAACGTCTACGACTACGGCGAAGAGGAGGGCTCGGCCTATCTGGTGATGGAGCTCGTGCCGGGTCTGCCGCTGTCGACGATCATCGAACGTGAACGGGTGCTGTCCCCGGACCGCACGCTCTCCATCATCGAGCAGACCGCTGCCGCCCTGCAGACCGCCCATGAGCGCGGGCTGGTCCACCGGGACGTGAAGCCGGGCAACCTGCTGATCCTGCCGGACGGCAGGGTGAAGATCACCGACTTCGGCATCGCCCGCCTGGCCGACCAAGTGCCGCTGACCGCAACCGGGCAGGTCATGGGCACCGCCCAGTACCTGGCCCCGGAGCAGGCCACGGGCCAGCAGGCCACCGGGTCCAGCGACATCTATGCCCTGGGCGTGATCGGTTATGAGCTGCTGGCGGGCACCCGCCCGTTCAGCGGCGAATCGCAGATCGCCATTGCCCTGGCCCAGGTCAACGACACCCCGCCGCCGCTTCCCGACAGCATCCCCGCGCCCGTGCGCGCCCTGATCATGTCGATGCTGGCCAAGGACCCGGCCGACCGCCCGGCCGACGCCGCCGCCCTCGCCAAGGCTGTCGCGGCCATCCGGCGCGGCGACATCGCCGCTGCGCAGGCCGCCGTGCCCGGGATGCTGGCCTTTGGCGCGGCGGACAGCGGAGCCGTGACCGCTCCCGTGCCCACCGCCGGAACCTCGGCCACCCAGGTGGTCGGCTCCGCCGCGCCGTCCACGTCCGCCCTGCCCACCGTGGCCGGGGCGTCGGTGGCCGCCGACACCGGCAGCCTGGAAGCGTCCCGCGAGTGGACCGACGAGGAGATCGACGACGACGGCGCCCTGCCGCCCGAGCAGGATGACCGTCAGGACGGGCGCAGCCGGCGCTGGCTGATTCCGCTGATCGTGGTGCTCGTGCTGCTGCTGGGCGGGCTCGTCACCTGGCTTGCCCTGGCCTCGAACACCGAGGACGCGGACAACGATCCCGCTCCCAGCAGCCCGGCCGCGACCAGCCCCAGCGCGGCGCCGTCGAGCCCCTCGCCCGAGGAGACCACGCCCAGCGAGGACGCCAATGAGGTGACCGTCAGCGCTGCCGGCTACACCGGCCGCAACATCAACGAGGTGGCCGCCGAGCTGACCAACCTGGGCCTGCAGGTCGATGCCCAGCGCGTGCCCTCGTCCACGGTGGCTGAGGGCATCGTCATGGATGTGCGCCCCGAAGGCGTCCTGAACCGCGGCGACGTCGTCACCGTCATCGTTTCCTCCGGCCCCGAGCTGGCCACCGTGCCCAGCGTCGTCGGGCTCAGCGAGGTCGAGGCCCAGGCTGCCATCGGCGAGGCCGGACTGGTGCCGATCAACGGCGGCACCGAGCCTTCCAGCCAGCCGGCCGGCACGGTCATCCGCACCTCCCCGGCGGCGAACCAGAGCGTCGAAGCCGGCAGCAACGTGACCTACATCGTCTCGTCCGGCCCGCGGGAGACCAGCGCTCCCCAGCCGTCGCCGTCCCAGCCGACCCAGCCGACCCAGCAGTCCGAACCAAATGACGGCAGTACGCCATGACCGAAGACTACGGATACCGTCAGCCCACCATGAAGGCCGACCGGGTGCTGAACGGGCGCTACGAGGTCAGTGAGCTGATCGGGCGCGGCGGCATGGCGGACGTCTACCTGGGCCGGGACGTCCGGCTCGGCCGGACGGTGGCCATCAAGGTGCTGCGCCCGGACCTGGCGCGGGACCCGCTGTTCCAGTCCCGCTTCCGCCGCGAGGCGCAGGCCGTGGCCGGCCTGAACCACCAGGCCATTGTCTCCGTGTACGACACGGGTGACGAGGTGGCCGACAACGCCGGTCCGGACGACATCCGGCTGCCGTTCATCGTCATGGAGTACGTGGCCGGTCAGACCCTGCGCGACCTGATCAAGGCCGGGGACATCACGCCCCGGGACGCGGTCGGCTACATGCTCGGCGTGCTCTCCGCGCTGGAGTACAGCCACCGGGCGGGAATCGTCCACCGCGACATCAAGCCCGCGAACGTCATGGTCAGCCCGCACGGCCAGGTCAAGGTCATGGACTTCGGCATCGCCCGTGCCATTGCGGACTCCGCCGCCACCATGACGCAGACCCAGGCCGTCATCGGCACCGCCCAGTACCTCTCCCCCGAACAGGCCCGCGGCGAGACCGTGGACGCGCGCAGCGACCTCTACTCCGCTGGCTGCCTGCTGTACGAGATGCTCACCGGGCGGCCGCCGTTCATCGGTGACAGTCCGGTTTCGGTGGCCTACCAGCACGTCCGCGAACAGCCTCCGGTGCCCAGCTCCCTGAAGCCGGGCATCTCCGTCCAGCTGGACCGGATCCTGCTCCGCGCCCTGGCCAAGGACCGCAATGACCGGTTCCAGGACGCCCGCGAATTCAGCCTGGCCCTTGAGGCGGCGGCCCGCGGCGAGGAGCCGCTGACCGCGGCCACCGAGGCGATCGCCGTCGCCCCGGCCCAGCCCGTCCCGGAGGCTGCGGAGGAACCGCAGACCCGGGCAATGGCCAGGGTCATGGCCGGCGGACCGCTGACCAGCCAGTCCCCTGCCTCCGACGCCGATAACGACGACGACGACGGCTCCCGGGACAGCGACGCGGGTGCCGTGACGGCCTCCCGGGACCGCGATCCGCAGCGCCGTGACCGGCGGCGGGCCTGGGTCACCACCCTGCTGGTGCTGCTGGCCCTGCTGCTGACGGCGGCGGGCGTCCTGATCTACAGCCTGCTGACCTCCGCCGAGCCGGAGGCCACGACCGCCGTCGTGCCCGACGTCGCCGGCATGAGCCAAACGGACGCACAGAACGCCATTACCGGTGCCGGGTTCAATGCGCCCATGATTGAGCAGGACTACCACGACACGGTGGAAAGCGGCTACGCAATCGGTACCAAGCCCGGCGGCGGCACGGACACGCCCCTCGACGGGCGGATCACGCTGCTGATCTCCCAGGGCCCGGCGGAGGTGACGATCCCGGAGGACCTGATCGGGATGACCGAGCCCCAGGCGCGGGATGTCCTGCGCAGCCTGGGCCTGCAGGGCGGAACGACCACCACGGCCAACAGCGCGTCGGTTCCCGAGAGCCGGGTCCTTTCCAGCGGCCCGGAGCCCGGCACCTCCGTCGCGACCGGCTCCACCGTCGATTTGGTGCTCTCCACGGGCCAGGTCACCCTTCCGGACCTGGTCGGCATGAGCCGCGCGCAGGCCGAGGAGGTGCTGGCGAACACCGCATACCAGCTCACCGTCACCATCAGCGAGGTGGAGAACGCCGAGGTGCCGGCCGGCACGGTCGTCGACCAGTCCGTGGCGGCGGGAACCGATGTACCCCAGGGCAGCAGCATCTCCCTGACCGTGGCCAAGGCGCCGGTGACCCCGTCACCCAGCCCCAGCCCGAGCGCCACCGAGCGCGGCGACGACGACTGACCCGCTCCGTTCGCGGCTGAACGCCTCCCGGTGATCCGGCGGGGCGCTCAACCGTTTCGGAGGCCGGCCCGCTCCGCCTCGGTGGACATCAGGGGGCTCAGGCCCGCGGCCCGCTCCGCTGCTCCAGCCAGGCCCAGGGACTCCAGCCAGGTGCCGAGCATCTGGTAGCCGCCCTCCGTGAGCACAGACTCCGGATGGAACTGGACGCCCGACAGGGGCGCCGTGCGGTGCCGCAGCCCCATGATGATCCCGCTGGGGGTCCGGGCGGTCACTTCGAGGTCGGCCGGCACGCTGTCGGCGACTGCGGCCAGCGAGTGGTAGCGGGTGGCGGTCAGCGGCGACGGCAGGCCCTGGAAGACATCGGCGCCGGCGTGTTCGACCTGCGAGGTCTTGCCGTGCATCAGTTCCTCGGCATGGGTGACCGTGCCGCCGTAGGCCTCGGCCAGCGCCTGGTGGCCCAGGCAGATCCCCAGCATCGGCTTGCCGACCTGACCGCACCAGCGGATCAGCTCGATGCAGACCCCGGCCTCGCCGGGAGCGCCGGGGCCGGGAGAGACCAGGACGCCGTCATGCCGGGCGGCCAGCTGCAGGACGTCGACTGCGCCCAGCTCATCGTTGCGGATCACGGTGGTTTCGGCGCCCAGCTCCTGCAGGTAGCCCACCAGGGTGTAGACGAAGCTGTCGTAGTTGTCGACGACGAGGATGCGGGTCATGATCAGGAACCTTCAATGGTGGAATCGGTAAACGGACTGAGGAAGCTGAACTCGGCCAGCCAGGGAAAGACATAGGTCATCAGGGCCAGCACGGCCGCGGCCGCCAGCAGGACGGCCGTCAGGATCCGCACCCACAGCGGGCCCGGCAGGCGCCGGAAAATCCATCCGTACATCTTAACTCTCCATTCTTCAGCCGGCCCGGCCGGCGACCCGCGCCACCTGGTCGGCAATTTCCTGCGGCGGCCCGTCCTGCAGCGGCTGCCAGGAGTCGAGCGCGGCATAGGCGATGATGCGTTCCTGGGAACCGAATCTGGGGTTGCAGGAGGTAAGCGTCAACAGCCGCTCCACCGGCTCTGCCTGCGGCCGGGTCGGGACCGGAGCGATCACGTCCACCCGGTCCGGCATGACGATCTCGCTGTTGCGGTACACGTAGCGGTAATAGCCCTCGGCGGTCTGGACATAGATGCTGTCGCCGGGCACCAGCGTGTGGATGGCGTCCAGTACCTGGCCGTGGGTCTGCCGGTGGCCGGCGAGGGCGACGTTTCCCACCGCTCCGGGCATGGCGGTGTCCGGATAGTGGCCCAGGCCCAGGTTGTCGAGCACGTCGCCGCCCACGCCGGAGGTCAACGGCCGCGCGTAGTCCTCCCCGAACCGCGGAATGTAGACAATGCCGAAGGTGGTGCCCGCTGCAACGGGATCGGAAACCTGCGGCTCCCGGTCCACGGCAGGTGCCGGCGCCGGGTCAAGCGGCACCTCGAACTGCTCGACAAGCCCGCTCACGGCGTCGGCCTGCTGCCGGTTGGAGTCGATGTTGGTCCACCACAGCTGCCAGACGACAAACAGCACCAGGAGGATTCCGGCGGTGATCAGCAGCTCCCCCACGGCCTGGACGGCCATTCCGGCAAGGCTGCGCCTGGGCTTCGGCCGGGCAGCCGTGCGGCGGCCCGTGCTGGTGGCGCTCACGCGCACCCCCTCCTTCCCGGCGCACCGGGCTGCTCTCGGGATGGTGACCCTGGGCGGGCGCGGATTCGCTAGGATAAACGAAGCGTTACGGCTTCAGCGTCGCCCCCTGCAAGGATAGCTTCCGGCGCGGCACTTCCGGCAAAGCCGTTTCGCCCGCAACGAGAAGCCGGCACCGTGCCGGTTCTGCTAGGAGGATGCGTGCCCGAGTCGAAGCCCCGCAAGAAGCCGGTCCCGGCGAAGGCAGACCGCAAGCCGGCTGCCGAGCCCGGGCCCAACCCCGTCTGGTTCAAGCCGGTCATGTTCGGGCTCATGCTGATCGGGCTGGTGTGGATCCTCGTGTTCTACATTTCCGAGGGCCGCTACCCGGTGCCTGCCTTTGGTTCCGGCAATATCCTGGCCGGGTTCGGCATCGCCATCGCCGGCTTCCTGATGACCACGCGCTGGCGCTGACCCGCCCCGGCCTCGCCGATGCCCGTCTCCCTCGGAGACGGGCATCGCCGTTTAACCCCGTCCGCGGGAACTTCTGTACACACCGTGTGCACAGAGTTATCCACAGGTGTGTACAGAACTGTGGGATCTGCAACCAAAAAGCGCGTCGTTACTGGGAAGCAGGGTTATCCACAGCTGTGGAATTACATGTGTGTAAGTCTGGACAGCCTCTGGATAACTCGGTTATCCACAGAATTGTGGATAAGTCCTGTGGATACCTGTGTGTAGCTGTGGACAGTCCCTTGGACCGCCTTTCGGCCGTTCCCGCCCGTCACGACGGTCCTTCCCCCGGCTGACGCCGTTTACTAGGCGGTCGAACGACACGCCTGTAGTTATTAACACTGTTGGTAACCCTGTGGATAAGACTTTTTAACGGGTGTGGGTAAGTCTGTGGATGAAAATCGCTCAGCCCAGGCCCCCGGCCAGGGCGCCGTACAGGGCGTCCACACGGATCAGTCCTCCGACGAGGATGACGGCGGTGATCCCGGCGAGTCCCAGGCACTGGATCAGGGTGCGGTGCCGGCCGCGGGGCGCGTATCCGAGGACGAGGGCGCAGGCCAGGCCCGTGACCAGTCCGCCGACGTGCGCCTGCCAGGAGATATTGGGGTAAAAGAAGCCCAGGGCGAGGTTGATCGCGAGCAAGACCACAATGCCGCGGATGTCACCGCCTTGGCGCCGCTGCAGGATCAGCAGCGCCCCAAAGAGCCCGAAGATGGCCCCCGAGGCGCCCAGCACCGGAGCCAGCGGGTTGCCCAGCAGCAGGACTCCGAGGGAACCGCCCAGGGCCGAGATGAGGTACAACGCGATGAAGCGGCTGCGTCCGAGCATCGGTTCCAAGGCCCGTCCCAGGAACCACAGCGCATACAGGTTGAAGGCAATGTGCAGCACCGAACCGGTGGAGTGCAGGAAGGCGGAGGTGAGAACCGTCCACGGTTCGAATCCGGTGAGCAGCGGCCGGTACCAGAACCGTTCGGTGAAGCCGGGAACCACCCATTGCAGGATGTAGGCGGCGGCACAGAGGGCCATGAGCGTGTAGGTGACCACCGGGCGTCCCCCGCGCACCGTTCCGCCTACGGCCGTGCGGTACCTCGGTGCCTGGGCGCCGGCCTGGCGGAAGCAGTCCACGCACTGGATGCCCACCGGAGCCGCATGCTGGCATTCCGGGCAGGCAGCCCGGCCGCAGCGCTGGCAGCGGATGTAGCTGATCCGGTCGGGGTGCCTCGGGCAGACGGGTGCCTGGGACGCTTCAGACTCAGCGGGAACTCCATAGGACATGTTCGTACTCTCCCGAATGGACGAAAAGCCCCGGCCGGAGGAACCGGCCGGGGCTGTGGCGACAGCGTTAGAGCTGTTCCACGGTGATGTTGTTGATGACTACGTCTTCGGCCGGCTTGTCGCGCATGTCGGTGGCGACGGCGTTCAGGGCGTCGACGACGGCCTTCGACTCATCGTCCGCGACCTCGCCGAAGATGGTGTGCTTGCCCTGCAGCCAGGTGGTGGGCACCGAGGTGATGAAGAACTGAGAACCGTTGGTGCCGCGGCCCATCTGGATGCCCGCATTGGCCATGGCCAGCTTGTACGGGGCGGTGAAGTCGAGATCGGGGCTGATCTCGTCGTCGAACTGGTAGCCGGGACCGCCGGTGCCGCGGCCCAGGGGGTCGCCGCCCTGGATCATGAAGTCCTTGATGATCCGGTGGAAGATGGTGCCGTCGTAGAGCGGACGGCTGGTCTTCTCGCCGGTGGCGGGATCGGTCCACTCGATTTCGCCCGTCGCAAGGCCGACGAAGTTCCGCACGGTCTTCGGCGCGTGGTTGCCGAAGAGGTTGACGCGGATATCGCCCATCGACGTGTGGATGGTCGCTTTTGCGGTAGGAATAGCAGTCATAGGGTTATTCTTCCACGCGGTGTCCGGCGAACGGCTGAAAACCGGCCGTTCCGCGCAGAGTGAAAAGCTCCCCGGGCAGGGCCCCGATAGCACTGCCCGGGCAATGCACGTAGGCTAGCGGTGAATCGTCACTATCCGGGAGGTTAGTTTTGAAGAAGAAGGACACCATCGCCCGCGATCTGCAGGCCAATGTCACCGCGGGCGTCGGCTCCGCCCGCGAGTGGGCGGCCCCCAAGGTGGAGAGCGCCGTGGGCTGGGCGGTTCCCCGCATTGAAAAGGGCATCGAGACCGCGTCCCCCAAGATCCAGGACGGCCTGAAGCGCGCAGCGGATGAGATCGCCATGGGCGTCGCCACGGTCACGCCGAAGCTGCAGGACGGCCTCCAGAAGGTCGGGCCGCGGATCAGCTCGGCCGTGGACGAGGCGGCTCCGAAGATCCAGCACACCCTGGACCGCGCCACTCCCGCCCTCAGCCATGCCAAGGACCGGGTCGTTGACGACTACCTGCCGGCCCTGTCGAAGGGCATCGGCGACGCCGCCGACACGGTGACCCGCACCCTGGGCACCGCAGCGGTGCCGGTGCAGACGGCCACCGCCAAGCTGACCGGCAACAAGAAGGCCATGAAGCAGGCGGCTAAGGCCGCGAAGAAGGCCGCAAAGGCCGGCAAGGGCAAGGGCAAGGGCAAGGGCTGGCTGATCTTCGGGATCGCCGCCGCAGCGGTGACTGCCGCCGTTGCCGCCTGGCGTGCCTCCCGCCCGGTCGAGGACCCCTGGAAGACTCCGGCGCCGGCTGCCCAGCGGCCCACCGTGGCCTCCTCGCCGGCAGCCCCGGCGCCGGCACCGTCGGCGGCGGCGGCAGCAGCTCCCGCCGCACCGGCCGTGAAGGAAGAGGCCCCGGCGAAGGCTGAGGCCCCGGCTCCCAAGCCTGCGGCAGCCGCCAAGCCGGCCGCTGCATCCAAGGCCACCGAGGGACTGGCCGGCAACGGCACCGCGGACAAGGCCGAGGCGGGCAAGCACTCCGCTGCGGCCGCGGACAAGCCGGCGAAGCCCTCCGGAGCGCACGCCGACAAGCCCTCCAAGTAGGGGCGCTGTCGTCCTCCGGGACGCTGGACTGAACTGAAGGCGGGGGCCTTCCGACACCTGTCGGAAGGCCCCCGCCTTTCCCTGTCAGGGCTCGATGTCCCCCAGTGCCGGCGGTGAGGGCGGCAGCGGCGCCCTGCGCCGGCCCCGCCTCGGCGTCCACCGCCCGGAGGACTGGATGACCACCGCGAGGCCGGCCAGGATCAGCGCCAGCCCGGCGTAGGTGCCGGCCGGCAGCTGCTCGCCCAGGAAGACGGCGGCCAGAAGGGCCGCCCCGGGAATCTCCAGCAGGATGATCATGGACACCACCAGGGGTGAGATGACTGCCAGCAGATGGTTGAACACCGTGTGGCCCAGCAGTTGCGCCGCGATGGTGACCCCCACGATCCCGGCCCACGCCGCCGGAGGGAACGAGACGAGCGGCTGGCGGAAGATCAGGCACATGCCCAGCAGGACCAGCGCGCACGCTCCGTAGCAGAGGGTGGTGTAGGTGGCTGTGTTCATGCTGGCCCTGGCCTTGCCCCCGGCAATGGTGTAGACGGCCGCCAGCAGCCCGCCGGCCAGTGCCAGCAGGTCCCCCAGCAGCGCCTCCCGGGAGAGCGCGAAGTCGAAGCCGGAGATGACCAGGACACCCACGAACGCGGCACCGAGGCCGGCCAGCAGGCGGGCGCCCACCGGGGTGCCGCTCAGCAGGTTGAACAGGGCGATCCACCCGGCCTGCAGGCACACCAGGGCCGTGGCGGCAGCCACGGAGGTCATCTGCAGTGCGGTGATGAAGCAGGCGAAGTGCAGCGCCAGGGAAAGCGCAGCCACGGCGGTCCACCGGTACTCCGCGGCGGTGAGACCGCGGATGCGGATCCGGCCACGGGCCGCGGACGGCAGCCCGATGGCAGCGGCGCCCAGGGCGTTGCGCCAAAACGCGATGGCCAGGGCGGGAGCGGCCGTGGCGGCCATGATGGGTCCGGAAGCGGAGACGCCGAGTACGCCGATGACGGCGAGGAGGAAGGTCACCTCGAAAGCCTACTGTTCCATGGCGGCCATCGACGGCAGCCGGCCCACCGTAAATCCCGGCGGCGGCACCGGGGGGCATCCCGGCTGTTAAACACGGAAGGGTTCCGGCTGATTGCCGGAACCCTTCCATTCGGTGGAGGCACGGGGACTCGAACCCCGAACCCCCTGCTTGCAAAGCAGGTGCGCTACCAATTGCGCCATGCCCCCGTATGTGAAGCTACTCGACCTTGTCGGTGGCTTCCTTCCAGACTGCCTTCTCAGCGGCACTTTCCTGCCACCTGCGATAGGCGAAGACTCCTGCGACCGCCGCCGCAGCGAATGCGACCAACTTCTTCACGGAGCCTCCTTTTCTGGTGGTCGACCGGCAATGCCGGCCTTCCGTGGGCGTACCAGGACTTGAACCTGGGACCTCTTCGTTATCAGCGAAGCGCTCTAACCGCCTGAGCTATACGCCCCGATTACCTCTCGGGCCGAGATAAGACTCTACCGCACTTCTCACCGGTTGCCAAAACCGGCGGGCATTCCGGGGCCGGTGCGGTGTACCGGCCCCGGAATCCGTCAGTCGTCGGTGAGGGTGACGCCGATGCCGCCGACCAGGGTGGAGGCGATGTTGTAGAGCACCGCGGCCAGCATGGACAGGGCAGTCAGCAGCAGGACGTTCACGACGGCGATGATGGTCGCGAAGGAGACGACCTGGCCCAGCGACGCGAAGTCCCGCAGGTCGAAGCCGCCGGACTCGGTGCCGGCGATTTCCCCGAGCAGGTCGTTGACCCGGTCGAAGATGCCGGTCAGGTCCAGCACGGTCCAGAGCACGATGGCCGCAATGACGGTCACGACGCCCAGGGCGACGGAGAGCAGGAAGGCCATCTTCAGCACGGACCAGGGGTCCACCTTGCTGACCAGCAGGCGGGCACGCCGCGCCTTGGCTTTCGGAGCGGGCCTGACCAGCGGCTGCCGGTTGCCGTTGCCCTGACCGCCGCCAGGGCGCTGTGCAGGCCGTGCAGGCGTCTTCACGCGCGGGCCCGCACCCGAGGTCGCCCTAGGGTTTGAGTTGGTCGAGCTCACTCACTACCTCCATTTTGCTCTTCCGGCCCGCCGGCCGTTTGGTCTGTAGACAACCGTACTTCATCGGTCATCGAGTCCACAGGTTCGGTTGCGGGCTCGGGAGCCGGTCCGTCGTCCTCACCGGTCTCCTCGATGGACAGCTGGCGCTCCGAGTTGCGGGCGACGGCAATGATCCGGTCGTTCTTGTCCGGCTTGGCGAAAATGACGCCCATGGTGTCGCGGCCCGTCGCGTTCACGCCG
Organism: Arthrobacter sp. Y3222053; assembly: GCF_059092805.1. Lineage (NCBI taxonomy): Bacteria > Bacillati > Actinomycetota > Actinomycetes > Micrococcales > Micrococcaceae > Arthrobacter > Arthrobacter sp. Y3222053. The sequence goes on along the minus strand of NZ_JBNHIA010000001.1, from coordinate 655,244 downwards.
TTCACGGCGGAACGGACGACCTTGCCGCCCTGCATGACCACCAGGACCTCGTCGCCATCCTGGACCACCATGGCCCCGACCAGGTGGCCGCGGTCCTCGACGAACTTGCCGACCTTGATGCCCAGGCCGCCGCGGCCCTGCACCCGGTATTCCTCCACGCTGGTCTTCTTCGCGTAGCCGCCCTCGGTCACGGTGAAGACAAACGAGTCCTCGGTGACCACGTCGGCCGCCAGCAGCTCGTCGTCCTCGCGGAACTTCATGCCGGTGACGCCGGAGGTGGCCCGGCCCATCGGGCGCAGCGCGTCGTCGGAGGCGGTGAAGCGCAGCGACTGGCCCTTGCGGGAGACCAGCATCAGGTCATCCGATTCCGACACCAGCTGGGCGGAGACCAGCTCATCGCCCTCGCGCAGGTTGATCGCGATCACACCGGCGGACCGGTTCGTGTCGTAGTCGGCCAGGCGGGTCTTCTTCACCAGGCCCCGCTTGGTGGCCAGCACCAGGTACGGGGCGGCATCGTAGTTCGGCAGGTCCAGCACCTGGGCGATGTGCTCGTCCGGCTGGAAGGCCAGCAGGTTCGCCACATGCTGGCCCTTGGCGTCGCGGCCGCCCTCGGCCAGCTCGTACGCCTTGGCGCGGTACACCCGGCCCAGGTTGGTGAAGAACAGCAGCCAGTGGTGCGTGGTGGTGACGAAGAAGTGCTCGACGACGTCGTCTCCGCGCAGCTGGGCGCCGCGGATGCCCTTGCCGCCGCGGTGCTGGGCCCGGTAGTTGTCGCTGCGGGTGCGCTTGACGTAGCCGCCGCGGGTGATGGTGACGACCATTTCCTCTTCGGGGATCAGGTCTTCCATGCTCATGTCGCCGTCGAAGCCCGCCACGATCTGGGTCCGCCGGTCATCGCCGTGCTTGTCGACGATTTCCTGCAGTTCCTCGCTCACGATGATGCGCTGACGTTCGTCGGAGGCCAGGATTTCGTTGTACTCGGCGATCTCCGCCTCCAGCTTGGCGTGCTGGTCCTGGATCTTCTGCCGTTCCAGGGCGGCCAGGCGGCGCAGCTGCATGTCCAGGATGGCCTGGGACTGGATTTCGTCAATCTCGAGCAGGCCCATCAGCCCGTTCCGGGCGTCCTCGACGGTGGTGGACCGGCGGATCAGGGCAATGACCTCATCGAGGGCGTCCAGGGCCTTGAGCAGGCCGCGCAGGATGTGGGCGGCCTCCTCGGCCTTCCGCAGCCGGTAGCGGGTGCGCCGGACGATGACTTCCAGCTGGTGGTTGACCCAGTGCCGGACGAACGCGTCGAGGCTAAGCGTGCGGGGCACGCCGTCGACGATCGCCAGCATGTTGGCGCCGAAGTTCTCCTGCAGCTGGGTGTGCTTGTAGAGGTTGTTCAGCACCACCTTGGCCACGGCGTCGCGCTTGAGCACGATCACCAGGCGCTGGCCGGTGCGGCCGGAGGTCTCGTCGCGCAGGTCGGCGATGCCGGTGACCTTGCCGTCCTTGACCAGTTCGGCGATCTTCACCGCCAGGTTGTCCGGGTTGGCCATGTAGGGCAGCTCGGTGACGACCAGGCAGGTGCGGTTCTGGATCTCCTCGACGTTGACCACCGCGCGCATGGTGATCGAGCCGCGGCCGGTGCGGTAGGCCTCCTCGATGCCCTTGCGGCCCAGGATCTGGGCGCCGGTGGGGAAGTCGGGGCCCTTGACCCGCTTGAGCAGCTCCTCGAGCAGCTCCTCGCTGGTGGCCTCGGGGTTGCGCAGGTACCACTGCACGCCGTCGGCGACCTCGCGGAGGTTGTGCGGCGGAATGTTGGTGGCCATGCCGACGGCGATGCCGGAGGAGCCGTTGACCAGCAGGTTCGGGAACCGGGCCGGCAGGATGGTCGGCTCGAGGTTCTTGCCGTCGTAGTTGGGCTGGAAGTCGACGGTCTCCTCGTCGATGTCCCGGACCATTTCCATCGCCAGCTGGGCCATCTTGGTCTCGGTGTACCGGGGGGCGGCGGCGCCGTCGTTGCCGGGGGAGCCGAAGTTGCCCTGGCCCAGGGCGAGCGGGTAGCGCATGACCCAGTCCTGGATCAGGCGGACCAGCGCATCGTAGATCGCCGAGTCGCCGTGCGGGTGGTACTGGCCCATGACCTCGCCGACCACGCGGGCGCACTTGTTGAACGAGCGCTCCGGGCGGTAGCCGCCGTCGAACATCGCATACAGCACCCGGCGGTGCACGGGCTTCAGCCCGTCGCGCACGTCCGGCAGCGCGCGGCCGACGATGACGGCCATCGCGTAGTCCAGGTAGGAGCGCTGCATCTCGGTCTGCAGGTCGATCTGCTCGACGCGGTCCATCACGGTCCCGGTCAGCGGCTCGCCGTCGGCCGGTACCTCGGGAGTCTCATCACTCATTTGTCAGTTCCGTTCTGGTTCTTTCGAAGAAAGTCTGTCCGCGCCCTCCGCCGGAGGCGGCGCGGCGGCGGCGCCGGATCCGGGTCCGGCGCCGCCCTGTCCGGGCCGGCCTCAGATGTCGAGGAAGCGCACGTCCTTGGCGTTCTGCTGGATGAACTGGCGGCGGGATTCGACGTCCTCGCCCATCAGGACGGAGAACACCTGGTCCGCGGCGGCGGCGTCGTCCATGGTCACCTGCAGAAGGGTGCGGTGCTCGGGGTCCATGGTGGTGTCCCACAGTTCGGTGTAGTCCATCTCGCCCAGGCCCTTGTACCGCTGGATGCCGTTCTCCTTGGGTAGCCGCTGGCCGTTCGCGAGGCCGCGGGCGACGGTCTCGTCGCGCTCCCGGTCGCTGAAGACGTAGTCGTGCGGATGGTTGGACCACTTGATGCGGTACAGCGGCGGCTGGGCCAGGTACACGTAGCCGTGCTCGATCAGCGGGCGCATGTAGCGGAACAGCAGCGTCAGCAGCAGCGTGGTGATGTGCTGGCCGTCAACGTCGGCATCGGCCATCAGCACGATCTTGTGATAGCGGGCCTTCTCGACGTCGAAGTCCTCACCGATGCCGGCGCCGAACGCGGTGATCATGGCCTGGACTTCTGCGTTGCTCAGGGCCCGGTCCAGCCGGGCCCGCTCGACGTTCAGGATCTTCCCGCGCAGCGGGAGAATGGCCTGGGTCTCCGGGTTGCGTCCGCGCACCGCGGATCCGCCGGCGGAGTCGCCCTCGACGATGTAGATCTCGGACTTCGACGGATCCTTCGAGGAGCAGTCCTTCAGCTTGCCCGGCATGCCGCCGGATTCCAGCAGTCCCTTGCGGCGGGTCGACTCGCGCGCCTTGCGGGCCGCCATCCGCGCCTGGGAGGCCTGGATGGACTTGCGGATGACGTCGCGGGCCGGGCCCGGGTTCCGCTCCAGCCAGTCGCCGAGCTGATCGGTGACCACGCGCTGCACGAAGCCCTTGGCCTCGGAGTTGCCCAGCTTGGTCTTGGTCTGGCCCTCGAACTGGGGTTCGGCCAGCTTCACGGAGATGACGGCGGTCAGGCCCTCGCGGATGTCCTCGCCGGTGAGGTTGTCATCCTTGTCCTTGATGATGTTCTTTTCCCGCGCGTACCGGTTGATCAGCGAGGTCATGGCGGCGCGGAACCCCTCCTCGTGGGTGCCGCCCTCATGGGTGTTGATCGTGTTGGCGTAGGTGTGGACGCTCTCCGAGTAGGCGGTGGTCCACTGCATGGCCATCTCGACGGCGATCTTGCGGTCGCCGTCCTCGGTCTCGAAGGCGATGATGTCGTCGTGGATGACCTCGACCTTCTTCGAGGAGTTCAGGAAGTGGACGTAGTCCAGCAGGCCCTGCTCGTAGTGGTACTCGACGGTCCGGTGCGCCGGCGCCTCGCCGGCGTCGCCCGCGTCCTCGTTTTCGGCGATCTCCTCGTTGTCTTCGGCGGGAGCCCGCTCGTCGGTGAGGATGATCTTCAGGCCCTTGTTGAGGAAGGCCATCTGCTGGAACCGGGCGCGAAGCGTCTCGAAGTCGAACTCGGTGCTCTCGAAGATCTCCGGGTCCGGGTAGAAGGTCTGGGTGGTGCCGGTCTCGTCGGTTTCCTCACCCTTGACCAGGCCGCCCTGGGGATGGCCGCCGTCGGCGAAGCTCTGCCGCCAGACGTGGCCCTGGCGGCGGACCTCGGTGTCCACCCGCTTGGACAGGGCGTTGACCACGGAGATGCCCACGCCGTGCAGGCCGCCCGAGACGGCGTAGCCGCCGCCGCCGAACTTGCCGCCGGCGTGCAGGATGGTCATGACGACCTGCACCGTGGGCAGGCCTTCGGTGGGATGGATGTCCACGGGAATGCCGCGGCCGTTGTCCCGCACCCGCACGCCGCCGTCGGCCAGGAGGGTGATTTCGATCCGGTCGCAGTAGCCGGCCAGGGCCTCATCGACGGAGTTGTCCACCACTTCGTAGACCAGGTGGTGCAGGCCGCGGGGTCCGGTGGAGCCGATGTACATGCCCGGGCGCTTGCGGACGGCTTCCAGGCCTTCCAGGACGGTGATTTCATTCGCCCCGTACTCCGCGGGAGTGGCCTTTTCCGGATCGGTGTGATGCTCTGGAGTTAGCTCCGTGTTGTCCATCTCATTGTCGTTAGCCACAGGTGCTGTCGACTCCTCTTGTGTTGGTCTTGACCGACGCATGCCGGCGCCTCCCCGGCGCGGATAGGCATCCTTGTCCATTCTACCGTGCCGGCAGGGACAATCCGGCCCAAAACACCCTCCAGGAGGGCAGGAAACCGGGTTTTGAGCCGGTGCCGACCCCCGGCACGGGAACGGATACCTCCGAAGGGGTTTTCCCGCCGCTAATCGGCGGCTGCGGGATCCGCCGGACCTTTCCGCCGGACCCCTGCCACGGCGGGCGCCCCTCGTTTCGGATTCCTCCTACCCGTAGGTGTCGCGCGGACCGCGGCCTTTCACGCTGCGGGCGCCCCGGCGCCAGTTGGGCGCCGCCGGGCCAAGCACCTGGATGCGGGTGACGACGCCGGGGCCCAGCGCCTCGTCGAAGCGGGAGATCAGGGCCGGGCGCAGCAGGCGCAGCTGAGTGGCCCAGGCGGTGGAGTCGCAGCGCACCTGCAGCGTGGTGTCGGAGAACGATTCGGGACGGCAGTGGGCGGCCACGTCGCGGCCCACCAGCTCGTCCCAGCGGGCGATCACCGAACCGACCGCCACGGGGGAGTTCCAGCCTCGTTCGCTGACGAATCGGCTGAAGACGGAGCCCAGGCCCTGCGGGTCCCTTCCGACGTACTCTCCGGGGACAAAGGGCTGCCGGCGCTTCGGGGTGCCTTTGCGGCGCGGGCCGGCGGTGCGGTGCTCGCCGCGGGCCCGCGCGGCGTCACGCATGCGGTTCAGCTGGGCCTGCGCCGCATCCGGACCCAGCGGCTCCGCTTCCTGGCCGCCGGATTTCCCGGGCACGCCGGCACCGGCCTCCGGCGGTTCAGCGGACGGGCTCACGCACGCCTCCGGGCACCACGGTGATCTGTTCGCCCGACAGGGCACCGGGGATGTCATCGCCGACGGCGGCGGTCACCAGGACCTGTTCGGCGCCGGTGACGATGCCGGCCAGGCGCTCCCGGCGGGCGGCATCCAGTTCCGCGAAAACGTCGTCCAGGATCAGGATCGGTCCGGAGCCGGGGCGGTCATCGTCGTCGGCCAGCAGGTAGTAGGAGCCCAGGCGCAGGGCCAGGGCAAAGGACCAGGTCTCACCGTGGGACGCGTAGCCCTTCGCCGGCGCACGTCCGAGCATCAGCTCCACTTCGTCCCGGTGCGGTCCCACAAGCGAGGTGCCGCGGTCGACCTCCCGCCGTCGCGCAGCGGCAAAGGCCGCCAGATAGCGCTCCGTCAGCTCTGCGGTGTCCAGGCCGAGCAGGTCCCGCGGGTCGGGACCGGCAGCCCCCGACCCGTCTTCATCCACCGGCCCGAGCAGGGTGGAGCGGTACAGGGCGGAGACTGCCTTCGATCCGTCCGTCAGGTCCCGGTAGGCCGCCTGGAGGTGGGGCTGAATGCGGTCCAGCGCTGCCAGCCGCGCCGCGGTCAGCTCGGCTCCGGCTACGGCCATGTGCTGGTCCCAGACATCGAGCGTCGCTTCATGCGCCGAGGTGAACCGGCCCGCGGCGCGTGCGGATTTCAGCAGGGCGTTGCGCTGTTTGAGGACCCGGTCGTATTCCGTACGGGTTGCCGCGTGCCGGGGGACCAGGGCCACGATCAGCTCATCCAGGAAACGCCTCCGACTGCCCGGATCGCCCTTCACCAGCGCCAGGTCCTCCGGTGCGAACAGCACCGTTCGGCACAGGCCGAGGATGTCCCGCGCGCGGACCGGGTTTGCCCTGTTGATCCGCGCCCGGTTGGCGCGGCCGGGGTTCAGCTCCAGTTCCAGGGTCGTCGCCTGCGAAGCCCGGACCAGCCGGGCCCGGATCATCGCCTGGGCAGCATCGAAGGAGACCAGGGGAGCGTCGGAGCTGACCCGGTGGGAGGACAGCGACGCCAGATATCCGATGGCCTCGACAATGTTGGTCTTTCCGGTGCCGTTGGGACCGACGAAGACGGTCACGCCGGGGCGGAGGGCAAGGTCCAGCTGGTCATAGCTGCGGAAGGAGGTGAGCGAAAGCTGGTCGATATACATCAGGCCTCAACTTCCCATGGCGGCCGCGGTGGGAGCGCACAAGCATTCCGCATGAAGCATATACCCCTTATATTCCGTGGTCTGAATATATCGCGGGCTGCCCGCTTCTGCCTGCGGGCCGGCCCGGAGGCAGGCCTCGGACCCTCGGCAGCCGCCGGAGTTCCGGGTGGCGGACCGGTCGGTCCGGTGCAGATCCACCGGGCCGGCCGTCCGCGCTGCAGGATACCCGGGCTGCTACTGGTTGGGCAGGCGGACCGGCATCAGCAGGTAGCGGTAGTCTTCCTTGTCCTCGCCGTTGAGGTCCTCCTGCGCGGAAATGACCGCGGGCTTGGGCGGGGTGGTGAAGGAGAACCGCACGTACTTGCTGGGGAAGGCACCCAGGCCCTCACTCAGGTAGTGCGGGTTGAACGCCACCGTGATGTCGTCCCCGACCAGTGCGGCCTCAAGGACCTCGGAGGCCTGGGCGTCCTCGCCGGTGCCGGCGTCGAGGGCCACCTGCCCGTCAGTGAAGGCCAGCCGCACCGGGGTGTTCCGCTCAGCGACCAGGGAGACACGGCGGACCGCTTCCACCAGGGCACTGGTTTCCACCGTGGCGTGGATGGCGGTGTTCTCGGGGAACAGACTGCGGATCTTGGGGTAGTCGCCGTCGACCAACAGCGATGTCGTCCGCCGGCCGCCGCTTTCGAAGCCGATCAGTTCGCTGTTCTCCGAGAGTGCAATGCTGAGGTCCCCGCCGCTGCCGAGGGTCTTGGCCACTTCGCTGAGCGTCTTGGCCTTGACCAGCGCGCTCGTGGACAGGCCCGGCACGGACGGCTTCCAGGGCAGTTCACGAAGGGCCAGCCGGTAGCGGTCGGTGGCGAGGAAGGTGATGAGATCGTCCTCGATTTCCATCCGGACGCCCGTCAGGATGGGCAGGGTGTCATCACGGCTTGCGGCGATGATCACCTGGGACACCGCCTGCGCAAACGCATCGCCGTCAACGACGCCGCTGACGTCGGGAAGGGCGGGAAGTTCCGGATATTCCCCGACCGGCATGGTGGCGAGGTTGAAGTGCGAGTTGCGGCAGGTGAGGGAGACCTTTGATCCGTCGGTCTCCACTTCCACCGGTGCGGACGGAAGGCTGCGGCAGATCTCGGCCAGGAGCCGGCCGGAAACCAGGATGGTTCCTTCTTCGCTGATGTCGGCGGGAATGTGCAGCCGCGCCGAAATCTCGTAATCGAAGCTGGCCAGGCTCAGCACTCCGGCTTCCGCACGGATCAGCAGGCCGGACAGCACAGGCACCGGCGGGCGGGGGGAGAGGGAACGCGCTGTCCAGGTGACGGCCTCGGCCAGGACATCCCGCTCAACTCTGAACTTCACTGCAGGGTGCCGCCTTTCGCAACATACGACTCAGTACGGTTTCGGTACTTCTCAGGATGGGCGGGGGACCGCCGCAGCGGCGCGGGGCAGTCCCCGGACCGAATGACAACAATACCCCGCTCACAGCTTAGCCCCAGCGGGCGGGCCCTGCACCGGCGCAGGGCCCCGGCTTCGAGTCCAAAGGTGGGCATGGCTGGTGGTCTTCAGATGGGCGAGGTTGGGAACTTGTTATTTGGTGGAGCCAAATTTCTTAAGATCCGTAGTGTTAATAACTTCTGTGGAAACTGTGGATAACCCCGGCCGGCGGCGCGGCCTCACCGATTCGGCCTGTGGACAAGATGTGGACCTGCTGCCGCCCCGGCAGACCGGGCCTGTGGGGAAGATTTTGTGTAGTTCGCCGGTCCACAGCGGAAGCCCGTTAACCACGGGTTATGCACCGGGTTATCCACAGCCTTGTCCACAAATGTTAATTTCGAGCCCCTGCGGGGCTCGGGAACGGCCTGCCGGCCGGTCCGGTCAGGCCTCGCGCTGCTGCTGCTTGATCCGGTTGGTCAGCTCGGTGACCTGGTTGTAGATGGCGCGCCGTTCGGCCATGAGTTCGCGGATCTTGCGGTCGGCGTGGATCACGGTGGTGTGGTCGCGGCCGCCCAGCTCCTGGCCGATCTTGGGCAGCGACATGTCCGTCAGTTCCCGGCAGAGGTACATGGCGATCTGCCGCGCCGTAACCAGGGTGCGCGTCCGCGACTTGCTGCAGAGCTCCTCCAGGCTGATCTGGAAGTACGCAGCGGTCTGGCCAAGGATGGAGGCTGCCGTGATTTCCTGTGCACCGTCATCGGTGATGAGGTCCTTCAGCACGATTTCGGCGAGGCCGACGTCGACCTGCTGCCGGTTGAGGCTGGCGAACGCCGTGACGCGGATGAGGGCACCTTCGAGCTCACGGATGTTGGTGGAGATCTTCGAAGCGATGTACTCGAGCACGTCGTCGGGAGCGCTCAGGCTGTCGCCGATGGCCTTCTTCCGAAGGATGGCGATGCGGGTCTCCAGTTCGGGCGGCTGCACGTCGGTCAGCAGGCCCCACTCGAAGCGTGAACGCATCCGTTCCTCGAAGCCTGAGAGCTGCTTGGGCGGCAGGTCGGAGGTGATGACCACCTGCTTGTTGTGATTGTGCAGCGCATTGAAGGTGTGGAAGAACTCTTCCTGCGTTGCGTCCTTGTTGGCCAGGAACTGGATGTCGTCGATCAGCAGGATGTCGACGTTGCGGTAGAGCTGCTTGAAGCTGGCGCCTTCGTCGTACCGGATGGAGTTGATGAAGTCGTTGGTGAACTCCTCGGAGTTCACGTAGCGGACACGGATCCCGTTGTAGAGATGCCGGGCGTAGTGGCCGATGGCATGCAGCAGGTGGGTCTTGCCGAGACCCGAATCGCCGTAGATGAACAACGGGTTGTAGGCCTTGGCCGGGGCCTCGGCCACCGCCACCGCCGCAGCGTGGGCGAACCGGTTCGAGGAGCCGATGACGAAGGTCTCGAAGACGTACTTCGGGTTCAGCCTGCCGAACTCCTGCGAGTTGCTCGGCGGTGAGGGCGCCGGGGCGCCGCTCTCACCGCCGGGGACGGGGCTGGGCGTTTCCTGGGCCGGTTCCTGCTCGGGCTCGGGCTCGAGCACCGGGGTCATATCGGGGTCGATGACGAAGGCGCACTGGATGTCCGCCTGGAAGACGTCGCGGAGGACGTCGTCGAGGATGTTCTTGAGCTGTGTCTGCAGCACTTCCCGGGTGAGCTCGTTGGGAACTGCCACCAGCAGGGTGGTGCCGATCAGGCCCTGAGCCTGGGCGAGGACGACGAATCCCCTCTGGCGGGGTGAAACGCGGTCATCACCTTCCAGCGTCCGGATGACCTTCCGCCAGGAGCTTCCGACGTCGTTGCTTTCGTCCGTACCCACGCAAACCTCTCATGACGCATCCGTTCGGATGCCGTCGATGCTACTTGGCAGCCGCACCGGCTGCCGGCCTTCATCCACAGGGTTATGCACAGAAGTGGATAAAAACGGCCCGTGCCCAGACTAGAGGATGAACCGCCCCGGGGGTAGCTGGAAATCCGGGCGCGGGCGGCGATGGGACCGTCCTCACACGGCTGCAGGCCAGCCTTTGGGCGGGTCGCTTCCTCCACAGCTGTTGATAAGGTTGTTCATCCCTGTGGACATCCTCCGGTTTGACTGCTCAGGGCTGCTCCTCTAACGTGGGATAGTCCTTTGTGTCTGCTGCTTGCGCTCATGCATGCCCAGCCGGGGTTCTGGAAACTAGGGATCCAGGGTCCGGGTGAGCCGCGGCGGATACATGAAATACGCGCCGCTTGTTCTTCCCCCTTGTTGCAGCAAGCAGGGCGCATCTTCCGATCGTCTTGGAGTAACTACCGTGAGCAAGCGGACTTTTCAGCCGAATAACCGCCGTCGTGCCAAGAAGCACGGCTTCCGCCTTCGCATGCGTACCCGCGCCGGGCGTGCCATTCTTTCCGCACGCCGCGCCAAGGGCCGCACCGAACTGTCGGCCTAACCAGTTCTTCCGTTGTCGATGCTGCATCTGCGCAGCTTGACCGGCTTCCGGGTGGCGTGAATGCTGCCTCAGCGGAACCGGGTGCGGACGTCGACTGACTTCACGAACACCGTACGTTCCGGTGCCCGCAGCGGGCGCCGGAACGTAGTTCTATACGCAGTCGCCAACGGCGGCGGTCCCACCCGGGTGGGCTTCATCGTTGCCCGGAATGTGGGGAACGCCGTGACCCGGAACCTCGTTAAGAGGAGACTGAGGGAAGCGGCCGCCCGTGAAATTTCCGTACGCCCGGCCGGGCTGGATGTTGTGGTTCGGGCGCTGCCGGCATCGGCATCGGCCTCGTGGCAGCAGCTGTCCGCCGATTTCGGTTCCGCCCTGGGAACATGCAGGAAGAAACTGGCGCAGGATGACCGCAGGCAGGGGATGGTGAAACAGCAATGAGCAGCCCCTCGGGCGGTTTCCTCGCGCGGTGGGCCGTTACGGCCGGCCGCGTGGTGTGGAACCTTCCGCGCTACGTGCTCATCGCCGTATTGGTCGCCTACCGGGCGCTGATTTCTCCCCTCTACGGACAGGTCTGCCGGTTCTTCCCGTCCTGTTCGGCATATGCTCTTGAAGCCGTGACGGTCCACGGAGCCGTCCGCGGTTCATGGCTGGCCGCCCGCCGGCTCATTCGCTGCCATCCGTGGAACGACGGCGGCGTCGACCATGTTCCGCAGGGAAGCAGGACGTGGCGACACGGCCGGGTACCCCGCATCATTGTGCTGAATCATCCCCCGATTCCAGCCGACGAAGACAGCCGCACCGCGGCCTGAGGAGAGAAAATTGGGTTTCTTCGAGACGATTCTGTTCCCCTTTAAGTGGGTGGTCTCCTGGATCATGTGGATCTTCCACGAAGGGTTCGTCTTCGTGGGTATGGATCCCGCCTCGGGCTGGACCTGGACTCTTTCCATCATCGGCCTGGTCATCGTTATCCGGGCCGCCCTGATCCCCGTCTTCGTGAAGCAGATCAAGGCCCAGCGCGGCATGCAGTCCCTGCAGCCGGACCTGCGCAAGCTGCAGCAGAAGTACAAGGGCAAGACCGACCAGCTCTCCCGCCAGGCAATGGTGCAGGAGCAGACGGCGCTGTACAAGAAGCACGGGACCAACCCGTTCGCGGCCTGCCTGCCGATGCTGATCCAGATGCCGTTCTTCTTTGCACTGTTCACGGTGCTCAACGGCGTCTCCTCGGCGAACGACGGCGGCACCGGCATCGGGGCGCTCACTCCCGACGCCATCCGCCAGTTCGACGAGGCGACCATCCTGGGGGCCCCGCTGTCTTCCTCGCTGCTGCATGGTTTCGGCACCGAGGGGCACACCAGCGTCATCGTCCTTTCGATCATCATGATCCTCGCGATGACCGCCTCGCAGTTCATCACGCAGAAGCAGATCATGAGCAAGAACATGTCGGAGGAGGCCCTGGCCTCCCCGTTCATGCGCCAGCAGAAGATGCTGCTCTACGTACTGCCCGTGGTCTTCGGCGTCGGCGGCATCAACTTCCCGATCGGCGTGCTCATCTACTGGACGACCACCAACCTGTGGACCATGGGGCAGCAGTTCTTCGTCATCCGCCGCATGCCGACTCCCGGTTCCCCGGCGGCCAAGGCCCTGGCCGAGCGCCGCGCCAAGCGCGGCCTGCCGATGGTGCCCCTGCTGGGCGAGAAGAAGGCCCCCGAGCCGGCCCCGGTTCCTGCGTCCGCCAAGAAGACCCAGCGCCAGCAGCCGCAGCGCAAGAACAGGAAGAAAAAATGAGCACCGAGCACATTGACGAGTCCGTGGACCTTCCTGAGAACGGCCAGGCGGCCACCGGCCGCCTCGAGGAAGAGGGCGACGTCGCCGCGGATTACCTCGAGGAACTGCTCGACATCGCCGACATCGACGGCGACATCGACATTGAGGTGCGCGCCGGCAGGACCTACATCTCAGTGGTCTCCGAAGAAGAGGACAACGACGCCCTCCAGGCCCTGGTGGGCCCTGACGGAGAGGTGCTCGAGGCACTCCAGGAACTCGCCCGGCTGTCTGTGCTGACGGCTACCGAGAACCGCTCCCGGCTGGTGCTGGACATCACCGGATACCGGGCCGAGCGCTCCGCCGTGCTGCGCCGGCTGGCGGAGGACGCCGTTGCCCGGGCACGCGAGACGGCCCAGCCGGTGGCACTGGACCCCATGAGCGCCTACGAGCGGAAGATCGTGCACGACGCCGTTGCCGAGCTGGGCCTCATCAGCGAGTCCGAGGGCGAGGGCAGCGGACGGCACGTCGTCGTCATGCTCGCCGATGACTGACGACTGAAGCCCCACGGCTCGGCATGAGGCGTGATCGGCACGGGTCCGCAGGGGCCGCACCTGAATGCGGCAGATCGAAGAGGAACAGCACTGTTGGTTGAAATGAGTCCCGAGGAGACCGCCGCAGCCCGGAAGGTCTTCGGTGAGCGGCTGGATCTTGCCCGACGGTACGTGGAACACCTGGCGACATCCGGGATTGAGCGCGGGCTTCTCGGCCCGCGTGAGGTGCCCAGGCTGTGGAGCCGGCATGTGCTGAACTGTGCCGTGGTGGCTGATCTGCTTCCCAAGGGGGCCAGTGTTGCCGATGTCGGCAGCGGGGCAGGACTGCCCGGACTCTGCCTGGCGATCGCGCGTCCGGACCTGAGCCTTACGCTGATCGAACCGCTGGAGCGGCGCGTGATCTGGCTGAACGAGGTTGTTGACGATCTCGGGCTGGATAATGTGACGGTCCTGCGCGGCCGCGCTGAGCAGGTTGCTGCCGACGTGGACGTGGACTTTGCCACGGCCCGCGCCGTGAGTGCGCTGACCGGGCTGGCCCAGCTGACCATACCTCTGCTCAAGGGCAGGGGAGAGGTTCTGGCGATCAAGGGACGCAGCGCCGGCGAGGAAGTGCAGAAGGCCTCGAAGATCATTCGCCGGATGGGCGGACGCCGGACCGAAGTGGTGACCGTGGGCGCTGACGTGCTCGAGGAACCGACCACCGTCGTGCGTATCGTCGTGGGTTCCTGACACCCACCCATTCCAGCAGGCGGCTCCATTTCACGGCGCCCGTTCCGGGATCCGCTGGCCCTTAAGATCCGGGGACTACTCGGACGGCCGCAGTGGCGCCCTCCTGATTTGTCCCCTGCTGCGCTGCGATCCCGGCGATCAAGGCTCTACCCGATAGGCTAGATGCAGTTATTGCCTTGAGTTGGAAAGAGAGCACGTCCCGGTGACTATGCGCGGTTCGGCAGCTAAACGGATTCCCCCCTTTGCAGCGCTGGGGTCTGCCCTGTCGGCGTCGTTTGGACGTCAAAATCAACCGCAGCCGGGTGCCTATGTGGATCCGGCGGCTATCCCGTACGAATCCGTGGCGACGTTTGCCGACAGTTCCACCGTTTCACGTGAAACACCGTCCGTCCCGCCGGCAGTCGAACCGAAGCAGGAGCTGCAGGCGGATCCCGAAGCCGAAGAAGGGGGTGCGACCGCCGGGACTGATCTGGTATCCCCGTCGGTCGACGTCATGGACCTCATGGATGAAAGCACGCCGCTGGCCCGCGAGCTGGCCAGCGAAGCCCGTAGGCGCGAGAAGCTGGCGGGACGGAGCTTCCCCCGACCGGCCGAGACGCGGATCCTCACCGTCAGCAACCAGAAAGGCGGGGTGGGTAAAACCACGACGACCGTCAACCTGGCCGCAGCGCTGGCCACCGCCGGGCTGAACGTCCTGGTGATTGACATTGATCCGCAGGGCAACGCGTCGACTGCCTTGGGGATCGATCATCACGCTGAAGTGGAGAGCATTTACGACGTACTGATCGATGACCTTCCGTTGGGCAAGGTCGTGGCTCCCTGCCCCGATATCAATAACCTGCTGTGCGCGCCCGCAACCATCCACTTGGCCGGGGCTGAGATCGAGCTAGTCTCCCTGGTGGCCCGGGAACAGCGGCTGAGCCGGGCGATCGCCATGTATGCCAAGGAGCGGGAAGCCGCAGGCCTGCCGCGGTTGGACTTTATCTTCATTGACTGCCCGCCGAGTCTGGGCCTGCTGACGGTGAACGCCTTTGTGGCCGCCCGTGAGGTGCTTATTCCGATCCAGTGTGAGTACTACGCCCTGGAGGGATTGAGTCAGCTCCTGAAGAACATCGAGATGATCCAGAAGCATTTGAATGCTGATCTGGAGGTTTCGACGATCCTGCTGACCATGTACGACGGACGTACCAACCTGGCTGCCCAGGTCGCGGCCGAGGTGCGGGAACACTTCCCGGAGCAGGTCCTGAAGGCCGTGGTGCCCCGCTCCGTTCGTATCTCCGAGGCCCCGAGCTATCAGCAGACGATCATGACCTATGACCCGTCCTCCAGTGGTGCGCTGTCCTATCTCGAGGCAGCGGCCGAGATCGCCCAGCGTCAGTAGACACCACTGCAGCAGTTACCGGGATGTTCGCATCCTGAACCCTACAATGAGTTCACAAGCGATGTGCCGCCGGTTTTTCCTGCGGTAAATGGAAGGACTTACCCGTGACCGAAAAGCGTCGTGGATTGGGCCGCGGGCTGGGCGCCCTCATACCCAGCACACCTGAGGACAGCGAGAACGCAGCAGCGGCTCGCCCCGGACGTCCGGTCGACCTGTTCTTCCCTGCCGGCGGCAGCGGAACCGGCGCGGCCGGAAGGGGAGGCATCAACAAGGACGCCCTGCTGGGGCCGGCTCCCACACGGCGGTCCGCCACACGCAAGCCCGTAGACAAGGCTGCCACCAAGGCACAGAGCAATGGCACGGACGCCGCTGACAGTAATGCAGGTTCTCAGGCCGTCACTTCGTCCTCTGCGGCCGTAGCGGAGGCCCAGGGCGTCGCTGAACGTCCTTCCACGGCGACTCAGGGCCGCAGGGGCAAGACGGCATCGAAAGCCGGGGAAAAGCCCGTAGAGACGGTTTCGGATGCAGCCGAAGCCGGCCCTGGCAAGGCCAAGCAGGTAGCCCCGGCCGGTGCCGCAAGCAGCACGACAGACGAGTCATCGGTTTCCGCCGCGTCCACCCCGAAGTCGCCCCGTAAGTCCAAGAGCGCCGCTGCTGCCCCCGCTTCAGCGGCCCGTAAGGCTAAAGCGGGCACTCCCGCGGATGAGGAGGCCGCGGCGAACAGCACGACGGACACGACCGATACGGACGCGGTTTCACGTGAAACACTCGTTCCGGTTCCGGGCGCAACGTTTGCCGAGCTGCCGCTCGACGCGATCCACCCCAATCGGAAGCAGCCGCGCACCGTCTTTGATGAAGACGCGATGGCTGAGCTGGTGCACTCCATCCGCGAGATTGGGGTCCTGCAGCCGATCGTGGTCCGTCCGTCCAGTGAGGAGGACGATGCTCCGTACGAACTGGTCATGGGCGAACGGCGGTGGCGGGCCTCCCGAGAAGCCGGCATGGAGTCCGTTCCTGCGATCATCCGGTCGACTCAGGATGTTGACCTGCTGCGTGACGCCCTCCTTGAGAACCTGCACCGCAGTCAGCTGAATCCGTTGGAAGAAGCCGCCGCCTACCAGCAGCTCCTGGACGACTTTGAATGCTCGCATGAAGAGCTGGCTGAGCGCATCGGGCGCAGCCGACCGCAGATCACCAACACGCTGCGGCTCATGAAGCTGCCTCCTTTGGTACAGCGGCGGCTTGCAGCCGGGGTGCTCTCAGCCGGTCACGCTCGAGCGCTCCTGGGGCTTGCGGAGCCGGCCGACATGGAGAAGCTGGCTCAGCGGATCGTGGCCGAAGGACTCTCGGTTCGGGCGACCGAGGAACTCGTGTCCCTGAGTGCAGGGGCGAAGCGCACCACCCGCCAGCAGAAGCCCAAGGAAAATGCGCGGCATGAGCGCCTTGATTACTTGGCCAATGCCCTGTCTGACCGTCTTGATACGAGCGTAAAGATCACGCTGGGGGCCAAGAAGGGTAAGGTCAGCATCGAGTTCGCGAGTGTGGATGACCTTAACCGCATTATGGGGGTCCTGAACCAGCCCGCAGGCTGAATACTTCAGAAGCGAGGGTACTGTTTCACGTGAAACGGTACCCTCGCTTCTTTTTATCCGAGCATTGCCGCCGGTCGTGAAGAGCGCTAGCCAACTTCCTCAGCTCCGTGGGAAGGAGGGTGGCGTCAGCGACGGATGAGCTCGGTGGCAGCACCTTGCGGGCGCCTTGGTAGGGGACTGTTGCCCACTAGCGCGGGACTACGTGATCCTCGCTAGCGCTAGCGTTGGGAGCGCGCCCCATGGACCGCGTGGAGAAGAGGGGAGTCATCGAGCGTGCTAAGTGACGTTGGGCCCGGTGGTGAAGTCAAACTCGGGGGAGTCGCACGCACAGCTGAGTCCGCGAACAGGCGCCGAGCCGAGTTAGGTGTGTGGCTCTTCACGCGCTAAGCCGAGCGTTGAAGGTTTCACGTGAAACCAAGCAAGGTAAGCGGAAGGAACTCTGATGGGCGGCCAGCTGGCCAGCGCTAGGACTCGATGACCGGGAGGCAACCCGCACCCTGGCGTTAGCCCAGGAAGGGGTAGAAGCCGGAACCGGATGCTGGACTTGCAGTGCAGACGTACGGAGCAGGAAGCGCACGCGAGCAGGCCACGTAGCAATGGCCAAATAGGACAGCCAGGGAGCGCGAAGGTGTGTAAAGACAACGCACTGCCGATACTGGTGACAGCGAACCGGCCGCCTGACAACGTCGCATCAGACTACTCCAGCTGGCATATGTACTCGCGACAGTAGGCGTGCCAACGCCTACTTCCTTGGTGCACCGAGGCCCGTGTACACAGTGACCTCTAGCCCGTTCGGGGTTCGGACCGCTGGCCCCTTGGCTTGCGAGCAACCGCAGCTGAGGACAGGGGGTCAGAGTACGGTTCAGGGGCGTACTGGTACCCTCTGCGGGTTACTGTGCTTATCCGTCGCCGGCCCCTGCACCTGTCGAAGCCGAGTCTTTTGTTTGGGGCGCTTTAACCGCCTACCTTGTGGCACCCCGCGGCGCCGTTTCACGTGAAACTCGGTATGCCGCCCTCGAACCGCTGGGAGGCTCGTGATGAAAGCGGTGCGCGACAAGCGATCATTCCGGCCGTGAGGAACCAGGCGGCTGGAACTAGGCGTAGCGGGCAGGCGGTTGACGCGGGTTAGCGGAGGACGAGGGCACCGGCTCAGTCGTCGCCTGATCAGGCCGGGGTGGCGGCGCTACGCGTGGAACCATAAGGGGATCGGCCAGCTTCCTATCCAGCTGGTGTAAGTCTGCACGGTAGGGCAGCTAGTCCAGGGAGAAGAGTCCGGTACCCGGGCTTCACAAGGGAGACCTAATCCCGCGTTCAAGGAGCAGGGAAGTTTGCATTTGATGTGCCATCAGCCAGTAGGCATACATCGGCCTCGGCCTAGCAGGTACGGCCCTCTTAGCCGGGCGGTCCCATGGGCGGCGCTTACGAACACCTGGCCGGCATTGCCGACAACATGGGGGACCGGCCGGTTTCATTCTATGGTGATGTGGCCCTCTCCGATGACGGACGGTGGACATCCCGCCCTCAAGACTGCCGATTGCCTCGCCACTCGCCTTCGTTGCGGCTCAGCCGCGAAGGGTTGTTGGGTGCCGAGGCTGGGCCATGAGTAGCTCGCAGAGGCGCCATGAGTTGCGGCTGGGTCATGGAGGTTTTCGGCTTTGGGGCGGCCTCTAGTGCGTTCTGATGCTGTAGCTGCGGCTGCACCAAGAGTCGTGCCTGCCTCGGGAACGACCGGAGGGATCGTGGCTGTTTCACGTGGAACGCCCTGGCTCACGGCGCTCCACGCAGCTTGGGCAAGCAGGGCCCGGGTGGCGCCCCGGTTGCCAATCGCAGCGGCCGTCTGCTGGCATTGGATCATTCTCCGGAGCTACCTACTGGTACGACAGGTCGACCCGGATGACTCCAAGCTCAAGTCAGCTGGCCCGCCTCTCACCTTGGAGAGTCCGCGGAGAGGGCTCGGCGCTGTTGGTTTCACGTGAAACAAGCAGCATGGTGCTCCCTCGTCTCGTTCGAGCATCCACGGTTGGAGGGGGAGCGCGCTTCCGGAGGGGAATGAGTCTCAAGGGTCGATCAAGGATCCAAGGAATTGTGGGTGGCCCGACCAGTGTGGGAGACCGCTGCTGGGCCCAGCCGGCAGGGCAGACTGCTGCTGGGGCAAGCGGTAGTGCAAGTCGCTGGCGGGCCCGCCGGCAGAGCAGGACGTTGCCGTCGCAAACGGACGAAGCGGCTGGCGGGACGCAGAACGGGAAGCAGGCGAGGTCACACGAGTCGGGCCAAGACAGCTCTACTGAAGCATCTCCCGGTGGGGCACCCTTGTAAGGCAGGTATGCATGTGGACGGCCATAAGCACGCAGCGATCAGAGACGAAGTAAGCAGGTTGGCGCAGCAGTGATGCTGGTCAGACGCAAACGGGTTGTCTGTTTGGCCGCCCAGGTCAGCGGCCCCAGCAGCGCAAGGCAGGATCTGTCACGGGCAGTCATTCCGGGCCTAGGACAAAACGAAACTGATAGGCACTCGTAAAGTGGCCTCTCATGGGAGGTGAAGCAGGGGTGATTCGTCAGCTTGCGAGGGTGGTGGGTGTTACCCAAGGCAGGGGGCCACGTAGCTGATGCTGGGCGGGGCTATCACTGGCGACAGGGGCTGGCCGTGGTTGGGCGGTGCGGGCGCGTCATGTACGTGGGTCCATCGCCGAATGAGTGGACAGACGTGCGTTCGCATTTCCAGACCAACTATGTGTCCGCAGTGTGAAACGAGCCGACGGAGCATCTTCGGCTGGGGCGAAATGCTGACTGCGTCGAACATGTCTTGGCCAGGCGAGGTGGGTAGACGCGGGAGACTCCTGCGGGCACCGCCTCCAAGGTGGTGGCGGTGCCGGGCATGAAGGGTGTTCAGAACCTTGTGAGAAGGATCGGCGTCAGGACCCATCGGTTGTGACGCCGGCAGCGGTTGTGACTCCGGCAGCGCGCCGGCCAAGCCGCTCGCGGGGAAGTCCGGCCCCTCGAGAGTCTGGCACTGAGCAAATGGCCACATAAGGTTTAAGCAGGTGACTACGCAATCCTCACCAGCGCGGTATCAGTTCAGGTTTCTCACCAAGCACCTTATGGCAGCTGCCTCGACCCCATCGAGGGGTCGGCCCGGAAGGATCCCAGCACACACGCCCTCGTGCCGCTGCCGGGCTCAGTGCACGGACTGTGGATGGGCGGGGGAGCGCCGGCGGAGCCGGCACAAGTCGGCGATGCACGTAGTGTCATCGCCGGACCGAGGGCACTTCAGTCGGACCAGCGCTTCATCCATCGAGGGTGGCCGTGCGCACAGCCTGTTCTGCAGGGAGCGGGGGGATTCGGCACGGCAGGGTCGGACGGCCTCTCCAGCGTCACAGGCGACCCCGACGGGCACAGGGTTCCGGTCTCACAAGAGATAAGGGGAGAGACGTTCCACGTGAAACATTTGGTACCTCCTCCTGGCCGATCCTGCGGCCAGGAGGAGGGCTGAATCATTTCTAACAGCCCGCGGGCTGTTTATGGAACTGACACGCGGAAGGCACCGCTCTGTTACAGAAAGCCGGAAGACTCCGTTCGAAAGCGACGGTCAGCCGGTGAGTCGCTGCTCTTCGGAGGGGTTGAAACGGCTGACGTCATCCAGCGCCAGGGTGCCCGTCGGCTGGTCTTCCTCCTCCAGCAGGTACAGGCGCTGGACCGCGATGACGATGGAGTCGGCGATGGTCTGCCGTACCACCGGGTCGGCCAACCGCGCGGCATCATGAGCGTTGCTCAGGTAGCCCATGTCGATGCTGACCGACGGGGTGCCGGCGATACGGAGGGTATCCCAGGTGCGGCCGTGCACGCCCAAAGGCGCGAAGTCGGTGCGTGCGGTCAACTCCTTAAGCATGAGGATCGCTGCCCGGTGACCGATCGGTGACCGCGG
Organism: Arthrobacter sp. Y3222053; assembly: GCF_059092805.1. Classification (NCBI taxonomy): domain Bacteria; kingdom Bacillati; phylum Actinomycetota; class Actinomycetes; order Micrococcales; family Micrococcaceae; genus Arthrobacter; species Arthrobacter sp. Y3222053. The sequence goes on along the minus strand of NZ_JBNHIA010000001.1, from coordinate 634,811 downwards.
CTCCCCGGTGGAGGGGATGCCCCAGTAGTAGGTTGCGATGCCCGCGGCGGCCTCCTGGTCGAGCCAGTCACAGTGCAGGTCCAGGCTGAGGCTCGGAACCGTTTCACGGCGTCGGTCGCCGCTTCCCGCAGGAGCAGGGCGTGTCGAATCAGCGGAGACGACGTGGGCGCCGAACTGCGCGAGGATCCGCTCCACCCGACGGGCTACGTCGCCTGCCACCAGCAGCTCGGTAAGGGCCGCACCCGTGAGACGTTCGGTGGCATGCGGCGAAACCGCGGTGGACCGGCCCGCGCTGACCCGGATGAGCCTTCCGCGCAGGGCAGCGGTGCTGCGGTCCAGGCGGTCGTAGTCCCGCAGGGCGAACGCCTGGCTGGGGGACAGCGCACGGTTCACCCGCGCCATCGCCGTCATCGTTTCGGCATCACATACGCCGGTTCCCGGGATGCCCAGGTTCTGCTGCAGCTCCGCCACCGCGTATCCGGTGCGGAAGCCGAAGGATCCGTCGATATGGCCGTAGTAGAAGCCGAGGTGGGACAGGTGCCGCTGCAGCTCCGCGACGTCGTCGCCCCGCTGCACCGGTTCGTCCTCTTCGTAGGACAGCACACGGTCGCCGAACCGGAACTGGGCCTCCTGCAGGGCACGCTGCGTGTCCGGGCCCGCAACGCCGTCGACAATGAGGCCACGGCTCTGCTGAAAGGCGCGCACGGCGGCATCGACGTGGTCGTCAAAGACGGAGGGGTTGTTGACGGCGTCAGGGGCGAGGTAGGACATGGAAATGCCGGCGCGCAGCAGCGCTTCACGAAGCGCCACCACGCGCCGGCTTACGTCCAGCCTCTGCAGACTGTCATCTGCGGAGTGTTGAATCATGGCTACTTCAGGAACGCCGCGAATTCCTGCTCCAGGACCTGCTTGGGCTTGGCCCCGATCGACGTGGCGGCCACCTCGCCGTCCTTGAACACGTAGACGGCGGGAATCGAGGTGATGCCGTACTTCGCTGCGGTCGCCGGGTTCTCGTCGACGTTCAGCTTCACGACCTCGACCTTCTCGGCGTACTGGGCCGCAAGATCGTCGAGGATCGGGGACAGCATGCGGCACGGACCGCACCATTCCGCCCAGAAATCGACAATGACGGGCTTGTCAGCCTGCAGGACATCGCTGCCGAACGAAGCGTCGGATACAGCCTTGGCGTTGCTCATGTGGGGCTCCTATCTAAGGGTCCGGGTCTAGAGGGTGGCTTCCTCGGAAACAGCCTCGGCCGGCGGGGTGGGGACCTCCGCCGCCGTGTCGTTGCCGGCGACGTCGGCCAGGTAGTGCTCGACGTCGATCGCGGCCACACACCCGCTGCCGGAGGCGGTGATTGCCTGGCGGTAGGTGGGGTCGATGACATCGCCGGCGGCAAAGACGCCGGGCAGGGAGGTCTTGGAGGTGCGGCCCAGGACCGCAATGGTGCCCTCCTCGGTCAGCCGCAGCTGGTCCTTGACCAGGTCGGTGCGGGGATCGTTGCCGACGGCGACGAACAGGCCGGTGACCGGCAGATCCGACTCGGATCCGTCGGCGGTGTTGCGCAGCCGCACGCCGGTGACCTTGTCCTCGCCGTGGATGCCGATGACCTCGGAGTCCCAGACAAAGCGGATCTTCTCGTTGGACAGGGCACGGTCCTGCATGATCCGGGAGGCGCGCAGCGTGCTGCGGCGGTGGATCACGGTCACCGAGTTGGCGAACTTGGTGAGGAAGAGTGCCTCCTCCATGGCCGAGTCGCCGCCGCCGACGACGGCGATGTCCTGGCCCTTGAAGAAGAAGCCGTCGCAGGTGGCGCACCAGGAGACGCCGCGGCCGGAAAGCCGCTTCTCGTCCTCGAGGCCGAGCTCACGGTAGGCGGAGCCGGTGGAGATGATGACCGCACGGGCACGATGGACGTCGCCGTTGCCCAGGGTGACGACCTTGATCTCGCCCTGCAGGTCCACGGCCGTGACGTCCTCGAACAGAATCTCGGTGCCGAAGCGCTCCGCCTGCTTCTCGAACTGGGACATGAGGTCCGGGCCCATGACGCCTTCCGGGAAGCCCGGGAAGTTCTCGACGTCGGTGGTGTTCATCAGCTCGCCGCCGGCGGTTACGGAACCGGCGATCAGCAGCGGCTTCAGGTTGGCGCGGGCGGTGTAGATCGCAGCCGTGTACCCGGAGGGGCCGGAGCCGACGATGATGACGTCGCGGACCTCGCCGGCGGTGCCGGCGTCCACGGTGGTTTCGCTGCTCACGTGCTGTGAACCTCTTCCTTGTTGACGCTGTTACTTTCCTGGCCCTTGCGGGCGGAGAGGATACCGGCAAAACGCCTGCTGCTCCCAGCTTATTCCGCGGGCGGCGCCGAGGGATATTCCCGGAGCCCGGAGCCGGGCCTCAGGCGGCCCGGCAGCTCAGGACACGCTGATTTCGCTGATGCGCAGGCCCCAGGGGTACTCGGCCTGGACACCGCTCAGCCGCGGCAGCTGCGTGAAGTTGATGATCACGTAGCGGGCGCCGTCGCCGGCCTCCTGCTCGGGCACCTGGATGGTGGTGGTGGAGCCGCTGAAGCCGCTCTGAGCCACGGTCCGAGCGCCGTCCAGGGTGGGTTCGTTGTTGAGCATCACCGTGAAGTTGCCGCCGGTGCCGTTGAGCTGGGTGATTTCCACCGCGTTGACCGTGGCTTCCTGCTCCAGCTCGACCACCAGGGCCAGGCTGGGAGCCAGGCCACCGAAGGTGTCGTTGGCGTAGACGTAGCTGGACCAGAAGCTGGCCGGGTCGCCGTCGATGATCCGGGGAAGCGCTCCGTCGTTGACCGAGTCGAGCTGCTGGTTTCCCGGAACCAGCCGGCTGACGCCGGCTACCACGGGGGCGGGCGCGGTCTCGGCGGCGGGGCCGTCCGACGGGGCGGCGGGCTCCGGCGCGGCCGAGGTCTCGGGAGCGGCCTGTTCGGCGGCGCTGAACATGTCGCCGAGCCGCCCGAGGTTTCCAACGGCGAATACGACGGCCAGGATCAGCACCAGGCTGAGCACCCCGCCCACGACCAGCCGGCCGGTGCGCTTGCCGCCGGAGGAGGAAGTGTCCTCGTCAGCGTCGTCGTCGGTCAGCTCGCCGGCGAGGGAGTCGTCGTAGCCGGTGCCGGCCATGGCTGACCGGGGGAAGCTGGAGGGGCGGCGGGCGTCACCGTTGCCCTCCTCCGTGCGCTCATCCTCCCACCGGCTGACCTTGGCGCTCTGGGCGCGGGCGGCGGGTGCCGCAGCCGGAGCTGCGGGCATGGCGGACGTCGCCGCCTCCCGGCGCGGGGGAGCGGACGGCGGCGGCGGTGCGGCGGCGGCGCCGGTGGCCGCTTCGGCGGGGGCGTCGTCCACTCCGCCGTACTCCAGGTCCTGTCCGCTGCCGGCGGCGGCCGCCGCGGCCGCGCCGGCTCCGGAACGTCCGAACCTGGGCATCCTGGCCTTCGCCATGTGCGGCAGCAGGGGCCGCTTGGGGCGGTCCTCGTCCACTTCGACGTAGATGTCTTCGCTGTCGTCGGGCTCCGGCTCGCGTGAGCGGGGCATCCCGAAGATCTCGGAACCGAGGGTGTCGGTAAAGAAGGGCTCGACGAACGGCGCGTCGCGTTCGATCACGAGGTCCAGCAGGTCCGCGGCGTGCGACTCGCTGGTGACGAGGTAGGTCTGCCCGTCGCTGATGCCCAGGTCAAGCACCTGCACATTGGCCTCGCGCTCACCGGTGGCGATTTCGCGGGCACTGGCCGTCACCTGGCTGGCATTCGCCGGAGCCGCGAGGAGGATGCTGACCGGCCGGTTCAGGACCTGGTCCACGCCGTCGAGGACAAGGTCGTTCTCAGCTGAGGCCAGCACCTGGGCGGTCACTTTATAGCGTCCTCCCAGCACTGAGCCGACGTCTACCGGCTGCGGCACGTTTTCCTCCCAAGGAAACGGCAAGTGGGGCCTTGCCTATGGACAACTGCTGTCGGGCTGCGGACCACGCAAGACCGCCCGCTCTCGGTCCCATGCTACCCGCGCCCCCGGGCAAAACCGCAGTTCCGGTACTAGGCCCCGCGGCGGACCCTTGCCAGCAGGGGCGCCAGGAAGGTATCGAGTTCGCGGACCTTCAGCAGGCGCAGCCCGACGTAATAGACCGCCGCCATCACCAGGCCGCAGACCGCGATCACCACCACGGAGGAGGTCATTGACTGCCAGGCGTAGCCGTCCGCGGAGTATCCGCCGAGCAGCGCCAGCACTGCGGCGCCGACGGCGGCGCTGCCCAGCGCGGCCACCGTGAGGCGCAGGTGCACGTCCACTGTGCGGGCGGCGCCGTAGCTGCCCAGCCGGCGGGTAAGGAAGATATGGCTGAGGATGACGGCGGCGACGTTGCCCAGGGAATAGGCCACGGCCAGCCCGAACACGATGCGGTCCGGGGGCAGCGCCAGGGCCGCGAAGGCCAGGGCGATCCCGAATGCGGAGAGGATCAGCTGCATGATCAGGGGGGTCTTCGCGTCGTCATTGGCGTAGAAGGCCCGGTTCATCAGGAAGGTGGCGCTGAGGAACGGCGCGCTGACGGCCAGCAGCACCAGCACCTGGGCCTGCACGGCGGCCGAGGCATTGGACCCGCCGCTGAACCACATGCTGATCGGCCCGGCGAGGACCACGAGGACGGCGGCGGCAAACACGGTGGCGACACCGATGGAGCGCAGGCCGCCGGAGAGGGTGCGGCGCACCGAATCGAGGTCCTGCTCCGCGAAGGCGTGGGACATGTGGTTGAACAGCACCGTGGCAATCGAGAGCGTGATCACCGAGTGCGGGATGATGTACAGCATCGAGGCGGTCTCGAGGTTCAGATGGCCTGCGATCACCTGCGGCGGGTCCAGGGCGAGGTAGGCGTCGCGTGCCCGAGTCGCGGCCGTGGCCACGTTCGTGTAGACCAGGTACGAGCCGTTGCCCACGAGCATGGTGATGATGGTCCAGCGGGCCACCTTGGCCGCCTGCCCCAGTCCGGCGCCGCGCAGCTTCAGGGACGGCCGCAGGCCGAGGCCGAGCCGCTTCAGCGGCACGAGCAGGATCAGCGCCTGGGCCGCGATGCCCAGGGTGGTGGATCCGGCGAGGATCAGGGTGGCGGTTCCGGACCAGGTGTCCGGGGTGAACCCCTGCGTTTCCTCCCGTCCGATGACACTGATGAACAGCAGCAGGCCCGCGATCGCCACGATGTTGTTCAGCACCGGCGCCCACATGTAGGCGCCGAACCGTGCGTTTGCGTTGAGGATCTGCCCGATCACCGCGTAGGCGCCGTAGAAGAAGATCTGCGGGAACAGCCAGTAGGCGAAGGTGGTGGCCAGCCCCAGCTGATTCTCGTCGAAGCGGGTGACCACGGGCAGGATCAGCGGGGCGGCGAGCGTGACCAGCAGCGTGACGGCGGCCAGGAAGACCAGGCTCAGGGTCAATATGCGTGAGACGAACTCCCGGCCCCGGTCCGGCCGCTTGCTCGCCTTGATGATCTGCGGCACCAGGACGGCGTTGAACACGCCGCCGGCCACCATCAGGTAAATGAAGTTCGGCAGCACGTTGGCCGCGCTGAAGAGGTCGGTGACCAGGCCGGTGCTGCCGATCGCCACGGCGAGCAGTGCCGTCCGGACCAGTCCCAGGAGGCGGGAGGCGAGTGTTCCCGCGGCCATTACCGCGCTGGAACGGGCGGTACTCGTTGCTGTGATGTTCTCGGCCATGGTGCCTTTATGCTCTCACCTCCGCGGCCGGGCTCCCCAACCGCAGCACCGCGGCTCAGAGGTGGCGGGGCAGGATTTCCCGGGCGAGGTCCGCGATGCGGCGCTCGTTGGGGAAGGAGAGCCGGCGTCCCAGCTCGGCCAGCGGCACCCACGCGACGTCGACCGCTTCGTGGTCGGGATCGTTCTCGATGGTGAGGTGGCCGCCGGTGGCTTCGAGCAGGAAATGGTGCACCGTCTTATGCACGCGGTGCCCGCTGACCGTGAACCAGTAGTCGATGCTGCCCAGGGTGCTCAGGATGCGTCCGCTGATCCCGGTCTCCTCGGCGATCTCCCGCACGGCGGCCTGCTGGTTGGTCTCGCCGTTCTCGGGGTGCCCCTTCGGCAGGCACCATTCGAGCCGTCCGCCGCGGTTGAGCCGGGCGATGATGGCCACCGGCAGCTCCGGCGCCGTGCAGTCCACCACGATTCCCCCCGCGGAGACCTCCTCCACGGTGGGCAGCGGCATCTGTCCCGCGTGCGTGCCGGAGGAGCCCATTGACGCAGTCAACGGGGTCCTCTTCGGAGCACTCGGAACAGGGTGGGCCATAACCCCACTCTAACGACCTTTGTCCGGCGATGATGACTGTTCGGCGACGCCCCGGTGCTGCCGCGGCGCCCCCGGCGTGTCCGCCCGCTACAGGGCTCCCGTGGTCCGCCCCGGCCTCTTTATCTGGCACGCTTAAAGCACTATGGTGCACCTTTTTGACGGCTCGGCCCTCCAGACCCCGCTTCCTCCCGTCGTGACGGAGCTCGGCGGCCTGTTCGAGGCCGCCGGATTCGAGCTGAGCCTGGTCGGCGGGCCGGTTCGTGACCTCTTCCTTGGCCGCCTGTCCCCGGACCTGGACTTCACCACCAACGCCCGCCCGGACGACATCATCGGCGTGGTCCGCACGTGGAGCGACACCTTCTGGGAGATCGGGCGCGAGTTCGGCACCATCGGCCTGCGCAAGGGCGGCTGGCAGATCGAGATCACCACCTACCGCGCCGACGCCTACGAGCGCAGCTCCCGCAAGCCGGAGGTGCGCTTCGGCGAGAAGCTCGAGGATGACCTGTTCCGCCGCGACTTCACCATGAACGCCATGGCGCTGCGGCTGCCCTCGCTCGAGCTGGTGGACCCGTTCGGCGGAGTCCAGGACCTGCATGCCGGACGCCTGCGCACCCCGGGCACCCCCGCGGCATCGTTCTCCGATGATCCGCTGCGGATGATGCGCGCGGCCCGGTTCGCGTCCCAGCTGAAGGTCGACGTCGCCCCCGAGGTGTTTGAGGCGATGCAGGACATGGCTGAGCGGATCACGATCATCTCGGCCGAACGGGTGCGCGATGAGCTGGTCAAGATGATCAACGGGGCCGACCCGGCCACGGGCATCGACCTGCTGGTGCGCACCGGCATCGCGGACCAGGTGCTGCCGGAGGTTTCGGCGCTGCGGCTCGAGCTCGATGAGCACCACCGGCACAAGGACGTGTACCAGCACTCGCTGACGGTGCTGCGGCAGGCCTGCGAGCTGGAGTCCGACGCCGACGGCCCGGTTCCCGGCCCCGACTTCATCCTGCGCTTCGCCGCCCTGATGCACGACGTCGGCAAGCCTGCCACCCGCCGTTTCGATCCGTCCGGGGCGGTCAGCTTCCTGCACCACGACGTGGTGGGCGCCAAGCTCACTGCCAAGCGGATGAAGGCGCTGCGCTTCGACAACGACACCATCAAGGCCGTGGCCCGGCTGGTGGAGCTGCATATGCGCTTCTACGGCTACGGGGATGCCGGGTGGACGGATTCCGCCGTCCGCCGCTATGCGAACGACGCCGGCGCGCTGCTGCCGCGCCTGCACCGGCTGACCCGTTCCGATGTCACCACCCGGAACAGGCGCAAGGCCGAGCGGCTGGCCTTCGCCTATGACGACCTGGAACGGCGCATCGCCGAACTGGCTGAGCAGGAGGAGCTTGCCGCCGTCCGCCCTGACCTGGACGGCGAAGCCATCATGGCGCTGCTGGGCGTCGGTCCCGGGCCGGTGGTGGGCCGCGCGTACCGGTTCCTGCTGGAGGAGCGCCTGGAGAACGGGCCGCGCAGCGACGCGGAAGCGGCGCAGCTGCTGCTCGCCTGGTGGCGGGACCAGCCGGAATCGGCAGACTCCGCCGGTTCCGGCGCGGACCGGCCCGGGGACGCCGGGCCTGCCCGCTAGGCGCGCTTCAGGCGGATCAGCTTCAGACGGACCCCTCGACTCGACCCCATCGGACTCAGCGCAGCGTGGAAGGAAAACCCATGGAGGCACCCCAGGACCTCGGACCGGCAGTTCCGGACCTCACGCCGTCCGGCACCCGGCTTCCCATGCTCTGGCTGCTGCGGCACGGGGAGACGGAATGGTCCCGGGACGGCCGGTACACCGGCCTCACCGACATTCCGCTGACCGACGCCGGCGAGGCCCAGGCGCGCGCTGCCGGACGCAAGATCGGCGACGTCGTCTTCGACCGGGTGCTGACCTCACCCCTGGGGCGTGCCCGGCGCACCGCCGAGCTGGCCGGCTACCCGGGAGGCCAGGTCGTTCCGCACGCCCACGAATGGGACTACGGGAACAACGAGGGCCGCAGCAGCCGGACTGTCCGGGAGGAGAACCCCGGCTACCTCATCTGGAACGACGGCGCCCCGGGCGGCGAGAGCCTGGAGCAGATCGCCGCCCGCGCGGACCGGATCATCTCCGACGTCCAGGCCGGCTGCGGCACGGCCATGGACCGGGACCCCGAGGCGGTTCCCGTGGAGCGGGTCCTGCTGGTTGCGCACGGGCATTTCCTGCGGGTGCTTGCGGCCCGCTGGCTGGGTCTGCCGGCTGCGGCCGGCAGGCATTTCGTCCTCGGCACCGCCGCCGTCTGCATCCTGGGCTGGGATAAACGGACCCCGGCCGTCGTCCGCTGGAATAGCTAAAAGTAATATCTTTCGGCTTTTTTGCCTTTTCGGCTTGTGCGCCGCCGCGTATTCGGGGTAGCTTTATTCCACACGAATCCCAGCGGTTGAGAGCAGCCGCCAAACACCAAATGGAGGTGGAGAATGATCACAGCGCGAATCAACGTCGTAAACACCTCCGGTGTAGGCATGCTCCCGCGTCAGCGGATTTCGGCGGCCCCAGGTCCGCGACGGCATGGTGCATCCGCCCATGGTTTCGTCGCCGGCCTCGGCCGCGGGGCGGGCTTTGGCACCGGCCTTGGCTTCGGATCGCGGGGCAATAAGGCCTGAGCGTCCACCGGCGGGTTGAGCCTGCCGGGCCGTTGGCCGCCTGCAAGGCAGGCGCGTAGCTTCGCCTCCCTTGCGCCGGAGTTCCGACCCGGGCTACTGCACTGACCTCACGCACCGCCAACGGCGGCCTTCGCCTCACCTTACGGACTGCCGGAACATTCCGGCCTCCTGCGAAGGCGCCCGCGGCAGCGGCTGGAGGGCGGCTGTGGCTCCGTTTCCGTCCCGGTCCGGCAACGCCTGGTTTTTCAATTGGCGGACGCGGCCCGGCCGGCATCGGAATCGGTGCTCATTTTTCCGGCGGCCACGGCTCAACGCCCCCCGTATATTCTGCGGCACTTTCAGCCCCGTTTTTCGCGGCTGTTTTAACCCTTTATTTCCGTGCTGATTCCTGCCCGAATTCAGTCATATCACCAGGAGAAATTGTCATGCCCAAAAACGCCCTCCCATCTCCCGCACCCCCGGCCGCACTGTCCGCCGCCGCCCTCCACCGTCCCGCCCCTGCGGCAGGGGCAGGGGCGGCAGCTCGAACCTCTGCCTCCGCAGCGGCCAGGCTGCTGCGCCGCCTGGCTGCTGCCTGGCACCGCGCCGGAGCCGGCAGCAGCGCCGTCGCCGAGGCGCACCGCCGGACACCGGAATGGCACCTGCTCTCCCATCACCGCCACATGGTCCGCTGACGCGTCCGGCATCACGCCCGGACCCGGAAACATCCGGGCCCCTGCCGGCGTTATACAGTCGATAGTGCGGCCGTTGCTCGGCGGCCCGCGCGCAGGCCGGCAGTGAAGGGAGCGGGGTGCCTGAAGTCAAGCGTGTAGCCATGCTGTCCCTGCACACCTCCCCGCTCGAACAGCCCGGATCCGGCGACGCCGGCGGCATGAACGTCTACGTCCGCTCGGCCGCCCTTGAGCTGGCGCGCACCGGTATCGACGTCGACATTTTTACCCGCGCCTACGCGGGGTCCCAGCCGGACGTTGTCCGGCTGGGACCCGGCGTTGTGGTTCGGCACGTCAAGGCCGGCCCGCTGCGCCGGGTGCCCAAGGAGGACCTGCCCCGGCTCAGCGGTGAGCTTGCGCACGGTGTCTGCGAGGCCGGAGCCGGCCAGGACTACGACCTGCTGCACTCCCACTACTGGATCTCGGGCATAGCCGGCCTGGACGTGTCCCGTGCCTGGGGCCTGCCCCTGGTCCACACCATGCACACCATGGCGCAGGTCAAGAACCAGCGGCTGCAGCCCGGGGAGCAGCCCGAGCCGGCCGTGCGCATCCACGGTGAACAGCAGGTCGTCGACGGCGCGGCGCGGCTCATCGCCAACACCGCCACCGAGGCCGGTGAGCTGCGCGATCTTTACGGCGCCGATCCCCGGCTGGTGGACGTGGTGGCCCCAGGGGTGGACCTGCGGCTCTTCCATCCCCACGGGCGGGCCACGTCCCGGGCGGCGCTGCGGATGCCTCCTGAGGCGTTCCACGTCGTGTTCGCCGGGCGCATCCAGCGCCTGAAGGGCCCGCACGTGCTGCTGCAGGCGGCCGCCGACCTGGTTCGCCGCCGCCCGGATATTCCGCTGGCGGTCAGCGTGATCGGTGCCGGCAGCGGAGCGCAGCTGCTGGACCTGAAACCGATGGTCACGGCCCTGGGGCTTGAGCGGCGGGTCACCCTGCATGAGCCGGTCCAGGCCGCCGCGTTGGCTGGCTGGTTCCGCTCGGCCGACGTCGTGGCCGTTCCCTCCTTCAGCGAATCGTTCGGACTGGTGGCCCTGGAGGCCCAGGCCTGCGGCACGCCCGTGGCCGCCGCCAACGTGGGCGGCCTGCCCGAGGCCCTGGGCAACGGGCGGTCCGGAGTCCTGGTGGATGGACACGCACCCGAAGCGTGGTCCCGTGCGCTGGAACGGCTGCATGACGATCCGGCGGGGCGCACCGCCCTCGGAGCCGCTGCGGCGGCACGCGCACAGAACTTCGGTTGGCAGCACACGGCGGCGCTCACCGCCCGCAGCTACGAGGCCGCGGCGGCCCGGCACCACGCCTTCTCGCTGCCGCACTGAACCGTTCCGGCGACAGCCGGGACGGCCGCTGATAGGTTGACGCAGAGAGTACCGCCGCGCCGAAGCGGCGCGGCCAGCACGAGCCGGAAGGAGACGCTGCATGCGTCCGGCAGAAGCCGCCTCACCTGATCTTGAAATCTCCCGCCGCGCAGTGATGCTGCCCATCGCGGACATCGCCCGCCGGGCGGGCATCCCCGACGAGGCGCTGGAACCCTACGGACGGCACAAGGCCAAGGTGGATCCCGGGCTCGTACCCGACGCCGGTGCCCGGGGAGCAGTCGTGCTGGTCACCGCCATGAGCCCCACTCCGGCCGGCGAAGGCAAATCCACCGTGACCGTGGGCCTGGCCGACGCCCTGGCCCGCAGCGGCCGGCGCACCATCGCTGCCCTGCGGGAACCTTCCCTGGGACCGGTCCTGGGCATGAAGGGCGGCGCCACCGGCGGCGGCTACTCACAGGTCATTCCGATGGAGGACATCAACCTGCACTTCACCGGCGATTTCCACGCCATCACCAGCGCCAACAACGCCCTCGCGGCGCTGATCGACAACCACATCCACCACGGCAATGAACTGGGCATCGATCCGCGGCGGATCACCTTCAAGCGCGTCCTCGACCTCAACGACCGCGAACTGCGGCAGGTGGTGGTGGGCCTCGGCGGCCCCGCCCAGGGCACCCCGCGCGAGGACGGCTTCGACATCACCGTCGCCAGCGAGGTGATGGCCGTGTTCTGCCTGGCCCGCGACCTCGCCGACCTCAAGGCCAGGCTGGCGGCCATCACCGTGGGTTACACCTGGGACCGCCGTCCGGTCACGGTCGGGGACCTCGGCGTCGAGGGCGCGCTGGCGCTGCTGCTGAAGGAAGCGGTCAAGCCCAACCTGGTCCAGACCATCGCCGGGACACCGGCCCTGGTGCACGGCGGCCCGTTCGCCAACATCGCACACGGCTGCAACTCCGTCATCGCCACGTCGCTGGCGCGCCGGCTGGCCGACGTCGTCGTCACCGAAGCCGGCTTCGGCGCCGACCTCGGTGCCGAGAAGTACATGGACATCAAGGCCCGGACAGCCGACGTCGCTCCCGACGCCGTGGTGGTCGTGGCCACGATCCGTGCCCTGAAGATGCACGGCGGGCAGCCGGTGGAGCGCATTGACGAACCGGCGCCGGAGGCGCTGGCGGCCGGCACCGCCAACCTGCACCGCCACCTGCGGAACGTGGCCGGCTTCGGCATCCGCCCGGTGGTGGCCATCAACCGGTTCGCCTCCGACACCGACGACGAACTGCAGTGGCTGCTGCGCTGGTGCGCCGACCAGGGCTTCGACGCCGCAGTGGCCGACGTCTGGGCCGGCGGCGGCGGGGGACCGGGCGGCGACGAGCTCGCCGCCCGGGTGCTCAAGGCCCTGGACGAACCGCGCAGCTTCCGCCACCTCTACCCGCTGGAGCTTCCGGTGGAGGAGAAGATCCGCACCATCGCCCGCGAAATCTACGGGGCGGCGGACGTGGAGTTCGCCCTGCCCGCCCTGCGCCGGCTGGAGGAGATCCGCGCCAACGGCTGGGACCGGCTGCCGGTGTGCATGGCCAAGACGCAGTACTCCTTCTCCGACAATGCCGCGCTGCTTGGCGCTCCGGAGGGCTTCACCCTGCACGTCCGGGACCTGGTGGTGAAGACCGGAGCCGGGTTCGTCGTCGCGCTGACCGGCGCCGTCATGACCATGCCCGGCCTGCCCCGGTACCCGGCGGCGCTGCGCATGGACGTCGACGCCGACGGCACCCCTTCCGGCCTGAGCTGACGCCGGAAGGGGGCGCTGACGCCGGAAGGGGTCCCGGGCCGGGCGGGCAGCCTAGCGCTCGGCCTCGCCGCGGATGAACTGCTCCACCTTTTCGCGGGCAATGTCGTCGTTGTACTGCTCCGGCGGGGACTTCATGAAGTAGCTCGACGCGGAGAGGATGGGGCCGCCGATGCCGCGGTCCAGGGCGATCTTCGCCGCACGCACGGCGTCGATGATGACGCCGGCGGAGTTGGGGGAGTCCCACACCTCCAGCTTGTACTCCAGCGACACCGGCGCGTCGCCGAAGTTGCGGCCCTCGAGGCGGACGAACGCCCACTTGCGGTCATCCAGCCACGCCACGTAGTCCGACGGGCCGATGTGCACGTCGTCGGCCTTCAGCTCGGCGGAGGTGTTGGACGTGACCGCCTGTGTCTTGGAGATCTTCTTCGACTCCAGCCGCTCCCGCTCAAGCATGTTCTTGAAGTCCATGTTGCCGCCCACGTTCAGCTGGTAGGTGCGGTCCAGGGTCACGCCGCGGTCTTCGAACAGCTTGGCCATGACCCGGTGGGTGATGGTGGCGCCGATCTGGCTCTTGATGTCGTCGCCGACGATCGGCACGCCGGCCGCCGTGAACTTCTCGGTCCATTCCCGGGTGCCGGCAATGAAGACCGGCAGGGCGTTCACGAACGCCACGCCGGCGTCGATCGCGCACTGGGCGTAGAACTTCGCCGCCTGCTCCGAGCCCACCGGCAGATAGCAGACCAGCACATCGATGGCTGCGTCGCGGAGCGCCTGCACCACGTCCACCGGCTCCTCGGAGGACTCCTCGATGGTCTCCCGGTAGTAGCGCCCCAGCCCGTCGAGGGTGGGGCCGCGCTGTACCCGCACCCCGGTGGCCGGCACGTCGCAGATCTTGATCGTGTTGTTCTCGCTGGCACCGATCGCGTCGGCCAGGTCCAGGCCGACCTTCTTGCCGTCGACGTCGAACGCCGCGGCGAACTGCACGTCGCGGACATGGTAGTCGCCGAAGCGGACGTGCATCAGCCCGGGAACGGTGGAACCGGGATCGGCGTCACGGTAGTAGTGCACCCCCTGCACCAGCGAAGCCGCGCAGTTGCCGACGCCAACGATTGCCACCCGGATGGGATTCTCAGCCACTTTTCTCCTTTGAAGAACAGGTCCCGTGCGGTGCTCCCGGCGCCGCAACGGGACCAGTCTAAGGGGTGTGACCGGGGATACACCCCCGGATCCGGGAGCCTGCGGTCCGGAACCGGCCGGGGCCGCAGACGGCGGCCTACGGGGCAGCCTAAGGTGGAACGGCCCGGACCTGATCAGCCGCCCTCCACCGCAGGGAGTCGAAGATGTCCGCACCTCCGCAGCACGCGGGCGGCCGCCTCGCCCTCGCCGCCGTGCTCACCGCGCTCGCCGCGGCCGGCTGCTCGGGCGGCGGCAGCCCGGAACAGAGCTCCTCCGGCACCGCGGCCGGCACGCCCACCGGCGGCCAGCCGGCGTCGGCCGCAGCCTGCAGTGCGCCGCCGTCGGGGGACATCGGTGCGAGTCCCACCTCCGGACAGGACTTCAACACCTCCGCGGCCGACGCCTCGGCGCTGGCGCTCTCCGACGGTGAAAGCCGGTCCCTCACGGGCGGCACGATCACCAAGACCGGAGACAGCAGCAGCGAGGACCAGTCCAGCTTCGCCGGGCTCAACGCCGCCGTGCTCGCCCCCGGCGGCGCACGGCTGGCGCTGTCCGGCACCACGATCACCTCCACCGGCACCGGAGCCAACGCGGTCTTCGCCACCGGCACGGGCTCCCTCATCCAGCTGCAGGACCTCACCATCACCGCCGGCGGCAGCCTCGCCCACGCCGTCATGGCCACCGCCGGGGGAGCGGTGACCGGAGCGAACCTCACCATGGAGACCACCGGCGAGCGTTCCTCCGCCGTCGCGACCGACCGCGGCGGCGGCGAGATTACGCTGGCCAACGCCACCGCCAGCACCAGCGGGGAACGCTCCGCGCTGGTCTACTCCACCGGCCAGATCACCGCGTGCAACCTGGCCGGGGCCTCCGGCGCCGCCGAAGCGGTCGTGGTGGAAGGGGCCAACGCCGCGGCGCTGACCGCCTCCGACGTCACGGGCGCCACCGCCGGAGCCCGGCTCTACTCCAGCACCTCCGGCGGCACCGGCGGCGGGTCCTTCAGCATGAGCGGCGGCAGGCTCACCGCCCGCTCCGGCGACGCCGTGCTGATCGAGGGCGTCAGCGGACAGGTGAACCTTTCGAACCAGGCGCAGCTGCAGGCGGACGCCGGGATCCTGATCCACGCGACGGAGGGCGCACGGGGCAGCGCCAGCCTGGCCGAAACCACCCTGACGGGGCCGGTGGGCGCCGACGCCGCGTCCAGCCTCGACCTCTCGCTGACCGCCGACAGCGTCATCGAAGGAACCCTGGAGAACGTGGGCGTCACCCTCGACAACACCAGCAGCATCCGGCTTGAGGCGGACTCCACCGCCACCACCGTGGCCGGAGCATTGGTCAGCGGGAATCAGATCAGCAACATCACCGGCAACGGCCACACCCTCACCTACGATCCGTCGGCTTCCGGCAACGACTACCTGGCAGGCGGCAGCTACGACCTGCAGGGCGGGGGCACGCTGCAGCCCGCCGCCGAGGCGGGCGAAGGCGGGTAGCCGGACAGCGCCCGGACCGGGACGGCGGTCGGCAGCCGGACCGTCCAAGGGGAATACTGGAAGCCATGGAGGAACCAGCCCCCCGCCGCCGGCCGCTGCGCATCGTGGTGCCCAGCCGCAACGACCCTTTCCTGCGCCGGTTCACCGAGCTGATCGGCGGCCCGCTGGGCCGCTTCACCGCTCCGGGCATCGTCTCGCCGGGCTTCTGGACCGTGCCCCGGGTGCTGGTCCTGCTGACCACCGCCGCCGCCCTGCTGGCCGTGGCGGTGAAGAGCCCCTGCCGGGCGGCGGGCTGGAACACCCCGGAGCACTTCTACCGGGCCTGCTATTCGGACTGGCCGGTCCTGTTCACCGGACGGGGCCTGGCCGACGGGGTGTTCCCGTTCCTGACTCCCGGCGCACAGTTCGAGTACCCGGTGCTGCTGGGCCTGATCGCCGGAGCCACCGCGCTGCTGGTGCCCGGCACCGGCACCGGGGCCGACCGCGCCCTGGCCTACTTCGACATCAACGCGCTGCTCGCCACCGGCGCCTGGATCGGCACCGTCATCACCACCATGCGGATGAGCCACCGCAGGCCCTGGGACGCCGCAATGGTCGCCCTGGCCCCGGCGCTGATCCTGTCCGTCTACATCAACTGGGACATCTGGGCGGTGCTGGCCGCCGCCCTCGGCATGCTCGCCTTCTCCCGCGGGCGGTACCTGCAGGCCGGCCTCTGGCTGGGCCTGGGTACCGCGCTGAAGCTCTACCCGCTGATCCTGCTCGGGGCACTGCTGGTCCCGGCCCTGCGGACCCTGAAGCTGCGGCCGTTCCTGATCACCACGGCGGCCACGGCGGGCACCTGGCTGCTGGTCAATTTCCCGTTCATGCTGCGCGACGTTGAGGCCTGGTCCTTCTTCCTGCAGTTCACGGGCGACCGGCCGGCCGGCTACTCCTCGGCCTGGTTCGCCTGGAACCTCACCGCGGACCGGCTGGGCCTGCCCGGCGTCGACGCGGGATTCATCAACGTCTGGGCGTATCTTCTCTTCGCCCTGGCCTGCGCCGGAATCGCGGTCCTCGGCCTGGCCGCGCCGCGCCGGCCCCGGGTGGCGCAGCTGGCCTTCCTGATCGTGGCCGCGTTCGTGCTCACCAACAAGGTCTATTCGCCGCAGTTCGTGCTCTGGCTGGTGCCGCTGGCGGCCCTCGCCCTGCCGCGCTGGCGGGACTTCCTGATCTGGCAGTTCTTCGAGGTGCTGCACTGGTGGGCCATCTGGATGTACCTGGCCCGGGAGACCTCCGGCGGCTCCACCCAGAACAACATCGACGATCCCTGGTACGTGGCCGCCGTCGTCGCCCACATGGCGGCCACGGCCTACCTGATGGCCCGGGTGGTGGCCGGGATCCTCGATCCGCGCGAGGATCCGGTGCGCCGCACCGACGTCGACGACCCGACGGGCGGGCCGTTCGACGGCGCCGCGGACCGGTTGCGGCTGAAGGGGCTGCGACCCGTTCGGGTAGCCTTGGAACCGCACGCGGAACCGGCGAAAGAAGCATTGTGACCCCCCAGTCCTACCGTTCACAGCAGTTGACGGACCACGAATTCGAGGCCCTGGCGAAGGAGCACCCGGACACCGTCATCCCGCTGGAGCAGACCCCGATGTGGGCCCGGTTCGAAAAGCGGCTGGGGCGGGACCCCTACGGAATCTGGGCCTACTACGACGACGCCGGGCAGCTGGTGGCGCTGGCTTCCTACCTGCGCTCGCAGCGGAAGCTGCGGCCCTCGCTTGTGGTGGTCAACGGCCCGGTGTGGTTCGCCGAGCGCACGGCCGACGCCGAGGCCGCCCTGGTGGCCACGGTGCGGCGCCAGTTCCGCGACGATCCGGCGGTGGACCCGCTGTACGTGCGGATGCAGGTCGCCCACCCGGCGCCGCCGGTGGCCGGGCCGCTGGAGCACGGCTGGTACGAGCGGGAAATCGTGGTGGACCTGACCCCCGACGAAGACGCCATCTTCGCCGCCTTCCGCTCCAACGCCCGGAACCTGGTGCGCAAGGCCCGGAAGCTCGGCGTCGAGGTCCGCAGCATCGAACGCAGCCGGTGGGCCGAGGTGTTCCGCACCGAGCTGTATCCGATCCTGCAGGAGACCGCGGCGCGTGACGGCTTCACCAGCTTCGATTCCGGCTACTACGAGACGCTGCTGGACGAGCTGGGGGAGCACCTGCGCCTGATGGTGGCCTACGCGGACGGCCGGGCGGTGTCCTGGCTGATCACCACCGAATACCGCGGCTACGCCGTGTACTACTTCGCCGGCAGCTCCGCCGACGCCCGGAAGACCAACGCCCCCTACCTGCTGCTCTGGGAGGCGTTCCGCGAACTGAAGGCCGCGGGCAACAGCGCGTGCGGCCTGACCGGCATCGAGAGCGAGAATTACCCCTCGCTGGCGAACGTGACGACCTTCAAGCGCAATTTTTCCAAGACCGTGGTCACGGTTCCCACCACCTATGACATCCCGCTGCATCCGGCCCGCTACCGTATATTGGCCGCAGTGCTGGCTGCGCGCCGGGAGATGCCTGGCCGGGCCCGGGCGGCCGTGGGAGCCCTCCGCGGACTGCCGGGGCGGCTGCGCCGGCGCGGTTAGGAGATCCATGGCAGACGTCACCGTAGTGGGAGCCGGGCCGAACGGGCTGGCGGCGGCCGTGGTCATGGCCCGCGCCGGCCTGTCCGTGGAGGTCCGGGAAGCGGCGGATACGGTCGGCGGCGGCAGCCGCACCAAGGAGCTGATCGAGCCCGGCCACCTCCACGATGTCTGCTCGGCCGTCCACCCGATGGCCCTGGCCTCACCGTTCTTCCGCGACTTCGAACTGGCCCGCCGGATCCGGCTCATCGTCCCCGAGCTCTCCTACGCCAATCCGCTCAGCGGCGGCCGGGCCGCCCTGGCCTGGCATAGCCTGGAGCGGACGGCGGAGGGACTGGGCCGGGACGGGGCCGCCTACCGCACGCTGATGGAACCGCTGGCCGAGCATTCCGAAGCCATCACCGATCTGTTGATGGGATCGCTGCTGCAGTCACCTCCCGCAGCCCTGCGCCATCCGGCGGCCGCCCTGCGCCTGGGCCTGGCCGTGCTCGAGCAGGGCAGCCCGGCCTGGAACCTGCGCTTCCGCGGCGAGGAGGCCCCCGCCCTGCTGACCGGCGTCGCCGCGCACCCGGTGGGCCGGCTGCCGAGCCTGTCCTCCGCGGGAGCCGGAACGATGCTGAGCCTGCTGGCCCACACGGTGGGCTGGCCGGTGCCGGAAGGCGGCTCGCAGGCGATTGTCGAGGCGATGGCCGACGACGTGCGGGCCCACGGCGGGGACATCCTGACGTCCAGCCCGGTCACCTCGCTGGACGAGGTCCGCGGTTCGCGGGCGGTGTTCCTGGACACGGCACCGGCAGGACTGCTGGCGCTCGCCTCGGACCGGCTGCCGGCGCGCTACCGCCGCAGCCTGGAGCAGTTCCGCTACGGCAACGGAGCCTGCAAGGTGGACTTCATCCTCTCCGAGCCGGTGCCCTGGTCCCATCCCGACGTGGCCCGGGCCGGCACCGTCCACCTGGGCGGAAGCCGGGCCGAAACCGCCAGGGCGGAACGGCAGGTCGCCGACGGCTTCCATCCGGACGTTCCCTATGTGCTGGCCTCGCAGCCCACCGCCTTCGATGCGGGCCGTGCTCCCGAGGGACGGCACATCCTCTGGGCCTACTGCCACGTGCCGGCCGGTTCGGACATCGACATGACCGAGACCATCACCCGGCGGATCGAGGATTTCGCTCCCGGGTTCCGGGACACGGTCATCGCGTCCCGGGCGACGACGGCCGCCGGCCTGGAGCAGTACAACGCCAACTACGTGGGCGGGGACTTCGGCGCCGGGGCGATCTCCCTGCTGCAGATGCTCAGGCGTCCGGTCATCTCGCCCTCGCCCTGGCGCACCCCGCTGGACGGCGTCTACCTCTGCTCCTCCTCGACCCCGCCGGGGCCCGGCGTGCACGGCATGGCCGGCTACCACGCTGCCCGGATCTCCCTGCAGCGCGACTTCGGCCTGCCGGTGCCTTCGCTGGCCGCCTGAGCGCTCCACCGCTCCCCGCCGTCTCCGCCGGCTGCTTCCGCCCGGCGGGGCCGGACGAAAATGGGGTGAGCCCATCAAAACCTTGTATGTTGAGGAGTTGCGGCGTCAGGGGGACGCCGTTTTATTCCTTGGGGGGAATTGATGAATAACGGACCCGACAACGCGAACGGTTGGGGGCAGGGCGGCAATCACTGGCCGCAGATGTCCCCTCCGGCGCAGGTCCCGCCGCCCGGCCAGCCCGGGCAGCCGTATGCCGGACAGCCTCAGGCTTCCGGATCTCACACCTCGCAGAACGCGGCGCAGGAACAGAGCGCAGGGCAGCAGCAGAACGCAGGGCAGCAGCCGGTTGCCCCGCAGCAGCAGGCCGCCGGGGCGCCCGGCCAGCCCGCCGGGCAGCCTTATATCGCCGGGCAGCCGCCGGTGCCGCCGGTTCCACCGGGGCCCGCGGGCTTTGGCGCCGGCGCCCCGATGCCGCCGGCGCCGTCCCGGCCGCCGATTCCTTCCGCCGCCTGGCTGGCGGGCCTGCGGGCGGCAGCCCTGGCGTACGGGCTGACCCTCGCCGCAGCGGTCGCCGCGATTGTGCTGCTGGTCATCGGCTTCATGATCGATGATTCGGCCTTGGACTACGCGGCTCCGCTGGCGGGCATCGACGTTTCTCCTTCCGCGGTGCTGACCCTGCTGGGGCTGCCGTTCCTGCTGGTCGGAATGGCCCTGGGCGGCACTGCCGCGGCCGGCAGCAGCGAGTCGATGTTCGGATTCAGCGCAGACGTGGCCACCAGCATGTTCGTGCTTCCGCTGGCATTGACTGCGGTTGCGGTCATCGTGCTGTGGAGGCAGGGACGGAAGGCCGAGCAGGCCGCCCCGCTGGCAGGCACCGGAGCCCGCTGGCTGGTCTCCGCGGCCACCGGCGGCATGTTCGCCGTGACGGCGCTCGTCCTGGCGCTGGTCTTCACCGTGCGCGACGAGGGCAGCACCGTCACCACCGCCGGTTTCAGCCTGTTCCTGGGTGCACTGTCCATCGGGCTGCTCGCCTCCTGGGGCGGCCGCCAGGCCGCATCTCCGCGGCCGGTGCTGCAGTTCGGGCCCGTGCTGCGCGCCTTGCCCGAGACGGCACCGGCCGGCCTGCTCTTCGGCCTGCATTTTGCCGCCTGCACCTTGATCGCCGGGGTCTTCCTGTTCTTCGCCGTCCTGTTCAACGGCAGCTTCGGAGCCCTGTTCGCCGCCCCGCTGTGGATTCCGACCGTCAGCGCCTGGATGTACGCCGCCATGCACTTCTCCGGCATTTCCGCCGCGGCGGGCGGGTTCGGCGGCACCGGCCATATCTTTGATTACCCCGGGTGGGCGGCCCTGCTGGTGGTCCTGGTGACCCTGGCCGCGACGGTCGCGGCCTCCGTGGCCTGGCTGATCATCCGCGGCCGGATTCCGGCGCCGGGCGATGTCCGCGCCTGGCTGGTCCTGCCTGCCGTCTTCACCGCAGGCACGCTGCTGATCCAGCTGCTCACCCTCGCCGCCATGGCCGGCGGGGTCGGCGGTTTCGGCGTCACCGCCGTGATGGGCATGGCCTGGTGGACCTTCCTGGTCATGGCCGTCTGGGCGGCCCTGATCGAAACCTCGTCCCGGTTCCTCGCTCCCCGTCTGGCCCGGGTGTTTCCCGCCGTCCTGCGCTCCCGCCTGTCGTGGCTTGCGGCGAAGGCGCGGTCCGAGTCCATCTGGGGCCCCGTCCCGGCGCCCGCAGCGCAGGCACCCGCCCTGTCCGCCGGCCAGGCAGCCGTGGCGACGACAGCCGCCGCACCCGCCGCGGCTGCGACGGGGCAGCTGCCCCCGCAGCCCGCGGATTCCGGTGCCGGGACAGCCGCCGCACCTGCCGCACCTGCCGTTCCCGGCACCGGGATCCCCGAGCCGGCCCCGTTGAGCCCCGAGGCCAGACGGAAGCTGAAGATCGGTGCGCTGGTCGGCGGCGGCGCGGTGCTGCTCGTGATCGCCGTTGCGGTGGCCTACAACGTCCTCGCCGGGTCGGTGTTCAGTCCCAAGGTGCAGGTCGAAAAGTACCTGGATGCCCTGAAGAACGGTGACGCCGAGGCCGCGCAGGAAATGTTCCCGGTCACCGGCGATGCCACCCGGGCGGCGCTGACGAACGAAATCTACGGCCAGTCCGAGGGACGCATCACTGAATACGAGGTGATGGAGGTGTCTGCGCGGTCCGACCGGGCCGACGTCGCGGTCACCGTGTACCGGGGGGACGAGTCCTCGACCATGGTGTTCAACCTCGCCGCCAACGGGCGCACCGCTGTGCTGTTCCAGGACTGGCGGATCGCCTCCGGGCCCTCGGAGTGGACTGCGGACCTGTCCCTGCCGGAAGGCCAGGACACCATCACCGTCAACGGGGTCGAAGTGCAGCTCGACGAGGTCGATGCGGACGGTTACGCCCGGCTCGCGCTGCTGCCCGGCGAGTTCGTGATCGGTGCCCCGGAAGGCTCGAAGTACGTCGAGTACGGGGAGGACCAGGTCGTCGAGATCTCCCCTAACGGCTATTACGACATCGTGCGGTTCGAGGCCGGGTACACCGACCAGCTGGCCGAGGACGTCACCACCCAGGCGAACGCCCTGCTGGCCAAGTGCATGGAGTCCACGGAGATGGACCCGGCGGGCTGCCCCAACCAGGCGTATGCGTACCGCGACGCCGAGGACTACCGGAACGTCAGCTGGAGCCTGGAGAAGGAACCGACGTACGAGGTCACCGACTATTACTCGGGCGAAATCGTCTTCCGGTCCTCGGACGGGGAGGCCGTCGTGAAATACGAGGAGAACACCGCCTGGCGGGACGGCGAGGAGGAATGGGAGGCCGAGGAGGACTCGGTGTCCCTGTACATCAGCGGCGAGGTGCTGCTCGAGGGAGACAAGCTCACCGTGGAGTTCACTGACTAGCGTCCGACCGCACCAGGTTCCGCCGCACCGCTTTCCGGGCCGGTCCCGGCACGCAGCCCCCAGGGCCGCCCGCCGGGACGGCCCGGAGGCATGTGGGCTTCCCTTTTGCGGCCCGCCGTGGCGAACTGGAGGAAGCATCCGGCGACAAGGAGCCTGCCATGCCCGTCCACCTGAATGACCACCACCGGGACACCCTCCAGGAGATCCTCCGGCATCCGACCAGCGGCAACATCGAATGGCGAAGGGTGCGGTCGCTGCTTGAAGCGGTGGCCGACACGACGCGGGAGCACAACGGCAAATACGAGGTCACCCTGGCCGGACAGACTGAGTACCTCACCCCGCCGCACGGCAAGGACATCGACGAACAGACCGTGGTGGACCTGCGCAAAATGCTGCAGCGGGCCGGCTACACGCTCGATACGCGGTAACCGGCCCGCTGCAGCGGGGGATATCCCTAGTCGACGGTGAGCTCACCCATCCGGGACCATTCGGTGGCGCCCTCGATCACCGTGTTGATGATCTGCGGCGTTTCCACCAGGGCCGGCTGCATGTCCTTCATGGCCTGCTGGAAGTGCTCGCTGTTGACATGGGCGGCCGCGGCGTCGTCCTGGAACGCCTCTACCAGCACGTATTCGTTCGGGTCCTCGAGGCTGCGGGACCAGTCGAACCACAGGTTGCCCGGTTCGCTGCGGGTGGCCTCGGTGAAGGCCCGGGTCAGCTCCGGCCACTGCTCGGCCATCTCCGGCTTGACCTTGAACTTGACGACGATGAAGATCACGGCTGTCCTGCCTTTCGTTCGTGGGGTACAGGCTGCCATCGTATTCCGGCCTGGCGAGGCCCTGTCCAGCCGAACGCCGGCAGGCACGCGCTGCCCGCCGGCGGATCCGGGTCAGGGACGGGGCCAGGGCCTGCCGTCGATCCGTTCCACGCCCTCGTTGAACCGCTGGAGCATGCCCGCAAACGTCTTCAGTTCCTCCGGTGACCAGCCGGCCAGGACCTTGTCCAGGGCAGTGAGCTTCTCGGCCCGGTCTGCAGCAAGCTGATCCGCTCCGCGGGCGGTGATTCGGAACGGCCGGGCCGCGCCTCCATCCGGATCCGGTATCCGCTCGACAACGCCCGAGCGCAGCATCGCCGAGGTCTGCCGGCTCAGCGTTGACTGGTCGAGGCCGAACGCTTCATGCAGCTGGCGGATGGTCATCGGTCCCTGGCTCTCCAAACGGTTCAGGATCAGGTACGCCGAACGGTCCAGCGAGCCTCCCCGAGCTTTGGACGACGCCGGGCCGAGCAGGGCATGGCGGCCCAGCAGCATGACCTCCAGCTCCACCCGGCCATGGACGCCCTCTGTCTCCTTGCCCATGGTTTTAGTATAGGCCGTGAAATATGTACTATGCATATGCACACTACACATCCCATTTGAGGACGAACACATGAAGCAGCCCACTGCCTCCCCGGCAGCGGCCAAACGCGGCGCCGCGCAGACCCGCGTCATCGTTGCCCTTGCCTTCGGCGGCATCGTTTCAGCGGTCATGCAGACGCTGGTCGTGCCGCTGATCGCTCAGTTCCCCGAGCTTCTGGATACTTCCCCGGGGAACGCATCGTGGATCGTCACGGTGACGCTGCTGGCCGGTGCGGTGGCCACCCCGATGGCAGGAAAGCTGGGTGACATGTACGGCAAACGGCGCGTGATCCTGCTGCTGACCCTGCCCATGATCCTGGGATCGGTGGCCTGCGCGCTCGCCGACGGCCTGGCCCTGATGATTATCGGCCGGGCCCTCCAGGGACTCGGCATCGGCATTGTGCCGCTCAGCATCAGCTTGGTCCGCGACGTCATGCCGCGGGAACGGCTGCACTCCTCGATTGCGCTGATGAGCGCGTCCATGGGCGTCGGCGGCGCGCTGGGGCTGCCGATCGCCGCCGCGGTGGCGGAGCAGGGGTCCTGGCGGCTGCTGTTCTGGTTTGCGGCCCTGCTGAGTGCGTTGATTACCCTTGCGGTCGTTCTCTGGGTGCCCGCCCCCGCACCGGACGGTGAGGAGCGCGGCCGGTTCGACGTCATCGGCGCGCTCGGCCTGTCGGCGGTGCTGGTCTGCCTGCTGCTGGCCGTATCGAAGGGCAACGAGTGGGGCTGGAGCTCCACGGTGGTCCTGGCCCTGTTCGCCGCCGCCGTGCTCGCCGCCGTGGCCTGGGGCTGGTGGGAGCTGCGGGCCGCGAATCCGATGGTGGACCTGCGCACCACGGCCCGGCCGATCGTGCTGTGGACGAACGTTGCGTCCTTCCTGGTCGGCTTCGCCATGTACGCCCAGTCCCTGGTGGTTCCCCAGCTGCTCCAGCTTCCGGTCGAAACCGGTTACGGCCTGGGCCAGTCCATGGTCGCCATGGGCCTGTGGATGGCCCCCGCGGGCGTGATGATGATGGCCATGAGCCCGGTGGGGGCAAAAATCACGGGGCGGTTCGGCGCCAAGGTCACCCTCGCCATCGGCGGACTGGTAGTGGCCGCAGGCTACGGTTCAGCACAGTTCCTGCTCGGTTCCGCCCCCGCCCTGCTCATCAGCACCGTCCTGACGTCCTGTGGAGTGGGCCTGGCCTACGGGGCAATGCCGGCGCTCATTATGGCCGCCGTGCCGCATCACGAAACCGGTGCCGCCAACGCATTCAACTCGCTGACCCGTTCCGTGGGCTCCTCGGTCGCGGCGGCGATCATGGGAGTGGTGCTGGCCGGGCTCACCATGGACCTGCACGGACACGCCGTGCCGTCGCTGGAAGGTTTCCGGATTGCCTTGCTTATTGGCGCCGGCGTCGCCGTCCTGGCCGCGGTGATCGCCGCCCTGCTCCCCACAGGCCGCTCCGAAACGGCGGCACACCGCCCGGCCGCCGAGAAGGCGGGCACCGCTGCCCGCTGAGGCTTCCCGGTCCCGGCAGTGCGAGGATGGAGGCGTGGCGCATCTCGACGTATCCGGTATCGACTACTTCCTCTCCGACGGCAGGCAGCTGCTGAACGGGGTCTCCTTCAAAGTGGGGGAGGGGCACAAGACTGCCCTGATCGGGCCCAACGGCACCGGCAAGACCACTTTGCTGCGGATCATCTGCGAAGACATCGCCCCCGACGCCGGAGTGGTCTCCCGCTCGGGATCCCTGGGCGTGATGCGCCAGTTCGTCGGCCAGGTCCGGGACGAGAGCACGGTCCGGGACCTGCTGGTCAGCACCGCCACCCCGGCGCTCGCCGCCGCGGCGAAGGCGCTCGACGCCGCCGAAACGGCCATGATGGAGGACGCCGACAGCGAGGCGGTGCAGATGCGCTACGCCACGGCGATCTCGGACTGGGGCGACGCCGGCGGCTATGAGCAGGAAACCGTTTGGGACGAAGTGACGATGGCCGCCATGGGCCTGCCGTACGACCGGGCACAGCACCGGCCGGCCGCCAGCCTCTCCGGCGGCGAGCAGAAACGGCTGGTGCTCGAGGCCCTGTTCGCCGGCCCGCACGAGCTGCTGCTGCTGGATGAGCCGGACAACTACCTCGACGTGCCGGGCAAGCGCTGGCTGGAGGCCAAGCTGGCCGCCTCGCCCAAGTCAGTCCTGTTCGTCAGCCACGACCGGGAGCTGCTGGACAACGCCGCCACCCGCATCGTCACCCTCGAACCGGGCATCAACGGCGCCTCCGCCTGGATCCACGGCGGCGGCTTCGGCAGCTACGTGCAGGCCCGCGCGGACCGCAACGCCCGCTTCGAGGAACTGCGCCGGCGCTGGGACGAGGAGCACATCAAGCTCAAGGAACTCGTCAACATGTACAAGAACAAGGCCGCGTTCCGCTCCGACATGGCCAACCGCTACCAGGCGGCCCAGACCCGCCTGGCGAAGTTCCTCGAGGCCGGCCCGCCGGAGGCCCTGCCGATCGAGCAGAACGTGTCCATGCGGCTGCGCGGCGGCCGCACCGGCAAGCGCGCCGTCGTCGCCGAGAAGCTGGAACTGACCGGCCTGATGAAGCCCTTCAGCACCGAAATCTGGTTCGGGGACCGGGTGGGGGTGCTCGGCTCCAACGGCTCCGGCAAGTCCCACTTCCTGCGCCTGCTGGCCGCCGGCGGCACCGACCCGGACCGCGAGCACGAGCCGGTCTCCGAGGTCACCATCGCCCCGGTGGAGCACACCGGCAGCGCCAAGCTGGGCGCCCGCATCCGGCCCGGCTTCTTCGCCCAGACGCATGTCCGTCCCGATTTGCTGGGCCGCACCCTGGTGGAAATCCTGCACCGCGGCGACGACCACCGCTCCGGGCTGGGCCGCGAGGCGGCCGCCGCCGTCCTGGACCGCTACGGGCTCGCTGCCCAGGCGGAGCAGAAGTACGACTCGCTCTCCGGCGGCCAGCAGGCGCGGATGCAGATCCTGCTGCTGGAACTCTCCGGCGCCACCCTGCTGCTGCTGGACGAGCCCACCGACAACCTGGACCTGCACTCCGCCGAGGCGCTGGAAAAGGCGATCGACGGCTTCGAAGGCACGGTGCTGGCGGTCACCCACGACCGCTGGTTTGCCCGCAGCTTCGACCGCTTCCTCGTCTTCGGCTCCGACGGCCGGGTCTATGAAAGCACGGAACCGGTATGGGATGAGTCACGGGTGGACCGGATCCGCTGAGCACCGGGGAGACAATGGCACCGTGACCCGTACGTCCGAATCCGCTGTCCATACCGCCGCCGCGGTGAACCGGTCGATGTTCGCCGTTTTCGCCGTGTTCGCCCTGAACGGCATCGTCTTCGCCAGCTGGGCCGCCCGGATCCCGGCCGCCGCCGAGGCCCTGGGCATCGGCGCCGGCGGCACCGGCGTGCTGCTGCTGTTCTCCGCCGTCGGCTCCGTGATCGCCCTCCCGCTGGGCGGAGCGGTCGCTGCGCGCATCACCAACGCCGGCGCCGTGCGTGCCGGCGGGCTCACGACGTCGGCCGCCTCCCTGCTGATCGCCTTCGGACTCTCCGCCGGGTCGATGCCGCTGACCGCCGCCGGGCTGCTGGTCTTCGGCGCCGGCATCGCGCTGTGGGACGTGGCCATGAACCTGGAGGGCGCCGACGTCGAGCGCCGCCTGGGCAGGACCATGATGCCCCGCTTCCATGCGGCCTTCAGCGGCGGCTCCTTTGCCGGTGCCCTGATCGGCGCCGGGCTGGCCGCGCTGGGCGTTTCCCTGCCGCTGCACCTGGTGGGCGTGCTCAGCGTCGTCGCGGTCACCGTCCTGCTGCTGCCGCGCAGCTTCCTGCCGGCCCGCCCGGTCCGGTCCCGTGCCGCAGCCGGCAGGGTGCCCGCCCACGCGGGCCGGGACCGCCGCCGCGGCGGCGCCTGGACCGAGGGCCGGACCCTGCTGATCGGCGTGGTGGTCCTCGGAGCGGCACTGACAGAGGGCGCGGCCAACGACTGGGTGGCGAAGGCCACCGTGGACGGTCTCGGCAGCAGCGAGACCGCCGGCGCTCTGATGTTCGCCGTCTTCGTGGCCGCGATGACCGCCACCCGCTGGGTGGGCTCCACCCTGATCGACCGGTTCGGCCGGGTGCGGGCGCTGCGCTGGTGCATGGGTGTCTCGCTGGCCGGGCTGCTGGTCTTCGTGTTCGCGCCCAACGTGTGGCTGGCCGGTGCCGGGGCCGTGCTCTGGGGCATCGGTGCGGCGCTCGGGTTCCCCACCGGTATGTCCGCGGCGGGGGAGGACCCGCAGCACGCCGCCGCCCGGGTGTCGGTGGTGTCGACCCTCGGCTACATGGCCTTCTTCGTCGGCCCGCCGGTGCTGGGTTTCTTCGGCGAGCTGTGGGGCATCCGCACCGCGCTGCTGCTGGTGGCCGGCGCCATGCTGCTGTCCATCCTGGCCGCACCCGCGGCCAGGGAGCAGCACCGCACGGCATCCACGCCCGACTAGCAGTCCCGGGGCAACCCCTCCGGCATTGCCGCGGACCGAAGCTGTCCTCAAACTGGGCGCGGTGAGGCCCGGCCCGGGCCTACTCTGCTGCGATGAGTGCTTCCCCCACCACTTCCGCGCTGATCCAGGCGCAGCAGCTGCGCAAAACGTATAAGTCCAAGTCCGGTCCCGTGCACGCCCTGGCCGGGCTGGACATCGCCGTGCCGGAACGTACCGTGACGGCGCTGCTCGGGCCCAACGGGGCCGGCAAGACCACCGCCGTGAAGGTGCTCACCACCCTGATCACCGCCGACTCGGGCACCGCCGTGATCGACGGAATCGACGTGGCCGCGGACCCCCGGGCGGTGCGCCGGGTCATCGGCGTCTCGGGCCAGTACGCGGCGGTCGACGAGAACCTCACCGGCCTGGAGAACCTCGCCATGGTCGGGCGGCTGTACCACCTGGGCACCCGCCGGGCCCGTGCCCGGGCCGCGGAGCTGATCGACGTGTTCGACCTCTCCGACGCCGGCTCCCGCCCGGTCAAGGGCTACTCCGGCGGCATGCGGCGCCGGCTGGACCTGGCCGGCGCCCTCGTGAACGAACCGCGGGTGCTGTTCCTGGACGAGCCGACCACCGGGCTGGACCCGCGCAGCCGGCTGGCCCTGTGGGACGTGATCAAGGACCTGGTCTCCGCCGGCACCACTCTGCTGCTGACCACCCAGTACCTGGAGGAGGCGGACCAGCTTGCCGACAGCATCGCCGTCATTGACGGCGGCACCGTCATCGCCTCCGGCACCTCCGACGAGCTCAAGGCGGACATCGGCGGGCACCGCGTGGCCGTCACCCTGGTCGCCGGGGCCGACGGCGGCACCGCCCGGGCCGTCCTGGCCCGGCACGGCACCGGCGAACCCCGGGCCGGCGGCGACGGCCGCAGCTGGGAGGTCGCCGTCGTCGACGGGCCCGCCGCCCTGCAACGGGTCCTGGCCGACCTGGCGGAGGCCGGAATCGAACTGCACGACGCCGGCATCCGCCGGCCCACCCTCGACGACGTCTTCCTGCAGCTGACCGGCCGGCCGGCGGAGGCGGACGAGGCGGAGAGTGAGGCAGGCAGCGGAACCGGCAGCGCAGAGAAGGAGGCAGTGCGATGAGCGTCGCCGTAGCCCGACCCCGCGCCACCCGGACGGATGCCCCGGCGCCCGGCGTCATGGGGCGCTGGTTCGCCGACGGCTGGACCGTCACCGCCCGGAACCTGATCAAGGTCAAGCGGTCCCCGGACATGATCATTTTCGCCGTGCTGCAGCCGATCATGTTCGTGCTGCTGTTCAGCCAGGTCTACGGCGGGTCCATCGCCGTGGCGGGCACCGACTACACCCAGTACCTGATGGCCGGGATCTTCGCCCAGACCGTGGTGTTCGGCTCCACCTTCTCCGGAGCGGCGATGGCGCAGGACCTGAAGGAAGGCATCATCGACCGGTTCCGGACCCTGCCGATGAGCAGCTCGGCGGTGCTGATCGGGCGCACCAACGCCGACCTGGCACTGAACGGGATCTCGATGCTGATCATGATGGGCACCGGCCTGCTGGTGGGCTGGCGGGTGAACACCGATCCGGCGCGGTTCCTCGCCGCCGTCGGCCTGCTGCTGCTGTTCTCCTACGCGTTCAGCTGGGTGATGGCGCTGCTGGGCATGATGGTCCGCACTCCGGAAACCATCAACAACGCCTCGTTCATGATCCTGTTCCCGCTCACGTTTATCTCCAACGCCTTCGTGCAGAGCGCCAACCTGCCCGAGCCGCTGCGGATCTTCGCCGATTGGAACCCGGTCTCGGCCCTGGTGCAGGCCGCCCGCGAGCTGTTCGGGAACCTCGGCACCGCCCCGGTGCCGGACACCTGGCCGATGCAGCACGCGGTTCCCACGGTGCTGATCGGCTCCGCCGTGATGCTGCTGGTGTTCGTGCCGCTGGCGGTGCGGCGGTTTGCACGCAGCAGTTCCCGCTGAGCCGCCGTCATCCTTAAGGTGGAGCGGAGCGGGGGCGAACATCATTCGTCCGGCCAATGTGCCGCCGTCGCGAAATGCCTAGTGTGGAATACGCAGGAAGACGTGCGAGAGGCCCCGCAGGGGCCCGCACCGACACGGACGGCAGCGGAGCGAGCTGCTGCGCGCGGGCTCCTGCGCCGAACTGTCCGCTCCAACCAGAGGACGAACCATGATTGAGGCACAGGGCCTCGCCAAGCGCTACGGCGCCAAAACCGCCGTCGACGGCATCACCTTCACGGTCCAGCCGGGCAGGGTCACCGGCTTCCTGGGCCCGAACGGCGCCGGCAAGTCCACCACCATGCGCATGATCGTCGGCCTGGACCGCCCCACCGCGGGCACCGTGACCGTCAACGGGCGTCCCTACGCCCGGCACCGGGCCCCCCTGCACGAGGTCGGCGCGCTGCTGGACGCCAAGGCCGTGCACACCTCCCGCTCCGCGTACAACCACCTGCGCGCGCTCGCCGCCACCCACGGCATCCCCAACAAGCGCGTCGACGAGGTCATTGAACTCACCGGCCTCGGCCCGGTGGCGAAGAAGCGCGTGGGCGGCTTCTCGCTGGGCATGGGCCAGCGCCTCGGCATCGCCGTCGCCATGCTGGGCAACCCGCAGACGCTCATCTTCGACGAGCCGGTCAACGGGCTGGACCCGGAGGGCGTGCAGTGGGTGCGCAACCTGGCCCGCGGGCTGGCCGCGGAGGGCCGCACCGTGTTCCTCTCCTCGCACCTGATGAGCGAAATGGCTGTCACCGCCGACCATCTGATCGTGATCGGCCGCGGCCGGATCATCGCCGACGCGCCGATCCAGGAGATCATCGCCGGCAGCGACCAGGAGCGTACCCTGGTCCGCACCGACGACGCCGAGGCCCTGGTCAGCGCCATCGGCTCCGCCGGCGTCGAAGTCCGCCGCGTCGAGGCCGACCGCCTGGAGGTCCTCGGCCTGGCGCCGCGCAGCATCGCGGAGGCCGCCCTGTCCCGCGGCATCCTCATCACCGAGCTCACCCCGCAGCGGCTCTCCCTCGAAGAGGCATATATGGAGCTGACCCGCGGTGAGGTCGAATACCAGTCGCAGCAGATGAACCAGCCGGCTTCCGCTCCGGCCCAGGAAGGACAGCCCGCATGAGCACCGCCACAGCCCCCGCCGCCCGGCCGGCCCGCGCTGCCGGAAACGAACGCGTGACCTTCCCGCGGGTCCTGCGCTCGGAATGGATCAAGGTCACGACGCTGCGCTCCACCGTTATCCTGCTCGCCATCACCGTCGCGGTGATGATCGGGCTGGCGGCGCTTTACGCCTGGTCCACTGCCCTGACCGCCGACATGGTCGCCGACAACCCCGCCATGGGCCCGGACATGGGCGTCGGCCCCGGCTTGGACCTCCAGCAGATGGCCTACGACGCTCCGTCCTCCGGGCTTGTGTTCGGCCAGCTGCTGATCGCCGCGCTCGCCGTGGTGCTGATCGCCTCCGAATACACCACCGGCATGATCCGCTCCACCATGGTGGCCGTGCCCACCCGCATCCCGGCCCTGCTGGCCAAGACCCTGGTCACCGCGGTCGTCGCCTTCGTCGTGGGCGTTGTGGCCGCCTTCGCCAGCTATTTCATCAGCCAGCCGCTGCTGGCGCCGGAGAACCTGGAGTTCGGCCTGGATGCGCCGGGCGTGCTGGGGAGCATCATCAACACCGGCACGTTCCTGGCCCTGGTAGCCGTGATGGGCGTGGCCATCGGAGCGCTGCTGCGCAGCACGGCCGGCGGCGTGGTGACCATCATCGGCCTGCTGTTCGTGGTGCCGATTATCGTCTCGCTGATCTCCGGCCTGGCGGACTGGATTCCCGACGCCGCCCGGTTCCTGCCGGACTCGGCGGGCATCCAGCTGGTGGCCACCCGGATCAGCGACGGAGACCTGACCCAGCTGCAGGGCGGCCTGGTCATGGCCGCCTGGGCCGTGGGCCTGCTGGCCGCCGCCGCCCTCGTCGTGAAGAAGCGCGACGTCTAAGGACCCCGCCATGAGCGGAAGAAGCCCGGTGGAAGGGGCAGCGGAACGAACGGCCGCCGCCCCTTCCACCGAATCCGTTCCCCTCGGCGACATCAGCTTTCGGCGCCGCGGGCCGCTGCGCCGCTACCTGCACCGCCACCCGCGCGTCACCGACGTGCTCGTCGGCCTCATCTACCTCCTCGGCACCGTTCCGGATGTGCTGGCCGCCCCGCGCGACACGGCGGACCTGAATGCCGCGGTGATGATCCCGGCCTTCCTGGCCGGAGGCGTGCTGCTGGTCCTGCTGCGCCGCAGCCGGCCGATCCTGGTCACGGTGCTGCTGGCCCTCGGCGACCCGCTGCTGCTGGTCTACAGCGGCGGGCTGTTCAGCCTCGGCTTCGGGGTTCTGCTCGGCCTGTATTCCGTGGCCGTCAAGCACCGGGCCGCGGTGACCTTCACGGTGCTTGTCCTGGCCGCGGTCCCCACCGGGGCGGCGCTCCTCATCCTGGGTGACACCCTGGCGGAGGGAAACCCCACGGTCATCTGGATCCTGGTGGTCATGCTCCTGATGATGTACGTCATCGCCGCCGGGGCCGGCATCACGGTGCGCCGCAACCGCCTGCACGACGAGGAGGTCAGGGCCTGGGCAAACCGCAACGCGCAGCTTGCCTCGGTCACCGAACGCAACCGCATCGCCCGCGAGATGCACGACATCGTGGCCCATTCGCTGACCGTCATGATCGCCTTGTCCGACGGCGCCGCCGTCGTGCTGCGCCGGGACCCGGCACGCGCCGGCGAGGTGCTTGCGGAACTTTCCGGCACCGGCCGCTCCGCCCTGGCCGACATGCGCCGGGTGCTCGGCGTGCTCCGGGAGGACGCCGCCGGCTCCGGGCCGGACCCCGGGCAGCCGGCCGCGCCGGCCCCGCGCAACCCGCTGCTGCCCGGCTCCCTCGAGTCGCTGGTCGACGGGTTCAGCTCCGCCGGCCTGCCGGCGACGCTGACCCGCAGCGGCCCGCCGCTTCCCGACGACCCGGCGTTCCTGCTCACCGTGCACCGGATCGTGCAGGAATCGCTGACCAACGCCCTGCGGTACGCCCGCGGGGCGTCCCGGGTGCAGGTACGGATTGACCGCACCGCGGAGACTGTACGGGTCAGCGTGTCCGACGACGGAGCCGGCCCGGTGCTCCACGCGGCGTCGAACGGCGACGCAGCGGCCCGCCAGGCCGACGGCGGTGCAGCCCCCGGCAGCCGGCCCGGCAGCGGCCAGGGGCTGCACGGCATGCGCGAACGCGCAGCCATCTACGGCGGCACAGTCCAGGCCGGCCCGCTGCCCGGCGGCGGGTGGCGGACGACGGCGGTGCTCACCGTACCCGGGGCCCCGGCGCACGCGCCGTCCGGGCCCGCCGGGGACACCGCGGGCGCGCAGGGCACCGCGGATCCAGCGGCTGACGGCGACGCCGGCACCGTCCGACAGGGGGAGGACCAGCAATGAATGACGTACCCATCCGCGTGCTGCTCGTGGACGATCAGCCGCTGCTGCGCATGGGCTTCCGGCTGATCCTCGAGGGCGAGGAGGACCTGGCGGTCGTCGGCGAGGCCGGGGACGGGGCCGAAGCCGTCCGGCTCGCCGCGCAGCTGGCCCCCGACGTCGTGCTGATGGACATCCGGATGCCGGGCATGGACGGCATCGAGGCCACTGCCCGCCTCTGCGCGGCGGACGGGCCGCGGGTGATCCTGCTGACCACCTTCGACCTGGACGAGTACGTGTTCTCCGGGCTGCGTGCGGGAGCCTCCGCGTTCCTGCTCAAGGACGCCGCTCCGGCGGAGCTGGTGCACGCCCTGCGCGTGGTCAACGCCGGCGACGCCGTCGTCGCCCCGCGGGTCACCCGACGGCTGCTGGAAAACCACCTGCTGGCCGCCCCCGCGGCCCGCCCCGGCCCGGACCCGCGGCTGGCCGACCTCACCGCCCGCGAACGGGAGGTGCTGCACGCGGTCGCGGAGGGGCTGTCCAACAGCGAGATCGCCGCGCGGTTCGTGGTCAGCGAAGCCACGGTCAAGACACATGTGGGCCGGATGCTGGCCAAGCTGGGCCTGCGGGACCGGGTGCAGGCCGTCGTCTACGCCTACGAGTCCGGGCTGGTGGTCCCAGGCGGCTGATCCGGGCGCCGTGCGCCCGGGCGCGCGCGGTGGTTGAATCGGAGCATGTCTGATGCACTCGAGCACGTCCACGACCTCGGCGCCTACGTCAGCGCCTCGCCCTCCAGCTTCCACGCCGTCCGCGAGGCGGTCCGCCGGCTCACCGCCGCCGGCTTCACCAAGCTGGATGAGCGGGCGGACTGGCCCGCCGCCCCGGGCCGCTACGTCGCCGTGCGGGACGGAGCGTTCATCGCCTGGATCGTCCCGGAGGACGCCGGCCCGCACACCGGATTCGCGGTGCTGGGCACGCATACGGACTCGCCGACCTTCAAGCTGAAGCCGCGTCCCACCACCGGCCGCTACGGCTGGCTCCAGGCCGGCGTGGAAGTCTACGGCGGGCCGCTGCTGAACTCCTGGCTGGACCGTGAACTGCAGCTGGCCGGCCGCCTGGTCACCCTGGACGGCCAGGAACGGCTGGTGGAGACCGGGCCGCTGCTGCGCTTCCCGCAGCTGGCCATCCACCTGGACCGGGCCGTCAACGAGGGCCTGAAACTGGACAAGCAGCAGCACATGAATCCGGTCTGGGGGCTGGGCGATCCTTCCACCTCCGACCTGCTTGAGCTGCTGGCCGCCCGGGCCGGCCTCGACGTCGGGCAGCTGGGCGGCTACGACGTCGTCGCCGCCGACACCCAGGCGCCGCAGGTCTTCGGCGCTGACGGGGAGTTCTTCGCGTCCGGGCGCCTGGACAACCTCTCCTCCGTGCACGCCGGGCTGAGCGCGCTGATCGGCGCCGCCGAGGACAAGCGCTCCGGCGCCATCGCCGTGCTCGCCGCGTTCGACCATGAGGAGGTCGGCAGCGGCTCACGCTCCGGAGCCGCGGGGCCCTTCCTGGAGGATGTGCTGCAGCGCATCGGCGCCGGGCGGGGCGCGGGCGACGCCGACCGCCGCCGGGCCATGGCCGCCTCCTTCTGCCTGTCCGCCGACGCCGGGCACGCCGTGCACCCCAACTACGCCGAGCGGCATGATCCGGCCAACCACCCGGTGCTCAACGGCGGGCCGCTGCTGAAGATCAACGCCAACCAGCGCTACACCACCGAGGCGTGGGGCACTGCGGTGTGGGCGCGGCTGTGCGCGGAGGCCGGGGTGGCCTACCAGGAATTCGTCTCGCACAACCAGGTGCCGTGCGGCTCCACCATCGGCCCGCTGACCGCCACCCGGCTGGGCATCCGCACCGTCGACGTCGGCATCCCGCTGCTGTCGATGCATTCGGCCCGGGAGATGGCCGGCGTCGCCGATCCGCTGGCCCTTGCCCGCGTCAGTCGCCGCCTCTTCCTGGCCGAAGGGTTCTAGGAGCCTGCGCTTTTCCACGGCAGGGCCCGGCGTCGGCGCGGAGCGGAAAAGTCGGATAGGATAGTGAAGTCTGTGCTGTGGGCCCTGCCCGCTGCCGCGCCGACCGGCATGAACCGCCGGCCGGCCGAGACAACGCAATAGAACCTCCTGTTACGGAAATACCGTGACCGTATAGCCCAAAGGAGGTGGGTTCACAATGCGTGCTTATGAACTGATGGTAATCATCGACCCCGAGGTCGACGAGCGTACCGTTGAGCCTTCGCTCGACAAGTTCCTCAACGTTGTCCGCAACGACGGTGGAACCATCGACAAGGTCGACATCTGGGGCCGTCGCCGCCTCGCCTACGACATCAAGAAGAAGTCCGAGGGCATCTACGCGGTCGTCAACTTCACCGCCAACCCCTCTGCTGCTGCTGAGCTTGACCGCCAGCTTGGCCTCAACGAGACCATCCTGCGCACCAAGATCATCCGCCCCGAAGACCAGAAGGTTTCCGCCGAGTAGTTTCGGCGACACTTTCTTTCTTACGACGAGCCCCGCAACGGGCTCAGACAGCAGGAGGCAGTCATGGCAGGCGAAACAACGATCACCGTTATCGGCAACCTGACCAACGATCCGGAACTCCGGTTCACCCCGTCGGGTTCGGCAGTGGCGAACTTCACCATTGCCTCGACTCCGCGCACCTTTGACCGCCAGTCGAACGAGTGGAAGGACGGCGAAACGCTGTTCCTCCGCGCTTCGGTCTGGCGTGAGGCCGCTGAGAACGTCGCGGAATCCCTGACCAAGGGAACCCGCGTGGTTTGCCAGGGCCGCCTGAAGTCGCGTTCGTATGAAACCAAAGAGGGCGAAAAGCGCACCGTCATGGAGCTGGAGGTCGACGAGATCGGCCCCTCGCTCCGCTATGCGTCGGCCAAGGTCACCCGCACCCAGCGCTCCGGCGGTGGCGGCGGCGGCTTCGGCGGCAACAGCGGCGGTGGCGGCTTCGGCGGGAACTCCGGCGGCGGCTTCGGCGGCGGCAACTCCAACTCCGGTTGGGGCGGCGGCGGCCAGCAGCAGCAGTCCGGTCCCGTAGATGATCCGTGGGGCGCTCCGGCCGGAGGCAACTCCGGCGGCGGCTGGGGCACCGGCCCCGGCTCGGACGACCCGCCCTTCTAACCCCCTCGGGCGGATGCGGCGGCCCCGTCGGCCGCCGCCCCGCCCCTCCCGGCGCTCCGGCGCCACACTCAGACGGCAACCGCCGTCGAGCCCATCCCGTGGAATGATCCACGGGCTCCAACAGACATAAGGAGCTCCACGATGGCTAAGGCTGAACTTCGTAAGCCCAAACCAAAGTCCAACCCCCTGAAGGCCGCTGACATCACTGTCATCGACTACAAGGACGTCGCGCTGCTGCGCAAGTTCATTTCCGATCGCGGAAAGATCCGCGCTCGTCGCGTCACCGGTGTCACTGTTCAGGAACAGCGCAAGATCGCCCTGGCGATCAAGAACGCCCGGGAAGTCGCTCTCCTGCCCTACTCCGGCGCTGGCCGCGGCTAAAGGAAAGGAACGAATCCCATGGCAAAGCTCATTCTGACCCATGAAGTGACCGGTCTCGGCACCGCCGGCGATGTCGTCGAGGTGAAGAACGGTTACGCACGTAACTACCTGCTGCCCCGCGGCTTCGCCCTGGCCTGGTCCAAGGGTGGCGAGAAGCAGGTCGAGTCCATCAAGGCCGCCCGCGCTGCGCGCGAGCACGCTTCGCTGGAAGACGCCCAGAAGCAGGCTGCCGCACTGTCGGCCAAGCCGGTCAAGCTGGCCGTCAAGGCCGGCGAGTCCGGCCGCCTGTTCGGCACCGTGAAGGCCGCCGACGTTGCCGCTGCAGTCGAGGCCGCAGGCCTGGGCAGCATCGACAAGCGCAAGGTGGAGCTGCCGACGCACATCAAGTCGCTCGGTTCCTACCAGGCCAACATCCGCCTGCACGAGGACGTTGCCGCCGTGATCGACCTCGAGGTCGTCGCCGGCTAGCGTTTTCCGCTGCGGTTTCGAAAAGCGCCTCCTGCCTTCGGGCGGGGGGCGCTTTTTGCTGCACCGTAACGTGTTTCCGGCCACTCTCCGCCTGATCGGCCTGAAGGTTATCCACCGCTGCAGGCGGTTTATACACAACAATCCACAGCTGGGGACAACCGCTGTGGATAACTTTGGGACGCTGGGCCGGAAACGTGGACAACCCCGTGCAGCCTCACCCCGCATCCGGGGTTTGTCAACCGGGGTTTGGGCTACGGCGTGGCGCAAAAATACTTTTTCTCCACAGGTGTTAACACGCGTTTGCCCTAGTCAGAGCCATATTTCGCACATATGTTCCCCTCTGTCCACAGAGTTATGCCCAGCCTGTGCACACAACACGCCGCGTTATGCACAGGCCACCCACAGGCTCTGTGGATAAGTCACTTGGCGATGTGGTCGGAGGAGGACTACGGTGACGGGGAATCCCTCATACGCCGGGGAAAAGTCCCCTTATCCCCACATTCCCTGCCCGCCGCCGTCGTCGGCGGGAATGTCGGTGGCAGGAGGTAGGACTGGAACCAGCCGGCCCGGTGCCCAGGGGTCGCCAGCATTACCTCTCGGAAGGCTTTTACAGTGTCGCTCACGCATTCGGACGCTCCGGCGGTCTCCAGCGCCGGGGATTTCGGCCGCACACCCCCGCAGGACCTGGTGGCGGAGCAGTCCGTGCTCGGCGGC
Organism: Arthrobacter sp. Y3222053; assembly: GCF_059092805.1. NCBI lineage: Bacteria > Bacillati > Actinomycetota > Actinomycetes > Micrococcales > Micrococcaceae > Arthrobacter > Arthrobacter sp. Y3222053. The sequence goes on along the minus strand of NZ_JBNHIA010000001.1, from coordinate 596,298 downwards.
ATGATGCTCTCCAAGGACGCCATCGCCGACGTCGTCGAGGTGCTGCGCGGCGTCGACTTCTACCGCCCGGCCCACGAGGCGATCTACGAGTCAATCATCGACCTGTACGGCCGCGGCGAGCCCGCCGATGCGGTGACCGTCTCCGATGAACTCACCAAGCGCGGTGAGATTACCCGCATCGGCGGCCCGGCCTACCTGCACACGCTGATCCAGTCCGTGCCCACGGCCGCGAACGCCGGGTTCTACGCAGAGATCGTGCGGGAGCGCGCCGTCCTGCGCCGGCTGGTGGATGCCGGCACCAAGATCGTCCAGCTCGGATACTCCAACGACGGCGAGGTCGACGACCTGGTCAACGCCGCGCAGGCCGAGGTCTTCGCCGTGGCGGAGCGGCGCACCGCCGAGGACTACGTGCCGCTGAAGGACATCATCGAGGGCACGGTCGACGAGATCGAGTCGGCCGGACACCGCGGCGAGGGCATGACCGGCGTGCCCACCGGCTTCTACGAACTGGACGAACTGACCCAGGGGCTGCACCCCGGTCAGATGATCGTCATCGCCGCCCGTCCCGCCGTCGGCAAGTCCACCTTCGCGCTGGACTTCGCCCGCTCCGCGGCGATCAAGAACAACATGACCACGGTGTTCTTCTCCCTGGAAATGGGGCGCAACGAGATCGCCATGCGCCTGCTCTCCGCCGAGGCCACCATCGGGCTGCAGGACCTGCGCAAGGGCACCATCAAAGACGAGCAGTGGGGCAAGATCGCCACCACCATGGGCCGGATGAACGACGCGCCGCTGTTCATCGACGACAGTCCGAACATGTCGCTGATGGAGATCCGCGCCAAGTGCCGCCGGCTCAAGCAGAAGCACGACCTCAAGCTCGTGGTGCTCGACTACCTGCAGCTGATGTCCTCCGGCAAGCGCGTGGAATCCCGCCAGCAGGAAGTCTCCGAGTTCTCCCGTGCCCTGAAGCTGCTGGCCAAGGAGCTTGAGGTGCCGGTGATCGCGCTCTCGCAGCTGAACCGCGGCTCCGAACAGCGCACCGACAAGAAGCCGATGGTCTCCGACCTCCGTGAATCCGGCTCGATCGAGCAGGACGCCGACATGGTCATCCTGCTGCACCGCGAGGACATCTACGACAAGGAGTCTCCGCGGGCCGGCGAAGCCGACGTCATTGTCGCCAAGCACCGTAACGGCCCTACCAAGACCATTGTGGTCGGCTTCCAGGGCCACTACTCCCGGTTCGCGAACATGGCCGTCGAGGGCGGCAGCGGGTTCTGACCCGCGGTTCCGTCCCCGAGCCTCCGCACTCACCCACCCCACCGCCACGGCCTCCAGGAGTCCCGATGCCCAAATCAAAGCCCCGCAGGAAGGCCGCCGCCAAGAAGAAGCAGGCCCGCCGCGCCACGCATGAGGTCAACGCCCGCTTCCGCGGCGAGCAGGCCTTCTTCAGCGACGAGGCGGACGCCCTGCTGACCGCCCGGGGCTGGATCAGCGAGCGGGCCCAGCCCGGCGGCGCTGACCTGGGCGACGCCTGGTACTGGATGCCCTCCCAGCTGCCGGCCTACCTGGCCGAGGGGGAACCGGTTCCGACGTCGGTCTTCGCCCTGGCCGAGGGTGCGTTCGGCAGCGAGTTGGCCTCGGTGGGCAGCTCGGTTCCGCCCGGCGCGCAGCGCGAGTACGCCTCCCTCGCTGAGCTGGAGGCCGACCTCGAACGGCTGGAGGCGCACCGGGTTCCGGAGGGGCAGTACACGGTGCTCGATGGCGGGCCCTCCGAGCAGGAGACCCCGGATGACCTCATCGACTCCATCGCCGAGGAATGGGAGCTGATTGCCGAGCTCATCCACTTCCCGTACAGCGACGCCGGCCCCCGCTCCTTCGCCGCCGTCGAGCAGGCCCGGGACCAGGGCCGGCTCTCCGACTACGCGTATCAGTCCGTGCTGGCCGGCCGGGCCGGATAGCACGGCCCACGCCGGCCCGGGCGCGTCCGGCCGGGGCCCGCGCCGGCCCGGGCCCCGCGTCCGCCCGCTCCTGCGCGCCTTGCCTGTACCGGCCGGGCATGGCTAGCATCGACCCATGTTCAAGTCCTGATTGACGTGCCCGCGCCTGCGGCTGCCCCGGAGCGATGCCGACGCCCATGCTGCGTCCGCTCCCGGAGGGTTCCACGCCCGGCGGGCTGATCCATCTGCGGACGACAGGACCCTTCATGGCCGACTCCACTCCGGCGTCTTCGACTACCTCCCCGACTTTTTCCTCCGCCGCGCGCCGTGCCCGCACTGCCCGGCACTTCAGTTTCGACGGCATTGGGCTGAGCTATCCGGGCCACCGGATCCTCACCGACGTGACCTTCACGGTTCCGGCGGGATCACGTACCGGCCTGATCGGGGAAAACGGGGCCGGCAAGTCCACCCTGCTGCGCATTGCAGCAGGACAGCTTGCGCCTGGCGCAGGGACGGTCCGGCGCCCCGCCGGCACCGGGTACCTGGCGCAGGAGTCGATTCCCTCGCCGGCGGCGACCCTCGGCGAGGCGGTGGACGCCGCCGTCGCACCGGTCCGCCGGCTGGAGCCGGCCCTGGCCCAGCTGGCGGCGCAGCTGGCCCGCGGCCCGGAGGACGCCGCGGTCGCCCGGGCCTACGACCTGGTGCTCACCGAAGCGGAACGGGCCGGGCTGTGGGCCCTGGAGGCCCGAATCGGCACGGTGCTCGGCGGGCTTGGGCTCGCGGATGCGCCGCTGGACAGGCCCCTCCGGCGGCTTTCCGGCGGCCAGCGCCGCCGGCTCGCCATCGCCGTGCTGCTGCTTGAGCGCCCCGACGCGCTGCTGCTCGACGAACCCACCAACCATCTCGACGACGACGCCGTCAGCTTCCTCGCCGCGGAACTGCGCGGCTGGACCGGGCCGGTGCTGATGGCCAGCCACGACCGGTGGTTCCTGGACACAATCGCCACGCACCTGGTGGATCTGGACCCGTCGCCCGGGCCGGAGGGCTACGGTACCGACGCCGTGCAGGGGCGGCGGTACACCGGGGGGTTCTCGGCCTACCTCAGGGAACGGGCCGAAGAGCGGCGGCGATGGGTCGAGGCATGGCACGCGCAGCAGACCGAACGGGCCCGGCTCCGACGCGCAGCCGGGACCACGCAGGGCGAGGTCTTCCACACCGACGTTCCGCGGACCGAGGCCCGCGGAGCGCAGAAGTTCTATGCCGACCGCGCCGCGAAGACCGTCGGCGGGCGGATCCGCTCAGCCCGGCAGGCCCTGGCGGCGCTGGAGCGGCAGGCCGTTCCTCCGCCGCCGGTGCCGCTCCGCTTTCGGGGCGCCGACTCATGGCGCGGCGTCGACACCGCTGCCGGGCCGGGATCCACAGCCGGCCGCCCCGATCGGCTGTCGGATGCGGAGGAGCCGCTGCTGACCCTGGCCGGAGCCGGAGTGTGGAACAGGCTGGAGCCCCTGGACCTGGTCCTGCACACCGGGGACCGGCTGCTGGTCGAGGGCGCCAACGGGTATGGCAAGTCGACGCTGCTGGCCGTCCTCGCGGGGGAACTCCACCCGGATGTCGGCACCGTGCAGCGCCGCCCGGAGCTCGGGGTCGGCTGGCTGCGCCAGGACGGGGAGGTGGGGCTTCCCGCTGATCTGACGGCGGAAGAGGCGTATCGGCGGCGGCTGCGGTTCCCGGACCTGGCACCGTCGCTCCCGGATCTCGGCCTGCTGCCGGCATCCCGGTGCGGGCTGCCGCTGAGCCGGTTGTCCCCCGGCCAGCGGCGGAGGGTGGCCCTGGCGCCGCTCCTGGCCGAGCCCCCGGAGCTGCTGCTGCTCGACGAACCCACCAACCATCTGTCCCTGGCCCTGGCGGAGGAACTGGAGAGCGCGCTGGACGCGTACCCCGGCGCCGTGGTCCTGACCAGCCACGACCGCTGGCTGCGCCACCGCTGGGACGGTCCCAGGATCGGGCTGCGGCGGGGCTGACGGCCCGGCTCAGCCCCGGGTGTGGGCGCCGGGACCGCCGGCGGGCTGGCCCTCGGCGTCGCGGCTTGAGGCCAGCTGCCACGGCACGCTGGCGACCATGATGCCGGGCTCGAAGTGCAGCCGGGCCTTGATCCGCAGCGCGGTCTGGTTGTGGACCAGCTGCTCCCACCAGCGGCCCACCACGTATTCGGGGATGTAGACCACGAACAGCTCGCGGGGCCGGTTCCGGCGCGCTTCACGCAGGTAACTGAGCACCGGTGAAATGGTCTCCCGGTACGGGGAGGACAGGACGGTCAGCCGCACCGGGATCTTCAGCCGCTCCCACTCGTCGGTGACCCGCCGGGTCTCCTCCGGGTCCACGTCCACGGTGATGGCCTCCAGGCTGGAGGGTCGGGAGGCGCGGGCGTAGGCGACGGCGCGCAGCGCCGGCTTGTGCACCTTGGACACCAGGATCACGGCGTTGACGCGCGAGGGCAGCGCAAGGCCCTGTTCGTCGTCGCCCAGGGCCAGTTCCCGGGCCACGGACTCGTAGTGCGAGCGGATGCCGAACATCATCAGGTACAGCCCGGCCATGGCGAGCAGTGCGATCCACGCCCCGTGGGTGAACTTGGTGACGATGACGATCACGAGCACCAGCGCCGTCATCCCGAAACCCAGCGAGTTGATCGCCCGGGACCGCTGCATGGCGCGCCGGGCCTCCTTGCTCCGCTCCAGCCGCAGCCGTCCCGTCCAGTGCCGGATCATGCCCAGCTGGCTGGCGGTGAAGGAGACGAAGACACCCACGATGTAGAGCTGGATCAGCCGGGTCACGTCCGCATTGAAGAGCAGGATCAGCACCAGTGCGCCCGCCCCGAGGGAGATGATCCCGTTGCTGAAGGCCAGCCGGTCGCCGCGGGTGCGCATCTGCCGCGGCAGGTACCCGTCGCGGGCAAGGATCGAGGCCAGCACCGGGAAGCCGTTGAACGCGGTGTTGGAGGCGAAGACCAGGATCAGGCCGGTGGCCCCCACCACCAGGTAGAAGAGCAGGCTACCGTCACCGAACACCGTCTCCGCCAGCTGGGAAATCACCGGGTGCTGGATGTAGCTCTCGCCCACCGGCCGGCCGTCGTCGAGCAGCTGGGTGGCCGGGTCCTGGACCACATGCACCTTGGCCGCGGCCGCGAGGGCGAGGATGCCGGCCAGCAGCGAGGCGGCGATGATACCGAGCAGCAGCAGGGTCGTGGCGGCGTTGGCGCTCTTCGGCTTGCGGAACGTGGGCACGCCGTTGCTGATAGCCTCCACGCCGGTCAGTGCCGCCGCACCCGAGGAGAAGGCACGCAGCAGCAGGAACGCGCCGGCCAGGCCCACCAGGCCGTTGTCCAGCCCCGCCTCGGGCACGATGCTGAAGTCGGCGGAGGGCGCCTCGCCCAGCTCTCCCGTGACGGCCAGGAAGCCGCCGTAGAGGCACATGCCCAGCACGGAGGCCATGAAAATGTAGGTGGGCACCGCGAACAGCGCCCCGGCCTCCCGGACGCCGCGCAGGTTCACGAGCACGAGGATCACGACGCCGGCGGCGGCCAGGGCGGCGCGGTGCTCGTGAAGGGCGGGGACCGCCGTCGCCAGATACGCCGCGGCGGAGGACATGGACACCGCCACGGTGAGCACATAGTCCACCAGCAGGGCCGAGGCCACCGTGAGGCCGGCCGGCCGGCCCAGGTTCGTCGTCGCGATCTCGTAGTCGCCGCCGCCGGAGGGGTAGGCGCGCACGTTCTGCCGGTAGGAGGCGACGACGGTCAGCAGCACCACGATGACGGCCAGGCCCACCCAGGGGGAGAAGGTGACGGCGGCTACGCCGGCGAGGGCCAGGGTGAGGAGGATCTCGTCCGGCGCGTAGGCGGCCGAGGACAGCGCGTCGGAGGAGAAGACCGGCAGGGCGATCCGCTTGGGTAGCAGGGTCTGCGAGAGCCGCTCGTTGCCGTAGGGGCGTCCCACCAGAATGCGCTTGAGCGCATTGAAGAACGTGAGCACGAGGACCAAGGTTAGACCGGGGCCTGCGGACTGTCCAGAAACGGCCGAAACCGGGTGTGAGAAACCTAACCGATAGGCCGTGGATGGTACTCGATCGGCTTGCTGGCGCGGATCTGCGACACGTAACGATTCACGCCGAGTTGATATCGATTTGGTCTCGACTGCAGGCTGCCCTATCTTCGTTAAGAGCCCGAATCGAGGGTGAACCGTTGACCGGAACAGCGTCGACGGCGGTCGGCACCGCAGAGGTGCGACCGGGTAGGAAATGCCAAGTGCCACGCGTCCACCGTGCAGTCGCCGCTGCGTGCGCACCGTAAGAGACCTCCGACAGTCTGGGGTAGGCGACGGCGCGATGAAGCCCGGGGACGGGTAGAGCGCAGGTGGAACCCTTGGGAGCAGAAGAAACCGATGAAGAACCAGAAGATCCGTCGTATCGTGCGTCGCAGCCTGGCCACTGCCGCCATCACCGGCGCGGGCGCAGCGGGACTCGTCAGCCTCGCTGCTCCCGCCAACGCCAGCTCCATGGACTGGGACGCCCTTGCACAGTGCGAAAGCAGCGGAAACTGGCAGATCAACACCGGCAACGGCTACTCCGGGGGACTGCAGTTTGTCCAGAGCACCTGGGAGGGCTATGGCGGTACGAGCTACGCCCCGACCGCCGCGCAGGCGACTCGTGAGCAGCAGATCGCTGTCGCCGAGCGGGTCCTGGCCTCGCAGGGCCCCGGTGCCTGGCCGGCTTGCACCGCCAAGCTGGGCATGACCGGTGCCACCGCCAACCCGCAGGCCACCGCTCCGGCCCCGACCCAGACCGAGACCTACGTCCAGCCTCAGGCTGAGGTTCCGGCTCAGACCTACGTCCAGCCGCAGGCCGCCGAGCAGGTTGCCCCGGTGGAGACCTACGTCCAGCCGCAGGCCGCCGAGGTTCCCGCGCCGACAGCTGCCGAGAACATCCAGGTGCAGGCCACCGCTCCGGTGCAGACCGCTCCGGTCCAGACCGAGGCTCCGGCCCTGTCCGGTGAGACCTACACCATCCAGGCCGGCGACACCCTGTCGACCATTGCCGAGAAGCTGGGCATCGAGGGCGGCTGGCAGGCTCTGTACAACGCCAACGTCGACACCGTCATCCACCCCGACCTGATCTTCACCGGCCAGGTCCTGCAGCTGCCGGCCTAGCAGGCTGCTGCAGTCAGGCAGGTTCTGCAGTCCTGCAGCAGCACTCCTGCAGTACCTGCCGCCGGTGACGGCAGGCACTACGGAGGGCACTCCCGCGCACAGCGGGGGTGCCCTTTCGTCGTTGCCGGGCGGACTCGTGCTGCCGGGTGGCCCCGGCCTGCTGCGCTCGGGCGGCGGCCGGAACGGGGGCGGTCCCGGCCTGCCGCTGTCCTCCACAGGAATGGGCCGCGAGAGTGTTGTGCCCGGCACTGACGGGTACGCGACAGATGCCCGAAGCCTGTTGCTGGAATGGGGCTATGACAGCCACCGTGAACGGCGGAAGCGGACCGGACGGTCCCGGGGAGCGCGGCCCGATGAAGCCGGGCGGCAGCGCAGGCTCCGTGGCGCCTGGGCCGGGGCATGAGTTGGCCGCCGGTGTGCCGGAGGCGGTCCCCGCAGCTGTGTCGGACCATGCGTCGGAGTTTCGGCAGGCAGGTGGGGAAGGTGCCGCAGGGCTTTTCACTTCCCGGCATCCGGTGCTGACCGGTTCCCTGGTGCTGGAGGACGTCATGGCTCTGCCCCAGGATCGTCTCGTCGAGGCCTTGGAACTGCTTGAAAGGGTGCTGTCCTGGGCCCGGGCCCAACAGGCCCGAGGCATCCACCGGCTGCAGCAGCTGGTGGCGGATGAGCTGTCTTTCTTCGACCGGACGGATCCACAGCTGGCATTTCGGGCGGCCGCTTCGGAGGTCGGTGCGCTGCTGTGCCTGCCACCGCTGACGGCCCAGCGGCTCATGGCTGAGTCGCAGACGCTTGCCGCCGACTGCCCCGAGACCCTGGCCCGGCTGGAGGACGGCCGGCTTACCTACGGGCAGGCGCAGGCCATTGCCCGTGTGGTCGCGGGGTTGGGCCGGGAGGACCGGGAGCGGATCGAGCAGATCATGCTGGGGAAGGCCAAGGACCTGACGGCTGCCCAGCTCGAGCGCATCGGACGCCGGCACCGGGACGCCCTGCTCAGCGAGGAACAGCTGGCCAGGCAGCATCGCCAGGCGCGGGCTGAACGCTCCGTGTGGCTGCGTCCCGAACCGGAAGGCATGGTGCAGCTGTCAGCTTTCCTTCCGGCTGCCCAGGGGCAGGGCATCTACGCGATGCTCACCACGGCGGCCCGGGGTGAACAGGCAGCGGGCGATCCCCGGACATTGAACCAGCTGCGCACCGACATCTTTGCGGCATTGCTGACCGGCGATCCTCAGTGCAGTCCGCCGGCTGAGGGGAGCGGGGGCGCTGATGAACAGGAGCATCCCGGCGCCCTCCGGGGCTGCACCCCTGACAGGGCAGCCGGAGGGACGCGGTGCGAAGTCATGGTGCTGCTGACGGCGGAGACGCTGCTGGGGTTGAGCGGTCAGCCTGCTGAGCTGAACGGATATGGCTCCATCAGCCCTGAGGCAGCCCGTGCCCTGGTGGAATCGGCTTCACACCTGACCGCTTTGCTGACCGATTCCCTGGACGGTGAAGTCCTGGCGGTGGGTGCCCGACGTCGAGTCCCCCCGGGCGTGAAGCGCTGGCTGCAGGCCAGGGACGGGACCTGCCGCTTCCCCGGATGCAGCGCCGGAACCATTGCCGCCGAAACCGACCACACCGTGCCCTACGTACAGGGCGGAAGCACCGACCATCGGAATCTCGCCTGCCTGTGCCGGAAACACCACCGGCTCAAGACGCTCGGATTCTGGCACGCCCGCCAGCCTGAGCCCGGACACCTGGTCTGGACCTCGCCGACGGGACGGACGTACCGGACCGAGCCTCAGCTTGTCCTGAAACAAGGCCGGGCGGAGCCCGAGCCGGCCCCGTTCTAGGGGATGACCCTTCCGGAACCGACACCGATCCGGGCCCCTTCACCGGCCGGGGGAGGGGCGGTCCGCACCTTTGCCGGGCACAGTACCCTTTCGCTATGAAAGCACTTCCGACCGTCCACGCGGAGCCGCGCCTAACTGTGAAGGCTCCGGCGTACCGTGTTCACTTCTGGGAGCGGCCGGCTCCGGGCTGGGCGTGGAACCTTGATGCGCACGTTCTGACGGAGGCCGCCGACGTCGGCGAGGTCCTGCGGTGGGTCGAGGACAACGCGCGGGGACGCCGCGTGGAGATCTTTGTCGAGATGGACGAGGAACCGCAAGGGGATTTTCAGGCTGCCCGGGAAAGCGGGCTCCTCCGCCTGCTGGGCAGCGACCCCAACGATCCCGACAGCAACAACGACCCCAGCGGCGTCAACGGCTCAACGGGAGCAAAATAGGAGGACCCGCAGGGACCCACAGCCGTTAGTAGGAGCCGTCGGGGGTTTCAGCCGCCGGCTACGGACTGCAGCACCAGTACTTCGGCACCGCCGACGACGGACCCTCCCCGGGCAGCGAAGTCGCGGATGTCCTCCCCGTCCACATATATGTTGACGTAGCGGCGGACGGCCCCGGCTTCATCACAGATCCGGTTGAGGATCCGCGGGTACTGGCTGCGCAGGGCGGCAAGCAGCCCACCAACCGTGGGGACCTCGGCAACCACCTGCACGACGCGCCGTCCATCCACAGCCTCGGCCAGGGAGGCCGGCAGCATCAGCAGCACGGCCACCGGCCCCGACGCCGCCGGTCCCGGCTCCGCCGTCTCCGGCGGCCTAGAGCTGGACGGCGCGGACACAGAGCACATCTGGAAGATTGGCGGCGACCAAGTTGAACGATTCGCCCTCGTCGGCGCTGGCATACACCTCGCCGCCCCGGGTGCCGAAGTAGATGCCCACCGGGTCAGCGTTGTCGATGGCGGCGGCGTCGCGGAGGACGGCATTAAAGTCGTAGGCCGGCAGTCCGTCGTTGAACCGCTCCCAGCTGTCCCCGGCGTCCCTGCTGCGGTACACGGCCGGCCGTCCCTGCGGCGGATTGCGCTCCTCGCCGGACCCCATGGGAATGGTCCAGATCGTGTCCGGCCGGGACGGGTGGGCAAGCATCACGAAGCCGAAATCCGAAGACAGCCCGTCGGCGATGGAGATCCACTGCCCGCCGGCGTCGTCGCTGCGGTACACCCCGCCGTGGTTCTGCGCGTAGAGCCGCTGCGGGTTTCCGGCATCGCGGGCGATCTTGTGGACGCACTGGCCAAACTCGGGGTACTTCTCCGGCTGGAAGTCCGCGATGATCCCCGCGTTGGCGGGCGCCCAGCTGCCGCCGGCGTCGTCGGAGCGGTACACGCCGCCGGTGCTCATGGCGATGTGGACCGTGTCGTCCACCGGGCTGGTGGAGATGCTGTGCGCGGCGGGCCCGCCGTATCCCTCGCCCCACTCGGTGCGGTGCGGGTGGTCCCACAGCCCGCGCATCAGTTTGAAGCTGCGCCCGCCGTCCTCGGAGCGGAACACGGAGATCGGCTCGCAGCCGGCCCACACGACGCCGGGCCGGTCCGCGGTGTCCGGATACAGCTGCCAGATACGGTGGAGGGTGGCGCCGGTGTCTTCGGGGAAAGCGATCGCCGGGCCGTCGGGCTCCTGCCAGCTCATCCCGAGGTCTTCGGAGATCGCCACATTGGTGCCCCACCACTCCGACCGGACACCCGCCAGCAGGCGCGGCGGGCCGTCCCGGGTATCGAACGCCAGGGAGGGAACCTCAGATGCGGCAAAGTGCGGGCCGGTCAGGTCCCAGTTCCTGCGGTCCGGGCTGCTGGCCAGCCAGAGGCCTTTGCGGGTTCCGATGGCGACGACGGTCGACGGCGCGTCCATGCGACCCATTGCAGCATCACAATGCCGCTCCGACAAGGGGGAAAACCAATTCAACCGGCAGCGCGCCGCGCCGTCGGCAGGATTGCGGGGAGGCGCCGCGCAGAAGCCCGCCCCGGGGTCGCCGACGAGCTGCGCGTGGCATTAACCGGCCGCGCTGCGATAGGTATAGGTGATGCAGCTGTTCCGGCCGGAAGCCCGTCCATGATCTACATCGACCCGCCGATGTGGCCGGCGCACGGCACGCTCTTCTCCCACCTGGTCTCGGACACCAGCTTGCCGGAGCTGCACGACTTCGCCGGCCGCTGCGGGATCAGCCCCCGGGCCTTCGACGGCGACCACTACGATGTTCCCGCGCACCGGCACGGTGAGCTCGTTGCCGCCGGCGCCGTGGCCGTGGACTGCGGCAGCCTGGTCCGCATCCTCATTGCCAGCGGGCTGCGGATCCCGGCCCGGGAACGGCCAGGCGCCCTGGTCCGCCCGCTGATGGAGCGCTGGCACCGGCTGCTGCCGCAGCAGCCCGACCTCGGGTCGGCCCTGCTGGACCGGTGGAATGAACCGCACCGCCGCTATCACGACCGGCGGCACCTGCTCCAGGTCCTCGAGGCCCTTGACCTGCTCGCCGGCGGCCGGGTGCCCCGGCCGACGGCGCTCGCTGCCTGGTTCCACGACGCCGTATACGCCGGGCAGGCAGGAGCCGACGAGGAAGCCTCGGCCCGGCTGGCCGAAGACCTGCTGCCCGCCGCCGGAGTACGTGCCGCGGAGGTCGCCGAGACCGTCCGGCTGGTCCGCCTGACGGCGCAGCACCGGCCGGCGGACGGGGACGACGCCGGCGCGCTGCTCTCCGACGCGGACCTGGCCGTCCTGGCGCGGGACCCGGACGGCTATGCCGCATATGTCCGCGACGTGCGGGCCGAATACGCGCACGTGCCGGACGAGGCGTTCCGCCAGGGCCGGCGGCAGGTGGTGGAAGGCCTGCTCGCCGCCGATCGGCTCTACGCCACCGCGGAGGGCCGGCGCCGCTGGGAGGACCGCGCCCGCCGGAACCTGGCCGCGGAGCTGGCGGAGCTGGCGGAGCTGGCCGGGCTGCCCGGCCCGGCCGCCGCCCGCTCGCCGGCCGCGCAGCCGGACCCGGTACCCGGCCCCCACCGGACCACGCCGTGAGCTCCGGCACCGCCGGGGCAGGATTCACCGGCCACCCCAGGGGCAGCCGCGGCTACCGGGGCGTGCTCGTCGGCCTGGCCGCCGCCGGCGTCGCCACCTTCGCCCAGCTCTACTCGCTGCAGGGCGTCCTGCCGGACCTGGCCGCGGACCTGAACCTCCCCGAATCCTCCGCAGCGCTCACCGTCTCCGCCGCGACCCTCGGCCTGGCGCTCGCGGTGATCCCGTGGTCCGCCGCCGCGGACCGGTTCGGCCGCCTGCCGGCCATGCGCACCGCGATCCTGGCGGCCGTCGTCCTGGGGCTCTCCGTTCCCCTGGCCGACAGCTTCTCCCTGCTGCTGGTGCTGCGCTTCCTTGAGGGTGCGGCGCTGGGCGGCATTCCCGCCGTCGCGCTGGCCTACCTCAGTGAAGAGGTCGATGCGCGGTCGGCCGCCCTGGCGGCAGGCACCTACGTTTCGGGCACGACGGTGGGCGGACTGGCCGGCCGGATCATCGCCGCGCCGCTCGCCGAGGCAGTGGGGTGGCGGCTCGGCGTGGCGGCGGTCAGCGTGCTGGCGGCCCTCGCCGCCGTCGTCTTCATGCTCACCGCGCCCCGCCAGCGCGGCTTCACGCCCGCCGCCGACGGCGACCGGCTGGCGCGCAGGCTGGCAGCCCACCTGCGTGAACCCCGCATGCTCGTGCTGTATCTGCAGGGCTTCCTGCTGATGGGCGGCTTCGTTGCGGTCTACAACTACCTCGGCTTCCGGCTGGTCAACCCGCCCTTCGGGCTGCCGCAGTCGGTGGCCGCGTCGCTGTTCCTGGCCTATCTGGCCGGCACCTGGTCCTCCCGGGCCGCCGGACGGCTGACCGGGCACCCGCGGCTGGGCCGACGGCGGGTCCTGCTCGGCGCTATCGCCGTGATGGGAGCCGGGCTGGCCCTGACGGTCCTGCCGTTCCTGCCCGCGGTGGTCGCCGGGCTGGTGGTGTTTACCGCCGGGTTCTTCGGCGCGCACGCCGTCGCGTCCGGCTGGGCGGCGGCGATCGCCGTCCAGGGCCGCGCGCAGGCCTCCTCGCTGTACAACCTCGGCTACTACGCCGGATCCAGCCTGCTCGGCTGGGTGGGCGGCTTCTTCTTCCAGGACGCCGGCTGGGCCGCCCTGGCCGGGTTCGTGGCAGCGCTGATGGCCGTCGCCGCGCTCGCCGCCGCGCTGGTGCTGCGGGCCGACTCGGTGCTCCCGCCCGCGCCTGACCCCGTGCGCCGCCGTAGGCTGGAACGGTGAAAACGCGCACGCAGCCGCACCGGGGGACCGGGCGGCAGATCCTCGCCCTGGCGGTGCCGGCGCTCGGCGCCCTGATCGCCGAGCCGATGTTCCTGCTGGCCGACTCCGCGATCGTCGGGCACCTCGGCGTCGCCGAACTCGCCGGCCTGGGGCTGGCCTCCACCATCCTGCAGACCGCAGTTGGGCTGATGGTCTTCCTCGCCTACTCGACCACGGGCACCGTCGCCCGCTTCCTGGGTGCCGGCAGGCGTGGCGACGCCGTGGCCGCCGGGCGCGACGGCATCTACCTGGCGGTGCTGCTGGGCCTGTTGCTCTCGGCCGCCGGCATCCTCCTGGCCCCCGCCCTGGCCACCGCCCTGGGCGCCGACGGCGCGGTGCACGGCTTCGCGGTGGACTACCTGCAGTGGTCCATGCCCGGCCTCACGGCCATGCTCGTGGTCCTGGCCGCCACCGGCATGCTCCGCGGACTGCAGGATACGAAGACGCCGCTGCTGGTCGCCGGCGTCGGCTTCGCGGTGAACATCGGCCTGAACTTCCTGCTCGTCTACGGGGCGGGACTGTCGGTGGCCGGGTCCGCGATGGGCACCAGCCTCACCCAGCTGGGCATGGCCCTCGTCTACGTGCTGATGCTCGCCCGGATGGCACGCCGCGAGGGCACCCGGCTGCGGCCGGACCTGCGCGGGGTCCGCGCCGTCGCCCGGGTCGGCTCCTGGCTGATGCTGCGCACCCTCAGCCTGCGCGTGGCGGTGCTGGCCGCCGTCGTCGTCGCCACCGCGCAGGGGCCGGTGCAGCTGGCCGCCCATCAGCTGGTGATGACCGTCTTCACCTTCCTCGCCTTCGCCCTCGATGCGCTGGCCATCGCCGCGCAGGCCCTCATCGGCAAGGAGCTCGGCGCCGGCAACGCGCCGCTGGTGCGCCGGCTCACCGGCACCATGGTCCGCTGGGGCGTGGGCTTCGGCGTGCTGACCGGGGCGGTCCTGGCGCTGGCGGCCCCGCACCTGGGGGCGCTGTTCAGCCCGGATCCCGGTGTGCAGCAGGCCATGGCCGCCGGGCTGTACGTGCTGGCCGCGGCGCAGCCGGTCTGCGGACTGGTGTTCGTGCTCGACGGCGTGCTGATCGGCGCCGGGGACGCCCGCTACCTGGCCCTGACCGGGCTGCTGAACCTGGTGGCCTATCTGCCGCTGCTCTGGGCCGTGCACCTGGCCGCTCCGACCGGCAGCGCGGCCACGGCCTGGCTGTGGGCTGCCTTCGGGCTCGGCTACATGCTGGCCCGGGCGCTGACCCTGTCCTGGCGGGCCCGCCAGGAGGCGTGGATGGTTCCCGGTGCGACAGCAGGCGGGGCGAACGACTAAGCTTGACGGTGGCCAACCGGCCGCTCAAGCAACTTTTCCTGGAGGCTCAGCGTGGGCGTCAAGAATCCCGTCGCGCCGTGGACCCCGGTCCTGCTGCGCTCCGCCGCAGCCGCCGTCTACGGGCTGCTGTCCATCTTCTGGCCCGCGCAGGACACCACCTTCGTCAGCATCGCCGGCGGCCTGTACCTGCTGGTGACGGGCGTCGCCGTCTGGCGGACGGCCGCCGTGGCCGGCGCCGGTGAGGTTCCGGGCCTGCGGGCGCTGCTGCTCGCCGAAGCCGGAGTATATGCAGCAGCCGGCATACTCGTTGGGGCCCTGCAGGACAACTGGGTGTTCGCCCTCGCCGCCGGGGCCGCGCTGGCCGTCGGCGGCGTCGTGGAGCTGATGTTCTGGTTCCGGGCCCGCACCCGGTTCCTGCCCGCCCGCGACTGGCTGATCACCGGCGTCACCAGCATCGGCGCGGCCGTGCTGCTGCCCGTGATGCTGCAGATGGGCCTGGACGCCCGGGCCCTGCTTGGCGTCAGCGGCGGCTCGGCCGTCATCATCGCGGTGATCCTGGCGACCTCGGGGTTCGGCGCCCGGCATGATGCCCGGCAGCCGGCCGCCCCGCGTGCCGCGGACGCCGTAAACTAACAGCTACGGGTTTCTACTTTCTGTAGAAGCCGAGGAAACAGCAGGAGGACAGTTTCGTGGCCAAGAATACGAACGGGGACCCGCAGGAGCGGAACTCCGTGAAGGGACCGCTCGCGTTCTCCGCCGTGCTGGCAGTCATCGCCGGCGTCACCACCACCATCTTCGCCACCGGCGGTGCCGAGAAGGAACTTCGCCTGGACCTGGGCCTGATCGGCGCGGGCATCGCGTTCATCGCGAGCCTGCTCATCTCGTCGCTGCTGCTGATGACGGAAAAGCCCAACCCCGAGCACCTCAGCGCCGGCTCCGGCATCCACCGCAGCGCAGCCAAGATTCCCGGCGGCGCCGGCAGCGTGGGCGGCAACCAGCCGCAGCCGCGTGCCGCGGAGGACGACGGCCCCGCGCCCGCCGACGGCACCGCACCCCGCTCCGACGACGACGGCGCGGCCGGCCCCGGCACGCCGCGGACCCCCGGCACGCATTAGCCGGTCGAGCACAGCCTGACGCCGCCGTCCCCGCAAGGGGCGTCGTGCGTTCGGCGGCTGTCCACCGCCTGCCGGCGGCGAGCCGCCGGCAGGGCAGTCAGTCGAAGATTTCCTTGCTGATGTCGGTGGGGGCGTCGTACTGACGGTCCGGCAGCCCCTGGAGGGCGTCCATCACGGATCCGGAGGTGCCGGCGTCGGAGGCCTTCTGCACGATGGCGTCCTTGGAGGCGGGGTAGTCGAGGCCGCCGAGGGCCTTCTGGATGTCGATCGGGCTGGGCTTGTCGGCCATGGGCGCTTCTCCTTCGGCAGGTTCCCGGCGTTCCCGGGCTCCTTCCTTTGTAGGCCGACGGCGGCCGCCGTGCCTAGGTATTTCGGGCGCCGGGTGGTCCGGATGCCCGAACGCCCGGACTCAGGTGCCGAGCAGATCCGCGGCATCGACAGAGCGGTCGGGGACCGTGGTCGGCGATTCCAGGTGCACGGCGCCGCTGGGCAGGATCCCGGCGCCGCCGTAACGCTCCATCACCGCCCACTGCGCCGCGACGTCCTCGCCGGCGTGTTCGGGCGGCAGGTTCCGCCAAAAACCGAACCCGCCGCAGTCCTCCAGCTTGGCTCGGTCGAACAGGACGCAGGCGCCCACCCAGGCGACCTTGTACAGGCGCCACTCTTCCGGTCCCAGGCCGAGGTCGGCGGCGGCATGGACCAGGTTCGCGGCGTTGTGCAGGGTCCAGCGTTCCGAGCCGGGACCGTCGCGGCGCAGGTGTTCGGGCTGCACCGGACCGTCCCAGAACTCCAGCGGTTCGCGTTCGTGCGGCCGGTCATCGTCGAGATAGGACAGGCCCTGCACGGCCGAGCCGACAAAGCCGGCGCCGCTGGAGCGGACCGCGGCCAGCATCCGCGCCAGCGAGCCCGGCTCCAGCCACACGTCGTCGTCGAGGAACAGAACATAGGGTGCCGTCGCCTGTGAGAGCAGGAAGTGCCGCTGTTCGGCCAGGCCGCGGGCCGGAAGGTGCCGTTCCCGGCGCACCGGCCGGCCCTGAGCCTGCAGCACCCGGCACATGGCATCCGCGGCCGGGTGTTCATAGGAGGCGTCGCCCGTGCTTTGGTCGCTGATCAGCACGCGGAAGTCCGGGTCGTCCTGGCCGGCGAGCCCGGCGAGCGTCACGGCCAGCTCGGCCGGCCGGTCGCAGGTCGGGATCAGCACCTCGAGCGTCGGCGGCGCGGCCCCGGGCCGGCCGGCGTCCGGGCCGGTGCCCGGCCCGGCCCGGCGCGCATCCTGCCGGGCGGCCTCCGCCCAGCGTGCGGCACCGCGGCGGTTCACGGCCTGCTCCCGTCCGCCGGGTCGGGCTCCTGCCCCGGCAGCCTGCCGGCCTCCGGCCGGGCGCGGATCCGCTCCACGACGGCGGTCGTTGAATGGTCGGCGACGTAGTCCAGGATCCGCACCTGACCGCCGCAGGCCTCGACCACCGGCGTTTCCTCCAGCATCTGGGGGGAGTAGTCCCCGCCCTTGGCGTAAATGTCCGGGCGCAGCGCCTCGATCAGCGGAATCGGGGTGTCGGTATCGAAGACGGTCACGTAGTCCACGCAGCTGAGCGCGGCGATCACCCCGGCCCTGTCGTGCAGCGGATTGATCGGCCGGTCCGGGCCCTTCAGCCGCCGGGTGGATTCGTCGGAGTTCAGGGCCACCACGAGCACGTCGCCCAGCGCCTTGGCCTGGTTCAGGTAACGGGTGTGGCCGCGGTGCAGCACGTCGAAGCAGCCGTTGGTCAGCACCACGGTCTTCCCGGCGTCGCGTTCCAGCGCGATCCTGCCGAGCAGCTCCTCCGGGGCCAGCGCCGTATCACCGAGGCTGCCCAGATAGGAGACCAGATCGGTGGTGGTGCACACGGAGGTGCCGGGCCGCTGCACCACGATGTCCGCCGCGCTCTGCGCCAGGTCGACGGCGGTGGCCGGCGGCAGCCCGCAGGCCCGGGCCAGGGCCAGGCAGGCAACGAAGGTGTCGCCGGCACCCGAGGCCTGCTTCTCCGTCGCCGGGCGGGCCCACGTGCGGTGGGTGCCGCCGTCGCCGGCCAGCAGCAGCGCCCCGTCGCGGTCCAGGGTGACGACGGCGGCGCCCGCACCGGCGAGCGAGCGGATCCTTTCGGCGTGGCGGGCCACCTCGGCCGCCCGGTCCGCGGCCGGATCGAGCTTCAACCCCAGCATCGCCCCGGTCTCGGCGGCGTTCGGGGTGATCAGGTCCGGGCGCAGGTCCGCCCAGCGGGCGGGTTCGTGGGCGTCCACGAGCACCAGCTTCCCGCCCCGGTGCGCCTCCAGGGCCTGCCGGACTTCGCCGTGCAGCAGCCCGGAGCCGTAGTCGCAGACCAGCACGGCGTCCACGTCGGCGAGCTGCTCCGGCAGGGCCCGGGCCAGGTCGGCGGCGGCGTCGGGCGGCAGGGTCCGCGCGCCGTCGTCCATCCGCAGCAGCACCTGGTCCCCGGCGATGACCCGGTACTTGGTGGTGGTCTGCCGGTCCGGATGCAGCTGCAGCCCGGAAACCTCCACGCCGCCTTCGGCGAGCAGTGAGGCCAGCCGGCGGCCGGCCTCGTCGTCGCCGGCCAGTCCGGCGACGGCCACCCGGGCGCCCAGGGCGGCCAGGTTCATCGCCGTGTTGGCCGCACCGCCCGGGGCGTAGACCCGCCGGTGCAGGTCCACCACCGGTGCCGGCGCCTCCCGGCAGAGACGTTCCGACACGCCGGAAAACCAGCCATCCAGCATCACGTCGCCGACCACCAGGATCCGCGGCGCGGCCTCGGCCAGCTGTACGGGCAGGGCGGCGGTCAGGCCGCGGACGGCGGAGAAGTCGGGCTGCTCGCTCATGGGCGGTTCCCTGCGGCGTCCCGGGTCTGCGGCAGGCCGACGTGCACCACCTTGACCAGGGAGAACTCGTCCAGCAGCTCCGGGCCGTAACCGAAGCCGCTGCCGGATTCGCCGCGCGGCTGGGCGGCGCCGCCTGGAGCGCCGCCGAAGACGGCGTTCACCTTCACCGTGCCGGCCCTGAACGCCGCCACGGCGCGGTGCGCATGCCCGATCCGGCCGGTCAGGACGTTGGCGGCGAGCCCGTAACGGCCGGCGGCGGCGAGGGCCAGGCCCTCCTCGAAGCTGTCCACCACCTGCACGGGCGCCACGGGGCCGAAGGTCTCTTCGGTCATGATGCTCATCCGGTCGCTGCAGCCGAGCAGCACGGTGGCCGGGTAGTGCGCGCCGGGCCCCGCCGGGACCGCGCCGCCCTCCGCGGCGGTGGCGCCGAGCCGCAGCGCCTCCTCGACCTGCTCGTGCACCAGGGTGCGCATCCTGCCGTCCACCAGCGGGCCCAGCGGATCCTCCGTGTTGCGGCGCCGCGCCTCGGCGGTGAGCGCGGCAACGAACTCGTCGGCAATGCCCCGGTGCACGTAGATGCGTTCGACGGCGGTGCAGATCTGCCCGCTGTTCGCGAAGCAGCCCAGCGCCGCCTGCTGCGCCGCCCACTCCGGATCGACGTCGTCGTCAATGAGCAGCGGATCGTTGCCGCCGTTCTCGCGGATCACGTGCGCGCCGGTCAGCGCCGCGGCGCGGGCGATCCGGGCGCCGGTCGCGGAGGACCCGACGTGCGCGAACATGTCCACGTCGGTCTCCGCGGTGAGCGCGGCACCGAGCTCCGGCCCGCCGGTCAGGGTGGCCAGCACGCCGTCGGGAAAGTGCGGGGCGAGTATTTCGCCCAGCCGGGCGCCGGTGTGCGGGCACCGCTCCGAGGGTTTGTGGATCACCGTGTTGCCGGTGACCAGGGCCGCGCCGAGCAGCCCGGCGGCGACGGCGACCGGATCGTTCCACGGCGTGAGCAGGACCGCGACGCCGCGCGGCTCAATCACCGTGTAGTCCGCTGCGAGCACGGAGCCGCGCAGGCTGCGGCCGCGGTGCACGGGCCCGAGCTCGGCGTACTGCTCCAGGGTGGCGACGCCGGCCTCCACCCCGCCGAGCGCGTCGCCGTAGGGCTTGCCGGTTTCCCGGGTGTTCAGCCGGGCCAGTTCCTCGGCGTGTTCGGCCACCGCGGCGGCGGCGGCCCGCAGGGCCTTGCCCCGGGCCGCCGGATCGGTCGCGGCCCAGCCGGCGCGGGCGGCAGCGGCGGTACGCACCGCCGCGGTGGCCTCGTCCCGGCCGGCGACGGGCAGGCTGCCGACGACGGACCCGTCGGCCGGGTCGTGGATGGTCAGCTCGGACTGGCCCGCTGTGGTGTCGATGTAGGCGCTGGTGGTCATGCCGCTCCTCAGGTCGGTCCTCCCGGCTGCGCGGAGCCGGTACGTGCTCTTCTACACGGCCTGTACCCCCTTCCGGAATGATTCAGACACCTGCGGGCCCGGGGCGGGCGGGGTTGGCCCGAATCCGGGGCGCGGCCCTAGGGTGGGGAAAAACCTGTCCGGCGGGACGGGGCCGGTGTGGAAGGGGTTTGCAGTGCCAGGAGCCAGGGAAGACATGCCGCAGGAGATGCCCGCAGAGCGCGGCGGGCAGCAGCCGCCGGCCGCTGCGCCGGAGCTGATGCGCCGCGGCGTCGGGCCGGTGCTGGCCCCGTTCGAGGGGGTGCGGAAGGTTGCCGTGCTGCGCGGCGGGGGACTGGGCGACCTGATGTTCGCGCTGCCGGCCATCGACGCGCTGGCCGCGGCCTACCCGGGGGCGGAGATCGTGCTGCTGGGCACGCCGGCGCATGCCGCGCTGCTGGCCGGACGGCCAGGGCCTGTGGCGCGGGTGGAGGTCCTGCCCTTCGCGCCGGGTGTCCGCCCGGGGGAGGAGGATCCGGCCGCCACCGAGGAGTTCTTCGCCCGGATGCGGGCCGAGGCCTTCGACCTGGCCGTGCAGGTGCACGGCGGCGGACGCAACTCCAACCCGTTCCTGCTGCGCCTGGGTGCCCGATATACGGTGGGCACCCGCACCCCGGATGCCGCCGCCCTGACCCGCGCCATCCCCTACGTCTACTACCAGCACGAGGTGTTCCGGGCCCTGGAGGTGGCCAACCTGGCCGGGGCGGTCCCGGTGAGCCTGGAGCCGCAGCTGCAGGTGCCGGAGGAGGAGCGGCGCGCGGCGGCGGCGCTGCACGGCGGTGACCGGCCGCTGGTGACCATCCACCCCGGTGCCACGGATCCGCGCCGGCACTGGCCGGCGTCGTCGTTTGCCGAGGTGGCTGCCCGGGCGGTCGCCGCCGGCTGCGAGGTGCTGGTGGTCGGCGACGAATCCGACAAGGCTGCGGCGGAGGAGATCTTGCAGGGCGCCCGGGCCGCGGCTTCCGGCGGCGAGGGCGTGCTGCGCAGCCTGGCCGGGGAGCTGGACCTGGGCACGCTCACCGGGCTGCTGCACGCCAGCGCCGTGATGGTCGGCAACGACAGCGGTCCCCGGCACATGGCCCAGGCGGTGGGCACCCCGACGGTGGGCGTCTACTGGTTCGGCAACGTCATCAACGCCGGCGCGATGGGCCGCACCCTGCACCGGGTGCACATGTCCTGGACCTCCACCTGCCCGGTCTGCGGCATCGACGTGACCCAGGTGGGCTGGACGGCCGAGCGCTGTGAACACGACGATTCGTTCGTGGCCGAGGTGCGGCCCGAGGCCGTGTGGGCCGACGTCGAGGAGCTGCTCGCCGTGCCCCGGGAACTTCGCCGCTGATCAGCCGGCCAGGGCCCCCAGCTCCTGGACCAGGACGAAGGCGCCCATCAGCAGCACGAAGATGCCGAAGCCCTTCCGCAGCGCGGCCTCCGGGATCCTGCCGGCCAGCCGGGCTCCCAGCAGGGAGCCGACGACGGCGGCCGCGGTCACGGCTCCCACCAGCCCCCAGTCCAGGGAGACGCTGGTGAGGTAGCCGCCGAGACCGGCGAACGACTTCATGGCGATGACCACCAGCGAGGTGCCCACGGCCAGCGGCATCGGCAGCCCGCCCAGCAGGGCCAGGGCCGGCACCACCAGGAAGCCGCCGCCGGCGCCGACCAGGCCGGTGACCAGCCCGACCACCAGGCCCTCGGCCAGGATCTTGGCGATCGGCAGCCGGGCCGGAGCGCCGTCGCCGGCGGTCTTCTTCCGGCCGCGGATCATGGCGGCCGAGGTGGCCACCATCATCAGTGCGAAGGCGATCATCAGGACGGTGCCGGGAATCCGGCCGCCGAGCAGGCCGCCGGCGAACGCGCCGGCCATGGAGGCGGCGCCGAAGATCAGGCCCGTCCGCCACTGGACCCGGCCGGCGCGGGCGTGGGAGACCGCGCTGACCGCGGAGGTGACACCGACGACGAATAGGGAGGCGGCGATCGCCTCGCGGGGATCCAGGCCGGCCACGTAGGTCAGGATGGGCACGGTCAGGATGGACCCGCCGCCGCCCAGCAGGCCGAGCGAAACGCCGATCAGCACGGACAGCGCCAGGGTTGCGGTGAGCACCAGGGTCATGGCACGGGTTCCTTTCGGGTGGAGCCGGGGCTACTTCGCTGCGGGGATGCGGGCGATGGCCGCGGCGGCGGTGGGCTCGTCGGCGGTCCGGTTCCACGGCATCTTCGACAGGGCTTTGCCCATGGCGCAGGTGTTGGTGGCGGCGGAGAACGTCAGGCCGGCGCCGATGCCGCCGGCCAGCAGGCGCAGCTTGGGTGAGACGAAGCGTCCGGCCAGCATGCCGGCCAGCACGAGTGAGCCGGCGGCCATCCGGACCTGGCGCTCCAGGTCCCAGCGCTGGGCGCCGCGGACGACGTCGCCGCCGTCCGCGGCGAAGCCGGGCACGCCGCCGGTGAGCACCTGGGCGCCGGTGATGCCCGCCGCGCCGAGGCGCTGCCGGGCCTGCTCGGCGCGGACGCCGGACTGGCAGACGAGGACGACCCGGCCGCCGAGCCGGCTGCCCAGCTCGTCGGCGTGCTCGGCGAGCAGGGGCAGCGGCACGTTGTACGAGCCGCGGATGTGCATGGTTTCGAACTCGGCGGCGGAGCGCACGTCGATGACCACCGGAGCGTCAGCGCCGGCCAGCTGCCCGCGCAGGGTTTCCGGGCTGATGGCGGCGAGGGTGGAGGAAGTCAAGGGGTGTCCTTTCGGGAACGGTGAGGTGCTCTGCCGCCCGGGCGGCGCCGGGCGGCATCCCGCGGCGCGGGAAAGGGCGGTGGGGCGGCGCTTGGCCACCCCACCTGGGTATATGCCGTCAAGGCGATATTTCGGAGCGGGCGTCCGGCCGGTCGTGTGCAGGGCCGGACATGGATGCTTAGGCGGGTTCGCCGGCGGCGCGCCAGGCGCTCCAGCCGGCGTAGCTGCCGTCGAGTTCGACGACGTCGTAGCCGGCGCGCCGCAGGGCGCTGGCGGCCACTGAGTTGCGGACGCCGGACTGGCAGTAGGTAACCAGCGTGCCCTGATCGGGCAGCTGGTCGGTGTGCCAGAGGACCCGCCCGGCGCTGAGCTGCAGGGAGCCGGGAATGTGGCCGGCGGCGTGCTCTGTCTTGTTGCGCACGTCCACCAGGGCAGACGCGTCGAAGTCCTCCAGCTCGGCGGCGCGAATCACCTTGGGCGTTGCCGTGGGCAGGCCCTGCAGGCTCGGCACGAAGCCGGCGACGGCGTCGATGCCCACCCGGACCAAGTGGTCCCACATCTGCCGCGCGGCGCCCTGGTCCGGAGCGAGCAGCACCAGCGGGCGGGAATCCGTTTCCGGATCATAGGCCCAGGCGCCGAAGCTGGCGGCCTTGGTGCCGGCGGGGATGTTCAGGGCGCCGGGCACGGTGCCGGTGTGCACCGCGGTGTGCGGACGGGTGTCCACGAAGGTGATCCGGTCCGCGGCCAGGTCGGCGGCCACCTGCTCGGCGGGCAGCTCGGGCAGCGGGCCGCGCTCGCCCAGAACCTCCGGGCCGAGCCGGTTCTGCCGCTTCATGCGGGCGAAGTAGGCGTGGGCGTCGGGCTGGCCGTCGAGCAGCTCGTCGATGAAGCCCTGCTCGTCGTCGGCCGCCAGGTAGGGACCCCACCAGGCGTTGAGGCGTTCATAGCCGACCGTGGTGGAGGGCAGGGCGCCCAGTGCCTTGCCGCAGGCGCTGCCGGAGCCGTGGCCGGGGAAGACCTGGACATGGTCCGGCAGGGTCAGGAACTTCTCCCGCAGGCTGCGGAAGAGGTCCTTCGCGCCGGCGAAGCGGGTGTCGACGCCGCCGGCCGCCTCATCCAGCAGGTCGGGCCGGCCCAGGTCGCCGGAGAAAACGAAGTCGCCGGTCAGCATGTAGCCGGGCTGCCGGCTGAACGCCCCGTCGGTGATCAGGAAGGCCAGGTGCTCGGGGGTGTGCCCTGGCGTGTGCACCGCCTGGATGGTGATGTTGCCGATGGCGATCGCGTCGCCGTCGTGCAGCCGCGCGGCCTCGAAGCCGTACTGCCAGTCCTCGCCGCCCTCGCCCGAGACGTAGACGTCCGCGCCGGTGGCGGCGGCCAGTTCGCGGGTGCCGGAGAGGTAGTCGGCGTGGATGTGGGTCTCGGTGACGGCGGTGATCTTCATGCCGTTCGCCTTGGCCAGAGCCAGGTACTGGTCGATGTCGCGCCGGGCGTCGACCACCACGGCCTCGCCCTTGGCCTGGCAGCCGATGAAGTAGCTCGCCTGGGCGAGGTCCTCGTCATAGATGCGTTCCAGCAGCATTCGTTTCTCCTTCCGGTGATACCCCTAGGGGTATTGCTTGCCCTTCACGATACATACCCCCGGGGGTACGCCGCAAACCGGCTGCGGCAGGGTGCGCCCGAAGGCGGGTGTTGACGCGGACACCGCGCGCACCCCGGGGCTAGGCTGCCGGGGAGGAGGCGGAATGGACGACGACGCCGAGGTGCTGGCCGGCGGGGTGGCGAATGCCGGGGCCGTGGTGCGGATCGGAAACGAGGTCCGCCGTCCGGCCTCGCCGCGCTCCGAACTGGTGTTCTCCTTCCTCGCGTATCTGCGCGCGGCGGGCTTCACGGGGGCGCCGGAACCGCTGGGCTTTGACGCGCAGGGCCGGGAGCGGCTGGGGTTCATCCCGGGAGATGTCGGGCTGCCGCCCTTTCCCGGTTGGGTGCTCGAACCGCAGCTGCTCGCCTCCGCCGCCCGGTTGCTGCGCCGGTTCCATGAGGCGGCGGCCGGATTCGTGCAGCCGGCCGCGCTGGGCTGGAACACCGAGCTGGCCTGGCCCGGCGGCGGGCCCGTTGTCGGGCACAACGACGTGTGCGTGGAGAACGTGGTGGTCCGCTCCGGGCAGGCCGTGGCGCTGCTGGACTTCGAGTTCGCCGCGCCCACCCATCCGCTGCATGACCTGGCCGTGCTGGCCCGGCACTGGGTGCCGCTGGACACCGCGGCCGACGCCGCCCGGCTGGGCCGGTCAGGCTTCGACGTACCGTCCCGGCTGCGGCTGGCGGCCGACGCCTACGGCGTGCCGTTCGGGGCCGAACGCGAGGAGCTGGTGTCGATCATCGTGGCCGGCGTGCACCGCGGCGGGCGGTTCATCAAGGCCCGGATGGCCCGGGGCGAGCAGCCGTTCATCGACCTGTGGGAGAAGCTCGGCGGCCAGGCGCACGTGGACCGGCGGATCGCCTGGATCGACGGGCTCCGGCCCGAGCTGGAACGGGCGCTGAACCGGCAATGAGCCGGCGGCGTCGCGCCGCCCTCAACTCCGGTTATCCCGCCGGGACCCAACCGGTATCCTGCAGCCACGCCGGCAGGTTCCACACGTCCGGATCGATCCGCCGGGTCGCGGCCAGGTTCCCCTGATAGGCCGGCGGCTGGGCGAACCAGCGGAACATGGCCTGCATGTCCTCGTTGCCGTCCAGCACGTCCAGCGGCAGCGGCCGGTAGGTCACGGGCCGGCCGGTGTGCTCGGCGAAGGCGGCGGCGATCTGGCTGCCGGTCCGCTCATCCCCGGCGATTTCCACGGCGCCGTCGGTCAGCACGCCGTCCGGGAGCTGGTCAAGCAGCGCCGCGGCGCTGACCCGGCCGACGTCGCGCGCGGCCACCATCTGCAGCGGCACGTCGTCGGGAAGCGGCATCGTCACAGTCAGGGCACCATCTTCCGGCCCGCCCTGCGGGGCCATGTTGTCCGCCGAGAGGTTCTCCATGAAGAACACCGGCCGGATCACGGTGGCGTCCAGCCCCAGCTGCTGGATCCGTTCCTCCACCCGCCGCTTGCTCTCGAAGTGCGGAATGCCGGTGTGCCGCTCGGCCCCGCCCACGGAATTGAACACGACGTGCGGCACGCGGGCCTGCGCGGCGGCGTCGGCCAGCGCCCGGCCCTGCCGGACCTCGCCTTCGGTGCCTTCGGGGGTGAACGGCGTGGTCATGAAGAAAAACGCGGCCGCCCCCTCCAGTGCCGCCGGCAGCGTGGCCGGATTCGCCAGGTCCGCGTGGGCCAGCTCGACGCCGCGGGCGGCCAGCGCGCCGGCCCGTGCCGAGTCCGGTTCCCGCACCAGCGCGCGGATACGGGCGCCGCGCTCGAGCAGGGCCTCGACGACGGCGCCGCCCTGGGTGCCGGTGGCTCCGAAGACGGCGACGGGCCGGTCTTGGCTGGGCATGGCTGCTCCTTTTCGCCGGCGGCGGGTCCGGGGCAAATGTACTGGTCCGGGGTGCAGAGGGGAAGGGCTGTTGCTGGTGCTAGGGCAGCAGCAGCGGTGCGGGCGGGGTGAGGAACGGTCCTAGCCGCCCGGCCCGCGGCTCCGCCGCGGCCGGGCGCGCAGATGTGCCCGCTCGCCCTGCGGGCCGAAGAGCGCCAGGAACTCCACCGGAGCACCGTCGGCGCTGTCCATCCAATGCGGCAGCCGGGTATCGAATTCCGCGGCCTCGCCGGGCTTAAGGACCAGGTCGTTCGCGCCGAGGAGCAGCCGCAGCCGCCCGCTGAGCACGTACAGCCACTCGTAGCCCTCGTGCGTGCGCGGCTCCGGCCCGGCCGGGCTTAGCCGCGGCGGGAGGATGTACTTGTAGGCGCGGATGCCGCCGGCCTTCTCGGTCAGCGGCAGGATGGTGGCGCCGTCGCGCTGGATCGGGCGCATATGCACCCGGGGATCGCCGGTGGCCGGCCCGCCGACCAGCTCATCCATGGTCACTCCGTAGACCCGGGCCAGGGGCAGCAGCAGCTCCAGCGTGGGCCGGCGCTGCCCGGATTCCAGCCGGGACAGCGTGCTCACCGAGATACCGGTGGCTGCCGCCACGGCCTTCAGCGTAGTGCGCCGCCCGGCCCGCAACGCCCGCAACCGGGGCCCGACGCCGGTCAGCGCCGCCTGCAGTTCGTCGTCCATGCACCGACCCTGCCACAGAGGCGCATGGAACCGCCGGGCATTTGCCGTCGCGGCAAAAAACGTTGCCCGGGTTTCCCGCTCCGCCGCACAGTGAAGGCACCGGTCCGGCCGGCGCGCCGGCCCCGCACAGAGACGGAGAGCTTTCATGGACACGCACAACAGCAGCATTACGGGCCACGCAGACGCGGACCAGGACGCCCGGTACGACGTCGTGGTGGTGGGCGGGGCGGCCGCCGGGCTCAGCGGAGCCCTCACCCTGGCCCGGGCCCGACGCCGCGTCGCGGTGATCGACGCCGGCGCGCCGCGCAACGCCGCCGCCGGACACATCCACAGCTATCTCGGCCGGGAAGGCACGACCCCGGCGGAGCTGTACGCCGACGGACGGGAAGAGGTCCGCAGCTACGGCGGAACGGTGCTGGACGGCAGCGTCGAGGACATCCGCCGCACGGAGGACGGACGCTTCGGCGTGCACCTGGCCGACGGGCGGCAGCTGCGTGCCCGGAAGATCCTGGCCGCCACCGGCGTCACCGATGAGCTGCCCCCGGTGCCCGGACTGGCCGAGCGGTGGGGCCGCGACGTGCTCCACTGCCCGTTCTGCCACGGCTGGGAGGTGCGCGACGAGCCGATCGGCATCCTCGCGGTGGACCTGGGCGCCGCCATGCACCAGGCGCTGCTGTGGCGGCAGTGGAGCGACAACGTCGTCCTGTTCCTGCGCGATGCGGGCGAGCCCGACGCCGCGCAGGCGGCCAAGCTGGCCGCCCGAGGCATCCGCGTGGTGCGCGGGCAAGTGACGGCCGTGGAGGGCGCGCCGGGTGCCCCGGTGGTGCTGCTGGCTGACGGCGAACGGGTGGAGCGGCGCGCCGTCGTCGTGCTCACCCGGCTGCAGGCGCGGGCCGGATACCTTGCCGGGCTGGGACTGGAGCCGGTGGACCAGGTGGCCAACGGCCTGAACTTCGGCACCGCCGTGCCCGCCGGGCCGACCGGCGCCACCTCGGTGCCCGGGGTGTATGCGGCGGGCAACCTGGCCGCCCCCATGATTCAGGTGCTGCCCGCGGCCGCGGCCGGGCAGGCCGCAGCTGCTGCGATCACCGCCGAGCTGATGATGGAGGAAGTGGAGGCGGCGGTTGCCGGTGCGGCCGCCGCCGCCGCCGTGGGTTAGCCTCCGGTGCCGTAACGCGTATCCGGGCCCGTCAGCGGCCGGCCGCGGCCGGGCTGTCCAGCGCTGCGCTGCGCGCCGCCAGCCGGGCAAAGGGGCCGCCTGCCGCCCGCAGCTCGGCGGCGGTGCCGCGCTCGACGATCTCCCCGCCGTCGAGCACCACCACCTGATCGGCGTTCTCCACGGTGGAAAGCCGGTGCGCGATGGTCAGCGTGGTGCGCCCGACGGCGAGCCGCTCCAGTGCGGCCTGCACCTGCGCCTCGGTGGTGTTGTCCAGGGCGGACGTGGCCTCGTCCAGCACCAGCACCGGCGGGTTGCGCAGGATGGTGCGGGCGATGGCCAGCCGCTGCTGCTCACCGCCGGAGAACCGGTGCCCGCGCGCCCCGACCAGGGTGTCCAGGCCCTCGGGCAGGGATCCGACGGTATCCGCGATCCGGGCCGCGGCCAGCGCCGTCCACAGCTGCTCATCGGTGGCCTCCGGATCGGCGAGCAGCAGGTTCTCCCGCACGGACGCGTGGATCAGGTAGGTCTCCTGCGAGACGACGCCGACGATCCGGGCCAGGTCCTCCGCCGCGATCTCCCGGACGTCCACGCCGTCGATGGTGACCGCCCCGGCGGAGACGTCGTTCAGCCGGGGCAGCAGCGAGGCCAGCGTGCTTTTGCCCGAGCCGGTGGGGCCGACGACGGCGGTGGTGGTTCCGGCGGGCAGGTGCAGGTCGATGCCGCACAGCACCTCCCGCCCGGGCACGGGCGCCACGCCGCCCGCCGGAGCCGCGCCGTCGTAGGCGAACCGCACGCCCTCAAAGCGGACCTCGCCGCGTACCCGCGCCGGGTCCAGGCGGACCGGGTCCGTTGCGGGGCGGATCTGCGGCACCAGGTCCAGGTACTCGAAGATCCGGCTGAAGAAGGCCAGCGCGGTGACCCACTGGACGCCGATGTTCAGCAGGCCCATCACCGGGCGGAAGATGGTGCCCTGCAGCGCAGTGAACGCCACCAAAGTCCCGATCGTCATGCCGCCGGTGGCGGCGGGAAACCCGGCGGCCAGGTAGATGACCGCCGGTATCGCGGCGAAGACGATCTGCATGGTGGCCATCCGCCAGCGCCCGGCCAGCTGGCTGCGCAGCTCCAGGCCCACCAGGTTGTCGGACCGGGCGGTGAACCGCTCGGCGTCGCGGGGCACGGTGCCCAGGGTCTTGGCCAGCCGGACGCCGGAGACGGACAGGCCCTCCTCCACTTGGGTGTGCAGGGCGGCGAGCTCGCGCTGCCGCTGGTCGGTGACGTCGCGGCGGATCATCGCGACCCGGCGGGAGAGCCAGATGGCCGGCGGCAGGACCGCCAGCGAGATCAGGCTCAGCCCGGGGGAGAGCGCGACCATGGCGACGGCGGTGGCCACCGCCGTCGTCAGGTTGGCGGCCACTCCGGTGGCGGTGTTGGTGACGACCGACTGCATGCCGGCGATGTCGTGGGTGAGGCGGGACTGCACTTCGCCGCCGCGGGTGCGGGTGAAGAAGCCCAGCGACTGGGCCTGCAGATGCGTGAACAGCTTCACCCGGAGCGTGTGCATGACCCGCTGGCCCATTTTCGTGGCCAGCCAGGTCTGCACGACGCCGATCACGCTGGTCAGCGTCGCGACGCCGACCATGGCGGCGGTGAGCAGCACCAGTAGGCGGAGGTCCTGCTGCGGAAGCGCGCGGTCGATGACGGCGCGCACCAGGAACGGCTGGGCCAGGTTGATCACCGAGGACGCGGTGATCAGGGCGACGACGACGGCGATGGTGGTCTTGTGCGGTGCGAACAGGGCCCCGATGCGGCGCAGCGGCACCGGATGCCGGGTCAGCTGGGTCTTGTCGCCGGGGTGCAGCTTGGCGGGGCCGCGCCGGCCGCCGCCCGGTCCGCCGCCGGGCAGGCCGTCCGGAACCGTGCCTGGACCGTCGGGAAGGCCTGAGCCTCGTGCCATGCGGTACCTCCAAGGGCAGGAAAGAGCGCCTCATCTCGAGGCAATATGGAGAGGTTACCTCATTATGTGGTTGCCCCCAAGGCCGGTAGGCTGGGCGGGTGACCGAACCGCTTCCCGACTCCGCTGCCCTGGGTGAACTGATGCACGCCGCGTTCCGCGGCCTGCGCAAGCGCTGGATGCACCAGCTGGCGCCCTACAACCTGACCCCGCACCAGTATCGCGCGGTCAACGCGCTGGGCCGGATGCAGGAGCACGGGCACGTTGCAGGGCCGCACGATATGGGCGGCGCGACCGGGAAGGCCGCCGGGGTCGCTGAACCGGAGGGCATCCGCCTCAAGGAGTTGGCCGAACGGCTGCACATTGCCCCGCGCTCGGCCACCGAGGTGGTGGACCAGCTGGTGGCGAAGGCGCTGGTGGAGCGTCGCCCGCACCCGAGGGACCGGCGGGCGACGCTGCTGTCGCTGACCGAGGACGGGCAGGACCTGCGGACCCGGGTGAAGGAGGATCGGAAGCGGGAGGCGGACGAGTTCTTCGCCGTGCTGGAACCGGCGGACCGGGCGGAGCTGGCGCGGATCCTTGGGCGGCTGTCGCGGGGCCGGGGCTAGCGGGTTCTGGGACGGCGGCGGCGGGAACCGCAGAACGGTAGGCTGACCGGCCGGTGGCTGACGGTTGATCCGGCCGCGGAGACCTATCGGAGAACCGCGGGCATTCTGAGGTGAAATGGAAGGCGCGGATTGTGCGGAGGACACCGATGCAGTTTGTGTTACTTTGACTGCTTCGCACGTGCCGCGAATTCTCCGAATGATCTGAAGGTCGGAACGGACAAAAGCGCTGACGCGGGAGGTGTCCGCAATCGAGTTTGTCGCAACTCTTTGGTGGCTGCTGGTGATGGCATACCTCTCTGTGTTCGTCCACGAAGTGTGACATCTGGTCACCGGACGAATGGCGGGCGTTCCGCGGGACGGCATGAAGATGGTTCTTCGCGGTGTTCCGCATGTCGCGATAAATGACGGTTCCTCGTGGCGCGCCCCTGATGATGCTGGTTACGCGGAGGTATTCAGCAGGCGGTACAACGACTCCGCCGGCGGTGCGTGGCTTTTCATCGCGGGCGGATTCCTGATCGAAACCCTGACCGTTGCTGCCCTGGGGTGGGCCCTTTATCTGTGGGTTACGGAAGAGCTGGCCGCTGTGCTCTATTGGGCCTCTTTCGGGGTTTTCGTTCTGTACATTGGTCTCGATTTTGCGATGTCCGTCCGCCGCAGAGCTGCACACGGCGACGCTTCGGCCATGTGTGAGGTTAACCGGCCAGGAACCGCCGTTTTC
Organism: Arthrobacter sp. Y3222053; assembly: GCF_059092805.1. Lineage (NCBI taxonomy): Bacteria > Bacillati > Actinomycetota > Actinomycetes > Micrococcales > Micrococcaceae > Arthrobacter > Arthrobacter sp. Y3222053. Next base: position 564,881 of record NZ_JBNHIA010000001.1, on the reverse strand, counting down.
CTAGCCGCCATCCTGGTGATCAAGTCCGCTGCCCTCTGGGCTGTTTCCAGCTGAGGATGTGCGTACCGGCTGTGGCCGGCACTCGCCGGCGTCCTGTCCCGGCGGGGTGTCGGATATTCCTGCAGGTCGGGGATTCCCGCCTCCCCGGGGGATCCGGTGGGGGCAGCCTGTCCCGCCTGACAGCGGCCCGGTAGCGTCGTAACTGTCCGCTGCGCCCGGTCACCGGCGCGCGCACGGCAACCCGGGAGGTCCGTCCCATGCCCGCACATGCAGCACCCCTTCCCGAAGCCTCACCGCCGCCGCCCCGCACCGGGGGAGAGCACCGGCATCTGCGCCCGCCGGGCCAACGCCGCGGCGCCTACATCTCGCCGCGGACCTGGCTGCTGCCGCTGCTGGTTCTCCTGCTGCTGGGCGGCACCGGCTCCGCCCTTTACATCGGCGGGCTGGGCAGCCCGGGGGATCACCTGCGGCACTTTCCGATCGCCGTCGTCAATGAGGACCGCGGCGCCGAAACTACCGGGCCGGACAGCGCGCAGACGCAGGAGAACCTGGGCCAGACCATCGCCGATGAGATGCGTCAGCGGACCAGGGACAGCGACGAGGTCGACCTGCGCGAGCTGAGCTGGGACCAGGCCCAGGAGCAGCTGCGTAAAGGCCAGCTGTACGCCGCCGTCGTGATCCCCGAGTCATTCTCCGCCGACGCCGTCGGGCTGGTCTCCTCCGCGCTGACCCAGGCCGAGGCGGCGCGGCCGGAGATCACCGTCTACACCAATCCGCTGGCCAGCCCGCTGGGCACCTCCCTGGCCGAGGCCAGCGTGGATCCGGCCCTGCGCGACGCGAGCGCCAGCCTCGGCAGCCAGCTCACCGAATCCTCGCAGCAGGCCCAGGCCCAGGCGCAGGCCGAAGCGCAGGCCCGGCTCGCCCAGCTGCCCGCCGCGGTGCGCGCCCAACTGGGCACCGGCTTTGAACCGCAGATCGACGGCACCGCCGCGGCCGCGCTCCGGGACCCCATCCAGGTGAACACCACCCCGTTCCGGGCGCCGCCCGAAGGCGCGGCGCTGGGCATGGGCGCCTTCTTCTACTCCGTGCTGCTGATGGTGGTCGGCCTCAGCGGCTCGGTGGCCCTGCACTTCCTCCTCGACTCCCGCACCGGGGTACTGCCGGTGGAACTGGGCCCGCGGTTCGTGCTCGGGCCGCGGCTGCGGCCCTCCCGGTGGGGGGCCTTCCTGCTCAAGTGGGGCGTCGCGGTGCTGGCCGGCCTGCCGATGGCCGGGCTGATGATGTGGATTGCCAACGCCGTCGGCATGCCGATCCCGCACGGCGGCTGGTTCTTCCTCTCCACCTGGCTCTCCTTCGTCACCGTTGCCTCCGTGGTGCTGGCGCTGATCACCCTGCTCGGCAGCGCCGGGATGATCCTGTCCGTCATCTACGTGGTGTTCATGGGCCTGCCGGCGGCCAGCGGCGTGGTGCCGCTGGAGGCCCTGCCCCGGTTCTTCGACGCCATCGCCCGCGGCGAGCCGCTCTACCAGATGACCATCGCCAACAAGGCGGTCCTCTACTTCGATGCGGAGGCCGATGCCGGGCTGCAGGCGGGCATCATCGGCATGCTCGTGATCATCCTGATCGCCGTGGCGCTCGCCTTGGCCGGCGGGTTCCTCTACGACCGGTGGTTCGGCCGCCGAGGGGCGGCGCTCGCTCCGGAGACGGCCGCGGCCGGTTAACCGCCCCGTCACAGACCGGCCGGCAGCATGCCCGACGCCGGGCTCCGGCTACGCTTTTCCGGTGACCCTGAGCATCCGGCGGGCCGATTTCAGCGACCCCTCCCTGAAGGACTTCCTGCAGCAGCATCTGGACGACATGGCGCCGACCGCTCCGCCCGAAAGCCGGCACGCCCTGGACCTGGCCGCGCTGCAGGCCCCCGGCGTCCGGCTCTGGACGGTCACGGCCGACGGCGGCATCATCGTGGCCACCGGGGCGCTCGCCGCCCTGGCGCCGGGTCACGAGGAGCTGAAGTCGATGCGCACCGACCCGCTGCGCCGCGGCCAGGGCCTGGCCCGCCGCCTGCTGGACCACCTGCTGGCTGACGCCGCCGCCCGCGGGGTGGGCCGGGTATCGCTGGAGACCGGCAGCATGGACTTCTTCGCCCCCGCCCGGGCGCTCTACGCCTCGGCCGGGTTTACCCCGTGCCCGCCGTTCGGCAGCTACCGGGAGGACCCGAACAGCGTGTTCATGACGCTGTTGTTGCCGTCGTCGTGACCGACCGTCCGGAAGACTAGCCGCCGATCCCGACCAGCGACACCATCAGCGGCAGCAGCGCGATGATCAGCGCCGCGCCGAGGATGTCGAAGACCAGACCGGTGCGGATCATCCGGACGATCGGCACCGCGCCGGATCCGTAGACAATCGCGTTCTGCGGCGTCGAGACGGGCAGCATAAACCCGAACGACGCCGCGAACGTCGCCGCCAGCGCGGGCACGAACGGGTCCACCCCGATCGCGGTGCACAGCGGAATCACGATGGGCACGACGACGGCGGCCGAGGCGGTGTTGCTGGTGGTCTCGGAGATCAGGATGGCCAGCAGGGCGGAGAACGCCGTGATGGCGACGATGTTGGTGATGCCCAGGGTGTCCGAGGCGGCGGCGCCGATGGTTTCGGCCAGCCCGGTCTCGGCCAGCAGGGCCCCGAAGATGATGCCGGTGCCGAACAGCAGGATGGTGCCCCAGTCGATCTTCGCCGCGTCCGTCCAGGTCAGCGTGGCTTTCCGTTCCTTCCAGTTCACCGGCAGGATGAACAGCAGGGACGCGCCCAGCACGGCGACGATGCCCTCGTCCAGCCGGTCGTCCAGGAACGCGTAGGCTGCGGAGTCGGTCCCGGCCACCAGGGAGGCGATCGCCGGGGTCAGCCACAGCACCACGGTGAGGCCGAACGCGATCAGGGTGTTGATCTCCGCCCGGGACATCGGGCCCTGCTCGGCCTTCTGCTCGCGGATGAACTCCGAGACGCCCTCGATGCGCCGGACCTCCGGCCGGTTGAGGAGGAACATCACCAGCACCAGGACGATGAACATGCCCACCACCAGCGGGGCCGCGGCCGCCATCCACTGCGCGAACGAAATGCGCTCCCCGGTGGCCTCCTCGATCAGTCCCCGGCCGATCAGGTTCGGCGGCGAGCCCACCGGGGTCAGCAGCCCGCCGACGCTCGCGCCGTAGGCGAGGGTGAGCATCAGGGCCGCGCCCACCCGCAGCCGCAGCGGATCGAAGTCCGGCTTCACCAGCCCCTTGTCCTGCAGCAGCTGGGCGATGACGACCAAAATGCCCAGCGCCGTCGGCAGCAGCATCGCCACGGTCGCGGTGTTGGACACGAACGCGGACAGCAGGCAGGTGATCAGCCCGAACGCCGCGATCAGCCGGTAGGTGGACCCGCCGACGCCGGGCAGCGACAGCACCGCATACGCCAGCCGCTGCGCCAGGCCGTGTTTGAGCATGGCCTGGGCAAGGATGAACGCGCCGATGAACGTGAAGATGGTGGTGGAGCCGAACGGTGCGAGCACCGCCGTCGACGGCGCGACGCCCAGGATCACGACGGCGGCGACGCCGATCAGCCCGCCGACGGGAATGGGGACCGGCTCGCAGATCCACAGCACGATCACGCCGAGCAGGATCGCCGCGAGCAGCTGCTGGGTGGGATCCATGGCCGAGGGCACCAGGGCGAAGATGATGGTGACCGCCGGGGCGAGGAAGAAGCCCGTGGTCTGCCGGATGCGTTCGAAGCGTTCCTCGCGCGGCGAGAGCTGCTGCTCGCTCAGGGTGCGGAAGGTCCGCCCGCCCAGCAGCGCGGCTTCGACGTCGGTCCGCTGGGGCTCCTCCGGGCTGGTCCGGGAGGGGGAGAGATCGTGGGACATCGTCGGCCTCCGTCGTCGTCGAGCGGAACGTGCCCGGAAACGGGCGCGGCACGGCGAACGTAGCGCCGCCGCGGCGACGAATCCAGAGGGCGGACCAAAACGGAGCCGCCCGGTGCGGTTACCGGGTCTCGGTCCGCAGCTTGTCCAGGCAGCGCCGCGCATATGCGGGCTCGGCAGGCCTGCGCGTAACGCTGCGGCGCCGGTTGTCGCAGGGGTGTGAGACAGCTAACATAAAGCAATAGTCGAACACCGCGTTCGATTATCGAACGCTTGCTACAACGGCAGCCACATGACGAAGTGAGGAAAGTCCGTGCAATTCCACCATCACGGCTACGTGTCCGGGGACCCGCGCATCGAGCCCGCCGCCGGCGTCGGAATCGACCGCCCCGAGGAGCTCCCGGAGGAAGTCGACGTGCTGATCGTCGGCACCGGCCCGGCCGGCATGATCGCCGCCGCGCAGCTGTCCCAGTTCCCGAACGTCACCACCCGGATCGTGGAGCGGCGGCCCGGCCGACTGGTGATCGGCCAGGCCGACGGTATCCAGGCCCGCAGCGTGGAAACCTTCCAGGCGTTCGGCTTCGCCGAGGAAATCACCGCCGAGGCGTACCGGATCACGGAGATGTGCTTCTGGCGCCCGGACCCGGAGGACCCCTCCCGCATCGTCCGCGCCGGCCGCGCGCTCGACGACCCGGCCGGCATCAGCGAGTTCCCGCACCTGATCGTCAACCAGGCCCGCGTGCTGGACTACTTCGCCCGGTTCATGGCCTACTCCCCGGCGCGGATGACGCCGGACTACGGCTACGAATTCGTCTCCCTGGAGGTCGACGACGCCGCCGAGTACCCGGTCACCGTCACCCTGCTGCACACCGCCGGCCCGCTCGAGGGCACCGAGCGCACGGTGAAGGCCAAGTACGTGGTCGGCGCCGACGGCGCGCGTTCCAAGGTCCGCGCCTCCATCGGGTGCACGCTGGCCGGCGACGCCGCCAACCACGCCTGGGGCGTGATGGACGTGCTCGCCAACACCGATTTCCCGGACATCCGCACCAAGTGCGCCATCCAGTCCTCCAACGGCGGCTCCATCCTGCTCATTCCGCGTGAAGGCGGGCACCTGTTCCGCATGTACGTGGACCTGGGCGAGGTGCCCGAGGACGACAACGGCGCGGTCCGCAAGACCACCATCGAGCAGATCATCGCCAAGGCCAACGGCATCATGGCCCCCTACAGCCTCGACGTGCGCAACGTCGCCTGGCACAGCGTCTACGAGGTGGGCCACCGGCTCACCGACCGGTTCGACGACGTGCTGCCGGAGGACCTGGGCACCCGCACCCCGCGCGTGTTCATCACCGGCGACGCCTGCCACACGCACAGCGCCAAGGCCGGCCAGGGCATGAACGTCTCCATGCAGGACGGCTTCAACATCGGCTGGAAGCTCGGCCACGTGCTGGACGGCCGCAGCCCTGAGTCGCTGCTGGCCACCTACTCCGCCGAGCGCCAGGTGGTGGCGAAGAACCTCATCGACTTCGACAAGGAATGGTCGACGCTGATGGCGAAGAAGCCCGAGGAGTTCGAGAACCCCTCGGACCTCGAGGACTTCTATGTGCGCACCGCCGAATTCCCGGCCGGCTTCATGACCGAGTACACCCCGTCCATGCTCATCGCCGAGGCGAAGCATCAGGACCTGGCCGCCGGCTTCCCCATCGGCAAGCGCTTCAAGTCCGCCCCGGTGCTGCGGGTCTCCGACACCAACCCGGTGCAGCTGGGCCACCAGCACAAGGCCGACGGCCGCTGGCGGATCTACGTCTTCGCCGACGGCGCCGCCGCCGGCACCTCCCCGGCCGTCACCGAGCTGGCGGAGTGGCTGGAGAACGCCCCGGACTCGCCCCTGGCCGCCACCCCGGCCGGCCTGGACCGGGACGCCTGGTTCGACGTGAAGGTCATCTACCAGCAGGACCACACCGCCATCGACCTCAACGCCGTTCCGGCCGTGTTCAAGCCGCAGGTCGGACCGTTCCAGCTCACCGACCTGGCCAAGGTCTACGGCACCGATCCCAACGCCGACATCTACGAGGCGCGCGGGCTCTCGCGCGACGGCGTCGTGGTGGTGGTCCGCCCGGACCAGTACGTGGCCAACGTGCTGCCGCTGACGGCGACCGCGGAGCTGGGCGAATTCTTCGCGCCGCTGGTGGCCGGCCGCAAGGCCGGGGCCGTCTAGGACTGCTTCGGCTCCACGACCGGTTACTCGACCCACGCACGACGACGGCGGCACTCCGGTGCCGCCGTCGTCCTGCGTGTGCCCGGCGCCTAGACGTTGAGCTCCTGGAACCAGAGCACGCGCACGTTGGAACAGCTGCCCCGGAAATAGTCCCGGTCCGTCGCAGTGTCCCCGCTCTGCGCAGGGGCGATGACCGTCGCGTCGTAAACCTCGAGGTTGGCCACGTATGCCTGGAGGGCGGGCAGCGACGTGAACGTGGCGAGGTGCGCCAGGGCCTCGTCCCGGCCCGTCGCATCGCCGTCGTCCCCGGCCTGGAGATAGGAGCCTATCCACGCGCAGAACCAGTAGTAGGCCACGTCGAGGTCCTGGTTGCCGTCCTCGATGACGACGTTTCTGCCGTTGGGATTGATCTTGGGATCGGTGCTGGTGAGGTGGCTGGTGTCGAAGTACCAGTCGACGCCGTCCGGCAGCGGCTGCGGGAATTCCGCGATGGCCTCGGCCAGCGCCGCGTCGTAGCAGTCAACCTTGATGCTGGTCATGCCGCCGGGCTCCTGGCGCAGGATCTCTCCTCCGGGGCAGGGCCGCAGCGTCATGGTCGGCTTCGGCGCGGGCCGGGCCTGAAGCTCGGCGATCGCCTGCGCCTCGTTGAGCTCCGCATCGGTCGGTCCGCAGCCGGTGAGGGCGGCCGCCAGCAGGGCTGCGGACAGGACCGCCGCCGTTCGTCTTTTCATTTATCCCCCAGAAGTCAGCTCCCTGGAGGATAGACGGGAAAACCGCCGACGGATAGCTGTCGAATCAGCCGACGAACCCGTGCCGCGCCGGCGGTGGATCTCCCCGGTCCGGCCAGAGCGGTCCGGCCTTTGCCGCCGCGGCCAGCAGAGGAGCGACGGCGACGCCGGTTACGGTCTCCGGGATGCCTCGATCCAGCCACTGCAGGCCGATCCGGATGCTGCCGGCAGGCGGCAGCGGCCACATCCAGTAGTCCCGGGCCCAGCGGTCCATGAAGGCCGCGGGCGGGCCCAGGCCCTCCAGGACCGGGCCCTCGACCTGGTCCGAGCGGATGTCCTGCACTCGCGCCCACGGCGACTCGTCCAAGGTGGTGACCTTCCGCCCGTCGTCGAACTCCACACCCCAGCGCAGGCCGCCGGCTCGGAGCCGCTCGTCGAGCTGCCCGCGGCCGTGCGAGCGCTCCAGATAGGAGAACACCCGGTTCCGGGCCTGCCGGCCGGAGTCCCGGATGCGCAGGACCAGCCGGAGGCTCAGCCCGTGCGGGAAGCAGCCGGCGCTTTCCAGGAACGCCGCCGTGCTCTCGGAACGGGCGATCTCTGTGTTCAGGGCCACGATCACCGGGCGCTGATGCCAGGCCGGGCCTGTCCACGGCGGGTCCTCTAACGGCGGCAGGTGGTCGTCATCCTCCGCGGCGAAGCCACGCTGCGGTACCGCGGGAAAGAAGGAAGTCACGCTGCTGCCCCCTGGAATCGGCCGTGCCCTGCACTCGTTTGTCTGGCTGAGTGTACGCGGGACCCGACGCAGCCTCTCAGACGGATGGCATCAGGTGAAGGTCAGGTCATCTCTTGTACAGCTGATGTCGCTAAGACCCCGCCTAAGCTGCGTTATCTGTACAAACGATGGACGGCAGAGCGGCAGGACGGCGCTATCCAGCATTATCTGTACAAAGGATGCGCGGGTAATGGGGGCGGAGCTGCCTGAGGTAGACGCTGCGTCAGCGGCCGGATCTGCCTGCGGGTGGCGCGCCGGCAGCGTCAACGAAACCGTCGGCCTCCGGGCGCATCCGCGTTCGAGCCATGCCGCCGGCGCCGGGGCCGCTCCTATACTGCAGCAATGGAGGCCCAGCCGCGGATCCTGGTGGTCGAGGATGACCGCCGCCTTGCCCGGATGCTGGAGGAGATCCTGGAATCGGAGGGCTACGCCGTCACCTTGGCCTTCGACGGGCAGCGGGCCCTGCACGAGGGGCTGACCCGCGAGTTCGACGTGCTGCTGCTGGACCGCGGGCTGCCCGCCATCGAAGGCCTCGACGTGCTTACCCGGCTGCGCAGCCGCGGCGTGCTTGCTCCGGTGCTGGTGCTCTCGGCGTTGGGCACTCCAGCGGACCGGGTGGAGGGCCTGGACCGCGGCGCCGAGGACTACCTGGCCAAACCGTTCGACGTCGATGAGCTGCTGGCCCGGCTGCGCGCCCTGCGCCGGCGCAGCATCGCGCGGGTTCCGGTGCTGACCGTTCCGGGCGGCTCCTTCGACGCCGCGGGCCGCACGGTCAGTACCGCGGACGGCGCGCAGGTGGTGCTCTCCGAGCGGGAGGCGGCGCTGCTGGAGGAGCTGGCCCGCAACCCGCGCCTGGTCTTTCCGCGGGCGGAGCTGCGGGACCTGGTGTTTCCGGACGCGGACGACGACGGCGTGGTGGACACCTACGTCCACTACCTTCGGCGCAAGCTGGGCCGGCCGGTGATCACCACCGTGCGCGGCGTCGGCTACCGGCTGGGCGCACCGGCATGACCGGCCGGGACCGGTCCGAGCTGCGCCGCGCCGCCGTCCGCCTTTCCCTGCAGTACACGGCGCTGACCGTGGTGCTGCTGTCCCTGGCCGGGCTGCTGGTCTACGCCCTGGCCGCCGCCGGAACCCGGGACGCCACCCACGACACCCTGGAAACCGCCGTGCAGCTGGACAACGTCCGGGACGTCCCGCTGAACGTCTTCCTGGCCGTCTACGACCGGGGTCGGCTGACGGTCTCCCGCGACATGCCCGGCGGGCTGCCCGTCCAGGACGCCCTGGCGGAGGTCGCTGCGGGCGGCGGGCCGCGGGAGGACACCGTCGAGGCGGACGGAAACACGTACCAGGTCCTCACCGCCCGCACCGGCCGGGACGTGGTGCAGGCCGCCGTCGACACCCGGGAGGCCCGGCAGGAACTGGAACGGCTGGCCCTGGCCCTGGTGGCGTCGGTCCTGGCCGCCGCCGTGATCGCCGCCGTGTTCTCGGTGCTCGCCGCCCGGGCGGCCATGCGGCCGCTGGCCCGCGCCCTGGACCTGCAGCGACGCTTCGTGGCCGACGCCGGCCACGAGCTGCGCACCCCGCTGACCCTGCTCAGCACCCGGGCGCAGCTGCTGCGCCGCCAGCTGGGAACCCGCGCGAATCACCCCGCGCCGGAACCGGTTCCGGAATGGCTGGACACCGGACTGGACGAGATCGTGGCGGACACCCAGGTGCTCACCGGCATCCTGGAGGACCTGCTGGTGTCGGCGGACCCCCGCCGCGCCGGACCGGCGGAACCGGTGGACGTCGCCACCCTGGCCCGCCGCGCCGCCGAGGCCTTCGGCGCGGAGGCTGCGCGCCGGAACCTGCAGCTGGCCGTGACCGGGGACGGCGGGCCCCTGGTCGTGCGCGGCAGTCCGGCCGGACTGCAGCGGGTGCTCACCGCGCTGCTCGCCAACGCCGTCGACTACGCCCGCACCCGCATCGAGGTGAGCGCCGTACGGGAGGGCCGGGACGCCGTCGTCCGCGTCACCGACGACGGACCGGGGCTGCCCGCGGAGCTGCAGGACCGCATGTTCGACCGGTTCGCCTCCGCCCGGAGCACGCCCGACACCGGCGGCGGACATGAGCGGCACTACGGGCTGGGTCTGGCGCTCGCCGCCGAGATCACCGCCCGCAGCGGCGGAACCCTGCGCGCCGACTCCCGGCCCGGTGCCGGCGCCTCGCTGGTGGTCCGGCTGCCCCTGGCCGGCCGCGGAGCCGGGACCTGAGCGGCGCACAGGTCTAAGAAACCTCCAAGAAATCCCTCCGACGATGGAAGCATCAGGAACGATTCAACGGAGGTGAAACCCATCATGCAGGTGGGAGACAAGGCCAAGCGGATCCTCATCTGGACCGGAGCGGGCCTGGGCGGCGTGGCCCTGCTGGCCGGCAGCTTCTTCACCGGAGCGGCCGTGGCAGAGCATGACCGGTGGGAGGATGCGTCCTACTCCCAGGAGGACTTTGACCGGGACGGCGACGGTCCCTTCGCCGACCAGGACCAGGACGGGGACCAGGACGGCCGCGAGCGGCACCACGGCGGCCCGCGCGACCGGGACGGAGACCGACCCGAGGCGCCGGACCGGGACGCCGACGATGACACTGACGCCGACTCTGACTCCGACGCCGAAACCGACGATAACGCCGAGACCGACGGCAACAGCGACGACGGCAACGACGACGGCGGCGAGCAGTCCTGACGCCCAGGGCGGAAAAGCCGGGCAGGGCCGGCACCTTCCCGTGGGGAGATGCCGGCCCTGCCGTTTGCGTTCGGACTAGGCCGGGGTGGTTTCCGCGGCCGCCGGGCGGACGGCGTCGGTGCCCTGATGCGGGCGCAGCCGCCACAGGGCCAGCGCGGCCAGCAGGACGACCACCGCGACGCCGATGTACAGGCTGGTCGGCGACCAGCCGGCGTCGAGCAGCGCGCCGACCAGGATCGGTGCGAGGATGGCGCCCACCCGCCCGACGCCGATGCCCCAGCCCACGCCCGTGGTCCGCACCGCCGGGGCGTAGGACTGCGGAGCCACCGTGTACAGGCCGGCAATGCAGCCGTTGATCAGCATCCCGACGACCACGCCGCTGGAGAAGGCCAGCAGCGGCACCGAGGTGCTGGTGATGAACAGCACCAGCGTCGCTGCGGAGAGCACGGTGAAGGCGATCAGGGTCAGGCGGGCGTCCCACTTGGTGGTCAGCGCCCCGTAGAGCAGGGAGCCGAAGGTGCCGCCCATGGTGAGCATCAGCCCGCCGATGATGCCCTGCTGCTGGCTCATCCCGGATTCCACCAGCAGGGTGGGGGTCCAGGAGTTCGCGAAGTAGAAGCCGAACATGATCAGGAAGAAGGAGAGCCACAGCAGCAGGCTGGTGGTGCGGTAGCCGGGACCCAGCAGCTGGGCCACGCTGCCCTTCCGGGGGCCGTCGACGGCGGGCGGCGTGCCCAGGACGATGTCGCCCTGCAGCCGGAGCCGGCGGACGATGCCGGCGAGCTGCTTCTCGGCGTTGGCCGGTCGGCGGGCCCGCAGGTAGTCCACGGATTCGGGGAGCACGACGGCGACCAGCAGGATCGCCACGACGGTCACGATGCCGCCGGCCAGGAACACCGAACGCCAGCCGAAGGCGGGAATCAGCTGGGTGGCGCCCATGCCGCCCAGGGTGGCCCCCACGCCGTAGCCGGCGGTGTAGATGCTCACCGCCATGCCCCGGTACCGGTTGTTGGAGTATTCGCTGGTCAGCACGGTGACCGTGGCCAGGATGCCGCCCACGCCCAGGCCGGTCACCACCCGCCAGATGCCGAGCTCGAGGGCGGAGTTCGCGGTGGCGGAGAGGAACAGGCCCAGCGCGTTGACGGCCAGCGCCACCAGCAGGATCAGCCGGCGGCCGTACCGGTCCGCGAACGGCCCGAAGGCCAGGGAGCCGGCGGCCATGCCGATCAGGCCGGTGCTCAGCAGCCAGCCCAGCTGGGACCCGGTGAGCCCGAACTCCTCGGTTACCGAAGTGGCGGTGAAGGCCATGGCCAGCACGTCGTAGCCGTCCAGGGCGTTGAGGAAAGCCGCGATGGTGACGATGCCCCACTGATAGGGGGACATGCTGGAGGTGTCGATCTTCTGTCGGATGTCCATGCGGGACCTTTCAGGAAACGTCAATGGTGACGAGGGCGGGGGAGCCCGGGGCGGCGGAGGGAGCGACGGCGCGGGAGACGCAGCAGCACATCTGGGTGTTGGGTTCCTTCTGCCGGTCCGAATAGAAGACGTCCCGGTGGTCGATCCGGCCCTCCAGGGCCAGGACCTTGACCTGGCAGAGCCCGCACTCGCCCTTCCGGCAGTCGAACATCATGTCCACGCCCTGCCGTTCGAGGGCTTCGAGCATGGACTCGTCCGAATTGACGGTCGCCTCCACGCCGAGGCGGGGGATGCGCACGGTGAACGGCTCGGCGTCGAACCATCCGCTGTTGCCGAACGTCTCGTAGCGCAGGTTGGTCGGGTCCAGGCCGCGCTCGAGCCAGGCGCGGCGCACGGCATCCATCAGCCGGATGGGCCCGCACATGTACAGCTCCCCGCCCGCCGGCACGCTGTCGACCAGGGCCTGCACGTCCAACGAGCTGCCTTCGTCGTCGATGTGCGTCTCGAGGCAGGAGCCGTGCGCCTGTTCGAGCCGGTCGGCGTAGGCCATCGCGGCGCGGGAACGGGCGGCGTAGACCAGCCGGTAGCTCGCACCCAGCCGCTGCAGCAGGGCGGCCATGCCGGCGATCGCCGTGATGCCGATGCCGCCGGCCAGCAGCACATAGTGGGGAGCGCCCACCCGCAGCGGGAAATTCTGCAGCGGCTGGGTGATCTCCAGGACCTGCCCCGGGACCAACCGGTGCATGAACACCGAGCCGCCCCGCGAGGTCGGGGTGAGGAACACGCTGATGGCCAGCTCGGCGCCGTCGGGGCTCGCGTCGACCACGGAGTAGGAGCGGAGGGTCGCCGTTCCGTCGATCAGGACCCGGACGTCCACATGCTCGCCGGGGCGGACGGGCCGCGGCAGCTCGGGGCGCAGGACAATGCGGCGGATACCGGCGGCAACCTCCTGCACCTCCTGCACGACGGCGTTCTGCCAGACCTGTGAATTGGAGTCAGCCATGATGCAGCCTCAGGCCCCCGTGACGACGGCGGCGTCGGCGGCGGCGAGGCGTCCCTCGGCCTCCAGCGCCCGCTCCAGCAGGCGGCGCACCCACATGCCGCCGGCGTCGATGTTCAGGCTGTAGAACTCGTAGTCCGGGTTGGCATCGATGGCGGCCTGCTGGGCCTGCAGCATGGCCTCATCCTCGCCGAACACCCCGTGCACGCCGTTGCGCAGCTGGGTGGTGATGAGCTGGCTCTCCAGCCGGTAGTTGCGCATGAAGGCCCAGAAGTAGTGGCAGGAGCGCTCCGTTTCGGGAGTGATGGTGTTCATGACGTAGCCGTTGACGCCGCGGGAGCGATCGCCCTCCGGCGCGCCGGTGCCGGCCTCCGCGACCCCGACGTCGATGCAGATGGTGGAGGGGAAGTAGTAGTGGATGATCTGCCAGCGGTCGACCTTGCCTTCGAAGCCGGGGAACTTGTCCCGCATGTTCTTCAGCCAGAAGGGCGGCGCGTCGATGTTCCGCATCCAGCGGGTGACGGTCACCGAGTTCTCATCATGGGTGACCTCGAATTCGGATTCGCTGAGCTCCTCCTGGCCGATCGAGGAGCTGTGCACGAACTCCTCGTGGGTGAGGTCCATCAGGTTGTCCAGCACCAGCTGGTAGTTGCAGGGGGCGTGGATGGTCTCGCCGTCGCCGGCCCATTCGGTACTGCCCAGCTGGTGCATGTCGGGCACGAGGGTGGGGTCGGCCAGGGTGGGATCGCCCAGCCAGACCCAGATGTACCGGTAGCGCTCCACCACCGGGAACGAGGGCACGGTGGCGGAGGGGTTGAGCGTCTCCTGCGCCGGCATGCCCGTGCAGCGGCCGGCCGAGTTGTAGCGGAGCCCGTGGTACGGGCACTGGATCTCATCGCGGCCCACCAGCTTGCCCATGGACAGCGGCGCGAGCCGGTGCCAGCAGGCGTCGGCGAGGGCCACCGGGTTGCCTTCCGCGGTGCGGTAGAGGGCCAGCGGGCGGCCGGCGACCTTCCGCGCGAGGATGCCCTTTCCCGTGACTTCGTGGTCCCAGGCCGCCACGTACCAGGCGTTGAGCGGGTGGGAGAGGAGTTTGGCGGTGGTGGTGCTCTTGGTGGCGGGAACAGTCATGGCGGGTCCTCTGCTGCGCTCGGCGATGGTAGCTAGCCAACTACCTATGTCGATAGTTAGTCGGTGAGATAGCTCACATGCTAGCCAGCGGAGGGGGCGGCGGCAAGCGTTGCGGCCCGCGGGCCGTCTGCGCCGCCCGCCTCCCGGTCCCGGCCTGCCGCCGGAGCCCGGCTAGGCTTTTGGAGGAATACCGACGTGTGTGGAGGGGCGAGGGCCGGTTGAGTCTACGAATGGCATTACTTGCGCTGCTGTCATCCGGTCCCATGACCGGGTACGACGTCGGCAAGCAGTTCAGCGCCTCCGTCGGCCATGTCTGGCACGCCCCGGATTCGCAGATCTACCCGGAGATGCGCCGGCTGAACGCCGAAGGGCTGCTCTCCGCCCGCCCGGTGCCCTGGGGCTCCCGGGGGGCAACCAAGACGGAATACGCGCTCACCGCTGAGGGCGAGGAGGAGCTGCGCCGCTGGCAGGAACGGCCGCCGACGTACGTGCGCGAACGGGACCCGGCCCGGCTGCGGGCAGCCTACTTCGAGTGGGCCCCGCCGGGCGCCGCCGCCGCGCAGCTGCGGGCGCACATCGCCCATCACGAGGAGCAGCGGCTGCAGACGCTGCGGGTCATCGACGAGCTGCAGCGCCGCACGCAGCCCACCCTGGCCCGCCGCCTCAGCCGCTATCCGGAGCAGGAGCAGGACCGGATCGTCGCCTTCAAGGTCTTCGCGTACGAGGGTCAGCTGGCCCGGGTGGAACAGGAAATCGCCTGGGCGAAACGTGGATTGGAGCTGCTGGACAGGCTCGGCGAGCCCGAGGCTGCCGGCTAAGGTCCGGGGCGCGGCACCAGCTCCAGCATGTGTGCCTGCACGTAGTCCAGCGCCAGGCGCACCGCTCCGGCGGGCACCAGCAGCTCGCCCATGTCCGAGACGGCCACCCGTGGCGGCTCCGGCACGTACCGGCCCAGCTCCTGGGTCATCGCCGGCAGCAGCGCGGTGGCGGAGGCGGCGACGGCGCCGCCGATCACGATCAGCTTCGGATCGAAGAAGGTGCTGACCAGTGCCAGTACCCGGGCCATCCGGCGGGCGATCCGGTCCAGGATCTCCGCCGCCACCGGGTCCCCGTCCGCGGCGGCCTCGAACACGAACCGCGCCGACGCCCGGTCGGTGTCCGGCCCGACCAGGGCCCGGATCCGCCCGTTGTGCCCGTCCCGCAGCGCGGCGCTGCCCCAGAGGCGGGCCAGCTTGGCGATGCCGTCCTCGTTGCCCACGCCCTCCACCAGTTCCAGCCCGCCCATCGCCCCGGTGCCCCCGCGGGCCCCGTGCAGCAGCCGCCCGTTCTCGATGATGCCGCTGCCCAGGCGCTCGCCGGCGAGGATCACGGCGAGGTTGTCCTCCCCGGCGCCCACCCCGCGCCAGCGCTCGGCCAGGGCGGCGAGCTTTGCGTCGTTCTCCACCAGCAGCGGCCAGCCCCGGACTTCGCTGAAGGCTTCGGTCAGGCCCAGGTCGAACAGCTCGGCGGCCTCCTGCTCGGGGGCCACCGTGCCGTCCGCAGTGACCTGCGCGGCCAGGCCGAGCCCCGCGCACAGCACCGCGGAGGCGGGCACCGCGGCGTCCGCCAGCGCGGCGTCGACCGCGTTGGTGACCACCCGGCGTCGGGCCTCCGGCTGCCCGCCGTGGCGGGGGAAGCGGGCTTCCGCGCGGCCGACGACGGCGCCGGCCAGGTCGGCGACCAGCACGCGGACGGTGGCGATGCCGACGTCGAGCCCCAGCACGTAGCCGGCGGTCTCGTTGAACGCGAAGCGTCGGGCCGGCCGGCCCTTCTGGCCGCCGACGCGCGGGGAGTCGGCTTCGCGCGCCCAGCCGCGTGCGATCAGGTCGTCACACACGGCGATGACGGTGGCGCGGGTCAGGCCGGTGGCCTCGATGAGGTCGGTGCCGGTGGCCGAGGGGACGGTGCGCAGCACGTCCAGGACGGCGCGCAGATTCGTGCGGCGCAGCAGCTGCGGAGTGCTGGCGGAGGAGTCCATGGCGCAGGTCCCTTTGACGTGTGGCGGTTACAACAGCATAATTATAGAAGGTACTAAATATAGGTTCTAAATCTAATACTCTTGAGCCTGAGGAGGCCACAGTGACGGTACGCGTCGGTATCAACGGTTTTGGTCGCATCGGCCGCAACTACCTGCGGGCGGCCCTGCAGCACGGAGAAGGCTTCGAGGTCGTCGCGGTGAATGACCTGGGCGATCCCGAGCAGCTGGCCCACCTGCTCAAGTACGATTCGGTCGCCGGACGGCTGGCCGAGAAGGTCTCCGTCGAGGACGGCAACCTGCGCGTCGGCGAGCGGACCATCAAGGTGCTTGCCGAGCGCGATCCGGGCAGCCTGCCCTGGGCCGAGCTGGGCGTGGACATTGTCATCGAATCCACCGGCTTCTTCACCAACGCCGAGGATGCGCAGAAGCACATCTCCGCCGGCGCGAAGAAGGTCCTGGTCTCCGCCCCCGCGAAGGGCGACGCGCTGACCGTGGTGATGGGCGTCAACGAGGGCGACTACGATCCCGAGAAGCACGACATCATCTCCAACGCCTCCTGCACCACCAACTGCCTGGGCCCGCTGGCCAAGGTCCTCAACGACGCGTTCGGCATCGAAAAGGGCCTGATGACCACGGTGCACGCGTACACCGCGGACCAGAACCTGCAGGACGGCCCGCACAAGGACCTGCGCCGCGCCCGCGCTGCAGCCCTGAACATGGTGCCCACCTCCACCGGTGCCGCCAAGGCCATCGGCACCGTGCTGCCGGAGCTGAAGGGCAAGCTGGACGGCTTCGCCATCCGCGTCCCGGTGCCCACCGGTTCCGCCACCGACCTGACCGTCACCCTGGAGAAGGAAGCCACGGTCGAGGAGATCAACGCCGTCTACCGCGAGGCCGCACAGGATCCGCGCTGGGCCGGCATCCTCACCTACACCGAGGATCCGATCGTCTCCTCCGACATCGTCGGCGACCCGGCCTCGTCCATCTTCGACGCCGGCCTGACCCGTGTGATGGGCAACCAGGTCAAGGTCGTCGCCTGGTACGACAACGAGTGGGGCTACTCCAACCGCCTGGTCGACCTGACCGGGCTGGTCGCCTCCAAGCTCTAAGGCGACACCGCACTCTTTCGCAACGTGTACGACGGCGCCGCCGGACCTTTTCGGTCCGGCGGCGCCGTCGTTGGTGTGTCCGGGCGGTTTCGCTGCTCGGTGGGGCCCGGTCTCTCAGCCCAGGACGGCCCAGCCGCGGGCCGGCAGCTGCGCCGTCCGGTGCTCGGGGTTCAGTCCTGCGGCTCCGGCGAGGACGTCCCTGCTGCTTCCCGCGGGAACGGTGGCCGGCGCATTGGTAAGATTGAGCGCGACGACGAGCGGCGGCTCCCCGGCGGCGCTTGCCCGATAGGCGAGGACCTCATTGGAGCGTTCGAGTACCTCGGTGCGGGCCCGGTGCAGCCACGGGTGGCGGCGGCGCAGTCCGATCAGCTGCCGGTGCAGCTCAAAAACCGGTGCCCCGACCGGGGAGAACTCTTCCGGCGCGGCCGGGAAGCGGGGCCGGATGTCGTCGTCGCCGCCGGCCCGGTCCTCCTTGATCCCGCGGTAGCCCTGCTCATCGCCGTAGTACACAGCCGGAGTGCCGCCCACCGTCATCAGGATCACCAGCGCGTGCGCGGCCAGGGCCGGATCCGCCAGCTTGCTGGCAATCCGGGTGACGTCGTGGTTGCCGATGAAGGTCCACGGGACGAAGGAGTCGAGGAACGCGTTGTGCCGCTCCAGCGCGGCGGTCAGCTCCCAGAAGTTGGCGTCGTTGAGCGAACTCCAGACGGCCTTCCAGAGCTCGTACTGGGTCGCTGCACCCAAGGCGCCGGCCTGCACTTCGGCGGCGTAATCACCGTGGATGTACTCGCCCACGAAGTAGGCGTCCGGGTGGGAACGGCGGACCCGGCCGGTCACCTCCGCCCAGAACGACGCCGGCACCGCATAGGCTGCGTCCAGCCGCCAGCCGTCTGCGCCGCGTTCCAGCCAGTAGTCCATCACCTTGACGACGAAATCGGCGACCTGGGGTTCCGCGTGGTTCAGTGCCACCAGGTGGTGGTGGCCCTCGAAGTCCCTGTAGCCGGGCTCGGTGCCCGGGCCGGCGCCGTCGGGCCAGTCCAGGTGGAACCAGGCGGCGGTGCCCGCCGGCGGCCCCTCGGCCAGCACCCGTTGAAACGGCTCGAAGGAGCGCCCGACATGGTTGAACACGCCGTCGAGCAGGATCCGCAGGCCGCGCCGATGCGCCTCGGCGACCAGCCGGTCGAAGTCCTCGTCCGTGCCCAGGCGTGGATCGACCCGGTAGTAGTCCGTGGTGTCGTAGCCGTGGGTTTCGGAGGCAAAGATCGGCCCGAGGGCCAGGCCGGAGGCGCCAAGTTCGACGACGTAGTCCAGCCAGGGCAGCAGGTCCAGCAGCCGGTGCGCGCGGGCCGGCTCGGACACGGCCTGCTGCTCAGCTCCGGTGAAGCCCAGCGGATACACCTGCCACCAGATGGCGTGCTGCACCCAGTCCGGTTCGTGCATATCTGCCATGCCTTTCGCCGCCGGTACCGAGGGCGGAGGACCTGATCGGACGCCGCCCGTTCCCGCTCAAGTCTGCTGGAGGGCTGCAGCGATGGCCAAACCTTCCGGTGTGCAGCGCCGACGGCGGGTGCGGCGGCCGTCCATTGGATGGCAGTGCCGCTTCCCTCCGTTTCGCGCAGGGGCCCTCCACTTGGCGGCGTTTCCCTCCAGTTGGCGGCGTTCCCCTCCGCTTTGACCGTTACCTCCGGTTCTACCTGGAGGAAACGGCCGAAGTGGAGGGGCTGACTGCGAAGCGGAGGGGCCGTCGGAAAGCGGAGGGCTCTGGGTAGGAAGTGGTGGACTCGCCAGGGTGGGCCGACACATAAGAGGCCGACCGGCCCGGAGCGTTGGACAGGGAGGGTGCCCGACGGCGGGTAGGTTGGGCGGGGGTTGGATCAGTCACCGGAATGCCCCGACCGGCAGGGAGACGGCTCCCGCGAAAAGAAATCGGAGCAGACCGTGAACCTTTATCGGTGAGCGGGCATTACAGAGCGTGAACACAGACAAAGAGCTGGTGGAACGGTCGCGCTGGGGTCCGGCCGTTTTTGGGGAACTCTATGACCGGCACGCGCCGGACATCTACCGGTACGCCGCCCGGCGGGCCGGTGACTTCGCCGCCGAAGACGTGATGGCGGAGACCTTCCTGATCGCGTTTGAGCGGCGGCAGACCTTCGAGGGTCCGGACGAGGCAGTGCGGCCCTGGCTGTTCGGCATCGCGACCAACCTGCTGCGCCGGCATCATCGGGCAGAGTCGCGGATGCTGCGGGCGCTGGCCCGGAACAGCGGCCGGGCCGAGACCGCTGACGGGCTGGACCTGGTGGACGCGCGGGCTGATGCCGACGGCGCCCGTGCCCGTATCGGCCAGGCCCTGCAGGCGCTGGCCGACATCGACCGCGAAGCGATCCTGCTCTACGTCTGGGCGGACCTGACGTATGAGGGCATCGCCACCGCGACCGGAGTGCCCATTGGCACCGTCCGCTCGCGAATCAACCGCGCCCGGCGGAAGCTTCGGGCGGACCTCGGCTTCACCCTCCTGGATGAAATGGACAGTGATCATGGACGACCTGCAGCTGCTTCGCGCCACGCGTAACACCGCCGAAACCGTTCCGCCGGCGGTCCTGGCCGCCGGCCGCGAACGGCTCATGAAAAAAGCCGCCGAGGAAGAGCGCCGTTCCCTGGCGCACGCCGCGGCCGGGCCCGACGCCGGCGGGTCCGACGCCGGCGGGTCCGGTGCCGCGTCCGACACCGGCTTTGGCGGCTCGGGCGGGTCCGCCGGTGCCGGACACGGCGGGGGTCAGGTGCTGCGGCCCCGCCGTCTCTTGCGGCGGGTGCTGGTTGCCTCCGCGGCTGCGGCGGCCATCGTCGCCTCGGTGGTGACTTTCGACGTCGTCGGCTCCGGTGACAGTCCGGCGACAACTGCCTCCGCAGCCGAAGTGCTCAACGCAGCTGCGACGACGATCGAGGCCTCCGACCCGGTGCTTGCACCAGGGCAGTACCTGTCGATCGACACCAAGGCCGTGTATACGACCGCCACTGTCGCGGCGAACGGCGAAGAGTTCGTCTGGTTGGCGAGCCAGGATCACCAGCTCTACGTTCCGGCGGATCGAACCGGCGAATGGGTCTGGGTCCGGCAGCCAACGGAACCCGTGCAGTTCTTCGACGAGGCTTCCCGGCAGGAGGCTGAACGTCAGGCCGCCGAACGGGAAGCGGACGGAACATTGAACGAGGCTGAGGTCTGGCGGGCACCTGCCGGTCAATGGCGGCCATATGGGGAAGAGCTGGGGCCCGTTGCACTCGGCCCTAAGATCTTGGGCGATATGCCGCTGGAGGAAGCGATTGCCACCGCGCCGCGGGACCCTGAGGCGCTGCTGGAGTTGATTTACGACTATCAGCGCGGCCAAGGCAAGGGCGATGCGCCCTACGAGGAAGCCTTTACCACCATTGCGGACACCCTCCGAGAAGGCGTCATCGTGCCGGCGGACCTTCGGGCGGCTCTGTATAAAGCGGCGGCCCTGATCCCAGGTTTGACCGTGGTGGACGAGCAGGCCACGCTGGACGGCCGCACCGGTGTGTCGCTCGGCATGCAATCCAGCCGATATGAAGCTCGCCGGGAAATCATCGTCGATCCGGCGACGGGGCAAATGATCGGCGAGCGCGAAATCCTGCTCGAGGATGTGGAAGGCATTCCGGCGGGAACCGCCTCGGCCTGGACCGCCGTGACCACCTCCGTGGTGGACTCGGCACCGTAGCCGCCCGGCGTTCCCTCCGCTTTGTCACTGGGCCTCCGGTTTGTCCGTTTCCTCCGGCTCTACCTTGAGGAAACGGACAAACCGGAGAAACCGGCCGAACCGGGGGGATCCGGACGAAACGGCGCGACGCCGTCAAGCGATCTTCCGCCGCACCTTGATTCACCTCTCGAAATTCGATAGATATGAGCCGTTACCCATTCGAAGGAGGAGCCATGGGACGGCTCACCATCCTCACCCTGCACGTCCTGCTGGCGTTGGTCCTGGCCGGCACGGTGTTCGTCCAGGCGGTCATGGTGCCGCTGCTGGGCGCCGACCTCGCCGAGGCGGGCGCCGGCGTCGTCCGCCTCCCGATCCTTGTCATCGTGCTGCTGGGCATCGTCTGCTTCCAGCTCACCCTGATCTGCGTGTGGCGGCTGCTGACCATGGCGCGGCGCGGCACGGTCTTCTCCCATGACGCCTTCCGCTGGGTGGACCTCATCATCGGCGCCGTCGCCGCCGCCGCGGTGCTGTTGGTGGCCCTCGGCGTCGTGCTGGCGCCCGGCGAGGCCGTGGCGCCGGGCATCGTCCTGCTGATCGGGGGAGCGACGGTGACGGTAGCCGCCGTCGCGCTGGTGGTGCTGGTGATGCGCACGCTGCTGGCCCAGGCCGTGGCGCGCGACGCCGAGGCGCGGCACCTGCGCAGCGAGCTGGACGAGGTGATCTGATGCCGATCGTTGTGGACATCGACGTCATGCTCGCCCGGCGCAAGATGCCGGTGGGCGTGCTGGCCGAACGCATCGGCATCACGCCCGCCAACCTGGCCGTGCTGAAGAACGGCCGGGCGAAAGCCGTCCGGTTCACCACCCTCGAGGCGCTCTGCGAGGTGCTGGACTGCCAGCCCGGGGACCTCCTGCGCTGGGAGCCCGACGACGACGGCGGGCAGGAACCCTCGGGCACCGCCGAAACAGCCGCCCGGGAACGGTAAAGGGAACGTTTCCCGCGGGAAACGCAACGGAAACCGCCGCTGCCTAGCGTGGCGGGATGAGTCTCGTACAAACGCCGCCGCGGTCCCGCTGGTACACGTCCCTGTTCGTGCAGCTGCTGGTGGCCGTGGTCCTCGGCGTCCTTGTCGGTACGCTGTGGCCCGAGGTCGGAGCGGCGTTCAAGGTCCTCGGCGACGGATTCATCCGGTTGATCAAGATGATCATTGCGCCGCTGATCTTCCTGGTCATCGTCACCGGCATCGCGCACATCAGCGACGTCAGCGCGGTGGGCCGGGTGGGCGCCAAGGCCCTGGCCTACTTCCTCGGCGCCTCCAGCTTCGCCTTGGTCTTCGGCATGCTGGTCGCCAACCTCGTCCGCCCCGGCGCCGGGCTGAACATCGACCCCGGCACCCTGGAAACCTCGCAGCTGGAGGCCAAGACCTCGGCGGAGGTGGCCTCGCCGTCGGAGTTCATCCTCAACGTCATCCCGGTGAGCGTGTTCGACGCCTTTGCCAGCAACTCGCTGCTGCAGGTGCTGTTCTTCGCCGTGTTCTTCGGCGCGGCCGCCGTGGTGCTGGGCCGCGAAACCTGCGAGCCGGTGCTGAAGGTCATGGAGGCCACGCTGGAGATCATCTTCAAGGTCATGGGCTGGATCATGCGGCTTGCCCCTATCGGCGCATTCGGGGCCATGGCCTTCATCATCGGTGAGTACGGGCTGGCGACGCTCGGCACCTACGCCAAGCTGATCGCCGCCTGCTACGGAGCCGCCGTGCTGTTCATCGGCATCCTGTTCGTGATCGCCCGGGTCTGTGCCGGAGTTCCGCTCTGGCAGTTCATCAAATACACCCGGGAGGAGTTCCTGCTCGCCCTGGGCACGGCCTCCACCGAATCGGTGATGCCCCGGATCATGACCAAACTGACCAACGCCGGCTGCTCGCGCGCCACCACCGGACTGGTGGTGCCCACCGGCTACTCCTTCAACCTCGACGGCGCCGCGATCTACCTGTCCATCTCCGTGGTCTTCCTGGCCCAGGCCTTCAACATCGACCTCAGCCTGGAGCAGCAGATCGCCGCCCTGGGCGTGCTGCTGCTGACCTCCAAGGGCATGGCCGGGGTGCCGGGTTCATCGTTCCTGGCCCTGTCGGCGACGGCGGCCGCGCTCGGCCTGTTCCCGGTCGCCGGCGTGGCCCTGCTGCTGGGCGCGGACCGGCTCATGGATTCGATGCGGGTGGTGGTCAACCTGCTCGGCAACTGCGTGGCCACCTTCGTGGTCGCCCGGTGGGAAGGCCAGCTGGACCGGCAGGCGATGCTCGCCGCGTTCACCCCCGCCGTCCAGGCCGACGGACATGACGCCGACGGCGGCGCTCCGGCTGCCGGCGAGGTCACCGGCGTGCCGGCCCCGTCCACGGCGCGGTGATGAGCGTGCCGCCGCGTCAGTGCGGGCCGGCAGCCAGCGGTTAGGCTGACACCCATCGCAGCCGGAGCCGGTCAACATCAGGCCGGCCAGGGCCTGCGCGATCGGCACCGCACGGACGGCCGGGGGGACACATGGGACAACAGGCACGGCACCGGGCGCCCACGCGCCTGCAGGAGTCAGCCGTGGAGCGGCCTTCGGCTGCCGACGACGGCGCAAACGCCGGCACCGCCCGCGGGGCCCGTCCCCGTCCGCCGGTGGCGGCCCGCCTGGCCGGCGGCTTCGGCATCGGGCTGCTGGCCGCCCTGGTCGGCCTCGCACCCTGGCTGGCCACCGGCGCCCGGCTGCCGCTGCAGAACCTCTGGGCGGAACCGACGCTGCCGGAGGCCATGCCGCTCAGTGCCCTGCCCCTGAGCCAGTACCTGACGAGCGGCCTGCTGGCCCTGATGGCGGCCGGAGGACTGGCGGCCGGACTTGCCCTGCGCCGGTGGGTGCGGGGCGGCGGCGTCGCCGTCGTGGCCGCAGCGATCGGGCTGCTGACGGTTCAGCTGGCGGCGACCGACCAGTCCTTCGGGCTGCTCGAGGACGGCCTGCGTCCGGGCAGCGCAAGCGAGCTGTACAGCTCGGGGCTGTTGGGCGGCGTCCTGGCCTCCACGGCGCTGGCCGTCGTGGTGCTGCTGCTGGTCGCCGCGCGCCGGGGCGGTGCGGTGGCCCTGGGCATCGGCCTGGCGGCGGTGCCTTTCGCCGAATGGCTGCTGCTGTGGACCGTGCCGCCCTTTGAGTCCTCGGACGTCCCGGTCCAGCTGCTGTTGCTGATCGGTTGGGTGCCCGCCGTCCTGGTCGGACTCGCCCTGGCCTGGTACTCGGCCTTTGGCGGGGCCGGCGGATGGCCTGCAGCGACCGCAGGGACGACTGCCGGGACCCGGACCGGGCCGGCGCGCGCTGTCCTGGCCGCGGTCTGGTTGGTGGACCTGGCCCTGCTGTGGGTGTTTCCCGCCCTGCTGATCGGTGTCGAGGCCGCCCTGGGCAGCCGCGTCTATCTGGGCGAATGGGCGATGATGGCCCAGTCGGCGCGAACAGCCTTCAGTATGGAGCTGCTGACGGGCTGGGGCCCGGTCCTGTGCGCCGCCGTGCTGGGCGTCGTCGGCGCCGCCGTCCTGAGCCGCCTCCGGGCAGGCCGGCTGCAGGCGCCCGGGCCGGACGCCGCGTCGGGCAAAGACGGGTCCCGGTAAGCCCCGGGGCCCGGCAGGCCCGGCCCCGGTACGTCTGGGGCCGGCCGGCCCTAGCCCCGGGGCTTCCGGCGGCCCGACTCCGAAGCATCCCGCACGACATCCAGGGCCAGTGAAGCGGCGGCTGCTCCCGCCGCCATCCAGCGACGGGGGTGGCGGAGGCCGTAGCCGGCCAGCCGGCGTTCGATGTCAGCGTCCACCTTCAGGGAGCCGGCCTGCAGCGCGGTGATGATCACCGCCGCCGTCACCGACACGAGGGCACGCGCGGCCAGGGCTTTTCGGGGTTCAGATCCCGCACCGGCGGCATCGGTCCCGGGCGCCGGCGCCGGGGCCGCGGGTGTCGGTCCTGCGGGGAACTCGGCGGCCGGGGCTCCGGCTTTCCCATCGCTCTTCCGCCCCGGCCGGGTGGTCCAGAGGACGCCGCCGGCAACGGCCGCTCCGGGCAGCCAGACATAGGCGCGGCGGACGGCGGGACGCCAGTCGGCGGGGCGGAGCAGGGTCAGCGCGCCGGATGCGGCGGCGGTGGCCAGGGAGACAACGGGCGGAGGCAGAGACATCATCGGTCCAGCCTACTAAGGCCGCCTCAAGTCCGGGCGGCTTCCGCGGCGGGGCCGGCGGCGTCGGGGTGGCCGGCCGGCCTGGTCCGGGCGGCCAGGACGGCGCGGGCGGCGGCGGCCAACGCCAGCCGCCCGCCGACGACGCCGGCAGCCATCCAGACGCGGGGCCGCAGGGCTCCCCGACGGCGCAGCCGGTCCTCGATCATGGCATCGGCCTTCAGCCGGACCAGCTGCACGGCTGCGAGGAGGGACGCCGTTCCGGCAGCAATGGCCGCGGCCCTGCCCCAGCGCCCGTGAACCGGCGCGAGGTGCCCTCCCGGCACGATGCTGTCCGCCGCGCCAATCGGCGTAGGACCGCCCGCGGAGGCGGCGCCGTCGGCGGCCGTCGGTTCCTTTGCGGGCCGCTCCGGGCTGTCCGTGCTGCCGGGGCCGGTTTCGGCCCGCGCCGCGGCGAGGACGCCCCAGGCCGCGATCGACCCGGGCAGCCAAACGTACGCCAGACGGAGGCCGGCCGGCCAGTCCGCTGGCCGGATCAGGGCCACGGCGCCGTAGGCGGCGGCCTTGGCATAGGGCAGGTGGGTCGGCGGCACGGCTGTCATGGGCCCACCCTACAGAGTCCGCTTCAACTCACCCGGACGGGCCTGCACCGGACTCCCGTTCCCGCCGCGGTGCGCGTAAAGGCGCGCCTGTCGGCTGGACAGGGCCAGGATCAGCAGCACGTCCAGGGAGTAGCCGGCCAGGTTGCTCTCCAGCGGCACCGCCGGCCCGCCCGCGGACACCGCGGTGATCTGCCCGAGAATCGCCGCCGCGCTCAGCGACATGGACGCCAGCCGCGCCCCGTTGCCGCCGCGGAGGATGCCGACGCCGAGCGCCGCCTCCACGCACGCGAAGGCCGCCAGGGCGAGTCCGGTGATGGTGTTGGCGCTGCCCAGGTCCGCCACGTCCTGCCCCTCGCCCAGCAGGAACGAGCGCCAGGGCCCGGCGCCGGGCTGCGCCAGGAACGCCCACGCCACCACCAGCGCGGCAGAGGCGCGCAGGAACACCAAAGCGGCGCCCACCGAGGTCTGCAGCGGCCGGCGCGGTACGTTTGCGGCCGCCGGCGCGACGGCGCCGCCCGGCTGGGCGGGGACGCTGCCGACGTCGAGCACCGGCAGGTCCCCGTCCGTCACGAACGAATCGCCGCCGCCGTTGCGGGAGTGGTACCCGGTGGAGAAGTCCCGGATCACGTCCACCGTGATCTGAGGGCAGGCGTCGGTCAGCGAGGACACCACGTGGTCCCGCTCCCGGTCGATGTCCGCCCCGATCCGGTGCGTGACCTGCAAAGTAAAGAAGGACAGGCCGACGGCGCTGTCGTACTCGGCTGCGGCAAGCCAGTCCACCGAAGTCCCGCCGGGCAGCATCCAGCCCTCCGGGCAGCGCCAGAACCGGATGTGGTGGCGGCGGCGCGGATCGCCGTCGAGCTCCTGCTGGTAGGCGAAGTCCTGCTGCCGGTCGAACAGGAACAGCGGGCTGACCGGGGCCTGCGGGTAGCTGCGGTGCAGCAGGCTGGCGGTGACGATACGTCGGCTGCTCTGCAGCGTCACCGGGTCCGCGGCGGTCCAGCCGGCCATCTCCAACGCGGTCCGCAACGGGCCCTCACCGCCGCGGAAGGCCAGGTTCACTGCGTCGCCGAACAAGCCGTCGCTGGTGCGGGTGCGGCCCATGAAGTAGTCGGGAATGTAGATGCGGGTCAGGATCCGGTGCAGCCGTGGCAGCACCAGATACGCCAGTACCGCCCAGAAAAGCACGAGGAACCAGAGATGCCGCCAGCTCAGGCTCTCCTCCAGCAGCAGGACCGCGAACCAGCCGGCGGCCACGCCGCCGAAGACGAAGAACGCCCGGTCCAGCACGGTGGCAGGCCCGACGTGCGGCCGCCTGAGGACCCCGGCACGCATGCGTTCCATGGGCCCACGATCGGCGGTGCCGTGCCGCCGGTCAAGCCCACGCGGGCCCGCTCCGCCCGGCACGGCCCGGTCCGGGCAGTCAGGCGCTCCCGGGCCGAACGACGGGGCGCACCTCGACCAGGGCCATCCGCCGCCCCTCGGCCAGGCCGCCCAGCTCGGCCGCCGTCAGGGCGGGCGCGTGCATCTGCTCGAGGGTCTCCGGCCGCAGCATGGAGCCCGACGGCGGTGCGGCGCCGAGATGGGCGAGCATGAAACGGCCCATATCGGCCGCGGTGGCGGACATGGCGCCGGCGGGCGCCGCGGCCACGTACTCGAAGGGCAGTGCCGGCTGCGCGGCGTCCGGATGGCCCGCAGCCAGCCGCCCCGCGAGATGCGGGGGCAGCGGCTGCTCGAAACTGGAGGACTCCATGCCCAGCGGATCCAGGATGTTCCGCTGCACGTACTCGGCAAAGGCCAGCCCGGTGACCCGCTCCACGATGTAGCCAGCCAGCGCGTTGCCGTAGTTGGAGTAGGCCGGCAACGCGCCCGGAACGAACACCTGTTCCGGCGGGTCCACCGCCACCGCCTGCCGCAGGGCCGGGGCGGCCTCGGCGGAGATCAGCCCGCGGACGCGTTCCTCGAACCCCGCCGCGTGGGTGAGCAGGTGCCGCAGCGTGATCTCGCCGAGGGGCTGCGGCAGGTCGAAGTCCAGGTACTGCGCGACGCCGGCGTCCAGGTCCAGCTCGCCGCGCTCGGACAGCTGCATCACGGCCGTGGCGGTGACCGCCTTCGACACGGACGCAATCCGGAACACGGTGCGCTCGCCGTCGACCTCCCGGTTGCCCCCGCCGGCGTCGGCAGCGGCGCCGTCCCCACCGATGTCCGCCCGGCCGAAGCCGCGCGGAGTCAGGATCCGGCCGTCCGCGACCACCGTGACGGCGGCTCCGGGAATGCCGGTCGATTCGAGGCTGCGGGGAACGACGTCCTGGAGCCACGAGTCCACGTCCTCCCGGGAGAGCAGTACAGAGGCCGGCGCTGACGGAGCCGGTTCAGTTGCCTCCGCCGCGGGCAGCTCGCTGCAACCGGAGGCCGTCAGGGCCAGCGATCCTGCGCTGAGGAGGAGCAGGGCATGGCGCAGTCGTCTGCGGGCCGGCCGGGCAGAAAGGGCAGCGGGTGTGGAAGCCATGCCGAAAGTCTGCCCGGGCGGCTCCGCCGGCGCATCCGGCGCAGGTCCTCATTACGCGTGCGACTTTCGGCTGACCCTGTGCTGGACTCGCGGCTGCTTCGGGGCTGGAACTTCGGTTCCCGCTCCATGCGGACCGGCAGTGCACGGGCCGGGCATATAGTCAGCGCAGATGGAGCGGCCCGGACGAGGAGGCAGCATGGGTGGACAAGTGGTTTTGCTCGGCGCGACCGGATACACCGGCGGATTGGTCCTGCACGCACTGCTGGAACGGGGCATCCGGCCGCTGATCGTCGGCCGAAGGGCCGCCGCGCTGGAGGCACTGGCCGATGAACGGGGCGGGCTGGCCACGGCGGTTGCCGACGCCGAAGACCGGGCAGCGATCCGCGGCCTGCTGCGGGAAGGTGACGTCCTCATCAGCACCGTGGGGCCTTTCGAGCGGTTCGGGCTGCCGGTCGCGGCGGCAGCAGCAGAGGCCGGCGCGCGCTATCTGGACACCACCGGGGAAGTGGGCTTCATCCGTACCCTGCAGCAGCGGTACGCCGCGACGGCTGCCGGGAGCGGCGCGGTCCTGCTGCCCGCTTTTGGCTACGACTATGTGCCGGGGATTTTGGCCGGCGCGCTCGCCGCGCGGCAGGCAGGTGACACCGGGCGGGTCCTCGACGTCGGCTATTTTGTCACGGGAGCAACCCGGAACGGGCTCAGCCAGGGCACCCGGACCACTCTGCGCGACGGTCTGACCCTGCCCTCCCTCCGCTGGCTGCGCGGGGAGTTCGTCCAGGAACGGACGGCCGGCCGGGTGCACCGCTTTCCGACGGCGGACGGGTGCACCAAAGCCGCCGTCCTGGCGTCCGGCAGCGAGGTCCTTTTCCTTCCCGGCCGGTTCCCGAACCTGAACACGGTCACCGTCTGGAACGGCTGGTTTGCCTCGTTGAGCCGCCCGCTCAGCGTCCTGGCGGCCCTGCCGCAGGCAGCTGCGCGCACGGCCGGCGGCCGCCGGATGGTGGACGCCCTGACCCGGCCGCTGATCGGCCGGCCGGGTGGCCCGGACGCCGCCGAACGGGGCCGGACCCGCACCCAGGTGGTGGCGACGGTTGCTGATGCCGCCGGCGCAACGCTCGCCGCCGTGCAGTTGGAAGGGCCAGGCACGTACACCCTTACCGGAGAACTCGTCGCATGGGCAGCGCAGCAGCTGCGGGACCGGGACGACGTGGAGCCCGGAGTTCTGGGTCCGGTGGAGGCATTCGGTCTGGAGGGGCTGCGGGAGGGCTGCGCGCAGATCGGGTTGGTTCCGGTCTAGGTGTACCGGGCACCGGGGTCCGCCTCACGGCAGGTGCACAGGCTGCCGCCGGCCACGGCCCCGCGGTGGACAGGCCCGCGGCAACCTCAGCCGATGCGTTCCAGCGCGGTCCGTACCGTGTGCAGGGCCGCGGCGTCGATCCGATCGAAGAACAGCTCGCGCACCTGGGCGATGTGTTCCGGCAGGACCTTGTCCAGCAGTGCGCGTCCCTCATCAGTGAGGGTCATCCGGACAGCGCGGTCATCATTGGGGTCCGCGACCCGGGCGACCAGGCCCCGCGCTTCGAGCTGCTTGGCCTGGTAGGTCAGCCCGCCCTTCGAGACGACCAGGGCCTTGGCCAGCTCACCCATGCCGATTCCCCCGGCTTCGGAACGGAGCTGGGCAAGCACAGTGAACTGCACCTCGGTCAGCCCGTAGGGCCTCAGGTGGCCGGTCACGGCCCGCTGGAGGAGGTCTCCGGCCCGGCGCAGCGCGAAGTAGGCGGCAAGTTCCTCGGCGGTGAGGGCCTGCCGGGGCCCGTCTTCGGACATACGGAGGCGATAGCCCGCAGCTCCGTCGTCCTCAGCGCGCTCGCCGCGGCCCACTCGCTCGAGACGCTGTCGGCCCTGCGCGGGGACCTCGCCGGCCGCGTCCTGATCGCCATCGGCAACGCCGTGGATCCGCAGATGGAGCTGATCTACTCCGACTCCAGCCTGGGGGAGCGGCTGCAGCAGGCCCTTCCGGAAACGAAGGTCGTCAAGACGCTCAATACCGTGCCCGGACCGATCGGCGCGGACCCGGCAACCCTGTCGGCGCCCACGAGCGTCTTTCTCTCCGGCAACGATCCCGAGGCGAAGCAGCTCGTGTCGGCGCTGCTGGTCGATCTGGGATGGGCGCCCGGGCAGCAGATCGATCTGGGCGGCATCGCCACCGCCCGCGCCGCGGAGCATTACTTCCTGCTCTTCGCGGCGCTGATGGGCGCGCTGCGCAGCCCCAGCTTCAATCTCGCGATTACCCGCTGACGCCGGGCGGCGGCGTTGGGAATCTCCGGCGCAGACGGCGGCAGGGCCCCGCGGAATCATCTCCGCAGGCCCTGCCGTCGTGGGTTGCTGCGCCGGATCGCCTGCCGGCCTAGGGCCAGGAGTCCTCCTCCTCGTGGCAGATCACCATTTCGCGCACCTCGCAGCCCTTCGGCTGGTTCAGCACGAACAGGATCGCGTTGGCGACGTTCAGCGGATCGTTCAGCCGGGAATCGTCCTGCGGCTTGTACTGCTCGGTGCGGTCGTCGAAGAAGTGCGTCTTCATGCCCGCCGGAATCATGGTGGTCACCCCGATCTCACCGCGCGTCTCCGCCGCCAGCGCCCGGCTGAAACCGACCACGCCGAACTTCGAGGCGCAGTACGCGGTCGCGTCGGACACCGCCTTGATGCCCAGCGAGGACGCCACCGTCACGGCCCGGCCGTGGCTCTCCTTCAGGTACGGCAGCGCCGCCCGGACCACCGAGACGGTGCCCATCAGGTTCACGCCGATGACCTTTTCCCATTCCTCGGCGGGCACGTCCTCCAGCCGGCCGCAGCGGTCGATGCCCGCGGCGGTCACCACGGCGTCCAGCCCGCCGAGCTCCTCGGCGGCCTGCGTCACCGCCGCCTCCACGGAGGCGCGGTCGGCGACGTCGGCCTGGAAGGCCTTGGCGCCGGACACGGCGCTGATGTCGCGGTCCAGTACGACGGCGGTGCCGCCGGCGGCGGTCACGGCCTGCACCACTGCGGCCCCCAGGCCGGAGTTTCCGCCGGTCACGAGGACCCGTCCGGGATTGCCCATTGTGTTGCTCACTGTGTTCCTTTCCTAGGGGATCGTTGGTCGTTCCGCGGAGCGCCCGGCCGGTCAGCCGACCTTGGCCAGGGCCGCCGCAAGCTTGGTGGTGGAGCGCGCCGGGTAGTAGGGCACGGTCACGGTGTCGCCGCCCCAGCTGCGCAGCAGCGCGGTCTCGGGCAGGTCGTCGGCGCGGTAGTCGCCGCCCTTGACCCAGATGTCCGGGCGCAGCCGCTCCAGCGCCGCCTCGGGGGTGTCCTCGTCGAAGATCATCACCCCGTCCACGCATTCGAGCGCCAGCAGCAGTTCGGCGCGGTCCTCCTGGCCGATGATCGGCCGCGCCTCGCCCTTGAGCCGGCGCACCGAGGAGTCGGAGTTCAGGCACACGATCAGGCAGTCGCCGAGCCTGCGGGCCGCGGAGAGCGTGCGGGCGTGCCCGGCGTGCAGCAGGTCAAAGCAGCCGCCGGTAGCCACCACGGTCCCGCCGGCCTCCCGGGTCCGGGCCGCGGCGCGCAGCGCGTCCATGGCGTCGCCGGGCAGCGGTTCGGGTTCCTTCTCCCGCTGGAGGCCGGCCACGCCGCCGGCGGCGAGGAACGTTGCGGCGGCCTTCGCCGCCTCGGCGGCGGCGTCGTCCACGGAGGCCCCGGCGGCCAGTTCGAGGATCAGCGACGCGGCGAACCGGTCCCCGGCCCCGCATGGATCGGAGGTGGCCACTTCGGGGACGGGCACCACCTGCGGCAGGCCGGCCTCCGAGAGCACCAGGGCGCCCTGCCCGCCGAGGGTGACGACGACGGCGCGCGGCTGCCACCGTCCCAGCAGCTCCTCGGCGGCGGCGAGGGCGGCGGGCAGGCTGTTGCCGGAGCCGCCGGTGGCGCGCAGCGCCTCGGAGAGGTTCGGGGTGACCGCGGCGACGTCGGGCACCGGGTCGGTGCCCGAGGGGTGCGGATCCCAGACCACCGGGATGCAGCCGGCCAGCCGCTGCACCGCCTGGCGCAGCGCGGGCACGGCGGTGATGCCGCGGCCGTAGTCGGCCACGATCACCGCTTCGGCCGCGTTCAGCGCCGCGAGCATCTCTTCGGTGGCCTCCGGCACGGGGGCGGGGGCGCAGCCCTCATCGAAGCGGACCACCGCCTGTCCGGCGGCCCGCACCCGGGTCTTCACCGGCGTCGGCGCTCCGGAGGGGCCGGCGATGACCGTGATGCCCGCCAGGGCGGCGCGCAGGTCCTCGGAGGCCGGGTCGTCGGAGAGGACGGTCACCAGGGTGACGCGGTGCCCGTCCCGGGCCAGCATCCGGGCCACCAGGCCCGCCCCGCCGGCCCGCCGGTGCACGGCGCCCACATCGACGACGGGTACCGGCGCGTCGGGGGAGAGGCGCTGGGCCTCGCCGGCGATGTCCATGTCCAGGAGCACGTCTCCCAGCACCACGATGTTCATGCCCGTGCCTCCTGTGCGGACTCGGCTGCTGAGGGGGATGGTCCGGCTTCCGGGTCCGCCGTGCCGGGCGCCGCGGCCGCCTCCGCGTCCAGGCGGGCGATCTCCGCGTCGAAGGCGCGGCAGAGCATGTGGACGCCGATCAGGTGCGCTTCCTGCGCGTTGGCGGACCGGGCCTGGATGGCGACGTGGTCGTCGCAGGCTTCGGTCAGCGGATTCGGGGCCGAGCCGGTCAGGGCCCAGGTGGTGATGCCCGCCGTGCGGGCCGCGGCGGCGGCGCGCAGCAGGTTGGGGCTGCGGCCGCTGGTGGAGAGCAGCACCAGCACGTCGCCGGGGCGGCCGTGCGCGGCGACCTGGCGGGCGTAGAGCTCCTCGAAGCCGTAGTCGTTGCCGATGGCGGTGACCGCCGAGGTCTCCGCGTGCAGGGCGATCGCCGAGAAGGCGCGCCGCTCGCCGTCGAACCGTCCGACCAGTTCGGCGGTGAGGTGCTGGGCCTCGGCGGCGGAGCCGCCGTTGCCCGCGGCCAGCAGGCGGTGCCCGGCGTGCAGCCGGCGGGCCAGGTCCACGCCCCAGGCGGTGAGCCGCCCGGCCTGCTCCTGCAGCGAGCTGATGGCCGGGGCCAGGTGTTCGAGGTGCTCGCGGACGGCGTCGCGGGCCGGGCCGTCGCTGCGCGGTGCCGTCGCGGTGCCGGCGGGCGCCGGAACGGCCGCGGGCGTGGTGCCGGGGTGGATGCTGAGCGGATTCACAGGGCCTGCCCTCCCAGCGGCTGCAGCCGGCGGCGCGGGCTGGCGGTGACGGTGGCCTGGTAGGCCTTCTCGGTGTCCGCGGCCACCCGATCCCAGGAGTAGCGGGCGTTGGTGCGGGCCAGGCCGGCGGCGCCCAGGCGCCTGGCGTAGGCGGGGTGGCCCAGCAGCTCCGCGAGCGCCTCGGCCAGCGCTTCCGGATCCCGGGGCGGCACGTGCAGCCCGGTCTTGCCGTGGACCACGGTGTCGATCAGGCCGCCGACGGCGGAGGCGACCACGGGGATGCCACAGGCCATGGCCTCCAGCGGGGTGATGCCGAACGGCTCGTACCAGGGGGCGCAGACCACCGCGTCGGCGCTGCGCAGCACGGCGGGCATCTGTTCGCGCGGCACCTGTCCGCGCATCACCACCCGGTCCTCGACGCCGAGCTCCTTCGCCAGCGCCTTCAGGCGCCGGGCCTCGGGATCGCGGTCCAGCCCGGCGGAGTCGCTGCCGCCGCCGACGATCAGCAGCTCGACGTCGTCGATGCCCTGCCCGGCCATCAGCGCCAGCGCCCGGATCACCAGGTCCATGCCCTTTCGCGGCACCAGCCGGCCGATGGTGGCGATCCGGTGGGTGCGTCCGCGTGGCTCCACCGGCCCCTCCGCTCCGAACAGGGACAGGTCGACGCCGCAGGGCACCACCGAGATGCGGCTGCCGGGAATGCCCAGGGCCTTGAGTTCGAAGACCTCGTCGGAGCAGGTGGCCACCACCCGGTCCGCGTTGCGGCCCACCGACGGTTCCAGCCAGGTCCGTTCGGAGGGGCTGGTGTCCTCGGCGCCCTGGTGGCGCTTCTTCACCGAGCCCAGGGCATGGAAGGTCTGGACCACCGGCACCGGATAGCCGGGGCCGTCCAGCCGGCGGGCGGCGTCGAGGGCGGCGACGCCGGACATCCAGAAGTGGCCGTGCACCACGTCCGGCGGGCTGGCGCCCCAGTCGGCGGAGATGCCGGCGGCGAAGTCCTCCATGTAGGGCAGCAGGGTGTCCTTGGGCAGTGCCTCGGCGGGCCCGGCGTCCACGTGCACCACCTCCAGGCCTTCGGCGACCGCCACCCGTTCGGGCAGCGCCGGATCGTCCCGCCGCGTGTACACGCTGACCTCATGGCCGCGGCGGGCCAGGGCCAGGGACAGGGCGGCGACGTGCACGTTCTGCCCTCCGGCGTCCACCCCGCCCAGCGCGGCGAGCGGGCTGGCGTGCTCGGAAACCATTGAAATCCTCACAGGGCGCTCCTTCCACCGGCCGTGGAGAGGACGCCGGTATCGGTGACGGGGTGCCCGGGCGCGGAGGCGCCGGGACGGGAGGAAACGACGTCGGAGAGGACGTTGTCCCAGTCGGTGAGGAACCGCTGCAGCCCGTACCGGGCCAGGGCCGCCTCGCGGGCGATCCTGCCGCGGGCGCGGGCCTCGTCCGGGTCCTCGATCAGCCGGGCGGCCGCCCGGCACAGCTCATCGACGCTGGCCGAGATGGCTCCGGCCTCCGGCGGCACCGCGCGGGCCGCTTCGGTGGCGTCCAGGGCGATGACCGGCATCCCGAGGTGCATGGCCTCCAGCAGGGACAGGCCCAGCGAGGTCCAGCGCATCGGGTGGACGTAGGCGCGGCAGCCGGCCAGGGCCGGGTGCAGGGACCCGCCGGACAGGTCGCCGCGCACGGTCAGCTCGTCGGGGCCGAGGTCGGTGGCCTCGTTGAGCCCGTCGCCGCCCATGCCGAACACCTCCAGGTGCCCGGCCCGGGCGAAGTGCGGCAGCAGGTCGGTGCCGGTCACCCGCCAGCGGCGCACCGGCTCGTTGATCACCACGCCCAGGTGGTCCCGCTCGCCGGTGTACAGCAGGCCCGGGTCCGGAATGCCGTGCTCGATGACCCGGACCGGAGCGGATCCGGTGTCCCAGAACAGGGCGTTGAAGTGGGTCACGTGGATGATCGGGATGTCGTTCTGGTCCGCCAGCGGATGCCGGCTGTCGGGGACGCGGCCGTCCTTGGGTGTGTTGTGCTCCAGGAACACGGCCGGCAGGTCGCGGCCCGGGCGGCGGCCGGTCAGCCGTTCGACTTCGGCGATCTCCTCGGGCCGCTGCAGCACCACGACGTCGATGTCGTGGCCGCGCAGGTCCCCGGGCGCCACCTCGACCGCGTTGTCGGGCCAGGCCCGGCCGCCGCGGCCCAGGCCCCAGGAGCCGCCGTCGGGCGTGGCGGGCAGCAGGCAGCGGTGGCTGCCGCGGACAAAGGCCTCCATCCAGCCGCCGTGGACGTGCCAGACCAGGATGTTCATCCATTCCTCGTTTCTCTGCGGGTGCGCAGTGACGTGACGCCGGTGGTGAGCCGGACGACGGCCTCCAGAACCTGTTCGGGGTTCACCCCGGCCAGGCAGGGATGTCCGGGAACCGGGCAGACCCGGGCGCGGCTGTTGCGGCACCGGGCGTTCTGGTCCCCGAGCAGTTCCAGCGGCACCTTGTAGGGTGCCCAACGGACGGCCGGAACAACAGGGGAAAACAGGCTGACAATCGGCGTGCCGACGGCGGCGGCCAGGTGGGCCGGGCCGGTGTTGCCGACCACCACGCAGGACGCGCCGGCGAGCACGCCGGCCAGGGTGGGCATGTCGGTGCGCCCGCCCAGGTCCAGGGCGGCGACGCCTGCCACGGTGGCGGTCAGGTCGGTCTCGCCGGGCCCGCCGGTAACCACCACCCGGTAGCCGGCGCCGGTGAGCAGCTCGACCACGGCGGCGTTGTGCAGCGGCGGATAGGCCCGTGCCGGCACGGCCGCGCCGGGGTGGACCACCACGTACGGGCCGTCGCCGACCAGGTCGGTGACCTCGGGGATGCCGCGCACCATGAGCCGGCCGTCGTCGTCGGCGGGCAGCCGGTAGCCGGCGGCCGCGGCGATGCGCAGGGCCCGCTCCGCCTCCGGCTGGTCCTCGGGGAAGTCCTCGCCGGGCTTGAGCCGCACGTCCAGCAGCGAGCCGGCGTAGTCCACGGAAGCGCCGCTGATCTTCGCCACCCCGGCGGTGCGCAGCAGCAGCGCCAGCGGCAGCGGGGACTGATGGAAGCTGGTCAGGATCACGGCCTCGTCGATGTCCCTGGCGCGCACCCAGTCCAGCAGCGTGCCCAGGTGTTCGGGCGTGGCCTGCGGGGCCGGGTCCACGATCCAGGGGCTGGACCAGGTGAAGACCTCGGCGACGCCGGGCAGCAGGTGTGCCGCGGCGGTTCCCTGGGGCCCGCACAGCAGCAGCACCTCGGTGTCCGGAGCGGCGGCGACGGCGCGCACGGCCGGCCCGGAGACCAGGACGTCGCCGGCGCTGTCCAGCCGGGCCACGAGCACCCGCCGGCTCATGCGGGCCCCCGCAGCAGTGATACGGCCTCGGCGAGGGAACCGGCCACCAGTTCGGCGGCTTCAACCTCTTCGGCGCGGGTGACCGGTGTCGGGACCAGGACGCCGCGGGCGCCGGCCGCACGGGCGGCGTCGACGTCGGCGCCGATGTCGCCGATGAAGCCCAGTTCCCCGGGGGCCAGGCCCAGCCGTTCGGCGGCCGAGAGCAGCATGCCGGGGGCCGGCTTGCGGCAGGGGCAGCCGTCGTCGGGGCCGTGCGGGCAGATCTCCCAGAGGTCAAAGGGGCCCAGCAGGTCCTCGACCCGGGCGTTGACGGCGTCGACCTGGCTGCGGTCCAGCAGCCCGCGGGCGATGCCGGACTGGTTGGTCAGCACGCCGGTGGGTACACCCTCGGCCCGCAGCCGGTCGAGCACTTCGGCGGCTCCGGGGATCGGGCGGACCAGCTCCGGGTCGGAGTTATAGGGCACGTCGAAGACCAGGGTGCCGTCCCGGTCGAACAGGACGGCGCGTACCGGCGGCTTCGGCTGGTGTTCCATACCTGTCCTGTGCCCAGCCGGGCGGGAAATGAAACAGCCGGGCGGGATTTTCTTGCCCCACCTTGGGTTGTTCTAGTGGTAGTAGAATAAGAACATGTTGATGCGAGTGGATCCGGGCAGCGGTCAGCCGCTGTTCGCGCAGCTGGCGGCCTCTATCCGCGCCGACGCCGCAGCCGGGCGGCTGCGCCCCGGCGAACGTCTACCGGCCGCCCGGGAGGTGGCCCAGGGCCTCGGCATCAACGTGCACACCGTGCTGCGGGCCTACCAGGAGCTGCGCGACGAAGGACTGATCGAGCTGCGCCGCGGCCGCGGCGCGGTGGTCACCGAGGCGGCCGCTCCGCTGGCCGCCCTGCACGACGACGTGCTGGCGCTGGCCGCGAAGGCGCGCGCGCTCGGATTGTCGCCGGAGACCCTGGCTGAATACGTGAAGGAGATTGCCCATGAGCGCTGACACCGCTTCCGCCCGCCGCCGCTTCCTGCTGGTCGCGGTGGCCGTGCCCGCCGTCGTCGTGGCCGCCGCCCTGGCGCTGCAGCTGGCGGCCCTGGGATCGCTGCCGGATCCGGTCGCCGTGCACTGGGGCGGGCAGGGCCCGGACGGCTTCGGCCCGCCCTGGCTTCCGGTGCTGCTCACCACTGTCTTCGGCGCGCTGGTGCCGGCGCTGATGGTCCTCTCCGCCCTGCCGGGCCTGCGCGACGGCGGTGCCAGCTACCGCTTCCTCGGAGCCCTGGTGCCCGGGTTCACCGTGCTCCTGTGCACGGTCCTGACCTGGGGACAGCTCATGCAGGCAGGCCTCGCCGATGCCCGGCAGGCACCGGGCATCGGTCTTCCGCTGCTGGCGTCCACGGCCGCCGGGCTGACTGTGGCCGCCCTGGCCTGGGCGGTGCAGCCGGCCCCGGCGCCGCCCGTCCCCGCCGTTCCAGCCCGGCCGCTGCCGCTGCGCGCCGGAGAGCGGGCCGTCTGGTTCCGGGAGGCGTCCCTGGCGCTGCCCGGACTGCTGCTCATCCTCGGGGCGGTCACCGCTGCGCTGGCCGGCACGGTGACCGCCTGGCTGTGGGCAGAGGCCAACCTGGCCTGGGTGCTCACCGCCGTCACCCTGGTGCTGCTGGCCGCCGCGGCCACCACCACGGCGTTCCGGGTCAAGGTGGACGGCCAGGGGCTGACGGTGACCTCAGTGGCGGGGCTGCCCCGCTTCCATATCGCGCCCGACGACGTCGCCTCCGCCGAGGCGGTGACGGTGAACCCGATGGGCGAATTCGGCGGATGGGGACTGCGTTCCGCCCCGGGCCGCTTCGGCGTGGTGCTGCGCACCGGCGAAGCGCTGCAGGTCCGCCGGCGCAACGGGCGGCAGTTCGTGGTCACCGTGGACGACGCCGGCACCGCAGCCGCCCTGCTGCAGGCGCTCACGCGGCGCGGGTAGCCCGGCCCGGCCGCGGCGGCACCCGGAGGCGGTGCCTGTTCCGGCGTCTGGCAGGATGAAAGCCGTGCACTGACGCCCGCCGGAAGGACGCCGACTTGAAGAACGAAAACACCCCCGCCCGGGACGGGCGCCCCGAGGTGCTCGCCCTGCGCGCCCTGAAGCTGGGCGACCTGC
This sequence comes from Arthrobacter sp. Y3222053, assembly GCF_059092805.1. NCBI lineage: Bacteria > Bacillati > Actinomycetota > Actinomycetes > Micrococcales > Micrococcaceae > Arthrobacter > Arthrobacter sp. Y3222053. Next base: position 526,127 of record NZ_JBNHIA010000001.1, on the reverse strand, counting down.
TGGTGGCCGTACCGGCCCTGCGCGGCCTGCGCCGGGCCTTCCCGGAGCACCGGATCTTCTATGCGGCACAGCCGTGGCTGCGGCCGATCGTCGAGCTGGTCGGCAGCGTGGACGAGCTGCTGCCCATGCACGGGCTGGACGTTCCCGTGCCCCTGGAGCCGGGCCGGGTGGACGTCGCGGTGAACCTGCACGGCAACGGCGCTGAAAGCCGCCAGCGGCTGGAGGCCCTGCAGGCGGCCCGCGTCATCGGGCACAAATCCCCTGGCTGGGACGGTCCGGAATGGGAGCACGGCATCCACGAGCGGGAGCGCTGGGCCCGCCTGGTCTCCTGGCACGGCATCGAGGCCGATCCGCTGGACTACAAACTGAACCGGCCGGCCGTGCCCGCTCCGGTGCCGGGCGCCGCGGTCATCCACGTGGGCGCCGCGTACGGCAGCAGGCTCTGGCCGGTGGAGCGCTTCGCCGCCGTTGCCCGCCAGCTGGCCGACGCCGGCCTGCCGGTGGTGTTCACCGGCAGCCAGGGTGAGCGGGCCCGGGCCCTGGCGGTGGCTGACCGCGCGGGCCTGCCGCTGGAGACCGTCGCCGCCGGCGAGCTGGGCCTGGACCGCTTCGCCGCCGTCATTGCCGAGGCCGCCGTCGTCGTGTCCGCCGACACCGGCGCCGCACATCTGGCCTCGGCGTATGAGCGGCCCTCGGTGGTGATCTTCGGCCCGGCACCGGTGAGTGAATGGGGTCCGCCGCCGGGGCCGCACATCGCGCTCACCGACGAATCGGTGCGGCGCGGGGAGACCTTCTCGCCGGATCCGGACCCCGCACTGCTGGCGGTCACGGTGGAGGACGTGCTGGCCGCCGTCGGCAAGCTCGACGTGATCTGACCCGTCGCTCCCGCCGCCCGGCGGCGGGACCGACGCGGGACGCGGGTCAGGCCGACTGCGCGTTCATCCCGGACGGCGCGTTGCCTTTCCCGTCGGAGCGTTCCGGGGTGCCGAGCAGCCGCAGCTGGAGCTTGACCAGGACGCGGGCCAGCCGGCGGGACACCTGCATCTGCGTCATGCCGAGGCGCTCGCCGATCGCCTGCTGGGACAGTTCATGGAAATATCGCAGGAACAGCAGCTGCCGTTCGGTCTCCGGAAGTCCGCGCATGGCCTGGCGAAGCATCAGCACGTCATCGGAGCGTTCGGTCCACGGTCCCTGGGGGTCCTCGGGCTCGAGTGCCGCACCGCCGGGGGCCGGTGCGTCCAGGGACTCCGGCCGCATGCTGCCCGAACAGGCCAGCGCTTCGAGGATGTCCTGGACCGGTTCGCCCAGCTCGGCGGAGAGGTCCTGCGCCGTCGCCTCCCGGCCCAGCCGCTGGCTGAGGCCGGGCTGGGTCTTGGCCACGGCCGTGCGCAGGTCCTGCAGCCGCCGCGGCGGGCGGATCACCCAGCCGTTGTCGCGCAGGTGGCGTTTGAGCTCGCCGTGGATGGTGGGCAGGGCGAAGGCCGGAAAGTGTTCGCCCTTGGACGGGTCGAACCGGCGGGCGGCCTTGATCAGCCCCACGTAGGCGACCTGGCGCAGGTCCGCCGCCTCGCGGCCCGGAGCGCGGTAGCTGCCGGCCGCGGTCTCGGCCAGGTACCGGTGCTCCTGCACCATCTCGTTCTGGAGGGCCACCTGCAGGTCGCCGCCGCGGCGCCGCTGGGGAGCCGGGCCATCGCCCGGGACATCAATTCTGTTCATGCAGCGCCTCGAATACCACCTCAGGGACGGGCCAGGCCGTCGAACCGAAAGCATACTTAGGACAACAAAAACAGAAGTAACCTTAGGTTTCAACTGCCCCATTGGTCCGGAGGTGGTGTTTTATGCGCGGCGCGGGGTTCCGGGACTGTCTTCGGCAGGCGGAAACCGGGTGCAGGCAGCTGGCCGGAGCCGGCTACCCTCCGGGAGGGCGGGTGCCGGCGTCCTCCGTTGCCGCGTCCGGCGTGCCGCGCATCGAGCGGTAGTGCCGGTAGAGGATGGCCGCCGCCCCGGCCCCGAGGGCAAAGCTGAGGATGACGGCGATCAGGGCAAAGTACAGGAACAGGAGCATCGCCATGGGCGGCGTGCCGGCCGGCGGCCGGAGCAGGTTGAGGGCTCCGGCGGTCCAGAGCACGGCGCAGCCGAGCAGGACGAGCCAGGCTGTACGGGGACGGACGCGGGTGAGGAAGCTGCGGTTCACGGGACTCCCAATGAGGCCGGATGCCACGCCAACTGCTTGACGTTCCCAGCGAGTCTAGGGTTCACCGGAACGGGGTGGAACGGTCCGAAGCCGTTTAGGGGGCCTTCCGGGGGTAAGGCTGTGCCAGGCCTGCGGAGGCCCGCACCTGGACCGGAACGCCCCGGCCGGGATTGTCGCGGCGCGCCGCCTCCTGGAGCCCCGGTGCCTCCTCCGCGGGGACGTGGAGCACCACGCAGCCTTCACGGCCGTTGAGCAGCGCGCGGTGGAGGTGGACTTCGGGCCCGCCGGGGGAACGTGTCCAGGCGAGCACCCGGTCCAGGGCCTCCTTCAGCGCATCCTCGGTGAAGGGCGCGCGGTGCGGCTCGGCGCCGGCGGCAGCCACCCTCTGCGACGCGGCGTCGCTGGTGACCGCGATGTGGAGGCTTCCGTCCTCGATCCAGGAGGCGGCGTAGTTCTCACGGACGTCGTCCTTGATCCGGCTGTTGAGGGCCAGCAGTTCGTCGGTCTGGTCCTGGCTCATGCGGTGGTCCTTGTCGACGGAGGTTGTGTGGGAACGGGAGCGCGGAGCGCAGCCGCGCCCGCCCGGGCGGCGGGCTGAAAGCCGCAGGGCGGGTCCCGGCCGAAGCCGGGACCCGCCCTGGTGGCTTGATGCAGGCTAGCTGCGGGTTGCCACGTGAGCGCCGCGGCGGCGGCGGTTCAGCAGCAGTGCACCGGTGCCGCCGCCCACGAGGAGCAGGCCGGCTGCGGCTGCCATGCCGACGCCGTTGGCGCCGGTGTCGGCGAGGTCGCCGTCATCGTTGCCGCCGGCGTTGCCGTTGTTGTTGTTACCGCCGTCGTTGTTGCCGCCCGGGTTGCCGGGAGCACCCGGGGTGCCCGGATCGCCGGGGTTGCCGCCCGGTGCCACCTGGAGGGCGGCGACGCGGACGGTCAGCTGGGTGAAGTCGGAGCCGACGCCGTCAACCTGCTGGGAAGCGGTGATGGCGTACTCGCCGGCGGCCCAGGGCTCGACGTCGTAGGACCAGCGGCCGTCTTCGTCAACCTCGGTGGTGCCGGTGGCCAGCGCGTTGCCGACGGCCACGGTCACAGTAGCGCCCGGACGGGCGGTGCCGGTGATCGTCTCGGGGGTGGAACCCTCGGTGAACTCCTGCCCGTCCTTCAGGTTGGTGATGACCGGAGCGGTGTACAGGACCGAGAGGTCCAGGGCGGCTTCATCGGAGTCCGGCGTACCGGTCATGGACTGCACCGCGGTCACCCGGTAGGTGCCCGGCCGCAGCGCGTCCTCGAGCTCGACGGTCCAGCTGCCGTCCTTGACCTCGACGGTTTCGGTCAGGGGGAGTTCGGCCAGTGCGGCCGCCTCGCCCTGCTTGGCTGCGGCGCTGATCTCCACGGTCACCGTGGCGCCCTCGACGCCGGTGCCGGAGATCTCGGCCACTTCCCCGACCACGGTGGCCGGGGTGGTGAACACGGGCAGATCCAGCGGAGCCTTCTCAAGGTTGAGGGTGAACTCGGCCATCGAGGACTTGTTGGACCCGTTCACGGCGCGGACGGTCATTTCGAGCGTCCGTTCCATGACGTCTTCGTCCGTGATGCCCGGGGCGGTGACGCTCCAGGTGCCGTCCGCGGCGACGTCCACCGGATCGATCGGCTTGCCGTCGAAGGTGACCTGGACCTTGGTGCCGGCGGGAGCGCCGGGCACGGTGCCGGTGATCGGCTTGCCGGTCAGGACCGTCCCCTCGGCCGCCGGGCCGGTCAGGGTGGGCTTGGCGATGAACATCGCGAGCTCAAAGGTGCTGGGAAGGTAGCGGACCGCGTCGGACAGCAAGGCGCCGTTGGTGATGACGCCCTCGATGCCGGCGCTGATCAGGCCGACGGCGGTGGTGCCGCTGACGATGCTGCCACCGGAGTCGCCCGGGGCGGCAACCAGGTCTGCGCTGCCGAAGCCCCAGACGGCGCGGACGTCGTCGACGCCGTTGCCGCCGCCCACGAAGAAGATGCCCAGTTCGGAGACGCTGCCGCAGGTCCAGAAGGTCGTGCGTCCGGACTTGCAGATCGGGCTGCCGAGGGCGACGTCCGCCGAACCGGTGACCGCCAGGGTGTCGGCGTTGCGATCGGTGTTGGCGCCGCGCTCGGTGACCTCGGCCGTCAGGTCGATGTCCTCGTCAATGTTCTGGATGAGGGCGATGTCGGTGCCGCGGTTCGGTTCCGCTTCAGGATCGTTGGGGGTGGGGCTGTGGTTCGTGCCGCCGAACTGGGAGAAGGTGAATTCGCCCAGCGGCACCAGCACGTTGTCGCCTTCAAGCGGCTCCAGGAAGGCCAGGTTCGAGGCGTCGTCGCCGGTGCAGTGGCCTGCGGTCAGGGCGGCGGGGCTGCCCGCGGTGAACCCGTTGAAGCCGATGGAGCACAGCCCGTCCGGACCCGCGGCGCTGCCGGTGACGATGCCGGAGCCGCCCGGCACGTCCTCAAAGGTGATCAGCGGCTGGGGCTGCTCCAGAACGGTGACGTTGGTGTACTCGGCGTCGAACTCGGCTGGCGTCATCTTCGGGGCGCTGGCCATGCGGATCAGGGACCCGGCGGGCTGGGCGGGCAGCGCATCCAGCGGCGTGCCCAGCTTGATGGTGTATTCGCCGGGACCGGTGAGCATCACGGAGCGCAGGCCTTCGGCGCTGCCGACCTTCTGCACGTACGCGCGGAGCAGGCTGTCGACGTCTTCGGCGACGGAGGAACCGGCGGCCGGCTCCTCGTCGTCAGCGGCTTCTTCCTCAGCGGCGGGAGCTTCGGCTGCGGCGGTTTCCTCGGCCGTCTCGGCGGCGGCGTCCTCGGACTCGGCGGGAACCGGCTCCTCAAGGATGGCGCCGAGCTCGGACACCGCAGCGGTGAGTTCCTCGCCCGAACCGGTGACGACGATCTGGTCGGCTTCCAGGCGCAGGCTGACGAAGCCCTCGATCTTCTGGAGCTCGGGCAGCGCGAGGGCTGCCTTCTCGCCCAGCTCGCCTGCCGCGATGAATTCCTCGAGGCTCATGCCAAGGTCGCGCATGAGTGCCTCGGCCAGGCCCGGGGGCAGCTCGGAGGCCGCTGCGGTTCCCTCTGCATCCGCTTCCGGCGCGGGAACGGCGTCCTGGGGAGCAGCCGGTGCCTTGGCGGGAGCCGGCGTGGCGGGAGCGGTGGCCGGAACGGCGGTGGTGGTGGCCGTGGGCTCGGCGGGTGCCGTGGCCTCGTCGGCGTTGGCCGGCGCGGCGGCCATAAGCCCGGTGAAGGCCAGCACGGCTGCGGCGCTGAGTGCGCCCGCGCGTTTGTGGATGGCGCGTGGTTGATGCATGAAGTTATCCCCCCGGTAAGCGGTCCGTGCGGGACTGCAGGCTGCAGCGGTGCAGCCTGCGGCCTCGGACGGACCGTTCAGAGTTGCGAATGAGACTTGCTGGAAAGTGCCGTCGGCTTCCGAAAGCACCCGGTTCAGGTGCTTCAGCGCAGCCCGCAGTGGGGATAGGGCTGCAGCCGGAGGCAGGGTTAGGCTAGCCGACCGTCAGCGTGCTGACAACAGTGCATGCGCACGCATGTGAACCCAGCCCAGCATCCGGCAGGCATTGATCCGCGACGGAGTGTGAATCGGACGCGTTGACCGCCCTCGGCGGCCGGGGCTAGCGTCATCCTCATCAGCACTTTCCCGCTCCTGCCGGCGCGCGCCGGGACAGCCCCCCGGGAACCCTCGGCACCACATGAAAGGGGAGCCCGGCATGCCACGGCGCAGCTCACCCCACCACGGCAGCACCCCCGCCGGGCAGACTGCCTCCATCGCCTCGGCCGGCGCCTCGGGGCTGGCCGTTGCGCTGTTGTCCTCAGCGGTGTTCGGCCTCTCCGGCTCCTTTGCGAAGGCCCTGCTGGAGACCGGCTGGAGCTCAGCGGCCGCCGTCGCGGTCCGGATGGGCGGCGCCGGCCTGGTCCTGCTCGTTCCGGTCCTCTGGGTGCTGCATGGACGCTGGCACCAGGTCCGGGCGAACTGGCGCACCATTGTGCTGTTCGGCCTCATCGGGGTGGCCGGCTGCCAGTTCTTCTACTTCAACGCGGTGAACCGCCTGTCGGTGGGCGTGGCCCTGCTGCTGGAGTTCCTCGCACCCGTGCTGATGGTCCTGTGGATCTGGCTGGTCCGCCGCCGCCGGCCCGGACTGCCGACCATGCTGGGCACGGTCGCCGCCGTCGCCGGGCTGGTGCTCGTCCTCGATGTCACGGCCGACGCCCGGGTGGACCCGATCGGCGTCCTCTGGGGCCTGGCGGCCGCGGTCTGCCTGGCGGTCTACTTCTTCATCACCGCCCGGCAGAACGACACCCTGCCTCCGCTGGTGCTGGCCACCGGAGGCATGTTCGTGGGCGCGGCCACCATGGCCCTGCTCGGCGCCGTCGGCCTGGTGCCGATGGCCTGGAACACGGCCGACGTCGAACTCGCGGGCTGGACCACCCGCTGGTGGGTGCCGCTGCTGGGCCTGGTCCTGTTCTCCACCGTGCTGGCCTACGTGACCGGCATTGTCGCGGCGCGGGCGCTGGGCTCCCGGGTGGCATCCTTCGTCTCGCTGACCGAGGTGCTGTTCGCGGTGCTGTGGGCCTGGCTGCTGCTGGCCGAGCTGCCGCGGCCGGTGCAGCTCACCGGCGGCGCGCTGATCGTGATCGGCGTGTTCCTGGTCCGGGCGGACCGCCGGGGCGCCCTCCCGGAGGAAGGCGCCCCGGAGGTGTACTCCTAGGTTCCGCCCGGGCCTGGCCCGGCCCGGATCCGCCTAGCCCTGGCCGCCCTGGCCCAGCGCGTCCTCGGCCGGCTTGCCGGCCGTCACGTTGATCTCGCGCTTGAGGATCTTGCCCGTGGGCCCCTTCGGCAGGGTGTCCGTGAGCTGCACGATCCGCGGGTACTTGTAGGCCGCCAGGCGCTCCTTCGCGAAGTCCCGGATGGCGTCGGCCAGCTCGGCCCGCCCGGGGCCGTCGTCCGGCAGCATGCCTTCCTTGACGCCGACGACGGCGGCCACCTCCTCGCCGGACAGCTCGTCCGGAACGCCCAGCACGGCGGCTTCGGCGACCGCGGGGTGCTCGTACAGGACCTCCTCAATTTCGCGCGGATAGACGTTGTAGCCCCCGCGCAGGATCATGTCCTTCTTCCGGTCAACGATGTAGATGTTGCCCAGCTCGTCGAACCTGGCCAGGTCCCCGCTGCGGAACCAGCCGTCCGGTATTGCTGCGGCGGTCGCCTCGGGATTGTTCCAGTAGCCCTGCATCACGCCCTCGCCGCGGATGGCGAGCTCTCCGACTTCGCCCACCGGCAGGTCCGCGCCGGCGTCGTCCACGATCCGCACCTCCATGCCCGCCACGGGCTTGCCGATCGAACCGGCCCGCCGGTCGGGGCCGGGAAGGTTGAAGGACACCACCGGCGAGGTCTCGGACAGCCCGTAGCCCTCGAGCATCTCGGTGCCGAACACCTCCTCGAACTCGTGCAGCACCTCCAGCGGCAGCGACGCGCCGCCGGAGATCGCCCCGCGCACCGTGGAGGTATCGGTCTGTGCCATGGCCGGGTGGCGCAGCATCGCAATGTACATGGTGGGCACGCCCTGGAAGATGGTGACCCGGTCCCGCTCGAGGATCTGCAGCGCCTGTCCGGGATCGAAGCGCGGCAGGAGGCTGATCGAGGCGCCGGCCATCACCGCCGCGTTCAGGGCCGCGGTCTGGCCGAAGACATGGAAGAACGGCAGGCCGCCGAAGATTACGTCCTCGGGCTGGGTATCCAGCAGCGAGCGGGATACCTCGGCGTTGCTGTACAGGTTGTGGTGGGACAGGGTTGCTCCCTTGGGCCGTCCCGTGGTGCCGGAGGTGTAGAGGATGACGGCGGTGTCGTTGTCGGCTTTCTCCGCCACCTCCGGCCGGGCCTCCACGGAGGCCAGCAGCTGCCCGAAGGTGGCCGGGTTGACCGCCACCACCTCGACGTCGCCCGCCTCCGCGGCGCCCGCTTCGGCCTGCGCGAGCATGTCCTCGAAGTCGAAGGCAAAGATCATCCGGGCTCCGGAGTCCTGCAGATGGTAGGCAATTTCCCGTGCCTTGAGCAGCGGGTTCAGCGGCACCACCACCGCTCCTCGGCGAAGGATGCCGTAGTAGATGGCGGCCATCGGCGGGATGTTCGGCAGGATGATGGCTACGCGGTCGCCGGGCTCGATGCCACGCTCGGCAAGCAGCCCGGCCACCCGGGCGCTCATGCCGTCCAGCATGCCGAAGGTGACCGCGGTGTCCTGGATCCGCAGCGCCGTGCTGTCCGGAAGGCGGGCTGCGGTGTCGGTGAGGATGGTGGCGAGGTTCGGCACGTGATCTCCCTTGATCTGGCGGATGTGCAGCAGAATCTAGCAACGATCCATCGGCCTGGGAATGCCATTTTCGGCGGGTCCGGAAACATACCGGGGGTATGTCCGGAGGCGCCCGGAACATACCCCCGGTATGTGCAGCGGCGGGCTCCGCATAGGCTGTAGCGGGAGGATCATGAGCACTGAATTACCGGCCGACACCTGCGCCGGGGCTGCCCGTCCCGCAGCCGCCGGCTGCACCGGCGCGGCCCGGGCCAGGCGGGAGGTTTCGGCATGAGCGGAGAGCTGTTTCCGCGTGAGCGCAGCGCGCCCGCGCTCGGCGCGGTGCATGTCCCCGGGTGGCTGGGCCCGGAGCAGCAGCGGGACATCGTGACGGCCTGCCGCCGCTGGGCGGTGGGGCCGGTGCCGATGCGCTCGGCCGTGATGCCGGGCGGACATCCGATGTCGGTGCAGACCGTCTGCCTGGGCTGGCACTGGCAGCCGTACAAGTACACGCGCACCGCGGACGACGTCGGCGGCGGCCGGGTGGCCGAGCTGCCGGACTGGCTGGCGGACCTGGGCCGGCGGGCGCTGGCCGCCGCCTACCGCACCCCGGGCGAGCCGGGCTGGGATCCGGCGTCGTTCGATCCGGAGTCGTATGAACCGGACACCGCACTGATCAACTGGTATCCGCACGGGGCGAAGATGGGCCTGCACCAGGACAAGGACGAAAAGTCGCCGGCCCCCGTGGTGTCCCTGAGCATCGGCGACAGCTGCATCTTCCGGTTCGGCAACACCGAGACCCGGACCCGGCCGTGGACGGACCTGGAGCTGGCCTCCGGAGATTTGTTCGTCTTCGGCGGGCCGTCCCGGTTTGCGTATCACGGGGTGCCCAAAACACTGCCGGGCACCGCCGATCCGGAGTGCGGCCTCACGCAGGGGCGCATCAACATCACGCTCAGGATGACCGGGCTCTAGCGCAGCCGCCGGCATGCACTGCCGAAAAGACGCCGCGCAACATTAACGATAATGATTCTCATTTAAGTTACGCTGGCCGGCATGACACCACGATCCGGTTCCCGCCGCGCGTTCGCGGCCCCCCGCCAGCACGCTCTCCTGCCCCTCGCCGCCCTGCCCCTTGCCGCCCTGCTGCTTGACGGCTGCGCCGCGCCCGCGGCGCCGCCCACGACGTCCGCACCGCCTGCGGAGGGGTCCTCCTCCGGCGCGCCGTCGCCGTCGCCCGCACCCACCCGGGAAGCCGGCGCCGCGTCGCCGCGGCTGGTGCTCACGCACGACGGCGGCCTGAGCGTGCTCGACGCCGCCACCCTGGAGCCGGTGGCGGAGCTGGACCTGCCCGGTTTCCTGCGCCTGTCCGATGCCGGGGACGGCCGTCACCTGGCGGTGTCCGGCGACGGCGGCTTCCATCTGCTGGACGCCGGCGCCTGGACCCGGCAGCACGGCGACCACGGGCACCACTACACCACCGAGCCGCGGCTGACCGGCCAGCGGATCGACGCCGGCGCACCCGGCCACGTGGTCGCCCGGGACGGCCGGACGGCGTTCTTCGACGACGCCGACGGCAGCGTCACGCTGCTGGACACGCAGCGGCTCGCCGCGGGCCGGGAGGATACGGAACTGCGGCTGCCCGAACCCCACCACGGCGTCGCCGTGCCGCTGGCGGACGGCGGGCTGATCGTCAGCCGCGGCGACGATCAGGCGCGCACCGGCGCGGCCGTGCTGGCCGAGGACGGCACCGAGGTCCTGGCCGGCGGAGACTGCCCGGGGCTGCACGGCGTGGTCGAGGCCGCGGACGCCCTCGCCTTCGGCTGTGAGGACGGCATGCTGATCCACCGCGACGGCGCCTTCGCGAAGGTGCAGAGCCCGGACGGCTACGGACGCCTGGGCAACCAGGCGGGCTCTTCCGCCTCCGCCGTGATCCTCGCCGATTACAAAACCGATCCGGAGGCGGATCTGGAGCGGCCCCGGCGTGTGGCCCTGGTGGATACGGCCGCAGCCTCGATGCGCCTGGTGGACCTGGGCACCAGCTATTCGTTCCGTTCGCTCGGCCGCGGTCCGGCCGGGGAGGCCCTGGTGCTGGGCACCGACGGGGCGCTGCACGTGATCGACCCGGACACCGCGCAGCCCACGGCCCGGATTCCGGTGACCGATGCGTGGGAGGAGCCGCTGGACTGGCAGCAGCCCCGCCCCACGCTGTTCGTGCTCGGCGGCACGGCCTACGTCACCGACCCGGCCCGCCGCGCCCTGCACGCGGTGGACCTGGCTGCGGGCGCCGTCGTGCGCTCCGCGGACCTTGAGCACGTGCCCAACGAACTCGACGGCGTCGAAGGGTAGGCGCGTCAGGCGCCCAGCAGGGTGAACACCAGCGCCACCGCCGCAGGCCCGCCCTGGATCAGGGCCGGGCGGGCCATCCGGCGGTCGTTCACCAGCAGCACCAGGGCTGCGAGCAGCATGCACGCGGTGGTGAAGCTCATCAAGGTCAGTCCGGCCACTCCGTTGCCCAGCGTGAGCAGCAGGACGCCCAGCAGGGCGCCGACGGCGAGGAACAGGTTGTAGAACCCCTGGTTGTAGGCCAGGGCCTGGGTGTCGGCCGCCGCCTGCGGGCTGCCCACCCGGAAGATCGCCATGGTCTCGGGTTCGGTCCAGCGCAGCGACTCAAGGATGAAGATGTACACGTGGACGGCCGCGGCGGCCAGCGCGGCAATAACGGCGATGATGAGCACTGGTTCTCCATCGGCCGGGGATGCGGACCGCATCCTGAGGTGCGGGCGCCGTCGCCGGCGGCCGCCGTCGGTCCGACCATCGTGGCACCGCGGTGCAGCCGGGCCAAGGGCGGGCACGGAAACCGGCGGCCGGGTCCGCCGGCCGGTTGGCGGTGCAGGCGCGGGGACCGCTAGCCTTGATGAGGCGGCCGGCCACAGCCGACGCCGCCGGCCCGCCCACAAGCCTGCTGCCGCACCCCCGTCTGGATGTCTTTGGAAGGACCGCCCCCAGTGCCCCTGCCCCGCCTCGCCCGTCCTCTCGCCCTGGCTGCCGCGGCGGCCCTGGCCCTGACCGCCTGCGGTTCCGATTACCCGCTGGGGGACGAGCAGCGCGAAGCCGCCGAGCGCAGCACCTCCAACCTCACCGGCACCCTGTCCGGCTCCGGGTCCAGCGCGCAGGGGCCGGCGATGGACGCGTGGATCGCCGGCTTCGGCCTGCTCCACCCACGGGTCCAGCTGCAGTACTCGCCGGACGGCTCCGGCGCCGGCCGCAACGCCCTGCTCAACGGAGCGGTGCAGTTCGCGGGCTCCGACGCCTATCTGCAGGAGCAGGAAATGGGCCAGGCCCGGGACGTCTGCGGCCCGGACGGGGCGTATGACATCCCGACCTACATCTCCCCGATCGCCGTGGCCTTCAACCTGCCCGGCATCGAGTCGCTGAACCTGGACGCAGCCACCATTGCCGCCGTCTTCCGCGGCGACATCGATACCTGGACCCACCCGGAGATCGCCCGGCAGAACCCCGACGTCGAGCTGCCGGACCTGCGGATCACCCCGGTCAGCCGGGCGGACGACTCGGGCACCACGGAGAACTTCACCGAGTACCTGCACGAGGTGGCGCCTGACGCCTGGCCGGATGCGCCGTCGGGCACCTGGCCCGGCGGCCTGGCCGGGGAAAACGCCCAGGGCAGCGCCGGCGTCGTCAGCACCGTGACGCGCACCGAGGGCGCCGTGACCTACGCCGACGATTCGGTGGTGGACGAGTCCATGGGCACCGTGAACCTGCTGGTCGGCGAACAGTACGTGCCGATCAGCGGCGAGGCCGCCGCAATTGCCGTCTCCGAGGCCACCCGGGTGCCCGGCCGCGACGAGCACGACATCGCCCTGCACCTGAACCGCACCACCACCGCGCCCGGGGCATATCCGCTGGTGCTCGTCTCCTACGAGATTTTCTGCAGTTCCTACGATGATCCGAAGATGGCGGAACTGGTGAAGGAATTCGGTCTGTACCTGGTCAGCGAGGAGGGCCAGACCGCCTCCGAGGAGGCTGCCAAGAGCGCGCCGCTGCCCGAGGAGCTGGCGCAGCAGGCCCGCGCGGCCATCGGGTCCATCAGCGTCCGCGACTGACAACCCGGTCCCGGCCGCGTGCCGGCGCGGCGGCCGGTACCAGCCGGGGGCCGGAACCGGAAGCTGGCGGCGTCCCCTTGCGCGGGTGCGGGGCCGGTGCCACCTTTGTTCTACTGCGAATGAAAGGGGGCTGTCATGGAACCCATCCGCATTGAACGCTGGTGGCCCTACCTGGACATCACGGCCAAGGAATGGCTGCGGGAGAACCTGCGCGATGAAGGGATCCCGCCGAAGGTCCAGACCCGCATTGCCGAGGCCGGCGGCCCGGTGATGGATCCGATCCTGAACAACCAGGACTGGGACTTCATCGAGACGCAGTCCGAGTTCGTCGACTGACGCTTCAAGGCCCGCTGTCCGTCACCGCGCGTTCCTGCCGGCTAGAAGAGCAGCACCAGGCGCCCGCGCGTGCCGCCGGCCTCCAGCCGCCGATGCGCCTCCGCGGCTTCCTCCGCAGGCAGAGTGTCGGCGACCCTCAGCGTCAGGACGCCTTCCTCGGCCAGGGCCCGCAGCCGGTCCAGCTTCTCCTGCGAGCGGTATTCCTCGCCCACCCAGATCGGGTGCACGGTGATGCCCCGGCCGGGATCGCCCTTCCAGCCGCGGACGGTGGCGAAACCGCCGCCGTCGCGCACCGCTTCGGCGGCCGCCTCGTTCTGCACGGCGGCATCCGCCACGGCGTCGACGCCGTCGGGGAACAGTTCCCGGACCCGCCTGCCGAAGTCATCCCCGCGCTCGACGATGTGGTCCGGGCCCAGCGCGGCAACCAGTTCACGGTCCTTCGGGGCGGCGTCGGCGACGACGGTCAGGCCGGCGAGCTTGGCCAGCTGGACAAGGTAATTGCCCAGGGTGCCCGCGGCGCCGTTGACGGCCAGGACCTGGCCGGGGGAGAGGTCGAGCTTTTCGAGGATTTGCACCGCGGTCAGCCCGTTCATGGGCAGGGTGGCGGCGGTGGGCAGATCTGTTCCGGCGGGTATCGGTGCCAGCGACTCATCGGGAGCGATGAGGTACTGGACGTAGGCCCCGCGGTGTTCGCCGCGGGGCACGGCGATGGCCATGACCTCCTCGCCTATGCTCCAGCGGCTGCCCTCACCCACCTCGTCGATGATGCCGGCTGCATCCATGCCGGGAATGTGGGGCGCCTGCTTGCCGCCGGTGCCCTGCAGCCCTGCCCGCAGCACGGTGTCGGTGGGGTTGACGGCTGCTGCGCGAACCCGGATCCGGACTTCACCGGGCCCAGGGTGCGGGTCGGGTACCTCCAGCACCTGCAGGGCCTCGGGTCCGCCGAATTCGGTTACTCCAACAATCTTCATGCGGTTCCACCTTTCAGTTGGGTCGGGTGTTCTCGCTGTTTACATCTGCAACGGGTGTGCCGTCGCGGGCATTCCCGGTCGTTTTGTCCAAAGCGGAGCTTTAGGGCCAGCCTCGGCCCGCTCGGCGGCGGTGCAGCCAGACGGCGGCCAGCAGGGCGGCGCCCAGCTCCCACGCCGTCAGAATCAGCATCGCTTCCAGGCCTGACGGCGCGGCGGCCGCAGTGCTCGACGCCGCCGCGGGGGACCCCGGGCCGGTGCCCGACGCCGCTGGCAGAGCCCCGGAGGCGACGGCCACGGAGCCGTGATGCGCGTGGGTTGCGGACCCGCCGGCGAGCAGCAACAGGGCATGGAAGCCGGCCATGGCCAGGGCCGCCGCCATGGCCATCCGGGCGCCCGACGCGGAAGGAGAGCGCCACAGGCCCCAGCCGCACGGCAGGCAGGCAGCCGCCATGCCCAGCATCAGGACCGCCTGCCACCACGGATGCGGATGCGCCAGCACCATCCACAGATGCGCCAGGGCGCCGGCCAGCACGGCCGCCGCGCAGGCCCGGGCGTGGATCAGCTGCCCGCCGGCTACCGCTCCCGCAGGCGGGAACCGCACGGCCGCGCCGTCTACCGGTGGCAGTGCGCGCCCGGGGCGGGCGGGGGCACGTCGAGCACCGGCGACCGGTCGAAGAATCCTTCCGGGCGCAGCTTGAACCCGGCGGTGTCCACGGGCATGATCGGCCAGTCCTCCACCCGCGGAAAGTGCGTCAGGCCGAAGGTGTGCCAAACCACCAGGTCCTCGCCGTCCAGGTTTCGGTCCGCCTGCACCCACTCGGGCAGGCCCGCGTCGCCGGCATGCTGGTTGACGAAGTCGCCGGTCGGGTACCGCTGCGCCTCGTCCCGCCGGGTCACCCACAGCGCCTTGGATGCAAAGGTCGCCCGCCGGTAGATCGAGGAATCCTCGTCCGCCAGCAGCGTGGGCTGGCCCTCCGGATGCAGCTTGTAGCCCACCGGCTCGCCCAGCCGGTTCCGGACCTCCGGGTTGGAGACCACCCAGGTGCGGCCGACGCCGGGCGCGGCGTCGCGCGCGGCCTCGGACTCCCTCGCCAGCACGGTCCGCCTGCGGGTGAAGGCATTGCCGCGGGGGTTCTCCGCGCTGACCGCCACGCGCACGGCGTCCTCCTCCTCGACCCGGCCCGGACCGCCGTCGAGCGCGAAGTCCAGCCGCGCGCTGAACAGGTGCTGATGGAACGGGGCGCCCAGGCCGGGCGCCATTTCGGAGGCGTAGGGGTAGTCCTTGCCCGGGTAGGCGCTGGTGAACACGACGCCGGTGGCCTTGGCCTCGAACTCGATGGTGCCGTCCAGGTACAGGTACCAGTAGAAGCCGTAGTCGTAGTTGCCCACGGTGGTGAAGAAGCTGATCACCAGGCGCCGGTTGCGGCGGGTGTAGTTCACCCTGGACCACAGGTCGGAGTGCTTGGCGAGGATGGAGGCGTCCTCCTCATGCATGCAGATCCCGTTTTTGATGGTGCGCGGATTGCCCCGCGCGTCGGAGACGGTGGGGGAGATGTAGTGGATCTCGCCCAGGCAGTCACAGCCGAGTTCGAGCGAGTTCGCGAACTGGCCCACGAGGTATTCGCCGGTGTCGAAGTAGTTCTGCCAGGACCGGGTGGGGGCCGGATCGCCGTAGGGCACCACCATTTCGGCGATGGACGCACGGTTGAGGATCCGGCGCACCCTGCCGCCGTCCTCGAAGCCGATGTTGTGCAGCACCAGGCCCTCGCGGACGTCGAAGCCCACGTCAAGGTGCCACTTTTCCCACTCGACGTGGTTGCCGCCGGTCACCGTGAAGCTCGGGCCTTCGGGCTGGGTGATGCTGATCGGCTTCTGGGTGGTGCGCAGCGGCCCGGTCAGCGCGGGGTCGGTGTAGTTGCCGTGCTCCTCGGGCACCGGCATGGCGCCGAAGTCCAGCACCTGGTCCACGGTGCGGGCGGTGACGTCCACGTAGGCCACGAGCCCGTCGATCGGATGCGCCCAGGCCGAGTCCTCGGCGTGGGTCTGCAGGAACGCCAGTCCGCGCAGGATCCGCCGGCCCTTTTCCTCCGGGTATTCGAAGACGCCGGCGGACAGCGGCGCCACGCGTACCTGCGCGACGTCGAGCCCGCGCTTTTCCAGCGCCGCCAGCCAGTCCGGATCGGCGGCGAGGATCTGCTCCACCACCTCGAACTCCTCCTCGAGCACGGGCAGCTCGCCGGTGACGGCGGTGTCCAGCTCGGTGTCGGAGAGCACCTCGCGACGGGCCGCGGAGACGACCACGTCGTGCGGCCGGCCGCCGGCGGTGTCCAGCAGGAAGACCCGGAATCTGCGGTCCGGTGCTCCGGCTCCGGCTGCTGCGTCGGTATCGGCGTCGGCAGCGGTGCCCCGGGGCGGATCGACCAGGCCCAAATACGCGATCCGGGCGGTCTCCGGGAACAGGCCCGCTGCCTCCAGCACCTCGCGGACGGCGGTGATTTCCTCGGGTGCGGCCAGTGCGTAGGCGCCCGCGGGGCCGGGATCGACGGCGACGGCGGCCGGTGCTGCGGAACCGGAGGGGGCGCCCGGGGCGGATGGGGAGTGGCACGAGCTCATGGGGGATCTCCGTTTTCTGGAAGCCGGTTTGCTGCGGCGGGACGGGCGGCACTGCGAAAACCCACGGGTAGCTGCGGCGGCTGAACCACGGGTTTTTCTATGGCTGTAGACAATAACCGCGTGTGGCGTGGGTTACAAGAGGTGTTTTTTCGGACCCGGCGCTCCTGCGGCGGCGCTCCGTAAAGGACTGCGCGCAATGACAAGGGGCAGTCGCCGGACGACAAGGCCGATCCGCCCCGCACAGCCGAAGCTGGCAGAAGACCGCCTGCTGCCTGCCGAAAGAGGACCGCCCCGTGACCACCCACGCTCCCATCGACTTCATCGTCGTCAACGGACCCGTCTACACCAGCGACCCCGCGAACGAGTGGGCCGAAGCCTTCGCCGTCGGCGCCGGCCGGATCCTCGCCGTTGGCAGCGAGAGCGAGATCCGCGCCCGCGCCGGCGACGGCGCCCAGGTCCTGGACCTGGGCGGCCGGCTGGCGATGCCGGGGTTGGTGGACGTGCACGCGCATCTGGGCCTCGGCGGCCGGCAGGCGGCGTTCGAGCTGCCGCTGCTGCCCACCGACGGCACCGGACAGATCTTCGCCAAGGTGCGGGCGTGGACCGAACGGCTGGAACCGGGGGAGTGGATCATCGGCGGCATCGTCGGCTCGACGGTGATGGACGACCTCACGGTCGAGGACCTGCACGCCCTCGACGAGGCCGCCGCCGGGCACCCGGTGCTGCTGCGGGATGACTCCATGCACAACCGCTGGGTCAACTCCCGCGCGCTGGAGCTGATGGGCGTGGACGCGTCCACCCCGGATCCGGAGGGCGGCACCTACGTGCGCGACGACGCCGGGCAGCTCACCGGCGTCCTGCAGGAGCTGGCCAGCCCGGTCGCCGAGGCGGCGGCCGCGGCCTCGATCGAGGAGACCCCGGAGCGGCACGCCGCCGCGTTCCGCACCGCCGTCGACATCCTCAACGGCTACGGCGTCACCGCCGTCCAGGAGGCCGCCACCATGGACTACGCCCTGGAAACCCTGGCCGGCATGGATGAACGCGGGGAGCTCACCGCCCACGTCGTCGCCTCGATGCCGTCCCGCCCGTTCATCGAGCCCGGCACCACCGGCGCGGACCTGTACGACGTCGGCGCACGGCACCGCACCGCGCATCTGCATCCGGACTTCTCCAAGTACGTCTTGGACGGGGTGCCGATGACCCGCACCTCCGC
Organism: Arthrobacter sp. Y3222053; assembly: GCF_059092805.1. Taxonomy (NCBI): domain Bacteria; kingdom Bacillati; phylum Actinomycetota; class Actinomycetes; order Micrococcales; family Micrococcaceae; genus Arthrobacter; species Arthrobacter sp. Y3222053. The sequence continues at coordinate 508,371 of NZ_JBNHIA010000001.1, read as the reverse complement.
CATGCTGACCCCCTACCGCTGCAGCCACGCCGGCCACGATCCGCAGCACACCGGCGAGCCGCTCTGGCAGCTGGAGGAATTGGTCTCCTCCCTGGAGGATCTGGTGGACCGCGGCCTGCATGCCAAGCTGCACGCCACCGGCGACGCCGCTGTGCGGCTGATCCTCGACGCCGTGGAGCGGGTGCGTGCCGGCCGCGGCGACGGTCCGCTGTTCCAGATTGCCCACGCGGAGTACGTCAGCGATGCGGACCTGCCCCGGTTCGCGGCCCTGGGCGTGGTCCCGGATGCGTCGCCGTACATCTGGTTCCCTTCCGTGATCCAGGAGAGCATCGCGAAGCAGATTCCGGCCGAGACCTTCGAGAAGTCCTGGCCGCTGAAGGACCTATTCGAGGACGGCGCGCTGGTCAGCGGCGGCTCCGACTGGCCCTGCTCGGCGCCGACGCCGGACCCTTGGACCGGGCTGGAAACCATGATCACCCGCCGCAACCCCGATTCCGCCGTCGAAGGCGAGCTCAACGCCGCGCAGGCGCTGGACATCCGGCAGGCCGTGGCCGCCTTTACCCGCAATCCGGCCGCCGCGATGGGCCTGCAGGACACGGTAGGCATGCTGCGCGCAGGCCTGTCGGCGGACTTCATCGTGCTGGACCGGAACATCTTCACCATCGATCCCGGGCAGATCCATGAGACCCGCGTGCAGCAGACCTGGTTCGAGGGCCGGTTGGTGCACGACGCCGCGGCGCAGCAGGTGCCCGAACCCGCCTGACCGGGGCCCTTCGGGACGGCGCCGCTGCCGGGCTGCGGGATCGCTACGATGTCCGGGGACCTCCGGCCGTCCGGGCCGGGCCGGAAAGGGAGTATGCCCAAGATCGTCGACCACGAACGCCGGCGCGCAGAAATTGCCGAGACCACCTGGCGGATCATCGCCCGGCGCGGGCTCGACGGTGCCACCCTGCGCGAGGTGGCGGCCGACGCCGGCTACGCCAACGGGGCGATCAAGCCGTACTTTCCGAGCAAGGCGAGCCTGATGGAGGCCACTTTCCGGCACGTCTTCGGCCGCACCAACGCCCGCATCGCCGAAGCCACCGCCGGGCTGGACGGCTTCGCGGCCCTGCGGGCCTTCAGCCTGGAGGTGCTGCCGCTGGACGCGGACCGGCTGGACGAGGCGCGGGTGGTGGTCGCGTTCTGGCAGCAGGCGCTGCACCATCCGGCCCAGGCCGAGGTCAACGACTCGGCGATGCGCCAGTGGCGGGAGCGCATCCGCAGCTGGCTGCAGGAAGCCCGACGGCGCGGCCTGGCCGCGGACCGGCCGCCCTTGGAACCCGCGGCGGAGACCGTGCTGACGTTCCTGCTCGGAGCGCAGATCGCCGCCGTGCTGCATCCGGACTTCAACTCGCCGGAGCAGCTGATCAGTCAGCTCGACGCCCAGCTGGAGCTGCTGCGCGGGTAGCGCCGGAGGACGGGCCGCCGCCGGCCGCCGGGACATGAAGTTCACCAACGGGAGAAAATCTTAGACAAGTACGAAACAAGAGCGTAGATTGCCCCTCATGTGAGCCACGCCACCGGCGGCGGAAGGAGGAGCATGAGCATCACGGCATCTCAACCGGTATCGCCTGCCGCCGCACCCGTGCAGCGCGCCGCAACCTTCGCCGAATGGCAGCGCCTGGTCTCCGATTCCTTCGTTCCGCTGGCCGCCTCGCCGGCCCACGGCGGACGGCCCGACGGCGCGTTCGGCGGGCAGCTGCTCGGCCGCCGGCTGCGGGAGCTGGCCATCGTTCGGGTGGATGCGCAGGCCCATACCGTCGAACGCACCGCCGCCCTGGCTGCCGCCGCCGAGCAGGGCTACTACAAGCTCAGCCTGCAGATGAGCGGCCGCGGGGTCCTGGTCCAGGGTGGCCGAGAGACTGTGCTCGATGCCGGCGACCTGGCCATCTACGACACCCAGCAGCCCTACACGCTGCATTTTCCGGGAGAGATGACCAGCCTGGTCCTGATGTTCCCCAAGCAGCTGCTGAACCTGGCCGCCGAGGACCTGGCCGAGCTGACCGCCGTCCGGCTCGGCGCCGGGCACCGGCTGGGGGACGCCGTCGTGCCGTTCCTGACCCAGATCGCCGGCCTGCTGCCGGACCTGGACGGGCCGATCGGGCACCGGCTGGCCATGAACACCGTGGACCTGCTGGCCACCATGCTGGCCGCCGAGGCCTACGCCGGCCCGGAGAGCGCCGGCCATGAGCGGATGCTGCGCCGCATCAAGCACTTCATTGACGGGCAGCTGGCCAATCCCGAACTCTCACCCGGCTACATCGCGGCCGCGCACTACATCTCCACCCGCAGCCTGCACAAGCTTTTCGAGGACAGCGGCACCACGGTGGCCGCCTGGATCCGGGAACGGCGGCTCGACGGCGCGCGCCGCGACCTGGCCGACCCGCTGCAGGCCGACGTGCCGGTGGCGGCCATCGGCGCGCGCTGGGGACTGCCGGATCCGGCGCACTTCAGCCGGGCGTTCCGAACCGCGTACGGCTGCCCGCCCTCGGCGTACCGACTGCGGCGCTAGGAGCCGCGGGGCCGGCTCGCGCTGCCGGTTTGCGTCGGGGCTGCCGGCGCGCAACGGCAGCAGCCGGTCAAAGCGGCAGCGGCGCGGGCCCTTCCCCCCATGGGCCTGCGCCCGGCGACAACAACAGCACGCGCAAAGCCAAGCTGCACCAGTGTGGCGCAGGACACAGTAAGGGTGAACATCCCCCACTGTTCCCGTCCACCAGGAGGCCCCCATGGGCACCACCCTTCCGCCGCGCGGCTCCGACGCCGGCATCGGCCTGGGGCAGCGCCGCCTCGGCGTTCCGGCCCTCGTGTTCATGATCATCGCGGCCTCGGCGCCGCTGACCGTCGTCGCCGGCGGCGTCACCAGCAATTACGCGGTCACCGGCCTGCTCGGCATCCCGCTGTCCTTCCTGGTGCTGGGCGCGGTGCTTGTGCTCTTCTCCGTGGGGTATTCCGCGATGAGCCGGCACGTGCACAACGCGGGCGCCTTCTACGCCTACATCGCCCGCGGCCTCGGCCGCCCGGCGGGAGTCGGCGCCGCCTGGATCGCCCTGACGGCCTACAACGCCATGCAGATCGGCATTTACGGGATGTTCGGCTTCGCCCTCAGCTCCTTCCTCGGCGGCGTGACCGGATCCGTTGTGCCGTGGTGGGCGTGCGCGCTCGCGGCCTGGCTCATCGTGGGGCTGCTCGGCGTGAACAAGGTGGACCTTTCCGCCAAGGTGTTGGGCGTGCTCGTGGCCCTCGAATTCCTCGTGGTTCTCGTGTACGACGTCGCCGCGCTCGGTGCCGCTCCGGAGGGCCTGAGCACGCAGTCGCTGATGCCGGGCAGCCTCTTCGGGGCCGGCGTCGGCGCCGCGCTGGCGTTCAGCATCGCCGCGTTCATGGGCTTCGAATCCGGTGCCATCTACAACGAGGAGGTGAAGGATCCGCGCACCACCGCCCGCCGCGCCACCTTCATCGCCGTCGGCGTCATCGCGGCCTTCTATGCCTTCTCGGCCTGGGCCATGGCGGTGGGCGAAGGCGACGGCGCGGTGATCGGCCGTTCGGCGGACCTCGGCCCCGACCTGGTCTTCCTCTTCCTGGCCGAGCGGGCGCCGCAGTGGTTCGTGGACCTGTGCTCGCTGCTGTTCGTCACCAGCCTGCTCGCGGCGCTGGCCGCGTTCCACAACGTCGTGGCCCGCTACGTGTTCTCGCTCGGCCGCGAGGGCGTGCTGCCCCGCGCACTGGCAGCCACCAGCCGCCGCACCCAGGCGCCGGTGGCCGGCTCGCTGGCGCAGTCCGCCGTCGCGCTGGTGCTGCTGATCGTCTTCGCCGCTGCCGGCAGCGGACATGAGTACGGGCCGCTGTTCCCGGTGCTGACCCTGTTCACCTGGCTGACCAACATGGGCGCCTTCGGGCTGGTGCTGCTGATGGCGCTGACCTCCTTCGCGGTGATCGGCTACCTGCGCCGGCACCGCACCGAGTACGGCGCCTGGACAAGGAGCGTCGCCCCGGGGCTGGCCGGCGTCGCCCTGGCCGGGCTGTTCGGGCTGATCGTGATCAACTTCGACGTGCTGATCGGCCTGGCCGAAGCCAGCGCGCTGTCCTGGCTGCTGCCGCTCATCGTGGTGCTGCCCGGAGTCCTCGGCGTAGGCCAGGCGCTGGCGCTGCGCCGCTCCCGTCCCGCCGTCTACGCCGGCATCGGCGGCGGCGGCGACCCCGACGTGCCGCTTCCGGCTCCGGCGGAGCCTCAGGTGACGGCGTAGCGGACCCGCACCGCGCCGTTCGCGAACCGCCGCTCCTCCAGCAGCCGCAGCTGCAGCCGGATCCCGCGCGGCAGTGCGGGGGTGCCGCCGCCGACAACCACCGGATAGATCAGCAGCGAGATCACGTCCACCACGCCCAGGCGCAGGGCCTCGGCCGCCAGGCCCGGCCCGCCGATGGTCGCGTCACCGGCCGCCTTGGCCCGCTCCGCGGCCTCCCGGGTGAAGGCCGGTTCGATCCGGGTGCGCCGGGTCAGCGGCTCGTCGAGGGTGGTGGAAAAGACCACCTTCTCGGCCGGGGCCCAGGCCGCGGCGAAGCGGGCCGACGCCGGGGAGAGCTCCGCCAGGGCCGGATCCGTCTCCCAGACGGCCATCGTTTCGTACATCGCCCGCCCGTAGAGGAACGTCCGCGCCGCAGCGACGTCGGCGGCGTACGCCTCCGTCGTCTCCTCCAGGTCATCGCTGAAGTCGAAGTTCCCCTCGGCGTCGGCGCTGAAGCCGTCCAGCGAGCAGTTGATCAGGTACGTCAGCTCTCCCATGGGCCCAGCCAACCGTGCCCCGCGCACGCAGGCAAGGGTGCGCGCCGGGACTCCGGGTCCGGACCGTGCACGCAGCGGCAAGCACCGCTCACGCAAAGCCAACCGTCCACGATGAGACGTGCGCCACAGTAGAGGGAGGACACCCCGGCCGATACCCAGCACAAGGAGAACCCCCATGCAGCTCGCCGATTCCACCCTGACCTCCTACACGGCCCTTCTGGCCGCCGTCGCCGCGCCTGCCGGGGGCCGGGACATCCTGGACCCGGCCACCGGCGAGGTGATCGCGGCCGCGCCGGTGCACACCGCCGCGGACCTGGAGACCGCCGTCGCCGCCGCCCGCGCCGCGCAGCCGGGCTGGGCCGCGCTGGGCCATGCCGAGCGCTCCGCCGTGATGCACCGCGCCGCCGACGCCGTGGAGGCCTCGTCCGAGGCCCTGGCCGAGCTGCTCTCCCGGGAGCAGGGCAAGCCGCTGAACGGCCCGAACGCCCGCTTCGAGGTCGGCGGGTGCGTGGCCTGGCTGCGCGCCGCGGCGTCCTTCGAGCTCGAGCCCGAGGTGCTGGTGGACGACGACGGCGGGCGCGCCGAGCTGTTCTACCGCCCGCTCGGTGTGGTGGGCGCCATCGGGCCGTGGAACTGGCCGATGATGATCAGCATCTGGCAGCTGGCCCCGTCCCTGCGGATGGGCAACACGGTGGTCATGAAGCCCTCCGAATACACCCCGCTGTCCGTGCTCGCCCTGGCGGCGGTGCTGAACCAGGCGCTGCCCGAGGATGTGCTGCAGGTGGTCTCCGGCGGCCGCGACGTCGGCGAGGCGCTCTCCGCACACCCGGACATCGCCAAGATCATGTTCACCGGCTCCACCGCCACCGGCAAGGCGATCATCCGCTCCTCCGCCGACACGGTGAAGCGCCTGACCCTGGAGCTCGGCGGCAACGACGCCGGCATCGTGCTGCCCGACGCCGATCCGGCCGCCATCGCCGAGGACCTGTTCTGGGGCGCGTTCATCAACACCGGCCAGACCTGCGCGGCGCTGAAGCGGCTCTACGTGCACGAGGACCTCTACGACGATGTCGTCGACGCGCTGGCCAAGGTCGCCGCCGCGATGCCGATGGGCCGCGGCCTGGACGAGGCCAACGTGCTCGGCCCGCTGCAGAACAAAGCCCAGTACGACATCGTCGCAGACCTGGTCGAGCAGGCCCGCGCCGCCGGGGCCCGCGTCGTCGTCGGCGGGAACCCGGACCCGGACCAGCCAGGCTACTTCTACCCGGCCACCCTGGTCGCCGACATCGACAACGACAACCCGCTGGTCGCCCGTGAGCAGTTCGGCCCCGCGCTGCCGATCATCCGCTACTCCGACGTGGACGAGGCGGTGGCCATGGCCAACGGGCTCGAGGTCGGGCTCGGCGCCTCGGTCTGGTCCTCGGACAAGGACGCCGCCCGCGAGGTCGCGGCCCGGCTGCAGGCCGGCACCGTGTGGATCAACAAGCACGGCGCGATCGACCCGCGGATTCCGTTCGGCGGCGCCAAGCAGTCCGGCTACGGCCTGGAGTTCGGCGTCGAAGGCCTCAAGCACCTCGGTGCCCCGCAGGTCATCAGCTACTAGGACACGGTTTCCGGGCGCCGGCTCCGCGCCGACGTCCCGGGATCTTCCAGCGTGCCGGGCAGCGCCGCCCGGCACGCCGCGGTGCCGGGCCGCCTACCCCCGCCGGCCCGGCACCGCACCTCCGCACCACCCTGGAAAGGCCCCCCACATGGAATCCGACTACATCGTCATCGGCGCCGGCTCGGCCGGCTGCGTCATCGCCCGCCGCCTGCTCGACGCCGGCCACCGCGTCACCGTCCTCGAAGCCGGCGGCGAGGACACGAACCCGATCATCGCCAACGTGCACGAAGCCGGCGGGCTCTGGCACGGGCCGGAGGACTGGGACTACTACACCGAGGAACAGCCCGGCTGCTCCAACCGGCGGATCCACCTGCCCCGCGGCAAGGTCCTCGGCGGCTCGCACGCCCTGAACGCCACCATCTGGGTCCGCGGCGCGAAGCAGGACTACGACACCTGGAACTACCTCGGCTGCCCCGGCTGGGGCTGGGAGGACGTGCTCCCCGTCTTCCGCGCCATCGAAAACTACGACGGCGGGGCCTCCGAATCCCGCGGCACCGACGGCCCGCTCGACGTCGTCGGGAACTTCCCGATGAACCCGGTGCAGGAATCCATCCTGGCCGGCGCCCAGGAGATGGGTATCAAGCTGAACGAGGACTACAACTCCGGCGACGTCGAAGGCGTCTCCAAGATGCAGCTGAACGTACGTGACGGCAAACGGTTCAACACCTGGCATGCCTACCTGCGCCCGGTCGCCGGCTCGCCTGACCTCACCCTGCTGACCGGCGCCACCGTGCGCCGCCTGCTGATCGAGGACGGCGCCGTCACCGGCGTCGAGTTCGAGCACGAGGGACAGGTCAAGACGCTGCGCGCTGCGGAGACCATCCTCGCCGCCGGGGCGATCGGCTCCCCGGAGGCGCTGTTGCGCTCCGGCGTCGGGCCCGCGGAGGAACTCCGCGCCGTCGGCGTCGACCCGGTGCTGGACCTGCCCGGCGTGGGCAAGAACCTGCACGACCACCTGCTCTCCCCGGTCATTTACACCACCACCGCCAAGCCGGTCCCCGACTGCGAGGTGGGCGCCGCGGAGACGCACCTGTTCTGGAAGTCGAACCCTGATCTGGCGGTGCCGGACACCCAGCCGATCCACTTCTCGCTGCCGATGTACTTCCTGGATTCCATGACCGGCCCCGAGAACGGGTTCTCGCTGGTCGCCGGCATCGTGCGCCCGCTCAGCCGCGGCGAAATCACACTCTCCGGGCCGGCGTCGGAGGATCCGATCCGGATCGACCTGGGCGCGCTCACCGAGCAGGCCGACGTCGACTCACTGGTCGCCTCGGTCCGGCAGTGCCGCGAGCTCGGGCGGACCCGGGCGCTGGCCGAATGGGGTCCCGAGGAGGTCTACCCCGGACCTGAGGTCTCGGACAGCGACGAGGACCTGGAACAGTACGTCCGCGACACCGCGGTGACTTACCACCACCAGGTCGGCACCTGCAAGATGGGCCTGGACGCCCTCGCCGTGGTGGATCCGCGCACGCTGCGGGTCCGCGGACTCGATGGCGTCCGTGTCGCCGATGCGTCGATCATGCCGCTGGTGCCCACCGGCAACACGAACGCGCCGTCGATCATGATCGCCGAGCGCGCCGCGGCGCTGCTGACCGGCGTCGGCCCGGGCACGGCTGCAGAAGCAACGGTGGAGGCAGCGGCGGGCGCCTGATCAGGCCGGGGGCGTGCCCGCCTGATCGGCCCGGTGGGTCTCCGGTTCACAGCCGGTGCAGCGCTCCCCGCAGGGAGGCGAGGTCGGGGTAGCCGTTGACCGCCATGGTCAGGTCAGCCTCGGCGAGCAGGGACCGCATCACGTTGCGTGATGCCGGCCTGCCCGCCCACGGCCAGCCCGTACACGTAGGGCCGGCCGATGCCTGCCGCCGTCGCGCCCAGGGCCAGGGCCCGCAGGGCGTCGACGCCCGAGTCGAAGAGCACCGGAGCGCCGTCGGCCGCCTCGACGACGGCGGCCGGATCGTCCGAGCCTTGCTCGGCCAGCAGCTTCCGGAACCGCTCGTCGGTCAGGTAGTTGGCCAGGCACTGCCCGCTCAGCATGGGTAGGTAGGCAGGTGATGCCGGCGGCCAACTCGCTGCTGTGGTCCGTGTCCATCCTCAACCCGACCTACGGGCTGATGAACTGGCTGATCGGGCTGGTCGGGATTCCGCCCGTGGACTGGACCAGCGCGCATCCGATCGTCTCGATCCTGATGTCCCTGGTCTGGCAGTGGACGCCGTTCATGATGCTGCTCGTGCTGGCCGGGCTGCAGGCCCAGCCCAAGGACGTGCTGGAAGCGGCGCAGGTGGACGGCGCGGGCTGGTGGCGCACCTTCGTCTGGGTCACCCTGCCGCAGCTGCGCCGCTACATCGAACTCGGCGTGCTGCTCGGCGCCATCTACGTGGTCAACACCTTCGACCAGATCTACCTGATGACCGCCGGCGGGCCGGGCACGGCCAGCGCCAACCTGCCCTTCTACATCTACCAGCGGGCCTTCCTGGGCTTCGACATCGGCCAGGCCGCCGCCATGGGCGTGGTCGTGGTGGTGGCGACCATCGTCGTCGCCACGCTCGCCCTGCGCCTGATCTTCCGCAGCTTCGACGTAAAGGACTGATCCGTGGCCACCTCCACCGCTCCCGCCCCGCCGAGCCGGCCGGACTCGGCGGGCACCCCCGAACCGGCGCGCCGGCCGGCCCGGCGTGCACCGGCCTCGCTGCTCACGGCCCTGACCTGGATTCTCGCCGTCGGCTTCTTCTCCCCGGTGCTGTGGATGGTGCTCACCAGCTTCAAGCAGGAGTCCGCGGCGGCGTCGACGCCGCCGACCTTCGTCTTCGCGCCCACCCTGGACCAGTACCGGGCGGTGCTCGACGCCGGTGCCGGCTCCTACTTCCTCAACTCCCTGATTGCCACGGGCGTGTCCACGGTGCTGGTGATCCTGCTGGCGGTCCCCGCCGCCTACGCGCTCAGCATCCGCCCGGTGAAGAAGACCTCCGACGTGCTGTTCTTCTTTATCTCCACCCGCATGCTGCCCGTGGTGGCCGTGATCATGCCGATCTACGTCATTGCCGGGCAGCTGAAGGTCCTCGACAACGTGTGGACGCTGGTGGTGCTGTATACCTCCATGAACCTGCCCATCGCCGTGTGGATGATGCGCTCCTTCTTCCAGGAGGTCCCCGGCGAGGTGCTGGAGGCGGCGCAGATGGACGGTGCGGGACTGATGACGACCATGCGCCGGGTCCTGATGCCCATGGTCGCCCCGGGCCTGGCCGCCACCGCGCTGATCTGCGTGATCTTCGCGTGGAACGAGTTCTTCTTCGCGCTGATCCTCACCGCCGGAAAGTCCGCCACCGTGCCCGTGTTCCTCGTTTCGCAGATGACCAGTGAAGGCCTGTTCCTGGCCCAGCTCTCCGCTGCGTCCGTGCTCGCGTCGCTGCCCGTTATCCTTGCCGGATGGATTGCACAGAAACAGCTGGTCCGCGGACTGTCCATGGGGGCGGTGAAGTGACGCCGCTGCCCGCCGTCATGTCCGCCAGCGTGCTGGACGGACCCGGGAAGCTGCGCCTGGAGGAACGTCCCGTCCCTTCACCGGGTCCCGGCGAGGTGTTGGTGCGCATCCTTGCCGTCGGGGTCTGCGGCTCCGACACGCACTACTACCGGGAAGGCCGGATCGGGGACTTCGTGGTGGAGGAGCCGCTCGTGCTCGGCCACGAACCCGCCGGCCGGATCGTGGCGCTGGGCCCCGGGGTCACTGACCGCCAGGTGGGCCAGCGTGTGTCCCTGGAACCGGGCATCCCGGCCCCGTATTCGCCGCAGACGCTCAGCGGACGGTACAACCTGGACCCCGACGTCCGGTTCTTCGCCACCCCGCCCGTGGACGGGGTGTTCTCCGAATACGCCGTGCATCCGGCCGCCTTCTGCCATCCGGTGCCCGACGCGGTCTCCGACGAGGCGGCGGCGCTGCTCGAACCACTCAGCGTTGCGCTCGCCGCCCGCGCTGCCGGACAGATCGTGCTCGGCCAGCGGGTGCTGGTCGCCGGCGCCGGGCCGATCGGGCTGCTGATCAGCATGGTCGCGCAGCTGGCCGGCGCCGTCGTCACGCTGACGGACACCCGCGCTGACCGGCTGGAGGCGGCAGCACGCTACGGCGCCGCGGAAACCTTCACCCCGCAGGAAGCGCCGCCGGCGTCGGACCCCTGGCCCGGCGGCGGCTACGACGTGTTCATCGACGCGACCGGCGCCGAGCCGGCCGTGCTCTCCGGGCTGGCCCGGCTCGCGCCGCGGGGCCGGGCGGTGCTCGTCGGCATGGGCGCCGACACCCTGGCGCTGCCGGTGCCGCTGCTGCAGAACCGCGAGCTGACCATCACCGGCACGTTCCGCTATGCGAACACCTGGCCCACTGCCGTCGAACTGGCGGCCCGGGGCCTGGTGGACCTGGACGGGCTGGTCACCTCCCGGCACGGCCTGGACGACGTCGAGCAGGCCCTCACCGCCGGGGAACGGCCGGGTGCGGTGAAGGCGGTCGTGGTTCCGTAACCCGCCGTCGGGCCGTGCCTGCGGCGCCGGGCCGTTACTGCGGGCCGGTTCAGCCGATGACCCGGTTGCGGCCCACGAGCAGCGCCACCACGCACAGCACCGCCATCACGGCGGCGGTGGCCACCAGGGAGGGGGTCCAGCTGCCGGTCGCGTCGTACAGGGCGCCGAATCCGATTGGACCGAGGGCGGCGAGGCCGTAGCCCAGCGACTGCGCCATGCCGGAGAGCGAGGCCGCCTGGCCCGGGCTGGAGGTCCGCAGGCTGAACAGCGACAGGGCCGTGACGATCAGGGCGCCGCCGGCCGCCGCGCCGCAGACCACCCAGACCAGCACCACCTGGGGAAAGGCGGCCAGCCCGGCAAACGCGACGGCGGCCAGCACGGAGGAGCCCACCGCCACCGCCCGCTGGTCGGCGAACCGGTGCAGCAGGGCGCCGGCCACGAGGCTGGCCGCCATGCCCACCAGCAGGAAAACGGCGGTGTGCAGGCCGGCTTCGGCCTCACTGATGCCGAGGCTGTGCTCGATGCTGGGCAGCCAGGCCATGAACACGTAGAAGGAAATGGACTGCAGGCCCATGAACGCCGTCACCTGCCAGCCGAGCAGGCTGCGCCAGGGGGAACGCCCGGCGCCCGCGACGGCCGCCGTCGGCGCCGGCGGTTCGCGCCGCAGTACCCGGGGCAGCAGCGCGGCCAGGGCCAGCAGGGCGACGCCGGCCCAGACCCCGAGCGCCAGTCGCCACCCGTCCGGGGTGGTGCCGGCAATGGGCACCACGAGCGCCGTGCCGACGGCGGCGGCCGCGCTCTGCGCGCTGCTGTAGATGCCGGTGACCTGGCTGACGCGCTCGGGGAAGTCCCGTTTGCCCAGCGAGGGCAGCAGGACGTTCAGGAAGGCGATGGCGATGCCGATGACGGCGGTTCCGGCCCAGATGGCGCCGGGCACGGGCAGGGAACGGCCCACGATGCCGGCGGCGAGCAGCAGCAGGGACAGCCACAGCGCGCGGTCCAGGCCCACGCCGCGGGCCAGCGGCGGCGCGAGGGGGGAGAACAGGGCGAAGGCAATGAGCGGCAGCCCGGTGAGCAGGCCCGCCTGGCTGCTGGTCAGGTCCAGGTCGGTGCTGATGCTGCCCAGCAGCGGCCCGACGCTGACGAAACCCACCCGCAGGTTCACGGCAATCAGCAGCACCCCCAGCAGGGCCAGGCCGAGCCGTGCCCGCTGAACCCCGCCGTCGGCCGTTGCCGCCGCGCCGCCGGCGCCTCGATTCTCCGTCACCGCCATTGCTGCTGTCTCCGTCTCTGCTCTCCGGCCCGGTACCGGTGCCGACCGGCTCGACGTTAGCCCACCCCGCCGGGGAAGACGAACCTTGTCCGGACACACCTGAAATACGTCGGGAAGAACGGCCTCCGGCCCAGGCCCGCCCAATCCGTCGTCGGGCGCACCGGAACGGGGGCGCCGCTGTTGACAGCCTGCGCAGGCCAACTGGCAGGGTGGCCCCGCGGACGGCAGGTGGGGGAGCCCGGCAGAACGGCGGGCGGGGGCGCAGCGTCCGCAGGAGCATCCATCCATGCCCTTCCGGGCACGCACTCCCTAGGCGGATTTCCCATGAGCAACAGAACACGAACGACACTGGCAACGACGGCGGTGGCGGCGCTCCTGCTGGCCGGCTGCGGCACGGGCAGCGTTCCCGGCACGGCGGGGGACGGCCGTGGCGGGCCTCCGGGGCAGGACCACGGCGGCGGTAACGGCGGCGGGAACGGCGGGAACGGCGACGACGACGGCGCCCGCAACGTGATCCTGATGGTCGGGGACGGCATGGGCGCCGCGGCCCGGAACCTGATCCGGCTGGGCACGGTGGGCCTCAGCGGCGAACTCGAAATGGACTCGCTGCCGGTGGAGGGCCGCGCACACACCAACTCCGCGGACCCTGAAACGTTCGTCACCGACTCGGCCGCGGCGGCCACCTCGATGGCCACCGGCGTGAAGACCTACAACGGCGCGATCGGCATGGACCTGGCCCGGCAACCGGTGCCCACGGCCCTGGAGGTCGCCGAGGAGCTCGGCAAGGCCACCGGGCTGGTCACCACCAGCCTGGTCACTGACGCCACTCCGGCCGCCTTCGGCTCCCACGTGCTGGACCGGGACGAGCAGAGCGAAATCGCCCGCCAGTTCCTCGAGTCCTCCCGCCCGGAGGTCATCCTCGGCGGCGGAGAGGACTACTGGTATCCGGCAGGGAACCCGGGCGCCTTCCCGGACAACCCGCCGGAGGATCCGTCCGAGGAAAGCCAGGGCAGCGCCGGGAACCTGGTGGAGCGGGCCCAGGAGCTGGGCTACGACTACGTGACCGACGCCGAACAGCTCGCGGCGGCCGACGGCGACCGGCTGCTGGGCCTGTTCGCCAACCAGGAGATGTTCCAGTACGGCGACGACGTCGAGGAATCCTACGCCCCAACGGTGCCGCTGACGGACATGACCGCCAAGGCCCTCGACGTGCTCTCCGCGGCGGAGGACGGCTTCTTCCTCCTGGTGGAGGAGGAAGGCATCGACTCGATGGCCCATGTCAACGACGCTGCGCTCACCCTGGCCTCCGGCGCGGAGTTCGACCGCGCCGTCGGGCTGGCCCGGAACTTCGCGGAGGAGGAGGGCGAGACCCTGGTGATCGTCGTCGGCGACCATGAGACCGGCGGGCTGACCATCGAATCGCTGGACGACCCGGAGAATCCCGATGAGAGCGGGGACGGCCCCTCGGCCGAGGACGGGCCGCTCGACGTCGCTAACTCCGACCAGCAGTTCATGGTCGACTGGACCACCGAAGGCCACTCCGCGGTGGACGTGCCGCTGACCGCGATGGGCCCCGGCTCGGAGGAACTTGACGGGGTCTACGAGAACACCCGGATCTTTGAAGCCATGGTGGCGGCGATGCGCGCAGGAGCCGCTGACGACGGGGACGGTGACGGCGGAAGCGGCAGCCCCGGCGTCGGGCAGCGGCACCGGTTCGACCTGCAGTCCCACCGCGGCGGGCGGGGCGAGTACACCGAGGAATCGCTGACCGCCTTCGCCCGCTCCCTGGAACTGGGCGTGAGCACCCTGGAACTGGATACCCACCTCACCGAGGACGGGCGGGTGGTGGTCTGGCACGACGACACCATCCAGCCGGAGAAGTGCCGCGACACCGCACCGGCCCAGCCCGCCGATCCGGAGTACCCGTACGTCGGGGACAGGGTGGCGGACCTGACCCTGGCGCAGGTCAAGACCCTGGACTGCGGTTACCAGCAGCTGCCCGGCTACCCGGAACAGCAGGTCGTTGAGGGCAACCGGATCGCGGAACTGCGCGACGTGTATGCGCTCGCCGAGGAGTACGGCGCCCGCAAGGTCCGTTTCAACGTCGAAACCAAGGTGGAGGAGGGCCAGGCCGGCGGACCGGGCATGGTGGCCCTCACCGAGGCCGTGGTGGCGGAAATCCGGGCCGCCGGCACCGAACGGCGCACCACGGTGCAGTCCTTCGACTGGAGCGCGCTGAACCTCGTGCAGGACATCGCCCCCGAGCTGCGCACCGTCGCCCTGGCCGCCGACGCCGAGTCGCTCGGCGTCGGACAGCCCGGTGCGGCACCCGAGCTGGGCGGGATCGACATCGACGACTTCGGCGGGTCGGTGGTGCGGGCAGCGGCCGCGCAGGGCTACGACGTTGTCTCACCCATCTACACCACCGTCGATGAAACGATGATCCGTGATGCACGCCGGCTCGGCCTGCCCGTGATTCCCTGGACGGTCAACGAGGAGGCCGAAATGGTCCGGCTGATTGAACTCGGGGTGGCCGGCATCATCACCGACTACCCCACCCGACTGCGCGGCGTCATGGAGGACCTCGGCCTCAAGCTGCCCCGGGCCTATCCCGCCCCATACCAGTCCTGACCGTCGCCTCCCGGCGGCCGGCATGGAGGCAGCGCCCACCCTGCTCCCAGAAACCGTCCAGCCGGGAATCGTACGTTGGACGCAGGGCCGAACCCCGTTCCCCGGTCGCAGCCATGGGGGTCCGGCCCTGCCACAGGGCTTGGGTGGCTAAGCGGTCGCCCCGCTCCGCTGGTTGTCACACACAAGGATGCCCCGACCGTTCCGGAAGACCGGTCGGGGCATCTTGCTGTGCTGGGAACCACCAATCATGGACAGGCGGCACCAGTTTCGTCGTCTGCTCTTCTGGTACCGTGCCGCCGTCGTTACCGTCTGGGGTTCCCTAGCGTCTCACCAGCGCTTTGTTCCAACCCAAGGCAGGCACCCTTATGGCATCGTCACTACCTTTCGCGCGGTCGGGAACGCGGCCGGCCCTCAGACGCCCCCACGGTCTTCGCGCGCTGCTCGTGGCGCTGCTGGCGCTGTTCCTGGTCGCCGCGCCGCTCGGCGTCCCCGCCGGAGCCGTCTTCGAGGGCGAGCCTCCACGCAACACCCCCATCATTGAAGGCCCGAATACGGACCTCATCATTACCCGGCTGGGCGAGGGGCAGTCTGTGACCGGAGCGCTGCCGCCCGCGGGCAGCACCTGGGCCGTCAACGAGTACCCGACGTCCATCCCTCCGGGCTACCAAACCGACAACGTGGATTTTGCCGGCATCATCTATGCGCAGGACGTGGAGGGCACGGAGGAGGCGCCCACGTACTGCATTGACATCCGCACCTCGACCCGGGTGGACATCGGCTACGAAAACGGCACCTGGGGCGAGGCCAACGTCCCCAACGTCGGCTACGTGGCCCGGATCCTGAACTCCTACTACCCGGCCGTCCCGGGCCAGCCCGCCGGGTTGACCAACAACCAGCGTGCGGCCGCCGTGCAGGCAGCCATCTGGTTCTTCAGCGACGGCTATGTGGTCAACCCGCGTAACCCGCTGTATTCGGCGGTGCAGGCGATCGTCAACGCCACCGTCGCCGCCGGGCCGCTCACCGAGCCGGAGGCCCCCGACGTCAACATCGACCCGCCCACAGCGGAAGGCCCCGTCTCCGGTCTCACCGGCCCCTACACGCTGACCGCGGAAGACGGCGCCACGCTGACGGTGGCCGTGTCCGAGGGGTACAGCCTGTACGCCGACGCAGCCGGCACGCAGCCGCTGCCGGAGACGGTCCCCTCCGGCACCCAGGTCTGGGTGCGCAGCGACACCGGCAGTACGGAGCCCGCCGTGATCACCGCCAGGGCGGTGGTCACGGTGCAGAGCGGCAATGTCTTCCTCTATGACGGCAACACGCCGGGGGTGGCGAATGCGCAGAAGCTGATCCTTGCCGCCACCCGGGATATCTCCGCCACCGCCGAGGCAACCGCGGAGTTCTTCGCCGTCGGTGGCCTGACGGTCACCAAGAGCATTGCCGGGGAAGCGGCTGGCCAGCAGGGCGCGGTGACAGTCGCCGTCGACTGCGGCGACGACGGCCAGTTCACCCTCGACGTTCCAGCCGAAACCACGGAGGACACCTCCCAGACCTTCACCGGCATCCGCGCCGGTGCCGTCTGCACCATCACGGAGCCCGCCACGGGGGCCACCGACACCGTTCTGGTCATCCCCTCGATTCCCACCCCGGTGACCATCACCGCGGGCACGACGGCGACGGCCACGGTCATCGACACCTACACCTTCGCTCCGGGAACCCTGGTCGTGGAGAAGCTGTTCACCGGCGAGGCGGTGGGTAACCAGGGACAGATCGTGCTGAATGTCGTCTGCACCAACGGGCTGAACACCACAGTGACCATCCCGGAAGGCCAGGCCGAGACCTTCACCGCCGAGTTCGGCGACCTCCCGGCAGGGACCTCCTGCACCGTGACGGAGCCGACCACCGGCAGTACCGAAGAAGTCACGGTCACCCCCACCCTGCCCGCGGCGGTGACCATTCCTGCGGCAGGCAGCGTCACGGCCACGGTCAACAACGCGACGGCCTTCAACCCCGGCGTCATCGCGGTCAACAAGGTCATCGCCGGTCTGGCAGCGGGCCAGCAGGGCCCGGTCGTCCTCGCCCTGACCTGCACCAGCGGCGGCGCAACCGTCTTCTCGCAGAACATCACCATTGATGCCGGAGCCACCGGCACGGTCCGCAACGAATACGAGGGCGTGCCCGCGGGCGCCTCCTGCTCGGTGACGGAGACCAGCAGCGGGGCGACCGCCGCCGTCGGGGTTGCCACCGAAATCACCGGTCCGGTCACCATCCCGGCCGGCGGCGGAGCGGAAATCACCGTCACGGACACCTACACCCTGAATCCGGGCAGCATCACGGTGGCCAAGGCCCTGGCCGGGCCTGCCGTGGGCCAGCAGGGCCCCGTGACCCTCCGGGTCATCTGCACCGCAGACGGCGCCGTCGTGCTCGACGAAACCGTGGAGCTCGCAGCCCAGGCAGTGGCAGGCACCTCCGAGACCTTCCCGAACGTGCCGGCCAACGCCTCCTGCGCCGTCACCGAACCGGCCACCGGGGAAACCGTGCAGGTCGCGGTGGACGTCGACCTGCCTGACACCGTGACCATTCCCGCCGGCGGTACGGTCACGGCCACGGCGACGGACACCTACACCCTGAAAGACGGCCTTCTCCAGGTGGTCAAGACCATCGACGGTGAAGCGGCCGGGCTGCAGGAGGGGATCGAAATCGACGTCAGCTGCGGTCCCGACGGGTCCGTGCTGCTCCAGACCTGGACGATCCCGCCCGGAAGCACCGGCGAGAACGTCTCGGAGTACCGCAACATCCCCGCCGGCACCGAGTGCACGGTCACGGAAGTCACGGCCGGCACCACCCCCGCAATCACCGTGGTCACGGTGGAGCCGGATCCGGTGACCGTCCCGGCGGGTGAACGGATCCAGGAGCGGGTGTCCAACACCTACAGCTTCGCTCCCGGAACCCTGGCCGTGAACAAGGTCTTTGCCGGTGCCGCCGCAGGCGAGCAGGGAGACGTGCAGCTTGAGGTGCTGTGCACCCTCAACGGCGAAGAGGTGCTGTCCGAAACGGTGGACATCCCCGCCGGGGAGACGGAAACGTTCCAAACCGCCTTTGAGGACATCCCTGCCGGAGCGGAATGCTCGGTGACCGAACCCGTCACCGGCGCCACCGAAACCGTCAGCGTTCTGACCGACCTGCCCGATCCGGTCACCATCCCGGCCGGCGACGGTGCGGAGCTGACCGTGACGAACACGTACGGGTTCGGTCCGGGGATTCTCGCGGTCACCAAGACGATCGCCGGCGCGGCCGCGGGAGAACAGGCGGAAGTGATCATCGACGTCCGCTGCACGGTGGGTGAGGAGGCCAGCCTGACGGCGACGGTCACCGTGCCGGCCGGCACCACGGGCAGCTTCAGCCAGGAGTTCCCGGGCGTGCCGGCAGGTTCGGAATGCGCCGTGACGGAGACCGCGGACGGGCGCACCGAAACGGTCAGTGTGGAAACCGTGCTGCCCGCCGCGGTCACGGTGCCCGCAGCCGGCAGGGCCGAGCTGGCGGTGGTCAACACCTACGCCACCGACGTCAGGCCGGCGCCCGCGCCCCGGCCGCGGCCGGAACAGCCGGGAAACCTTCCGGACACCGGCAGCAACGGGGTGGGCCTGGCCTTCTCCATCGGCGCCGGGGCGCTGTTGCTGGGAAGCGTGCTCCTTATGGCGGTCCGGCGGCGCCGGGGGACAACAGGTGAGAACCTCTAGCCGCTGAACGGGAGGAAGCGGGCGGCAGCCTCCTGCCGTCCGCTTCCTGCCGTCCCGGCGTTCCCGGCACCCCGGAGACAAAGCACGTGACGGGGCGCATACTGGTGCGGGCGTTTGAAACGACCGGACACGACGGGACGGTGGAAGAGCAGTGGAACGCGAAGGCCGAACGAAGACTGTCTCCGGCCTGCCTGACAAGCAATCGGGCGGCCGTCCTTCGTACGCACGCACCCCGGCGGGCGGCGGGCCGCTCGGCAGGGCGCGGGCCCTGGACCTCGCAGCGGGACTCTGCGCGGTTGCGGCGGCGCTGCCCACCCTGCTGCTGTGGGGGATCATTCTCGGGCCGGTGCCCACTGAACCGACCGCCGAGGAGATGCTGTCCCTCACCGCCGGTGCGGGCGGATTCGGCGCCCTGGGCAGCGGCCTGGCCCTTGCCGCCGCCGCACTGCGGCAGGCGCCCGGGTCAGGGGCGTCCAGGCCTGCCCGTCACCGGCGGATATGCGCCGCAGCCGCCGTCTCGGCAGCGCTCTGCCTGCTCGCCAATCTGATGCGCCACGTCATCTGGGAAACCGACCGGATCGTTGTTCCGGTCCTGGCCGTCTGCTCGGCCGCGTTGGTGCTCGCCCTGTTCTCCGGAATCTTCGGACGGATGGAACGCGCCGGCTGAGCCGGGCGGTCCCTCCTCCTTTCGACGGATGGGGAACCTCCTTTTGAAGGACGACGGCGGCCCGGGACGCTTCCTAGGGTTGCGGCATGAGCATCACACTCCTGGGCGTCCTGGCCCTCCTGGCGCTGATTGATTCGACCAGCTTCGGCACTCTGCTGATTCCCATCTGGCTGATGATGGCCCCCGGGCGGCTGCGGCCGGGCCGGGTCCTGCTCTTCCTCGGCGTGGTGGCGGCCTTCTATCTCGCCCTGGGCCTGGCCCTGGCCGGCGGCCTCATGATGATTCCCTGGCAGGACGGCGGGTTCGAACTCCGGTCCCTGTTCGAGGAACGGCCGACGGCACTGATCCTGCTGGCGGGCGGCGCGGGCCTGCTCGCCTGGAGCTTCCAGCTGGAGTCGAAGGCAAAGCGGGACAAAGCTGCCCGGCAGGCCGCTGAAGTCCAGGCAGCGGGAACACGGCAGGCCTCCGACGCCGGAGCCCCGACTGCGTCCGTACCCGCCGCGGTGCCGCCGCTGCCGGGCCGGCTTGGCCGCTGGCGGCAGCGCGCCGTCGGGCAGGGCGGAGCCGGCGGAGCGGGGGCGCTCGCCGGCCTGGCCCTGGCGGCCGCCGGGCTGGAGGCCGCCAGCATGCTGCCCTATCTGGCCGGCATCGGGCTGATCACGACCTCGGGGATCGGATGGCCGCTGACCGGCGGTATTCTGGTCGGCTACTGCACCGTCATGGTGCTGCCCGCCCTGCTGCTGCTGGCGGCGCGGATGCTGGCCGCGCGCCGCATGGAACCGGTGCTGCGGCGGCTGGACGACTGGCTCACCCGCAATGCAGCGAACACGCTGTCCTGGGTGGTCGGAGCACTGGGTGTGATCCTCATTGTCAACAGCGTGGACGGCGCCCTCAATGCATGACACGGGGCGCAGCCCTGCGCCGGGGCCGTGGCCGGGTGCGCACGGGTTCGTGACGCAACAAAGCGGTTGATAGGGGCGTCCGGGCTAACATGCTCGAAAATACCGAGTTATCACCGACCCCCGGCCAGCGGCGCCGGACGGGGCAGATCTGCGAGGACACGACATGGCAACGGAGCCTTTGGAACAGCCGACCCTGGAGGCGGGCGCCCTGCGCGCCGCAGCCCCCGCAGCCACCAAATCGGCGGGTCACGTCATCGTGGATGCCCTGGCCGCCCACGGTGTGAAGCGGGCCTACGTCGTTCCGGGTGAAAGCTACCTTGACGTGCTCGACGGCCTGCACGACTCCGCGATCGAGACCATCGTCTGCCGGCATGAAGGCGGTGCGGCCTACATGGCCGAGGCTGACGGAAAAATGAACCAGGTGCCCGGCGTGGCCATGGTGACCCGTGGCCCGGGTGCCGCCAACGCCCACGTGGGACTCCATACCGCGTGGCAGGACTCGACTCCCATGGTCCTGTTCGTCGGCCTGATTCCTTTCCAGCACCGGGACCGGGAGGCCTTCCAGGAGTTCGACATCAAGGCGTGGTTCGACACCGGAGCCAAGCGCGTCATGGTCCTGGACCACCCCGAGCGTGCCTCCGAGATCGTTGCCGAAGCCATGTTCGCCGCCAGCAGCGGACGGCCCGGCCCCGTCGTCGTCGGCCTGCCGGAGGACGTGATCCGGATGCAGGTGGACTCCACCCCGCACCCGGTCATCCCGGTCGCTCCGGGCGGCATGACCGTCACGGACTGGAAGGCCCTGCGGGATGCGCTCATGGAGTCGGAGAAGCCCCTGTTCGTCACCGGCGGCAACGACTGGACCCAGGAAGGCGTGGATGAGCTGACCCGCTGGCTGGAGGAACACCACATCGCGGCCGCGGTGGAATGGCGCTGCGAGGGCAACATTCCGTTCAGCTCGCCCAGCTATGTGGGGCCGATCGGCTACGGCCGGCCCAAGCCCACCTACGATCTCCTGGAGGAGACGGACCTGCTGGTCTTTGTGGGCACCGTGCCCGGTGACGTGATCACCGACGGCTTCATCATCCGCCAGGACTGGGCGCGGAAGAACTTCCTGGTCACCATCGACCCCTCGCTGCGCGGCCGCTCCGGCGCCGTGTCCTGGCAGATCGTGGCCAAGCCCGACGTCTTCGTGAGGGACCTCGTGAAGATGGACCTGCCCGTGCGGGACGAATGGCGGGCCTTCACGGAGCGGATGCGCTCGGAGCAGGAGAAGTTTGCGGCGCTCCCGCCTGCCGAGCCCTCGGCGGGCCGCGCCCGGATGGACACTCTCATGGCCAACCTCGTCCCGACGCTGCCCGAGGACGCCGTGGTGACCCTGGGCGCCGGCGAGCACACGAACTGGGCGCACCGGTACTTCCCGTCCGAGCGGTTCGCCTCCATGATCAGCGCCCGCAACGGCTCCATGGGATATTCGGTGCCGTCCGCGATCGCCGCCTCGCTGAACTTCCCGGGGCGCCGGGTGGTCACCATCGCCGGCGACGGCGAGTTCCTGATGAACGGGCAGGAGCTGGCCACCGCCGCCCAGTACGGTGCGACGCCGCTGGTGGTCGTCATGGACAACCAGGAATACGGGACCATCCGCACTCATCAGGAACGGCACTATCCGGAACGGGTTTCGGGCACCCAGCTGAAGAACCCGGACTTCGCGGCCATGGCCCGGGCCTTCGGCGGCTGGGGGATCCGGGTCGAACAGGACAGCGAGGTGCCCGGCGCCGTCCGCGATGCTCTGCAGGCGATCGACGAGACAGGCACCTTCGCGCTGATCCACCTCATCGTGGACCAGCGGGTCAAGGCGTACTGACCGCATGGGCCGTCCCGGGTGGTCGGACGGCGTGCGCGCCGGGCGGGAGAAAGACCGCCCGGCGCGCACGCTTAAACGGCCGCATAATGCCTGCAGCCCAAAGAAATGCGCAACCCGTTGACTGCCGGCAATTGCAGTCGGGCGGCATGGAACAAAACAGATAAAATACCTGAGGGAAACGGCGCGCGGAGTGCCGAAAATATTTAGCTGCCCCGCCTGGCTTCAGTCCAAAGCCAGGCGGTGCAGGGGCTGCGACGGGGGTGGCCGCCCGGTGTGGCGACGCCGGGCGGCCGTTCCGTCAGCGCTGGTTCTTGCGCGGCTTGATGATCTCGCTGGTCTCGGCCCTGGCCCGCTTCTCGGCGCGTTTCTCCAGGATCGTGCGGCCGGTCTTCTTGGCTCCGGAACCGCGTGGCGACTTGCCTGCCATCCCAACCAACTCCTTCTGTAGGTCCGTAGTTCGAACCATACCCAAGAAAAAAATAAAAGCCAGCCGCAGGGCACCCGGGTTTTTTGCGGTGTGATGTGCGCGGCGTTTTTCCCGCCCGGCTGTCTTTTCCCGGGGCGGTTTCCTACGATGGTCGGATCAGCTGTCCGCTGAGGTTCAATTCGGGCGGTTTTGTGGAGGAAAAATGTTCAGGCCGGGCGCACCCCTGGAAGAGATCGAGCAGGACGTCGAGTCGGTGATCCAACGCCTGGTGGCGGAGCTGGACACCACCGCGCAGCGGGACCCGCATCAGCCCGGGGCAGGGGACCGGGCCTACATCAAGGCCTTCTCCGATGCCCGGGCCAACAGTGATACCGACCAGGTCTCCCTGCTGGCCACGGCCGTGACCCGGCCCCAGCTGGCGGAATCGCTGCTCTACCTGAACCGCACCCTGGACAGCCAGGACCTGGATCCGCGCGAACCCGCCGGGCTGATCGGCATTGTCGTGCGGCTGGCGATGGACGGGCTGTGGGTCAGCGACATCCTGGACTCCACCCGCTTCACGGAGGCCCAGCGCCGTCGGATCACCGACCTGCTGACCCGGCTGACCTACGTCGACGACGCCCGGCTCGGGCAGCTGCTCGATGAGCTCACGCCTGGCGGCTCAGCGCCATCAGCTGCTCAAGCTGGTCCCGGGGAACGGCGGCACCGGTAAAGTTCAGGAACTGGCCCATCGGCATGGAGGAGATCATCTCCAGCAGATCGGCCCCGGCGTCTCCGCTGCCTCCCGGAGCCAGCGCGGCCAGGGCCTGGCGCAGCACCGGGCCCACGGCCGGATGGGAGAGCCATTCGCCGAGCGTGGAATCAAGGTCGAGAGCGGGGTCGGGACGGTCTCCGTCCAGCTGAAGCTCGGCCTCCGCCACAATCCACGCAGCGCTCTCCCCGATCTGGATCCGGTACCGGCCGCCGGCCACGCGCCAGCCGCCGGCCGGCGTGTCCCAGAACGCGAAGGCGCGGCGGCCCAGGTCCAACCGGATCTCCCGCTCCTCGCCAGGTTCCAGGAACACCTTGGCGAAGGCCCGCAGCTCGCGCTCCGGGCGGCGCACCGGGCCGTCCCCGGCGGCCACATAGCACTGCACCACGTGCCCGCCCGCCCGGGTGCCGGTATTGGCCACCCGCAGGCTGACGACGGCGCTGTCCGGGCCCGCCGGCGCGACGGTGAGGGCGGAGGTGCTGAACGTGGTGTAGCTCAGGCCGTGGCCGAAGGGATAGCGCACCGCGCGGCCGGCCGTCTCAAAGCCCCGGTAACCGACCATCACCCCTTCCCCGTACCGGACATGCCCCAGTTCGCCGGGAAAGTTCAGATAGCTGGGGGTGTCCTGCAGGCGCAGCGGAATGGTCTCCGCAAGCCGTCCCGACGGGTTGGCCACACCGAACAGCAGATCCGCCAGGGCGCCGCCGCCGGCCTGGCCCAGCAGCCACCCCTCCAGGATGGCGTCCACCCCGTCATGCCAGCCTTCGAGGCTCACCACCCCGCCGTTGGACAGGACGACGACGGTACGCGGGGCAGCGGCGGCGACGGCGCGGATCACGCCCACCTGTGCGGCTGGGAGGTCGATTCCGGTGCGGTCCACGCCCTCGGACTCGTCCTGGTCAGCCAGTCCGGCGAACACGACGGCGACGTCGCACCCTTCAGCCGCCGCCGCCGCGTCAGCCAGCAGGGCCGGGGCATCTCCGCCGCCGTCCAGGCTGAATCCCTGCCGGTACTCGACGGCACCGCCGCGCTCAGCGGCCAGGGTGCGGACCGCCTCCAGCGGAACGTCCACCCGCGTCGGGTTGATGTGGGAGCTGCCGCCTCCCTGGAAGCGCGGTGCCACGGCGAACTCACCGACCACCAGCAGCCGCTGCGGCCCGTCCAGCGGGAGCACGCCGTCGTTCTTCAGCAGCACCGCGCAGCCGACGGCCAGTTCGCGGGCCAGCCTATGGTGGGCGTCGACGTCGAAGGCGCCCTCGGGTTCCCGGGCCAGCGCGGCCAGGGCCGCAGCCCGGGCGGCGGCGTCGTCGACCACGGCTTCATCCAGGTGTCCGTCCCGGACGGCGCGGACCACCTCGGCGTCGCCCAGCCCGCCGTTGCCGGGCATCTGCAGGTCCAGGCCGGCCGCGAGCGCGGCGACGCGGTCGGCGACCGCGCCCCAGTCCGAGACCACGGCACCGGTGAAGCCCCACTCCCGGCGCAGCACCGTGGTCAGCAGCCAGGGGTTCTGCGAGGAGTAGACGCCGTTGATCCGGTTGTAGGAGCACATCACGGTGGCCGGGGAAGCGGTGCGGACGATGTGCTCGAACGCTGCCAGGTAGATTTCGCGCAGCGTCCGTTCGTCCACCTCGGCGCTGATCCGCATCCGCTCGGTTTCCTGGTTGTTCGCCGCGAAGTGCTTCACCGAGGCGCCCACGCCGCGTTCCTGCAGCCCGGCCACGTGGGCCGCGCCCAGCTGTCCGGACAGCAGCGGGTCTTCGCTGTAGTACTCAAAGTTGCGTCCGCACAGGGGAGAGCGCTTGATGTTCACGCCCGGGCCCAGCACGACGCCGACGCCGAGGGCGCGTGCCTCCTCGCCCACGGCTGCGCCCAGCCGGCGCGCGGCGTCCGGGTCCCAGCTGGAGCCCACGGCGACGGCGGGCGGGAAGCAGGTGGCCGGTGCGCTGCGGTTCAGGCCCAGATGGTCGGCGGCGCCGGTCTGCAGCCGCACTCCGTGCGGGCCGTCGGTCATCACCACTGAGCCGATTCCGGCTTCCGGTACGGCCTTGGTGGACCAGAAGTCCCGTCCGGACAGCAGCGACGCCTTCTGCTCCAGGGACAGGGCAGCCACGTCGACGGGCTCGTGCGGCGCGGCGGGCGGCTGGGCAGGGGCGGCTGAATCGGGCATGGTGCTCCTCAGCGAAGGGGACCGTTCAGGCCACTGAGTAAACCACTGATCAGGGTGCGGCGGCACCCCCGGGCAGGGACGGCGGGAGCCGGGGCAGGCCGGGTTAAACAAAAACGGTTCCGGCTGGATGTACCAGTCGGAACCGTTTTCCTTGGTTGCGGGGGCAGGATTTGAACCTGCGACCTCTGGGTTATGAGCCCAGCGAGCTACCGAACTGCTCCACCCCGCGGCGTGATATCCACTCTACAGCAGGGGCGCGGAAACCTCGAATCGTGTGGGCTGATTCACAACTATCCGCTCACGGGTTCGCTACGCTGGCCGCGTGACTATGCCCTGCCGTGACACCCAGGTCAGCTATCCCGACGGCGCCACCGACGGATTATCAACCGTGCTCCATGTGGAGGCGCTTCCCGACGGCCGGCAGGCCGTCCTGCTCGAGGTGACGCCGGTGCACCCGGTGGATTTCGCGTGGCCGGACCAGGGCGCGGACCGGGCCTGGCTTCAGACCGGCGGTGATGAGGTGCCCGTGCTCGACTGTGTGGTCGGAGCCGTGGCGGACGGCCGGCTGCATCTTGGCGGGGCCATCCCGGTCAGGAAGGGCACCGAAGGCTGGGCCTTCGTGGTCGCGCACATCGTGGGCCCGGAGGCGGCCGTGGAGGAGGGCGGCGTCGTCGGCGTCCAAGTCGACGCCTCCCACCGCGCCGCGCTGTCGGCCGGGCATACCGGCTGCCACCTCGCGTCGCTGGCCCTGAACCGGGAACTGGCCGGGGCATGGCGGAAGGACGTGGCGCTCGACGCCGCCGGGCATCCCAACTTCGATGCGCTGGCCATCGACACCTCCACGATCCTGCCCGACGGCTCCCGGGACGTGTACCGGCTGGGCAAATCCCTGCGGCGCAGGGGATTCCAGCCGGAGGAGCTCCTCGGCCGGCTGGAGGACATCACGAACCGTGTCAACGCCGTCCTGGCCCAGTGGACGGCATCCCAGGCAGCCGTGGCGGTCGAGCGTGAAGGCGGCAGGGGCCTGACCGACCTGCGCCGCTGGACCTGCGCCCTGCCGGAGGGAACCGTGTCCATTCCGTGCGGTGGAACGCACGTCGCCTCCCTGGCTGACCTTCTGGAGGTCAGGGTGCACCTGCAGGCCGAGGAAGCGGCCGGAGCAGTCGTCGTCACCATGGATACCCTCAGCCCCCGGCGCTGAGGCTGGCTGCGCGCAGCCGCCGGTCCGCTACCTTCCCCCGAACCCGGTGGCCGGAGGACTCCGTCCCTGTGACGCGGGAAGCCGACGCGTTTTGGCCCGGCTCCGCCGTCCGCCTTAGCGTGGTCCTCCTGAAAGCCCGCCGGCAGCCCATGCCCGGGGGAAAGGACAGCGTGAGAACAGCAGATACCGGTTCGAGGCCGGCAGCGCCGGGAAACGGCACGCCCGGTGCGCCCGAAAGCGCGGAACCCGGGCCCCGGACCGGCGGGCGCCCCGCCGTCGCCCGCCGCGGTGTCGCCCGCCGGGGCGGGCTCTACCTGGGTTTGTGCATCGTGCTGATCGGGCTGAACCTGCGCACCGTGTTCTCCAGCTTCTCCGCTGTCCTGGCCGAGATCACCGCGGCCACGGGCATGCCTGCCGCGCTGGTGACCGTCCTGACCACGATGCCGGTGCTGCTGCTGGGCGCGGTCGCTCCCGCGGCGCCGCCGCTGGCCCGCCGTTTCGGCATTGAACGGATCATCCTGGCCGCCATGCTGCTCCTCGCCGCAGGGCTCGCCGTGCGCGGTACGGGTGCCTTCCCGGCCATGCTGGCGGGCACCGCGGCCGCCGGGGCCGGGATCGGCGTCGTCAACGTCCTGCTTCCCACCCTGGTCAAGCGAGACTTCCAGCACCGCGTGGGACTGATGAGCGGGCTCTACACCGGCGCCATCTGCGCCGCAGCCGCGCTCGGCGCCGGTTTCACGCAGCCGCTGCTGCAGGCCACCGGCTCCTGGCAGGGAGCGCTGCTGTTCTGGGCGCTGCCGGCCGCCGTCGTCGTGCTGGTCTTCGCGCCGCTGGCGCTGGGGCGGCCGCCGGTCCCGGCCGGCACCGCGACGGCGGCGCCCGTCTCCGTCTGGCGCTCGCCGACCGCCTGGCAGATCACCGCGTTCATGGCCCTGCAGGCCATGATGTCCTTCAGCGTCTTCGCCTGGCTGGCACCGATCCTGCGGGACCGCGGCATTGACGGCGGAACTGCGGGCTGGGTCGTCGCGGCGTCCATCGTGGTCCAGGTGGGCGGTTCGTTCCTCGCCCCGCCGCTCGCCGCCAGGCTGCGGAGGCAAAGCTGGCTCAACGCAGCCATCGCGCTGCTCACCGGAGCCGGCTTCGCGCTGTGCATCTTCGGGCCGGTCCAGCTGATCTGGCTCTGGGCCGCGATGCTGGGCGTCGGCCAGGGCAGCCTCACCGCCCTGGCCCTGACGCTGATCGTGCTGCGCACCCGCGGCGCGGACACCGCGGCGCGGCTTTCCGGAATGATGCAGTGCATCGGATACGGCGTCGGGTCCTCCGGAACGCTGCTGGTGGGCCAGCTCCACGCGGCCACCGGCTCCTTCGTGCCGGCCGGCGTGATGTTCCTGGGCATCGGCGCCGCGGCCGCCGTCTTCGGTTTCCTAGCCGGCCGCGACCGGTACGTGGGGGAGGGCCGGCAGGCCTGACGGCGGCAGGATTGTCACAATCCTTCGCCGGGCCTCGGCGGCGGGAGGAAGCGGTGTTACTGTCGCTGTGCAAAGGCGGGCGCGGCACGGCCGCGCTATCCACCTGGCGTCCACCTGCAGATCCGCACGGTCCACGCCGGACCGGAGCGCCGGCACCACGGGGAGCCCCACATGAATACTGCCGACACCGCCACCCGCACCGGAGATGAAGCCCGCTGGCTCGCCCGGGCCGTCGACCTCGCCACCCGCAACGTCGCCGACAACGGGGGTCCCTTCGGAGCCGTCATCGTCACCGCGGACGGGCGGGCGTTCGACGGCGCGAACCGCGTCACCGCCAACAACGACCCCACCGCGCACGCGGAAGTCACCGCCATCCGCAACGCCTGCGCAGCGCTGGGCACCTTCGACCTCAGCGGCGCGGTGCTCTACACGAGCTGCGAGCCCTGCCCCATGTGCCTGGCGTCCTCGCTCTGGGCGCGCCTGGACCGGGTGGTCTTCGCCGCAGACCGGCATGACGCCGCGCGGGCCGGCTTCGACGACGCCGAGTTCTACGAATACTTCGAAACACCGGTCGAGGAGCGCACCCTGCAGGTCACCCGGATGGCCCTGTCCGACGACGCCGCCCAGGCGCCCTTCACGGCCTGGCGGGGAGTCGAGAGCCGCGTCGACTACTGAGCGGCCGCCTGCCGACGGCCCGCCTGTCGCCTGCCGGCGGGCGGGCCGCGGCGCGGGCGGGGTTCGCTGTCCAGACATGGCGCGGCGTCCCGAAAAGGGGCCGCTGCGCGGCCCTATCCCGGCGGGTGTGGCAGCACGGCCCGCAGTCCCGCTCCGATGTCCTTGGCGTAGCAGACCGACCCCGGGGCGCCGGCGTAGGGTCCGTATCCCGGAACCATCCGGTATCCGGCCGTCTCGTAGAACCGCTTGCCGTCCGGCTGGGCGGAGCCGGCCTCGGCCGCCACGGTCCGGTACCCGGCCTGCCATGCGTGGGCTTCAAGGGCGGCCAGGATCGACGTCGCCACCCGGGAGCCGCGCGCGTAGGGCAGGACATACAGCCGCTTGACCTCCGCCGTCGTTTCATCGACCCGGCGCAGCCCGCCGCAGCCCAGCGGCTGGCCGTTGGAGCGGGCATAGGCGATGAAGAAGACCTCATGGTCCTGCTCGGACGGCGGCGCCGGATCATGCCGGGCGGTTCCGAACCGGGCGTCCAGCTCGGCCTGCTGCGCGGCCCGCAGGTCTGCGCCGACAGGGTTGGACCAGGGGACTTTCCGCAGCCGCAGCGGAGGCGCCGCGTCAAAGGAGCCGGACAAGGGGGCCTCCCGGGGGCAGTTGGGACGGTACAGCGTTCCCTGCGCGGCCGGCAATCCCGGCCGCTTTCGGCCAGCCTAGGCACGGCCGGTTACCCCCGTGTTTCCGCCCCGTGGCAGGCAGGCAACGGTTCCGTTCCAACGGATGACGGGCCGCGCTGCGGGACCCGACTGTGGTGTTCCCGACACCCTCTGCTGCCGATTGGACAGGCGTGCCACAATAGGTGCTGATGCCTTCCCCCAACATTTCCCCCGCGAACAACCGTGCCCAGGTTCGCCCCGCCACCGAAGGGTGGCAGCAGGCGACTGCCGCGGACGGACGGCCGCTGCTGCAGTTCAAGTCCTCGCCGCGCGTGTCCCAGCCGCCGAAGCACCTGGCGGACATGACGCTGGCCGAGCGCCAGGACAAGCTCAAGGAGCTGGGCCTGCCGGCCTTCCGCGCCAAGCAGCTGTCGGTGCACTACTTCCAGCACTACACCACCGACCCCGAGGCGATGAGCGACCTGCCCAAGGCCGGCCGCGCAGAGCTGGTCGAGGCGATGTTCCCGAAGCTGCTCACCGAGGTGAAGCGGCTGACCACCGACAACGGCGAC
Source organism: Arthrobacter sp. Y3222053 (assembly GCF_059092805.1). Taxonomy (NCBI): domain Bacteria; kingdom Bacillati; phylum Actinomycetota; class Actinomycetes; order Micrococcales; family Micrococcaceae; genus Arthrobacter; species Arthrobacter sp. Y3222053. The sequence continues at coordinate 478,402 of NZ_JBNHIA010000001.1, read as the reverse complement.
ACCATCAAGTTCCTGTGGCGCCTGTTCGACGGCTCGCTCGTAGAGTCGGTGCTGATGCGCTACCCGGGCCGTGTCACCCTCTGTGTGTCCAGCCAGTGCGGCTGCGGCATGAACTGCCCGTTCTGCGCCACCGGCCAGGCCGGGCTGACCCGGAACATGTCCACCGCCGAAATCCTGGACCAGATCGTCCAGGCCAACCGGGTCATCGCCGAAGGCGGGCTCGGCGGCGGGCGGCGCGACGGCGGCCACGACGCCGAGCGGGTCACCAACATTGTCTTCATGGGCATGGGCGAGCCGCTGGCCAACTACAAGCGGGTCATGAACGCGGTGCACCGCATGGTGGACGAGGCCCCCGAGGGCCTGGGCATGAGCGCCCGCGGCATCACGGTCTCCACCGTGGGCCTGGTGCCGGCGATCAACAAACTGGCGGATGAGAAGCTGCCGTTCACCTTCGCCCTGAGCCTGCATGCGCCGGACGATGAGCTGCGCGATGAGCTCATTCCGGTCAACTCGCGCTGGAAGGTGGACGAGGCGCTCGACGCCGCGTACGGCTACTACCGGGCCACCGGACGCCGCGTGTCCATCGAATACGCGCTGATCAAGGACATGAACGACCACGCCTGGCGGGCCGATCTGCTGGCCAAAAAGCTGAACTCCCGCGGCCGCGGCTGGGTGCACGTGAACCCGATTCCGCTGAACCCCACGCCCGGCTCCATCTGGACCTCCTCCGATCCCGACGTCACCCGCGAGTTCGTGGCCCGGCTGAACGACGCCGGCATTCCCACCACCCTGCGCGACACCCGGGGCAAGGAGATCGACGGCGCCTGCGGCCAGCTGGCAGCGGCCGAGTAGCGCTTCGGGCGGCTGATACGACAACGACGGCGGCGGGCCGGGTCCAATGGATCCGGCCCGCCGCCGTCGTCGGAGCAGGCTGTGCGGCCCTACTTCTTCAGGTGGTCCACCAGCGCGTCGGCGATGCCGGTGTAGCCGCCGGGGGTGAGGTCCAGCAGCCGCTGCTGCGCGGCGTCGGACAGGCCCAGACCGGAGACGAACTCCCGCATCCGGGCCGCGTCCACGCGGTGGCCGCGGGTCAGTTCCTTCAGCCGCTCATAGGGGTTCTCCATGCCCGGCACGCCGGCGATCGCCTCGGCGCGCATGACCATCTGGATGGCCTCCCCGAGCACCTCCCAGTTGGTGTCCAGGTCCGCGGCCAGGACGTCCGCGGCGACGTCGAGCCGGTCCAGGCCCTTGGCGACGTTGGAGATGGCCAGCATCGAGTGGCCCAGGGCCACGCCGATGTTGCGCTGCGATGAGGAGTCGGTGAGGTCGCGCTGCCAGCGGGAGGTGACCAGCGTGGCGGCAAGGGTGTCCAGCAGGCCGTTGCTGATCTCGAGGTTCGCCTCGGCATTCTCGAACCGGATCGGGTTGACCTTGTGCGGCATGGTGGAGGAGCCGGTGGCGCCGGCCACCGGGATCTGCGCGAAGTAGCCGATCGAGATGTAGCTCCACACGTCGGTGCAGAAGTTGTGCAGGATCCGGTTGAACCGGGCGATGTCGGCGTAGAGCTCCGCCTGCCAGTCGTGGGATTCGATCTGGGTGGTCAGCGGGTTCCAGGTCAGGCCCAGGTGCTCCACGAAGGTGCGGGCCACCTGCTGCCAGTCCACGCCCGGGGCGGCCACGGTGTGCGCGGCGTAGGTTCCGGTGGCGCCGTTGATCTTGCCCAGGTATTCGGTGCGTTCGATGCGGCCCAGCTGGCGGGTGAGCCGGTGCGTGGTGACCGCGAGTTCCTTGCCCAGGGTGGTGGGCGTGGCGGGCTGGCCGTGCGTGCGGGAGAGCATGGGCACGTCCCGGTTTTCCTCGGCCATCGCGGCGATCTGTGCAACCATCGTGCGGGCGGCCGGCAGCCACGCCTGCTCGACGGCGCCCTTGACGCCGAGGGCGTAGGAGAGGTTGTTGATGTCCTCCGAGGTGCAGCCGAAGTGCACCAGGGGTGTCAGGTGCTCCAGGCCCAGGGCGGGCAGCCGCCGGCCGATGAAGTACTCGACGGCCTTCACATCGTGCACGGTCTGCCGCTCGATCTCGGCCAGCTCCGTAACGGAGTTGCCGTCAAAGGAGGCGACGATTTCGCGCAGGCCCGCGACCTGTTCATCGGTGAGCGGGCGGGTACCGGGAAGGACCGAGCCGGCGGTGAGATGGATCAGCCACTCCACCTCCACATGGGTCCGGTCGCGGTTCAGCGCGGCTTCGGAGAGGTAGTCCACCAGCTCTGCGGTGGCGGCGCGGTAGCGGCCGTCCAGCGGGCCCAGCGCGATGGCGGGGACCACGGAGGCGAGGGACACACGGGAGGTGGGAGCAGGAGTTTCGGCCATGGCCACAATTCTTCCACGGACGACGACGGCGCCTGCTTCCGTGACGGGCCCGCCTCCTGGGCGGGGCGCTTGTCCTCCACAGCGGGTGCCAGGGCGGCGGCTATCCCCGGCGCTGGCCCCTCCACAGCCGTCCTCTTGGCCTCGCCGTAGCGTTTCCGCAGCGGCGCAATGGAGGGGGAGGGCGTGTACGACTTTTCGGGAGCGGCATACGTCGGGCAGGGTTCCCTGCTCGGCGGCAACGGAAGCGTTGAGGAACTGGCGCAGGAGCTGGACGCCGCGGCAGCCGACGTTGACCGGATTGCAGGCGGAGCTGCAGATGAGAGCTTCGTGCGCTGGCATTCCGGGGCCGCGGAAGCCTTCCGGGACGCGCTTGCGGATTCGGTCGCATCGGTGCGGGCGGCAGCGGATGCGCTCATCGCCGCCGCGGCTGCGGTGGCGGCCTACTCCCACCTGGCGGAAGGCCCGGCCTAGGCCGGGCGGGAGGAGCGATGGGCATGGATGATTACCGGGTAACAGGCGGTACGGGAGGCCTGACGGTCGAATACGAGGAACTTGAGGCCGCGGGACATCGCATCCAAGGGCTGGCGGAGCAGCTCGGTGACAGGGCGGCGCAGCTGCACCGGCAGGCCGCCCTGCTCGCATCGCCCGCTCCCGCCCACGCTTTGGCCGCGCGGCTGCATGCCGTTGCCCTGACCGGAGAAGCCGTCGAGGACCTTCGGGCAGCGGCGGAAAGCCTAGAGGACACGGCCCGGGGCGTGGTTTCCAGTGTCAGGAACTACCTCGCGGCGGAGGGAAGGCTGCGCTTTGGCGGGTCCGGCGCCTCTTTGGGCGCCGCTATTGGGCTGTGGGGGCTTCCCGGCGCGTCCCGGGACGGCCAGGCAATCGAGACTCTGCTGGGCTCCCCGCTTCCAGCCCAGGTGTTTACCTTCCTGGGAGGGAAGGTCGGCAGCCTGGAACGTGCCGCCGTCCTCCGGCCCACCGGGCAGACCGTGGAGGTCGACGGCGCCGCATCCTTCCTGGTCGGCCGCAGCCGCAGCCTGCAGGACGAGGCCAGGGGAGATGTGTTCGAGATCGTTGTGCATGAGGGGCCGGAAGGAAAGGTCTTCATCGTCACGCTGCCAGGCACCCAGTCCGAGGGGGAACTGTTCGACGTTTCCGGCATTTCGGAGGCGACCACGCGCGGCAGTACCCGGACTGCCGCGCTTGTGGCCGATGCGTTGCGGCAGGCCGGGGCGGCGGCCGACGACGCGGTGGTGCTCAACGGCTACAGCCAGGGAGGAATCCATGCCGCCAATGCCGCCGGGCCACTGCTCGACGAGGGATTCGACGTGCAGTTCGTCATGACCGCCGGAGCTCCCACAGGGGACATCGACACTCCGACGGGCGTAACGGTGGTGCATGTGGAACACGGTCAGGACTGGGTTCCTGCTTCCGACGGTACCCCCAACCCCGACACCCCTGACCGCACCACCGTCATTATGGAGGATCCCGTGGCGACGCCGGAGGGAGCGGGTAAGGGACTCGGTCCCGGACACCGCCTGGAGAATTACGAGGAAGCGGCCCGCGTCGTCGAAACGGCGCCGGAGCAGTCCCTTCAGGATTCCATGGCCATTCTCAGGAACATTCTTGGTACCGCGGGCGGATCAGCGGGGCAGGCCAAAGTGATTCGGGTGGAGGCGCGCAGGGTTCCGCCGCCCGCACCTCCGCGTCCCGCAGCAGCGGTCCCGACAGAGCCGCGAAAGCCCCCTTCGGGCCCCGGGCCTCAGCCCTCTCCTCGCCCGGGCCCACAGCCGGCGCCCCCGGCGGAGCCCCCACCGAAGCCGCGGGATATGCCGCCCGCGGGCCGTGGGGAAGACCGGCCCACCCCCGCGGCAGATAAGAAACTGGGCGGCCGCTGACGGCCGGGGACCTCAGTAAGGACAGTGTCAGCGGCGCCCGCCGGTCACCGCACTGAGCACGGTGGAGACGAAGCTGATGATCAGGGCCGCGAGGATCGCCTGCCAGAAAAAGTCGGTGATTTCCAGATGGATGGGGGTATGGGTGGACAGCCAGGACGTGAGCATCAGCATGGCCGCGTTGATGATCACGGTGAACAGGCCCAGGGTGAGGATGGTCAGCGGCAGCGAGAGCAGCTTCACCACCGGGCGCACCAGCGCGTTGACCACCCCGAATATGAAGCCGACGAACAGGTACGCAATGATCAGGTCGGCGGTGGGGTTGCCGGTCAGCGGGCCGCTGCTGGCAGTGATGTCCATGCCCGGCAGCAGCCAGGCGGCAACCCACAGGGCCAAGGCATTGACGACAATCCGCAGAAGGAACATGCACCCCATGCTGGCACAACAAAACGTCTTTGCGGCAGCAGTAGTTCGATCCAGTGGTCCACTACCCGCCGAGGAACGTGACACAGGACACGGGCCGCAGGGTGCGGGGACTACATTTAATCCATGACCACTACCGAAAACGACTTCAACGACGTCGGAGTTGAAGCCCCCGAGATCACGCCGCGCCCGGTCGTTGGTGCGCTGCCGCAGTACAAGGCCGGCAAGCCGCCGGCAGTGATTGATGGGCTGCAGGCCTACAAGCTCTCCTCCAACGAAAACCACTTCCCGCCGCTGCCCTCCGTGCTGGAGGCCATCCGGGGGCAGGAAAGCGTGAACCGGTATCCCGATCCGCTGGCCAGCGTCCTGCGCGCCGAACTCTCGGCGTTCCTCGACGTTCCCGCCGAGGACATCGTCACCGGGGCCGGCAGCCTTGGGGCCCTCAACCAGCTGCTCTCCACCTTCGCCGGCCGGAACGACGACGGGACCGCCGACGAGGTGGTCTACCCCTGGCGCTCCTTCGAGGCCTACCCGATCAGCGTCGGCCTGGCCGGAGCCCGCAGCGTCCAGGTGCCCCTGAACGAAGACGGCACCCACGACCTGGAGGCGATGGCGGCGGCCGTCACCGACCGCACCAAGATGGTCCTGCTGTGCACGCCCAACAACCCCACCGGGCCGGTGCTGACCACCGCCCAGGTAGAAGATTTCCTCGCGAAAATCCCCGCCAACGTCATTGTGGTGATCGACGAGGCGTACGAGGACTTCGTGCGCGATCCCGGCGCCGTGGACGGCGTCGATGTCTACCGCCGGCACCGCAACGTCGTGGTGCTGCGGACCTTCTCCAAGGGCGCCGGCCTTGCCGGGCTGCGGGTCGGCTACTCCATCTCCCACCCGGAAGTCACCCGCTACCTGCGGATCACCGCCACCCCCTTCGCCGTCTCCCAGATCGCCGAACACGCCGCCGTCGCCTCCCTCCGCCACCACGATGAACTTGTGGAAAGGACACAAGCGCTGGTCGAGGAGCGCACCCGGGTCGTCAACGGGCTGAAGGAGCTGGGCTGGTTCGTGCCGCAGGCTGAAGGCAACTTCGTGTGGCTCGCCCTCGGCGAGAATACTCCCGAGTTTGCAGTGCTGGCCGAACAGCAGGCCCTGGCCGTCCGGGCCTTCGGCGCCGAGGGCGTCCGGGTCACCATCGGCGAGGAGGAAGCCAACAGCCGCTTCCTCGCTCTCTGTGCGACCTATACAAAAGGACCGCGGGTTTCCTAGCGGGTAGTCAACACGGGCCGCTTCCCGGCCCTCGCTAGGCTGTGAGAAGAACCTTCCACATATATGCTGAATCGGGAATGTATTCCGACAGAGGCATATCTCTAGCGGGGGCCGGTCAGCCGGCCTTGGCGAGGAGCGGCCCATGGACACGCAGTATTCCCCCCTGCCCGACGCGCCGGCGGAGACGACGGACGCGCAGATGCTGCAGCTGCTGACCCCGGACGGTGAGCTGCTCGGGGACGAAGCCTTCGCGCCCTACCTGGGCGTGCTCGACGGCGACCGGCTCCGGGCCATGTACCGGGACATGCACCTGATCCGGCGCTTCGACCAGGAAGCAACCGCCCTGCAGCGCCAGGGCGAACTGGTCATGTGGGTGCCGCTGGCCGGTCAGGAGGCCGCACAGATCGGATCCGGCCACGCGCTGGCACCCGACGACTACGTCTTCCCCACCTACCGTGAGCACGGCGTCGCGCTGACCCGCGGCCTGCAGCTGTCCAGCCTGCTGCGCCGCTTCCGCGGCATCAGCCACGGCGGCTGGGATCCGAGGGAGACCAACTTCCACCTGTACACACTGGTGCTCGCCGCCCAGGTTCCGCACGCCGTCGGCTACGCCATGGGCATGGCCCGCGACCGGGCCGCCGACCCGTCCGTCCCCGAAGCGGCCACGGTGGCCTACTTCGGCGACGGCGCCAGCTCCGAAGGCGACGTTCACGAGGCGATGGTGTTCGCCGCCTCCTACAACGCGCCGGTGGTCTTTTTCTGCCAGAACAACCACTGGGCCATCTCGGTGCCGACCGAGGTCCAGACCCGCGTGCCCCTCGCCCGGCGGGCACAGGGCTACGGCTTCCCGGGGCTGAGGGTGGACGGCAACGACGTGCTCGCCGTGCACGCCGCCACGCGCTGGGCCCTGGAGCAGGCCCGTTCCGGGGCGGGGCCCGTGCTGATCGAGGCCTTCACCTACCGCATGAGCGCCCACACCACGGCGGATGACCCCACCAAGTACCGGCTCAGCGAGGAGGAGCAGGCCTGGGTGGGCCGCGACCCGCTGTCCCGGCTGGAAAAGCACCTGCGGGCGGCGGACCTGGCCGACGACGCCTGGTTCACCCGGCTGGCCGCCGAAGGCGACGCCATGGCCTCCGCCCTGCGCAGCGACGTCCAGGCCATGGAGGCGCCTTCCTTCGAGGACGCCTTCCGCCACGTGTACGCCGAGGCCCACCCCCTGGTCCAGGAGGAGCTGGACTTCCACCGCCGGTACGAGGCCGGCTTCGTCGACCCCGAGGAGGCCCGCGCATGAGCGCCGACGTCCGGACCGTCCCCGCCGAGGGCATGGTCCGCACCATGACCCTGGCCAAGGCCATCAACGCCGGGCTGCGCGACGGCCTGGCGGCGGATCCGAAGGCCCTGCTGATGGGTGAGGACATCGGCCCCCTGGGCGGCGTCTACCGCGTCACCGAGGGCCTGTCCGCCGAGTTCGGCCCGCAGCGGGTCATGGACACGCCGCTGGCCGAGTCCGGCATCGTGGGCACCGCCATCGGCCTGGCCCTGCGCGGCTACCGGCCGGTCTGCGAAATCCAGTTCGACGGGTTCGTGTTCCCCGCCTTCAACCAGATCACCACCCAGCTGGCCAAGATGCACTCCCGCAGCGACGGCGCGCTGTCCGCCCCGGTGGTCATCCGCATTCCCTACGGCGGCGGCATCGGGTCCATTGAGCACCACAGCGAGTCGCCCGAGGCCCTCTTCGCCCACACCGCCGGCGTCCGCATCATCACGCCGTCCAGTCCGCAGGACGGCTACTGGATGATCCGGCAGGCGATGACCGGAAGCGATCCGGTGATCTTCTTCGAACCCAAGCGCCGTTACTGGCTCAAGGGCGAGGTGGACACCTCCGCGCCCGCGTCTGACCCGTGGACCGCCCAGGTGCTGCGCAGCGGCACCGACGCCACGATCGCCGCCTACGGGCCGCTGGTCCCGGTGGCCCTCGCGGCCGCCAACGCCGCGGCCGAGGACGGCCGCAGCGTGGAGGTGGTGGACCTGCGCTCCATCTCCCCGATCGACTTCGACACGCTCACCGAATCGGTGCGCCGGACCGGCCGGCTGATCATTGCGCACGAGGCCCCGACCTTTGGCGGGATCGGCGGCGAGATCGCCGCGCGGATCACCGAGCGGGCCTTCCTCTCGCTGGAGGCCCCGGTGCTGCGCGTGGGCGGGTTCCACATGCCCTACCCGGTGGCCAAGGTCGAGGACAGCTACCTGCCCGACCTGGACAAGCTGCTGGACGCCCTGGACCGCTCCTTCGCCTACTAGCTTCCGGCCGGCCGCCGACACCCTTCCACAGCCAGAAAACGAGAACCATGACTGACCAGACCTTCAGCCTTCCCGACGTCGGCGAGGGCCTCACCGAGGCCGAGATCGTGCAGTGGAAGGTCAAGCCCGGCGACCGGGTGTCCATCAACGACGTGATCGTGGAGATCGAGACCGCCAAGTCCCTGGTGGAGCTGCCCAGCCCGCACGCCGGCGTCGTCAGCTCCCTGCTGGTGAAGGAGGGCGAGACCGTCGACGTCGGCACGCCCATCATCGCCGTCCGCCCGGACGGTGCGGCTGCCGGGACCGTGCCCGACGGCGGCGCGGCGGTGCCCGGCGAACCCTCCACTCCGCCGGTGGTTCCGGCACCGGCGGCAGACGACGCGCAGCCGGCCTCCTCGCTGACCGGCACCGGACCCAAGGCCGACGCCGTCAAGCGCCGGCCTCGGCGCCGCAACGCCGCTGCTTCCGGGGCTGTGGACGGCGCCGCGGATACGGCAGTCCCCGATACGGCAGTCTCCGATACGGCCGCCGCGGCCGGCCGCCGTACGGAGGCCCGGGCACAGGTGGCTGCCGCCGGGGCCCAGGTGGCGGCGGCAGGGGCGGCCGTGCAGGACAGGGTCAACCAGCTGCTGCAGCGGGTGCTGGCCAAGCCGCCGGTCCGCAAAGCGGCCAAGGACCTCGGCATCGACCTGGCCGAGGTGCCTGGTACCGGCGCCGGGGGAGAGGTGACGAAGCAGGATCTGCTCAGTTACCAGGCCCAGCGCGAATCCGAGCAGGACGCCGCAGACACCTTCTGGACCCCGGCTGGCACGCCCAAGCGCCGCCGGATCGAGCGGGTCCCGGTGCGCGGGGTGCGCAAGGCGACGGCCAAGGCGATGGTGCAGAGTGCGTTCAGCGCCCCGCACGTGAGCATCTTCGTGGATGTCGATGCCTCCCGCACCATGGAGTTCGTCAAGCGGCTCAAGGCCTCCCGCGACTTTGAGGGCATCAAGGTTTCACCGCTGCTGATCCTGGCCAAGGCCGTGATCTGGGCCGCCGCCCGCAACCCCTCGGTCAACGCCACCTGGGCCGGCGACGAAATCCACGTCAAGCACTTCATGAACCTGGGCATCGCCGCCGCCACCCCGCGCGGGCTGATGGTGCCCAACATCAAGGACGCGCAGGACCTGTCCCTGAAGGAACTGGCGGTGGCCTTGAACGAGCTTGCCGCCACGGCCCGCGCCGGACGCACCAAGCCGGCGGACATGCAGGGCGGCACGCTGACCATCACCAACATCGGCGCTCTCGGCATCGACACCGGCACGCCCATCATCAACCCGGGCGAAGTCGCCATCGTCGCCTTCGGCACGATCAAGCAGAAACCCTGGGTGCTCGACGGCGAGGTGCTGCCGCGCTGGGTGACCACCTTGGGCGGATCCTTCGACCACCGGGTGGTGGACGGGGACCTTTCCGCCCGGTTCATGGCCGACGTCGCGGCCATCCTGGAGGAGCCGGCGCTGCTGCTGGACTAGGGCTGCCCGGCCGGGGCCGCGTCCACCGCGCGGCGGATGATCGGGGCCAGCCGGCGCACGCCCTCGGCGATGTCCTCGGGCGAGACCCCGGAGAACGCCAGGCGCAGCGTGGACGCGGGCTCGTCCGACGGCGTGAAGGCGGCTCCGGGCACGAATACCACGCCGGCCTCCACGGCCTCGGCCAGCAGCGGATAGGTGTCCACGCCCTCGGGGAGGGTGAGCCAGACGAAGAACCCGCCGTCGGGCTCCGTCCAGGACACGCCCGGGGGCATCTGCCCGCTCAGGGCTGCCAGCATGGCGGCGCAGCGCTCCGCGTACAGGGCACGTGAGGCCTGCAGCTGCGCCCGCCAGTCGTAGTCCCGGAAATAGGCGGTCACCAGCATCTGGTTCAGCGGCGACGGGCACAGGACCACGGCCTCGCAGGCCAGGTAGAAGCGGCGGAACAGGTGCCGCGGCACCAGGGCCCAGCCCAGCCGGACCCCGGGGGCAAAGATCTTGGAGAACGAGCCGAGGTACAGCACGTCGTCGGGGTTGCCCGCCCGCATCGGCGCCAGCGGATGGCCGTCGAACCGGAGCAGTCCGTAGGGGTTGTCCTCGAGGACGAGGATGCCGTGGTCCCGGCAGATGTCCACGATCTGCTGCCGTCGTCCGGCGGTCATGGTGATGCCGCTGGGGTTGTTGAAGCTGGGGATCGTGTACAGGAGCTTGATGCGCCGTCCGGCGGCTTCCAGCTCCCGGATCCGCTCCGCCAGGCGCTCCGGAACGAGCCCCTCGGCGTCGGTCTCCACCGGCTGCAGGTCCACCTGGTAGGCCTCGAAGGAGTTCAGCGCACCCACATAGGTGGGGTCCTCGCAGAGCACGACGTCGCCGGGATCGCAGAAGACCTTCCCCGCCACGTCCTGCGCCGCCTGCGAACCGGTGGTGATGACGACGTCCTCGGGATCGGCATCGGTGATGCCCTCCTCGGCCATGATCTCGCAGGCGAGCCTGCGCAGCTCGTCCGTTCCGCGGCCGCCGCCGTACTGGAGCGCTTCCAGGCCATGCCCGCGGATGAGGTCCGCGGCCGTGGCGGCCAGGTCGTCAAGGGGCAGGGAGCGCAGGTACGGGCTGCCGCCGGCCAGGGAGATGAGCCCGGGCCGGATGGAGATGTCGAAGACGTCGCGGACCGCGGACTGCTTGATGTGGTGTGCGCGCTGCGAGAACAGCTGCTCATGCCGGTGGGCTGCCTCCGCCCGTTCCAGGGCCACCTCGGTCTCGGCGGCCAGCTCCACGGATTCCGATGCGTTCGTCGACGAAGTCATTCCCACATGATAGTTCCCGCGGTTCACCCGCAGGCACCGCCTGTTGACCTCTCGGTGCCATGCCGGCCGCGGCGCGGGCGCATCCTGCCGTCCGGCCCGGCTCTGCCGTGCAGCTTAGATCCAGCCGACCCGATGCGCCTTGATTCCCGCCTGGAAGCGGCTCTCTGCTCCGAGCTCCTCGAGCATCCAGGCGATGTGCCGCCGGCAGGTCCTGACGCTGATGCCCAGCCGCCGCGCGATGACTTCATCCGAGGCGCCGGAGGCCAGCCCGCGCAGCACGGATCGCTGGGTGCTGTTGAGCGCGGCCCCGCTGGCCTGCTCCGCCAGGAACGGTTCGGCCAGGCCCCAGGCGAACTCGAAAAGATGCGTCATGGCATGCACCAGGTTCGGATCCCGGATCACCAGCCCTGCCCGGTCCTCGGGGTGGAGCTGGCGGGCCAGCACGCCGACCTTGTCGTCAAAGATCAGTGCCCGCACCGGCAGGTACGGCAGGACGCGGAACTCCCCGCCGGCTGCCGTGATGGCTTCGACGGCCTTGCGGGTAGGGACATGGTCCCGGGTGCTCGACTGGTAGAGGGTCTTGCGCAGGACGCCCTGCTGGAGCAGCTCGACGTCCTTCTGGACGCTCTCCTCCTGGAAGTCCGCGCTGGAGCCCTGGCCGGGCCGGGCGATCAGCACCCGGTCGGAAACGGAGCGGCCGTACTCGATCAGCACGCGCTGGACCTGTTCGGGGTCTTCAAGGACCTCGACCGAGGCATCCTCACTCACCTGGCGGCGCGCCTCCAGGAAGGCCGGAACAAGGCTGGTGAGTTCCCGTCGGCGCTCGGCGATACGCGAGCGCAGCTCCAGCAGGGCGCGCTCGTCCGGATCCACCAGCTCAGCCAGGGCAACGTCGGGGGAGACCGCGCTCAGGCCCACGCCGTCGGGCTGCTCCACCAGGAGGCACCGGGTCCGGAGCACATCGATGGCGGACTCGATCGCCTTGGAGGTGAACCCCAGCGCCTCGGACGCCTGCGGTACGCTCCATCCGGGATGGCTCACCGCGAACCGGTACACGTCGAGCGATACCTGATCCAGCACAACTGCTCCTTTCCTGCCCTCCCCCCGGCACTTCTCTGTAACCCTATCCGGAAGCCTCCCATTCGGTGCGCAGAAGGCTCCCGGCGAACATTCAGGAACCCGACTGCTTGTGAAAACCCTGCCATGTCCGGATGCTGACAGCTATCGGAAACATTGCGCTTTTCCCTTCTGCGCCCCGGATTCGCCGCCGTGTCGGACCATCATCCGCGGCGGAGCCGTTTTCCCTCTGGATGTCCAGTTCCTGTTCCTGTCATGTCCGCAAGAGGGCAGTGGGAAGGGGTGGACACTGGTCTTCCCTGCGCGGGAAGCTTTCGGAGTCAATCAAGGCACCGGCCCCACTCTCAGGGGGCTGCAAAATGAGGGGAAATCACATGAACAGGATTCGCATCAGCGCCGCCGGCTCCAAGAGCTGGGAGTGGTTCTAGGCTGGTCCCCTCTTTTGGGGGAACAGTTTTTGTTTTTTAGCAGGTAAAGACTCGCCCCAGCGGCGGTAGCCAGGTTTACCCGGAGGGAAGACGCCATGAGTCAGCTAGCTGCAGTTCGATCAGCCTCGCGGACACAGACAGGCACTCATTGGTGGACCCTTTCCATCTATACCGGGGGATTCGATGTAGCGGACGGCATCATTGGAGAACTGGTTACCCCGCTGGCGGCGCAGGCTCAGGTGTGGGGCGCCCAACGGTGGTTCTACACCAGGTGCTCGGAGCCGGGCAATGCTCATGTCCGGCTCCGGGTGCTGGCCGGCCGGGAGACCATGGACCGGCTGCAGTCGCTCCTCGCGGCCCTGCAGGAGCGGGCCAGCGGAGTCATCGGGCACCTTGACGTCTCGCACGAGTTCACTGAGCCGGCCATGGACCGGCTGGGTCCGGGCGGCATGGAGCCCCAGGACCCCCGGGTCGAGGCCGACCTCGCCAAGTACGGCGGGGTGGAGGGCCTGGCCCTGGCGGAGGAGGTCTTCGAGCTTTCCTCCGACCTCGCCTGCTGGGCGACAGCACGGTTCCCGAAGGTGCAGAACCGCTGGGCGCTCGGATCCCTGCTGCTTTTCGATTCCGCGCGCAGCATGATGAAGGGCCCCCGGGCCTCAAGCTGGCCGGATCGGCGGCGCCTCTCCTGGGAGTACTACTGGGACAGCCACCTGCGCAGCTGCACTGCCGGCCTGGGTCCCCGGGCCGCCGGAATGCGGCAGGCGATGACGGTGCAGGTCGGTGCCAAGATCATGCCCACCCACCGGCTGATGGCCGCGACCGCAGCCGAGTCGGCCGTGGAGAACTGGCGGCGGCGCTGGTTCCGGGCCATGGACACGTACCTTTACCGTGCGGACAAGGCCCGGATCAGCAGGAGCGCACAGCATCTGACGGTGTACCAGGCGCACATGCTGCTGAACCGGCTGGGCCTGTCGCTGAGGGAAGAAGCCGCCATGGGCCTCTATGCGCGGACCTGGAGCCCTGAACGGGAAGCCATGCTGCTGGACAAGCGCTAGCCCCGCGTGGGTCGGGGGAAACCACTGAAAGGGGCAGTATCACCATGGGGGAGCAGGAAGACGTAGTCCTCGCAGCCGACACCGGCGATCTCGGAACGGCTCTCGGCTGTTCCGAAGACCAGGTGCTTGATATGTGTGAAATGGGAATGGTGGCATCGCGCGGCGAACTGTGGGATGTCGCCTCGGCACGGAGCTATCTGCGGGATGCGGCCTGGGCGGACGGCCTCTGGGAGTAGTCCGCCGCGGAGCCGGCAGACGTAGGGCGGGCACCTGAAAAGTGAATAGGCAAGCAAGCAAAAGACCATGGAACCCGGGCCCCTGCTTCGGCACCAGGCCTGCGGTGTAACCCAGGATTTCAAGACTTGCGCTGCGTCGGCCGGCCGTGCTGGGATCCGACCCACGCAGCGCAGCGGCGGGGTGCCGGCCAAGCCCCCGCCACGGAAGGACCTGCCGTATCCCCCTGCGGCGGGTCCTTCCTCACATCCGGGTATCGTCGGCCGGCCCGCGGCCGGGTGGCTCCGGCGTCGGAAGGGGATCCGCGGCGAGGCGTCGGATGATGCCGATCAGTTCGGAGCGCAGGAGAATCTCATCCTCCGGGGCCAGTGCCGGCGCGGCACTGCATCGCTCCTCAGCGGCGGCGGCTACGTAGGCGGCCGCCGAGAGCAGGCGCGGGGAATAGCCCACCGGATACGGCGGCTTCATGGTTGCCCGGGGGCGGACGGGGCGGGGATGGGGGCTGATAAACGCGTCAAGGGTGCTTCCTCTGCAGCAGGCAGGAACCACGGCCGCGTCTTGACCGGTGCTTATCGTATGATCATTCTTTCCTGACACCAATTCTGGACCCTGATGGTCCGCGGGAAGGCCTGCTGATCATGATGGATTCCAACGCGCGTGATCGGGCCCTGCCCTCATCGGAGAAGGACGGGGAGGCCCGCCAGGCGGCCGCGGCGGCGCTGCAGGACCTGCTGGTGGATTCTGCCGACGTGATCGGGTTCCTGCAGGAGCTGGCCCGCCTGAGCGCATCGGGTTTCTCCTGCCGGGGCACCGTGTACTGCGGCATCACCCTGCAGCGCGCGGTAGCCGCGGAATACACCGTGGCCAGCAGCAGTGACACCGCCCAGGGCCTCGATGAGGTCCAGTACGACTTCGGTGACGGTCCCTGCCTGCATGCGCTGCGGACCGGCGAGGAGGTGCTGGTGGCGGATACCGTGCTCGAAAGCCGCTGGCGCAACTACACCGCGCACGTCACAACGCTGGGGGTGCGCTCGGTCTTCAGCCTGCCGTTGGCCCTTGAGGGCCGGGCCAGGGCGGCGCTCAATCTGTACGCGACGGAACCGGGGTTCTTTGATCACCGGTTCCGGCACGCGGCCCGCGCCTACGCGGAGCAGGCCTCGCAGGCCCTGAAACTCGCGGTGCGGATGGCGACGCAGGTGGGCACGGTCGCCGACCTCCAGGCCGTGCTGGCCTCCCGGACCGACATCGACCTCGCGGTCGGCATCGTCATGGGCCAGAACCGCTGCGGACAGCAGG
Source organism: Arthrobacter sp. Y3222053 (assembly GCF_059092805.1). NCBI lineage: Bacteria > Bacillati > Actinomycetota > Actinomycetes > Micrococcales > Micrococcaceae > Arthrobacter > Arthrobacter sp. Y3222053. The sequence continues at coordinate 463,243 of NZ_JBNHIA010000001.1, read as the reverse complement.
AAGCATTCGATGTCCTCCGCCGGGCCTCCAATGCGCGGAACCTGAAGCTGCGGGAGATCGCCGCGGAAGTCGTCCAGCGGTACAACGGAGCCCCGGCGCAGACCCACTTCGAGAACGCGTAGGGGCGCGGGCGCCGCAGCCCGCACCTCCTGCGCACCACGGCCCTATGCCGGGAGCAGCTGCTTCCAGTGGGCCAGTTCGAGGCCGTGGGCTTCGGACACCGAGTGGTGCATGACCTGCCCGTCCGCGGTGTTCAGCCCCTGGGCCAGCGCCGGGTCCGCCTCGAAGGCGGCCGGGACGCCCTTGTCGGCGAGGGCGACGGCGTATGGCAGCGTGACGTTGGTCAGCGCGTAGGTGGAGGTGTTGGGAACCGCGCCGGGCATGTTTGCCACGCAGTAGAACAGGGAGTCATGGACCCGGAACGTCGGGTCCTCGTGCGTGGTCGGGTGGCTGTCCTCGAAGCAGCCGCCCTGGTCGACCGCGATGTCCACGAGCACGCTACCCGGCTTCATCCGGGCGACCAGGGCGTTGGTGACCAGCTTGGGGGCGCGGGCGCCCGGGATCAGGACGGAGCCGATGACCAGGTCGGCGTCCAGCAGGGCCCGTTCAATCTCAAAGGCGTTGGACGCGACGGTCTTGATACGCCCGGCGTACTGGGCGTCCAGCTCGCGCAGCCGGGCAATGTTGATGTCCAGCACCGTGACGTCGGCGTGGGCGCCCACGGCTCCGGCGACGGCGTTGGTGCCGGCCACCCCGGCGCCCAGGACCACGACCTTGGCCGGACGGACACCGGGCACCCCGCCCAGCAGCAGTCCCGGACCGCCGGCAGGACGGGTGAGGCACTGCGCGCCCACCTGCACGGAGAGCCGCCCGGCCACCTCCGACATGGGTGCCAGGAGGGGAAGCGTGCGGCCCGTCTGCACGGTCTCATAGGCGACGGCGGTGACGCCCGCGTCGAGCAGGGCCCGGGTCAGCTCCGGCTCGGCAGCGAGGTGCAGGTAGGCGAACAGCACGAGGCCGGGCCGGAAGTGGCGGTACTCCGAGGCCACCGGTTCCTTGACCTTCAGCACCATGGCGGAACGGGACCAGACGTCATCGGCTGTTTCCGCGATCTCCGCGCCGGCCGCGGCGTATTCCCCGTCGCTGATCTGGGACCCCGCCCCGGCTCCCGACTCGATCAGCACCCTATGTCTGCGGGTGGTAAGTTCATGCACTCCCGAGGCCGTGATGGCCACCCGGTATTCGTTGTTCTTGATTTCCCTGGGGACGCCGATGATCACGAGACCTCCATTGGTCGACAAATGTGGGGCGGATCACGCCCGTCAGACCAGCATAGGTCGCCGCAGGCCCGGGAGCCATCAGGCCGGAACCGCGCTGCGCGGGGTCCCTTCGGCAGGAGCCGGTCAGTCGGCTCCCGTCACGGCCCGGCCCGGGGCCTGCCGGGCTTCCTTCGCGAGGCGCTGCTGCTCCAGCCATGCCTGGATGTCCTCCATCCGGATGCGCCGGTGCGAGCCCCGGTATTCCACCGGGATGATCCCGGCGTCGGTGAGGTTGCGCAGGTAGGTGTGCGAGATGCCCGCCGCGGCGGCAGCCTGCGAGGTCGTCAGCAGGGGAGAGGGCACGGCTGCGGCCTGTGCGGCGGGCCGGGCGCCGGCGTTTTCCAGGCTCCTGCCGGCATGTGCGTCGGCGACGGTTACGGCGGCCCCGCGGGCGAGCCGCGCCAGCAGGTCGAGCACGGCGTCACGGGCCTCCGGCGGCAGCCGCAGTGCCGTTCCGTCGACAAAGACCGTCACGTCCCCGGCGTCCAGGGCCCGGGCGAGCGCCGCGGCCTCTTTCTCGGGCAGCGGCTGCGTGGTCCGCGAAGTGGAGTCCATCGGACCATCTTGCCAAACCGGAACGGCGCATTGCGGGCGCCTCACCGGAAACGTGCCCGGCGTCCTTTGGTGCCTGCCCGGCTGCGTGCTGCAATGGAGGCATGGCCAACCGCAGGACTGCAGGACCCCGTCCCGCCGCCCCGCCGGCCACCGCCGCGCAGCCTGCGGCTGAGCCTGCCCGCTGGCGGCCCGACATCCTCGGCCCCGGCTTCGAGCAGCTGACCCTGCACCTTCCAGAGGATCGGATCGCGACGCTGGTGCGCCGGCAGCCGGATCCGGAGGACACCCGAACCCCGCGGATGGACGTCCTGTACGTGCACGGCTGGTCGGACTACTTCTTCCAGAAGGAACTGGCACAGTACTGGGTCGACGCCGGCGCGCGGTTCTTCGCCCTGGATCTGCACAACTACGGGCGTAGCCTCCGGCCCGGGGACACCCCCGGCTTCGTCACCGACCTGGCCGAATACGACGCCGACATCGCCGCGGCGCTGCAGGCCATGGGCCGCAGCGATCCGGGCCGGGGGCGGGCAGCCGGACCTCCGGTCGGTGCCGGCGGGCCGGAGGCCGCGGCGGACCTGCCGCTGGTGCTGCTGGGCCATTCCACCGGGGGCCTCACGCTGAGCCTGTGGGCGGCCCGTCATCCGGGCCGGGCAGCAGCGCTGATCCTCAACAGTCCCTGGCTGGAGTTCCAGGGCGCCGAGCTGGGACGCCGGGCGATCAGCCCGCTCATCAACCTGGAGGCTGCCCGGAATCCACGCGGGACCCTGCCCGCCGTGGACTCGGGGAACTACTCCCGGGCCGTTTCATCGGCTTTCGGCGGGGAATGGCATTACAACACGCAGTGGCGGCCGGTCCGCGGCTTCACGGCGACGACGGCGTTCATCCACGCGGTGTTCCGCGGCCAGGCGGCGGTGGCCCGGGGCCTGCACCTGGACCTGCCCGTCCTGGTCCTGCTCTCCAGCCGCAGCTACCTGCAGCCGCGCTGGTCGCCCGAGGTTCGCACTTCCGACGTCGCCCTGGACGTGAACGTGGTGGCGCACCGGGCCTTGTCGCTGGGCAACACCGTCACCATCATCCGCGTCCCGGGCGCGATGCACGATGTCTTCCTGTCGCTGCCGCCGGTACGGGCGGACGCCTACGCGGCGATCAGCCGCTGGGGGGCCGGCTACCTGCCCCCGGAAAGGGAGCAGGCCGCCGGACCGCCGCGCTGGCTGCGCGGGCTGGCCCGCCTGCGTGCCCGGGCCGGCCGCGCGGTTCAATCGATCAGTTCGTAGGCCGGCAGGGTCAGGAAGTCCGGGTAGTCCTCGGAGAGGCTGATGGACCCGATGAGCCGGCTGGCCGGCTCGTAGTACCGGCTGAACATCTCCTCGGACACTTCGCCGCGCAGCCGCTCGGTCTCCTCCGCCAGCAGGCGCCGGACGAGGTCTTCGGTGACGGTCTCCCCGGTGTCTTCGAGCACCACGGCGTTGCGCACCTGCTGCCAGACCTGGGAACGGGAGATTTCGGCGGTGGCGGCGTCCTCCATCAGGTTGTGGATGGCCACCGCGCCGTTGCCCGAAAGCCAGACGGCGGTGTACGCCACTGCCACATACAGGTTGGAGCGGAGGCCCGCTTCCGTGATCGAGCCCTCAGCGGTGGTGACGTCGAGCAGGTCCCGCGCGGTGACGGACACGTCCTCGCGCAGCCGATCCACCTGGTTCGGCTTCTCGCCCAGCACGCCGTCGAACACCTCCAGGCAGGTGGAGACCAGGTCCGGGTGGGCCACCCAGGAACCGTCGAACCCGTCGGTGGCCTCGCGGGTCTTGTCCGCCTTGACCTTCTCGATGGCGGCGGCGGTCACCTCGGGTTCCCTGCGGTTGGGAATGAAGGCGGCCATGCCGCCCATGGCGAAGGCGCCGCGGCGGTGGCAGGTCTTCACCAGCAGCTCCGTGTAGGCGCGCATGAAGGGCGCGGTCATGGTCACGTCGGCCCGGTCCGGCAGCAGGAAATCCTTTCCGGCATCGCGGAAGTACTTGATGATGCTGAACAGGTAGTCCCAGCGGCCGGCGTTGAGCCCTGAGGCGTGGTCGCGCAGCTCCCAGAGAATCTCCTCCATCTCGAACGCGGCCGGGATGGTCTCGATCAGGACGGTCGCGCGGACCGAACCGTGGGGCACGCCGACGTACTCCTCGGAGAAGGTGAAAATGTCGTTCCACAGGCGGGCCTCAAGGTGGCTTTCCATCTTCGGCAGGTAGTAGTACGGCCCCTGCCCGTTCTCCAGCAGGCGGGCGGCGTTGTGGAAGAAGTGCAGGCCGAAGTCCACCAGCGCGCCGATGCCCTCCCGGCCGTCCACGCTGATGTGCTTCTCGGGCAGGTGCCAGCCGCGCGGGCGCATGACGACGACGGCGAGCGGCGCGTCGGTGCGCAGCGCGTATTCCTTGCCGTCGGACGAGGTGAAGGACAGGTCACCCCGTGCGGCCCGGTAGAGGTTGACCTGGGAGTCGACGGCGTTGTGCCAGGTGGGGGTGGCGGCGTCCTCAAGGTCGGCGAGCCACACCCGGGCGCCGGAGTTCAGCGCGTTGATCGCCATCTTCGCGGGCGAGGCCGGCCCGGTCATCTCCACCCGGCGGTCCTGCAGTGCGGCCGGGGCCTCGGCCACCTTCCAGTCCCCGCTGCGAACCTCGGCGGTTTCGGGCAGGAAGTCCAGCTTGCCGGTGGCGGCTACGTCGGCGCGGCGCCGGCCGCGGGCCGCCAGCAGCTCGTCCCGGGTGCCCCCGAAGCGGCGGTGCAGCTCCTCCACGAAGGCCAGCGCCTCTTCAGTGAGGATCTGATCCGCGCCGTCGGCGGGCCGAAGGTCGGTTGTCTCGATGGCCATGCGTGTTCCTCCTTGGATGGGGCTGGGGCTCCGGGACCGTGCAGCGGGCCGGAGGTTCAGCTGGGGCTGTGGTGGCAGGCGCTCCGGTTCCGACCGGAACACCTACTTTCACAGTGTGGAATTTAAGACCGCGAATTTGAAAACTGGTGGTCTCATTATGCTGTCCGTCACAGGCGAGGGCAACCGTGCGGGCCCAGGGCAGGTCACACAGGGCAGGTCACACAGCGGCGCCGACCCCGGCGGGCCGCGCACAGGGGCAGCCGCCGCCCGCGCCGTGCGGTCACCGCCAGGCGACCATGGCTTCGGCGAGTTTTTCCCGGGCCCGGGCCAGCCTGCCCCGCACGGCGTGCGGACTGATGTGCAGCGCGCTGCCGATCTCCCGGTAGCTCTGCTCGTGGAGCTCACGCAGCAGCCAGCACGAGCGCAGATCCTCCGGCAGCGCCCGCAGGGCAACGGCCAGGTCCAGCAGTTCCGCCGCTGTCTCGGCGGTGCGGTGGGGATCCATGTCCGGCTGCCCGGATCCGATGAGGGCGCTGCCCAGGTCCGCCGCGTCGACCGCCTCCTCGGGATGGGAGCTGCGGCGGCGCAGCACGTCCCGGGACTTGTTGGCGGCGGTGCGGTACAGCCACCCGCCGAAGGCGCCGGGCGTTTCCAGCAGGGGCAGGGCACGCCAGCCGGCGGCGAGCGTCTCCTGCATCACGTCTTCGGCTTCACCGGCGTCGCCCAGCATCCGCAGCGCCAGGCGGTGGATCCGGCCCCGGTAGGCCAGGACCAGGAACTCGAAGGCGGCGGCGTCGCCGGCCTGGGCCAGGGCGACGACGGCCGCCTCCTCCAGGGCGGTGAAAGCAGCCGGGGCGCCGGGGTGCTCCGGCCGGCGGGCAACGGTCACGTCGAACCCCCGTCCGAACGGCCGGTGCCGTTCAGGACCGATTTTCCCACCGCCGCCACGGGGGAGGAATAGCGGGTGCGCCGTCGTCGGGCATTAACGGCAAGTTCACGCGCCGGCCGTGACGAAGCCCCGCGGCGTGCGTCTTTAAGGACGTCAAGGTGCGACGAACAGGCAGGAGATGAGTTCCATGGCCGATGTGTCGAGGAACCAGGCGGGATCCGTGGCCGCCGAGCAGAAGAACCCGGTGGAAACCGATGTCCCGCCGCAGGAATCCCAGCGGGTGTCCGGGCCGCTGCATACCCCGCGCGGTGACACCACGATCGAGGAGACGGTGGTGCAGAAGCTGGCCGGCATCGCCACCCGGGAAGTGCCCGGTGTCGCCGCGATGGGCGGCGGTGCCCGCCGTGCCCTCAGCGCCATGACCGAGCGCATCCCCGGGTCGCAGACCAATGTGGCCAACGGCGTCAGCGTCGAAAAGGGCGAACGCCAGGCGGCGGTCGACGTGAGCATCGTCGTGGAATACGGATACTCCATCGTCGAGGTCAGCCAGGCCATCCGCCGCAACGTGATCCGTTCCGTGGAGAACGCCACCGGGCTGGAGGTCCTGGAGGTCAACGTCAACGTCTCGGACGTGCACCTGCCCCAGGACGACGACGACGGCGGCAGCGGCGACGACAGCCGGCAGGGCTCCACCCGTCTCGAATAGGAGCCCGGGCACCGGATTCGAAAGCAACGATAGGAGAAATGCCATGTCCGCAACGCGTTGGTGCCTGGCCGTCGGCCTGGTGCTGGGAATCGTCCTGGCCTTCGGGGGATGGCTGGCGTTCCTGCTGACCATCCTGTTTGGACTGATCGGGCTGCTCGTCGGGCTGGCGGCGGACGGGCGGCTGGACCTGCAGTCCCTGTTCGGCAGGGCGTCGAGCAGATGACGGCCCAGGCGCCGCGCAGGCCGCGCCCGGTCGAGGAACGGGGAGCCACACGGATGGCCCGCCAGGTGCTGGAGAAGATCGCGGGGCAGGTCACCGCGGATGAGACCGCCGCCGGCGGCGGAAGCGGCGGGTTCATGGGCTTCGGCTCCGCGGCGGACCTCTCCGCGCGGCCAAAGACCTCCGTGGAGCTGGCCGGCAACATCGCCAGCCTGCAGGTGGAGGTGGGCATGCCGTATCCGGTGCCGCTGCGGGCCGAGGCTGACCGGCTGCGCGGCCGCCTGACCGCCCGGATCGGGGAGCTGACCGGCGTCGAGGTGCGGCAGGTGGACATCCTGATCCGCTGGCTCCAGCCGCCGCGTGCGGACGGCCCGCGCCGGAGGCTGCAGTGAGCGCGGAGGCGCCGGGGCAGCTGAACCTCCGCCGGCGCCCCAGCCGGACCCTCCCGGCGCTGATCACCTCGCTCCTGCTGCTGGCCCTGGCGGTGGCGCTGTGCTGGGTGGCCGTGGAACGGCTCCTCCAGGGCCGCTGGCCGCAGGTCCTGCGCAGCGGCACGCGGGAGGCGTCGGAGACCATGTGGAACGAGCCGGCGGCCTGGATCGTGGGCGCGTCCCTGGCCGTCCTCGGGCTGGTCCTGCTGCTCTGCGGACTGATTCCCGGCGGTTACCGCACCCTGCCGGTGCGCATGCCGGCGCGCAGCTCCGGTGTTCAGGACGCGGCCGTTTCCGGTTCGGGCGGCGCCGCCGCGGTGATCTCGCGCCGTGGAACGGCCCGGCTCGCGGCAGCGACCTGTGAACACATCGACGGGGTGTCCTCGGCCTCCGCGACCGCGGGGGACCGGACGGTGCGGGTGGCGGTGCAGACGGCCCTGCGGGACACCGCCGATCTGCAGAACTGGGTCGCCGACGGAGTGCGGTCCCGGCTGGAGGCCTCGGGGCTGGATCCGGTGCCCGAGGTCCGGGTGGACGTGCGGTCCACGGCGTGATGCGGCGGAAAGGACAAGGACATGCGTGAGCATCCCGGGGCGGCCAACCGCACCTGGCTGACCCTGCTGGGGCTGCTGGGCCTGGCGGGGGGCATCTGGATCCTGCTGCTGGCATCGGGCGCGGCGGACGGCGCCAGCGGCGGCGCGGCGGGGCGCCCGCAGGACCGGGCAGCCCCCGGCCTCGGCAGCTTCACGGAGGGCTCCGACTGGCTGCCCTGGGCCGTGCTGGCCGCCGGAGTGCTGCTGGGCCTGCTGGCGCTGTGGTGGCTGATGGCCCAGATCCCCCGGCGTCGGCCCGGCAGCCGGTTCCGGCTGCAGGAGAACCCCGCCCGCGGCATCACCGTGATCGATCCGGCCGTCCTGGCGGGTGCTGTTGAGGAGCAGGCCGGCCAGGTGGCCGGTGTCGTCGGCTGCGACGCGCTGCTGCGCGGCACGGCCGAGGAGCCGGACCTGGCCCTGCGGCTGACCGTGAACTCACGGGCGGACATCCAGCAGGTGCTCCGCGAGGTGCAGGACCGCCTGGTGCCGGACCTGGCGGCGGCCCTGGAGACGCCGCTGCACTCCCTGGGCATCCTGGTGGAGGTGTCCGGACAGCCGGCGAAGGCGGGCACGACCGTGCCCGCCAGCGGCACCGTGGTGTACTAGCCGGGCTGCTGCCCGACGGCGGCCAGCGCCGCGCGCTCGGCGCTGCGCTGTGCCCTGAAACCGGCCACCCGGGCGCGGTGTTCCGGGCGGCGGCGCATCACGGCGTACACCACGCCCAGCAGGAGGAACCAGATGGGCGTGACCAGCAGCGCCTGCAGGGTGTCGGGCTGGGTGGTCAGCGCCCAGAGCAGGAACACGAAGAAGGCCAGCACCAGATAGACCATGCCGACGCCGCCGGGCAGCTTGAACGTCGATGCCGCGTGCAGGTGCGGGCGGCGCCGGCGGTAGGCCAGGTAGCTGACCAGGATCAGCGTCCAGACGAACATGAAGCACAGCGCGGAGATGGTGGTGACCAGCGTGAAGGCCGCGCTCACCGAGTCGCCGGCGTAGAGCAGCACGACGCCGGCGAGCAGGAAGGTGCAGGAGAAGAACAGGGCGTTCTGCGGCACCTTGCGCCGCGACAGCCGGCCGAACGCCTTGGGCGCGTCGCCCTCGTGCGCCAGGCCGTACACCATGCGCGAGGTGGAATAGATGCCGGAGTTCGCCGAGGATGCGGCGGAGGTCAGGACCACGAAGTTGACCACGGCCGCGGCGGTGCCCAGCCCGGCCAGCGCGAACATGCCCACGAACGGGCTCTCGTCCGCGCTGAATCCCGTCCACGGGGTGACCGCCATGAGGATGGCCAGCGCCGCAACGTAGAAGAGCATCACGCGGATCGGAATGGAGTTGATGGCCTTCGGCAGGTTCTTTTCCGGATCCTTCGTCTCGGCGGCGGCGGTGCCCACCAGCTCGATGCCGACGAAGGCGAACACGGCGATCTGGAAGCCGGCCACGAAGCCCATGGGCCCGGTGGGGAAGAAACCGCCGTGCGCCCACAGGTTGGTGAAGGAAGCCTCGCCGGAGTCGGAGCTGAAGCCGGAGAAGATCATCACCAGGCCCACCACGATCAGGGTCAGGATGGCAATGATTTTGACCAGGGCGAACCAGAACTCGGTTTCGCCGAAGGCCTTCACGGTGGGCAGGTTCAGCGCCACCAGCAGCAGGATGCAGGCCAGGGCCGGAATCCACAGCGGGGCGTCAGCCCACCAGAACGTCACGTAGTGCGCAATCGCGACCACATCCGCGATGCCGGTGACCACCCAGCAGAACCAGTACGTCCAGCCGGTGAAGAATCCGGCCCACGGGCCGAGCAGATCGGCGGAGAAGTCGGTGAAGGACTTGTAGTTCAGGTTGGACAGCAGCAGCTCGCCGAGGGCCCGCATGACGAAGAACAGCATGAACCCGATGACCATGTACACGAAGATCACCGACGGGCCTGCCACCGAGATGGTCTTGCCCGAGCCCATGAACAGGCCGGTGCCGATCGCTCCGCCGATGGCCAGCAGCTGGATGTGCCGGCTGGACATGGAGCGGGCCAGCCCGCTCCCGCCGCCCCCGCCGTCGTCCGTTCCGGAGCCGGGAACAGCCGGGGTGGATGAAGGGGAGATGGAGGCGGTGCGGTCAGACATGGAGATCTTTCTTCTAGGCGCAGCCGGAGCGGACGCGTCCGCTCGGCCGAGGCCGCCGCCCGGGGAGACCGGGGGATGCGGCGCCGCCGCCGACCCTTGAAAGTCTGGGAGTCCGCGCAGGCGATGTCAAAACAGGAGCGGGCCGCTCCCCGCCCCGAGTCACCGGGCGCGCGGCGCCTCCGCGCGCGGAGGGAGGGCACCCCGCCGCTTGTCACGGGCCGAAACCGCCTTGCTGCGGCCGGGGGTGCGGGCTAGAGTTTCGTAGCGTAGAACACAATTGAAAATGCCGTTATCAGCCGCGGCGGGAGAGCCCGCCGGAGCATCACATCCGTCGGCGCCGTAGGAGCAAACCCTCCCCGGGAATCTCTCAGGCACCGGTACCGCCGCAGCGAGGCAACTCTGGAAAGCAGCCCGGCCCAAGGCCGTGCTCACCGACGGTGCAAGCGGGCCTCACCCGCGGAATCTCTCAGGTCCAATACAGAGCGGGGAGGAGCCGGCTGCCCGCCGGCATGCCCTCATCCTGCCTGCCCCGGAGTTGAAGATGACTGCCCCCGCCGACACCCCCGCCGCCTTCGTCGACCGCCACATCGGCGCCGACGCCCCGGCCACCGAGACCATGCTCAAGGCCGTCGGCTACGACAGCCTGGACGCGCTGGTGGACGCCGCCGTTCCCGCCGCCATCCGCCAGGACGCCCCGCTGGTGCTCGGGCAGGCCCGCAGCGAGGAGGAGACCCTCGCCGAGCTGCGCGCGCTCGCCGGGAAGAACCGCACCGCCGTGCAGATGATCGGGCAGGGCTACTACGGCACGCACACTCCGCCGGTGATCCTGCGCAACATCGTCGAGGACCCGGCCTGGTACACCGCCTACACCCCGTACCAGCCGGAAATCTCCCAGGGCCGGCTCGAGGCGCTGCTGAACTTCCAGACCATGGTCCAGGACCTCACCGCCCTGCCGATCGCCAACGCGTCGCTGCTGGATGAAGCCACCGCCGTCGCCGAGGCCGTGCTGCTGATGCGCCGGTCCAACAAGAAGAAGGCGGACGGAAAGATCGTCCTCGACGCCGAGGCGTTCCCCCAGACCATCGCCGTGGTCGAGGGCCGGGCCCGGGCGCTCGGCTTCGACGTCGAGGTCGCCGACCTCTCCGCCGGCCTGCCCGAGGGAGAGATCACCGGCGTCGTGCTGCAGCAGCCCGGCGCCTCCGGCGTCGTCCGTGACCAGGCGCCCCTGATCGCCGAGGCGAAGGAACGCGGCGCCATGGTCACCGTCGCCGCCGACCTGCTCGCCCTGACCCTGCTCACCCCGCCCGGGGAGCAGGGCGCCGACGTCGCCGTCGGCTCCGTGCAGCGCTTCGGCGTCCCGCTGTTCTTCGGCGGCCCGCACGCCGCGTACATGGCCGTGCGCAAGGGCCTGGAGCGCTCGCTGCCCGGCCGCCTCGTCGGCGTGTCCAAGGACGACGCCGGCACCCCCGCCTACCGGCTGGCACTGCAGACCCGCGAGCAGCACATCCGCCGCGAGAAGGCCACCTCCAACATCTGCACCGCCCAGGCGCTGCTGGCCATCACCGCCTCCATGTACGCCGTCTACCACGGGCCCGAGGGTCTGCGCGCGATTGCCCGGCGCACCAACGACCGGGCCCGTACCCTGGCCGCGGCCCTTGTGAAGGCCGGACTGGAACCGCTGCACGAGACGTTCTTCGACACACTGACCGTGCAGGTTCCCGGCCGCGCCGCCGAGGTCCTGGCCGCCGCCCGGGAGCGCGGCATCAACCTGCGCTCCATCGACGCCGACACCGTGGGCGTCTCCTGCGACGAGACCACCACCGAGGCGGTGCTGGCCGACGTCGCCGCCGCGTTCGGCGCCGGCGAGCCCGGCCCGGCCGACGCCGCAGGGTACGAACTGCCCGACGCCCTGCTGCGCACCTCGGACTTCATGACCCACCCGGTCTTCTCCGCCTACCGCTCCGAGACGCAGATGCTGCGCTACCTGCGCCGCCTCTCGGACCGGGACCTGGCCCTGGACCGCACCATGATCCCGCTCGGCTCGTGCACCATGAAGCTGAACGCCACCGCCGAGATGATGGCCATGACCTGGCCGGAGTTCGCCACCATCCACCCCTTCGCCCCCGAGGAGCAGACCGCCGGCTGGCGTGAGCTGATCGAGGGCCTCGAAGCGAAGCTGGCCGAGATCACCGGCTACGACGCCGTGTCCATCCAGCCCAACGCCGGCTCGCAGGGCGAACTGGCCGGCCTGCTGGCCATCCGCGGCTGGCACCGCTCGCGCGGCGACGTCCAGCGCGACATCTGCCTCATCCCCGCCTCGGCGCACGGCACCAACGCCGCCTCCGCCGTCCTGGCCGGGATGAAGGTCGTGGTGGTCGGCACCGCCGACGACGGCGCGATCGACCACGCCGACCTGCGCGCCAAGATCGACGCGCACCGGGAGAACCTCTCGGCCATCATGATCACCTACCCCTCCACCCACGGCGTCTACGACGACGACGTGCGCGACGTCTGCGACGCCGTCCACGAAGCCGGCGGGCAGGTCTACATCGACGGCGCCAACCTCAACGCCCTGGTCGGCCTGGCCAAGCCGGGCGAGTTCGGCGGCGACGTCTCGCACCTGAACCTGCACAAGACCTTCTGCATCCCGCACGGCGGCGGCGGCCCGGGCGTCGGCCCGGTCGCGGCCCGCTCCCACCTGGCACCGTTCCTGCCCGGCAACGCCGCGGCCTGGGACGGCGGCGAGGACATTCCCGTCTCCGCCTCCCGCTACGGCTCCGCCGGCGTGCTGCCCATCTCCTGGGCGTATGTGAACCTGATGGGCGGGGAGGGCCTGACCCAGGCCACCAAGAGCGCCCTGCTGGCCGCCAACTACGTCGCCGCCCGGCTGAACGAGCACTTCCCGGTGCTCTACACCGGCAAGGGCGGTCTGGTGGCGCACGAGTGCATCCTTGACCTGCGCGAACTGACCGCGAAGACCGGCGTCACCGCGGAAGATGTCGCTAAGCGGCTCATCGACTACGGCTTCCACGCTCCCACCCTGTCCTTCCCGGTGGCCGGCACCCTGATGGTCGAGCCCACCGAGTCCGAGGACCTGGGCGAGCTGGACCGCTTCATCGACGCGATGATCGCCATCCGCGCCGAAATCGACCAGGTGGCCGCCGGCGAGTTCCCGGTCGAGGAGTCCCCGCTGCGCCGCGCCCCGCACACCGCGGCCGCCGTCGTCGCCAACGAATGGACCCGCCCGTACCCCCGCGAGCAGGCCGCCTTCCCGGTGCCCGGGCTGCGGATGGACAAGTACTTCCCGCCGGTCGGCCGGATCGACGGCGCCGCCGGCGACCGGAACCTGGTCTGCTCCTGCCCGCCCATCGAAGCCTTCGAGAACTAGGAGCGCTCCCGTGACCGACAAGACCACTGCGCTGTATGCACAGCACCAGGCCGCCGGCGCGTCCTTCACCGACTTCGGGGGCTGGCAGATGCCGCTGAAGTACAGCTCCGAGCTCGCCGAGCACCGTGCCGTCCGCGGGGCCGCCGGGCTGTTCGACCTCTCGCACATGGGCGAGGTCCGGGTTTCCGGTCCCGAGGCCGGTGCGTTCCTGGACTACGCGCTGGCCGGAAAGCTCTCCGGCGTGAAGGTGGGCAGGGCCAAGTACTCGCTGATCACCGACGCCGACGGCGGCATCATCGATGACCTGATCAGCTACCGGCTGGCCGACGACGAATTCCTGGTGGTGCCCAACGCCGGCAACGCCGCGGTGGTGGCCGGCGAGCTGGCAGCCCGCGCCGAGGACTTCGACGTGGCTGTGGAGGACGAGTCCGCCAATACCTCGCTGGTGGCAATCCAGGGCCCGAAGGCGGAACAGATCCTGCTGCGCCTGGTTCCGGCCGCCACGCAGGAGACGGTCACCGGCATGAAGTACTACGCCGCGGCCCCGGTGCCCCTGGAGCTCGCGGACGCCGGGGCAGCCGAGCTGCTCGTGGCCCGCACCGGCTACACCGGCGAGGACGGGTTCGAGATCTACGTGCCCAACGCACAGGCCGCCGCCCTTTGGTCCGCCCTGCTGGCCGCGGGAGCCGACGACGGCCTGGTGCCCGCCGGGCTGGCCTGCCGCGATTCGCTGCGCCTGGAAGCCGGGATGCCGCTCTACGGAAACGAACTCAGCCGGAACCTGGACCCCTACGCTGCGGGCCTGGGCCCGGTGGTGTCGCTGGCCAAGGAGGGCGACTTCGTCGGCCGCGCCGCCCTGGAGAAGCTCTCCGGAAGCGAACCGGCCCGGAAGCTGGTCGGACTGAAGGGTGCCGGACGCCGCTCGGCGCGCTCCGGCTATCCGGTGCTCGCCGACGGGCGCACCGTGGGCGAGGTAACCTCCGGTGCGCCGAGCCCGACCCTCGGCTACCCGATCGCCCTCGCCTACGTGGACGCCGCGCTCGCCGAGCCGGGCACCGCCGTCGAGGTTGACCTGCGCGGCCGCCCCGAGGCATTCGAGGTCGTCGCCCTGCCGTTCTATCGGCGCGACCGCTCCTAGACTCATACCAGCGCCTGCTCCCACGGCGGCGTTCCCCGATCCCTCCGCACCCTTTCGAAAGGCACCCACCAATGAGCAAAGTCGATTCCTCCCTCCGCTACTCCGCCGAGCACGAATGGGTGGACAGCTCCTCGCCCGTGAAGGTCGGGATCTCCGCCGTCGCCGCCGACGCCCTGGGCGATGTGGTCTACGTTGACCTGCCCGCCGTCGGCGACACCGTGACCGCCGGCGAGACCTGCGGCGAGGTGGAATCCACCAAGTCGGTCTCCGACCTGTACGCCCCGGTCTCGGGCGAGGTCGTGGAGATCAACCAGGAGGCCATCGACAACCCGGCCCTGCTGAACGAGGACCCGTACGGCGCCGGCTGGCTGTTCACCGTGAACGTCACCGCCGAGGGCGAGCTGCTCTCCGCCGAGGAGTACGCGCAGAAGAACGGCGGCGAGCTGTGAGCTGCCGCCTTTCCGGCGGCGGAGCGTAACCATGGCCGTCGGCGTTTTTGACCTGTTCTCCGTGGGGATCGGACCTTCGAGTTCCCACACGGTGGGCCCCATGCGGGCCGCCGCGGCCTTCGCCGCGGAACTGGCCGACGCCGGTGTCCTGCCTGCCGTGGCCGGGCTGCGGGTGGACCTGTACGGGTCCCTCGCAGCGACCGGCCGCGGACACGGCACCATGACCGCCGTGCTGCTCGGGCTCGAAGGCTTTGCGCCCGAGCTGATCCTGCCCGGGCAGGTGGACGAGCGGCTGGCCGACATCTCCGCCACCGGCAAGCTGCGGCTCGGCGCGGAGCTGACCGGCGCCGGCGGCGTCGTCCTGGCCTACACGGCCGAGGACATCATCCTGCACCCGCTGACCATCCTGCCCCGGCACACCAACGGCGTGAAGTTCGCTGCGCTCGACGCCGGCGGGGCCGTGCTGCACGAGGGCACCTGGTTCTCCGTGGGCGGCGGCTTCATCGTCCGTGACGGCGAGGAGGACGCCGCGGCGGCGGAGCTGGAGTCCAGCAAGGCGCAGCTGCCCTACCCCTTCCGGACCGCCGCCGAGCTGCTGGCACACTGCGAGGCCGGCAACCTGTCGATCAGCCAGGTGATGCTGGCCAACGAGATGGCCTCCCGCACCGAGGCCGACATCCGCGCCGGCCTGCTGCACATCCGCGACGTCATGGAGGAGTGCAAGAACTCCGCCATCAGCCGCACGGGGCTGCTGCCCGGCGGGCTGAACGTCCGCCGCCGGGCCCCGGCCTGGCACACCCGGCTGCGCGCGGAGGACCCGACCCGGGATCCGAAGTTCTGGCAGGAATGGGTCAACCTGGTGGCCCTGGCCGTGAACGAGGAGAACGCCTCCGGCGGCCGGGTGGTCACCGCCCCCACCAACGGCGCGGCCGGCATCATCCCCGCCGTCCTGTTCTACGCCACCCACTACGGCCCGGGCATGGAGGGCGCGACGCCGGCGGAGCGCGACGACGTCGTCGTCCGGTTCCTGCTTGCCGCCGGCGCCGTGGGGGTGCTGTACAAGGAGCAGGCTTCGATCTCGGGCGCCGAGGTGGGCTGCCAGGGCGAGGTGGGCTCGGCGTCGTCCATGGCCGCCGCCGGGCTGGCCGAGATCCTCGGCGGCACGCCCGCCCAGGTGGAAAACGCCGCCGAAATCGCGATGGAACACAATCTGGGGCTCACGTGCGATCCCATCGGCGGGCTGGTGCAGGTGCCCTGCATCGAGCGCAACGCGATCGGTGCGGCGAAGGCGGTGAACGCCGCGAAAATGGCGCTGTGGGGCGACGGCGACCATCGGGTTTCCCTCGACGAAGTCATCATCACCATGCGCGAAACCGGGCGCGATATGAGCGACAAGTACAAGGAAACCGCCATGGGTGGGCTGGCCGTGAACGTCGTGGAGTGCTGACGTCGGGAGGCCCGGCAGCGCACCCCCTCCTTCTGTGATTTGTGTTACTCCTGTGATTTAAGCAAGGCTATAGGCCACGAAAGTCAGCCTGCTTATTAAACCGGAGGTTCCGCATGGTTCCCAGCGCATTCGCACCCATGGCATCGGAATCCGGGGGTGGCTGGCTGGCTTCCGTGGACAGCGCCGTCAATTCGTTCTTCGAGCCGATCGCCGCGCTGTTCAACGCCGTCGTGTTCGTGCCGCTGACCATCGGAGACTTCAGCTTCCCGCTGGTCGTCGCCTGGCTGATCATCGCGGGCATCGCCTTCACCTGCTACTTCGGCTTCATCCAGTTCCGGGGCCTGAAGATCACCGCCGAGGTGGTGCGCGGAAAGTTCTCCACCAAGCGGGACCCGGGCGAAGTGCCGCATTTCCAGGCATTGACGTCCGCATTGTCCGGCACGGTCGGGCTGGGGAACATCGCCGGCGTCGGCGCCGCGATGGCACTCGGCGGGCCGGGCGCAACCTTCTGGATGGTCCTCGCCGGCCTGCTCGGCATGGCGACCAAGTTCGCCGAGTGCACCCTGGGAGTCAAGTTCCGGCAGGTGCACGAGGACGGCAGCGTCAGCGGCGGGCCGTTCAAGTACCTGCCCGTGGCCTTCCGGCGCTTCGGGCATCTTCCCGCCAAGGTCCTGACCGGGATCTTTGCGGTGGCGATCCTGCTCTTCGGCGTCGCCGGCGGCAACATGTTCCAGGCGAACCAGACCTTCGCCCAGGTCCGCAACGCCACCGGCGGGGAGAACGGGTTCCTGGGGTCCGACGGCGCCGCCCTTGCCTTCGGCCTCGTCCTGGCCGTGCTGGTGGCCGTGGTGATCCTCGGCGGCATCAAGTCCATCGGCGCGACCACGTCGCGGCTGGTGCCCGCCATGGCGGCGCTCTACATCGTCGCCTGCGCGGCGGTGATCCTTGTGAACATCGACCAGATTCCCGCAGCGGTCGGGGCCATCATCGAGGGGGCCTTCCGGCCGGAAGGATTCGCCGGCGGCGTCCTCGGCGTGATGATCATCGGCTTCCAGCGCGCGTCCTTCTCCAATGAGGCCGGGGTGGGATCGGCGGCCATCGCGCACTCCGCGGTGAAAACCCGCCGCCCGGTCAGCGAAGGATTCGTGGCCATGGTGGAGCCCCTGGTGGACACGGTCCTCATCTGCACCATGACGGCCCTGGCCATCATCATGGCGGGAGCGCCCAGCCTGCAGTCCGGCATCGACCAGGTGCAGGCCGGCGGCGACGCGCCCGACGGCGTCATCCTCACCTCCGACGCGTTTGCCACGGTGCTGCCCTGGTTCCCGATCATCCTGTCCGTCGCGGTCGCACTGTTCGCCTACTCCACGCTCATCACGTGGTCCTATTACGGGCTTAAGGCCTGGGAGTACCTTTTCGGGAGGGGGCGGCGCCGCGAAATCGCCTACAAGGTCATTTTCCTGACCTTCACCGTGGCGGGCTGTGTGCTGTCCTTCAGCCAGGTCATCAGTTTTACCGACGCCACGCTCTTTATCTGCGCCTTTGTGAACCTGCTGGGCGTGTATTTGCTCCTGCCGGTTGTCAAACGGGAAATGAAGGCTTACCTGGCGGACCGGAAGGCGGGGCGGCTGGAGATCCTCGGCATCGAAGACGAGGAGATCGAGGAGGCGCGCCCCCGCGGATGAAGGTCACCGGATCGGGGCGGTGCGGCAGTTGGTGCAGCAGGGGCGGATGTGCAATCTGATAGTAAGTGTGCTTATGATGGTGCACCAGACTTCGTAAAACCCACGAGAGATTGGACAGGCATATGACTTCTCCCGGAACCGGCGGCGTCGAAACCCGCAGCCGTACCAACGTCCAGAAGGCAGCCCTCGCCTACGGTGTGGTTTTCCTTCTGGTGGGCATCATGGGATTCATTCCCGGAATCACCACAAACTACGAGGCACTGAGCGGTGCAGGACATCATTCCGGCGCATTGCTGCTGGGTGTTTTCCAGGTGTCGATTCTGCATAACGCCGTGCACCTGCTCTACGGAGTCGCAGGCCTGGTCCTGGCCCGCACGGTGGGCGGAGCCCGCAGCTTCCTGCTCTGGGGCGGTGCGGTGTACCTGGTGCTGTGGATCTACGGCCTGGTCGTCGACCACGACTCCTCGGCCAACTTTGTGCCGCTGAACAATGCCGACAACTGGCTGCACCTGTTCCTCGGCGTGACCATGATCGGCCTGGCCCTGCTGCTGACCCGCGACCGCGGACCCGCCGGGCGCCAGGTGGGCCACAACGCCTAGCCGGTTTGCCCGCAGGCGGCGGGCAGCGGTGGAATGAAAGGGGCGGCCGGCTGGCCGTCCCTTTCAGTCTTAAGGGGAACAGATCAGTCGGGAGCAGGGAGCAGAGTCCGTGGATATGGCAGCCAGGTCCGGGGCGTCGGCGGCGTCGCAGCCGGCAGGCAGCGGTGCACGCAGGTTTCGTATCGATCGGGAGGCGCTAAGGGCGTCCGTGTGGTTCTGGCCCACCTGTGCCTCCCTCGCTGCGCTCGCCGTGACCCTGCTGCTGCTGCCGGTGCGGCCCGGGCAGGACCAGGCGTGGGCCCGCTGGATCTGGCCCAGCGGCATGGAGGCGGCCTCCACGCTCCTTCAGGCGGTGGCCACCAGCGTGATGACCGCCGTGACCGTGACGTTCTCGCTGACCGTCGTGGCCCTGCAGTTGGCGTCACAGCAGTTCTCGCCCCGGCTGCTGCGCGAGTTTGCCCGGGACAAGCGGACCCAGCTGGTCCTGGCCGTCCTGCTGTCAACCTTCGTGGTCAGCATCACCGGGCTGCGCGGCATGGACCCCCAGACGCCGGTGCCGGTGCTCGTCGTCGGCCTGGTTTATGTGCTGGGCATCGCCTGCGGCATGGTGCTGCTCCTGTTCATCGGCCACATCACCAGGTCCCTCCGGGTGGACACGATGATGGTCACGGCCCATGGGCAGGCGCTGGCCGTGCTGCGCGCGACCTATCCCGATTCCCCGGACGGCGAGGAGCAGTGCTTCCCGGCGCCCGACGGCGGCACGCTCCTCCGCGCCCCGCGCAGCGGCATCATCAAGGCACTGGACTGGCGCCCCCTGGTGGAGGCGTTGGAGCGCAGCGCCCAGGTGCTCCATGTGGACGTCCAGCCGGGCGACCACGTCGCGCTGGGTGCACCGATCGGGCGGCTGTGGAACGACGACGGCGCGCCGGCCGCCGACACTGCCGACGTCACCGCAGCCCTCGCCCGCGCCCTGGAGATCGGCTATGAACGCACGCCGGAACAGGATGCCGCACTTGGCCTGCGGCAGCTCACGGACATTGCCGTGAAGGCCATCTCGCCCAGCATCAACGACCCGGTGACCTGTTCCCATGCCCTGGGCTACTGCACCGACCTCCTGGTGGATATCCAGCACCGGCGTCTTGGGCCGGAGGCGCACCGGGGCAGGAACGGAACGCTGCGCCTGGTGACTGCCGGCCGCGACTATCGATCCTTCATCGACCTGGTCTGCGCACCCGTCCGCCACTACGGCTCCGGTGATCCGGTCGTGCTGACCGCGCTGCTGCGCCTGCTGCGGGACTGCGCGGCGAGCGCCGCCAACGATACCCAACGGGACGAGATCAGGCGCCAGGCCTCCCTGGTGCTGGATGCCGTGGACGACCGGATGGTGGGCGTGGATGCGGAGAAGGTCCGGGGCATGGTCCGCCGCGTGGAACTCGCCCTGGACGGTGAACTGATGGAGTCCTACCTTGATCGGGCCGGGGAGACGCGTTCCGCCTAAGGTGCACGCCTGGTCCGTGACGCGCCTGATCGGGGCCCGGGCGGCGGCGTCGGGCGCTTGAGGGGGCGGCGATATGGTGATAGACCATAAGTACCCTTAGTAACAGCGGAGAGGTTCAGGACGCCATGGAACCCAACCGCACCGCAGAGACCGGCGAATCCGGGCGCAACAGCTGAGCCGGCGGGACAAGGAGACATGATGCCGAAGACGTCAAAGAGCGGCCATGCGAAGGACAGCGAGCTGCCCTCGACCCTGCAGCGTTCGGACACCAAGGCGCAGGACACGTTCGCCAAGACCTACGACTCGGCCATGGAGTCCTACGACGGGAACGAAGAGCGCGCAGCCCGCGCCGCCTATGCCTCGCTGAAGCACACACACGAGAAGGTGGGTGACCATTGGGAGGAGAAGGACGAGTCCGGCCCTTCCGACAAGCGCGCGGAGGGCGGCGGCCCGGGATCCTCGAAGGGAACCGCAGGCGGTGTGGACGCCAATGCCTCCAAGGACCACCTCTACGAGCAGGCAAAGAAGCTGGACGTGCCCGGGCGGTCCACCATGACGAAGGACGAGCTCGTGGACGCGCTGCAGAAAGCCAACGACAAGCAGACCCGCAAGGCCCGCGAAAAGTAGCCGCGCGGGACGCTCCGGGCCGGCCCGGCATCTTCCCGCGCCGCACGGCCCTTCCGCTTCATGGAAGGGCCGTGCGGCTTTTCAGCGGCAGGGGAAATCAGGAACCTGACGAGGGTTGACCGCCCTGAGGGGCGCGCCTACTGTCGTCCCCATCGTGAGACGGCTACGGTGCCGTCCGGCCGGCCCGGCTCCCGAGGTTCCACGGGGAGACTGGCCAGCACAAAAACGAGGGGGTTTTTGTGGCTATCCAGGTTGCGGCTTTTCAGCAGGTCCTCGATCCGGTGGGCGGGTCGCTGGTGTTCTCGGCCATCCTCGCTGCCCTGCCCCTGCTGCTGCTGTTCGTCCTCCTCGGCGTGTTCCGGATGAAGGCCTGGCAGGCCGGCGTCATCGGCCTGGCCCTGTCCTTCCTCCTCGCGGTGATCGCCTGGGGAATGCCGCTGGGCCAGGCGCTCTCGGCCACCGGGCTCGGTGCGTTCTACGCGGTCTTCCCCATCCTCTGGATCCTGATCAACGCCCTGTGGATCTACAAGCTCACCGTCTCCACCCCGTGGTTCGAGCTGCTGGGCAGGACGATCCGGTCGATCTCGGATGACCTGCGCATCCTCTCCATCCTGATCGCCTTCTGCTTCGGCGCCCTGCTCGAATCCCTGGCCGGGTTCGGAGCGCCCGTGGCGATCGCGGCGGCCATGCTCATGGCCGCCGGCATGAAGCCGATCAAGAGCGCCGTCGTCGCGCTGCTGGCCAACACCGCCCCGGTCGCCTTCGGTGCGATGGCCGCGCCGATCATCGCCCTCAACGGCGTCACCGGCATCCCGCTGCAGGAGCTGTCCTCCATGACGGGCCGGCAGACTCCGTTCGTTGCCCTGGTGGTGCCGCTGATCCTGGTCTTCCTGGTGGACGGAAAACGCGGCCTCCGCCAGACCTGGCCGGTGGCCCTGGTCTCCGGCATCGCCTTCGGTCTCGCCCAGTTCGTGGCCTCCAATTTCTTCGTCGTGGAGCTGACCGACGTGGTGGCCGCCGTCGTCACCGTTATTGCGGTGCTGCTGATGCTGCGGGTCTGGCAGCCGAAGGAAATCATCGGCATGAACGGCCAGTCGCAGGACGTCGAAGACACCGCCGTGGCCGATGCCCGCGGCGGTGACGCCGACGGCGACGGCGCGCTCCCGGTTTCGGCCGGAGGCGGCAGCGGCGGCGGACGGCATGCAGCGCCGTCGCCTGCGGGTCCGGGCGGCCTCGACGGTGCGGCGGAAGCCCCCGGCCGCGCCGGAGCCCACGCCGCGGCGTCGCCCGCGGACGGTGGCACCGATCGCCCGGCAGAGGACGCCGACAACACCCGGCCCGATGCCCGGAGCGTCTGGATGGCGGTGGCACCGTACCTGATCATCATCACGGTCTTCTCCCTCGCCCAGATTCCCGCCGTCAAGGCCTGGCTGACGCAGATCGGCGGGGTGACCTTCCACTGGCCGGGCCTGGACGTCACCAATTCCGCGGGCGAGCCGGTGGCGGCGCAGAACCTGCGCTTCGATCATGTGAAGGCCACCGGAACGCTGCTGCTGTTCTCCGGCATCCTGACCATGCTCCTCTACCGCATCAGGCCCGGCGCCGGGGTGCGGATCTACGGCGAGACCCTCAAGCAGCTGCGCTGGACCATCCTCACGGTCTGCGCCGTGCTGGCCCTGTCCTTCGTGATGAACCTGAGCGGGCAGACCACCACTCTCGGCGTGGCACTGGCCTCGGCGGGCGGCTTCTTTGCCATCCTCTCGCCGCTGCTGGGCTGGATCGGCGTGGCGCTGACCGGTTCCGACACGTCGTCGAACTCCCTGTTCGGCCAGCTGCAGGTTGCCGCCGCCAACGAGACCGGCCTGTCGCCCACCCTGATGGCCGCCGCCAACTCCTCGGCGGGCGTCATGGGCAAGATGCTCTCGCTGCAGAACCTGGCCATCGCCTCCGCCGCCGTCGGCCGGGAAGGCTCCGAGAGCCTGCTGCTGCGCAAGCTCATCGGCTGGAGCCTGGCCCTGCTGGCCATGCTCACCGTCATCATCTGGCTGCAGTCCACACCCATCCTGGGGTGGATGGTTCCCTGACGGCTCCGCGCCCGACGTTCGAGAGGACCCATGAACACCATCGACTTCGACCTGACCGCCGGTTCCACCGCCGCGCTGCTGCAGGCGGCACCGAACGCATCCATCCGAAGCGAGGACCGGGAGCGGGCCAGCACCGACCGTTCCGGCTACCTCTCGCCCAGCCCGCCGGACGGCGTGGTCTTTGCCCGCAGCGCCGACGACGTCGTGCAGACCCTTCGGCTCGCCAGCCGGCACCGGGTGCCGGTGGTGCCGCGGGGCGCCGGCACCGGCCTCGCCGCCGCCTCCGCCTCCCGCGCCGGGGAGGTGGTGCTCGACGTCTCGGGCATGAACGAGATCCTGCGCATCGACCCGGTGGAGCAGCTCGCCGTCGTCGAACCTGGCGTGCTCAACGCCGAACTGAACGCCGCGGCCGCCGGCTACGGGCTGTTCTACGCCCCGGACCCGGCCAGCACGGCGATCTGCTCGATCGGCGGGAACATCGCCACCAACGCCGGCGGGATGCGCTGCGCCAAATACGGAGTGACGCGGGAATCCGTCCTGTCGCTGCGGGTCATCCTCGCTGACGGCCGCGAGCTGCGCACGGGGCGGGACACCATCAAGGGGGTCACCGGATATGACCTGAACGCCCTGTTCATCGGCTCCGAGGGCACCCTCGGGATCGTGGTCGAGGCGACGCTGCGGCTGCGCCCGCTGCCCACCGCCACGGCCACGGTCGCGGCCTTCTTCCCGGATGTGGAGAGCGCGGCTCGGGCGGCGTCGGCGGTGGTCGCCGCGCGGGTCCAACCCTCGATGATGGAGCTGATGGACGGGCCCACGCTGGAGGCCGTGGACATGGCGCTGGGCACCGACTACCGCTCCCGGGGCGGCGCGTTCCTGCTGGTGCAGACCGACGGGTACGGCGCCTTCCTGGAGCAGGAGGTGGTGCTGGAGGCGGTCAGCCCGCTCGGCACCTGCGAGAAGGCGGTCGACGACGAGCATGCGGCCGCGCTGGTCACCGCACGGCGGGAGGCGATTCCGTCGCTGGAGCGGCTGGGCCGGGTGTCCATCGGCGACATCGGGGTGCCGCGCGGCCGGCTGGCCGAGGTGGTCGCCGGGCTCGAGCAGATCAGCGCCGACACCGGTGTGCGGATCTTCACCATCGCGCACGCCTCCGACGGGAACCTGCACCCGATGATCGTCATGGATCAGGAGGAGTCGGTGACCGAAGGGCCGCCGAAGGAGGCGCTGGGGCGGATGTTCCACCTCGCCAAGCGCCTGGGCGGCACCCTCACCGGCGAGCACGGCGTCGGGCTGCTCAAACGCGACTGGCTGCGCGACGAGCTGGGGGACGTCTCCCTGGAGGTGCAGCACGCCATCCGGCAGGCACTGGATCCGCTGGGCATCCTGAACCCGGGCAAGGCGATCTGACCGGGCGCGCTGAGCGGGGGGAGCCGGATCTCAGAGAAGAAAGATCGCCGGGATCCCCAGGGCGGTGATGGCCAGGCTCACGGTTGCCAGCAGCAGGGCCCGCTTCCCTGAGCGCAGCCGGCCCGCTGCCGCGCCGGCCCAGGCGGCGCCGCCGAAGAGGGCGATGAAGTACAGGACAAGGAGCGCCATCACGCCGTACTCCGGGCCCGAGCAGCTGACGGACTCGGGCGTGCAGCTGGGCATCAGGCCCCTGCCGCTGTCGTCGTACCGGCTCGAGGCGAACAGGAACAGGACGGCGGCAAAGGCGGAGACCGGCACCAGCAGGGCGCTGATGCCGCCCGTTACCGCGATCGCTCGTCCCCAGCTCGGTTTCGGTCGCGTGGGCTGCGTCATGTCGGACTCCTCGTCAGGCCGGGACGTCGGCCTCGGCCTGCAGCCCGGACCGGTCCGGCTGCACGCCGTCCCGCAGCCCCAGGTACAGCACATCGTGGGCCAGCGGCAGCCGGGCAAAACGCACGCCGGTGGCGCTGCGCACCGCGTTCGCCAGGGCCGGGGCCACCGGGTTGAACGGGCTTTCGCTCATCGACTTGGCGCCCATCGGGCCCAGCTCGTCGCTCGTCTCGGCGAAGAACACCTCGGTCCGCGGCACGTCCGCGAAGGTCGGCACGTGGTACTGGCGCAGGATCCGGGTCTCGACGTCGCCGTCGGCGCCCACCCGCACCTCCTCGAACAATGCCGCGCCCAGGGCCTGGGCCACGCCGCCCTCCACCTGGCCGCGGCACTGCAGCGGGTTCATCACCACGCCGGCGTCGGCCGCCTGCACGCTCTGCAGGATCCGCAGTTCCCCGGTGCCCGGATGCACCGCCACGCGGAAGCCCTGCACGTTGAACGCGACCGAGCGGGGAGTGCCGCCCCAGCGGGCCTCGGCGGACAGGTCGACGCCGGCCTCCGCCGCCCTGCGGGCCACCTCGGCCAGCGGAATCCGCTCGTCCCCGCACTCGACGGCGTCGGCGGCCAGGCGCACCTGCGCCGAGGTGCCCGCGAACAGCGACGCGGCGAAACCCACGAGCCGCACCGCCAGCTCCGCGGCGGCGGCCAGCGAGGCCTTGCCGGCCACCACGGTACCGGTGGAGCCGTACGCGCCGGTGTCATGGTCCACCAGGTCGGTGTCCGACTGGCGGATCACCACCCGGCCCGGCTCGGTGTGCAGGGCCGAGGCGGCCAGCTGGGCGTGGACGGTGGTGGTGCCGTTGCCGAATTCGGCGGTGCCGACGTCGAGCCCGTACCGCCCGTCCGGCAGCAGCGCGACGCGGGCGTGAGAGACGTGGCCGCGCGGCGGCACGGTGTCGATCATCGACAGCGCCGTCCCCTCGCCGATCAGCCAGTCCGGCTCCAGCCCGACGCCGGAGCGGGCCGGATCCTCCCGACCGGCGGCCAGGGCGCCGCGGACCAGGGAGATGCACTGGTCCAGCCCGTAGCTGCCGTAATGCACATCCTCCGCGGGTTCCGCGGAGGTGGACACCATCGGGTCGCCCTCGGCCACCACGTTGCGGGCCCGGAACTCCAGCGGATCCATGCCCAGGCCACGGGCGAGTTCGTCCATGGCGGACTCCACGGCGAAGACCATCTGGCTCAGCCCGTAGCCGCGGAACGCGCCGGCCGGGACGGTGTTGGTGTAGACCGAGCGGGCGTCCACCCGCTTGTTGGCGCAGCGGTAGACGGCGACCGACTCGCCGCAGCCGTGGAACATCACCCCGGGGCCGTGGTTGCCGTAGGCGCCGGTATTGGCGGTGGCGTCGACCTCCAGCGCGGTCAGCGTGCCGTCGGCGGAGGCACCGGCCTTCACCCGGACCCGGAAGGGATGCCGGGTGGTGGCGGCGGCGAACTGCTCCTCACGGGTGAATTCCAGCTGCACAGGCCGGCGCAGGCGCAGCGCTGCCAGGGTCACCAGGTCCTCGACCAGCACCTCCTGCTTGCCGCCGAACCCGCCGCCCACCCGCCCCGCCAGCACCCGCACCTGGCCGAGCTCGAGGTCGAACAGCCGGCACAGGGTCCGCCGGACCAGGAACGGGACCTGGGAGGAGGTGCGGACCGTGAGCCGGCCGGCGTCGTCGAACCAGGCGCGGGCCGCGTGCGTCTCCAGCGCCACATGCGCCAGCCGCTGGCTCTCGTAGGTGCCTTCATGCACGACGTCGGCCGTCGCCAGCGCCGCCGTCGGCTCGCCGATCACCGAGTGGACTTCGGCCACGGTGTTGCCGACGGCGCCCGGGGCATCCGGATGCAGCAGGGCCGCGTCGGGGGCGAGGGCGGCATCGACGTCGAGCACCGTCGGCAGCGGCTCGTACTCGACGCGCAGCCGGCGCACGCCCTCCTCGGCGGCAGCGACGGTGGCGGCGGCCACCACCGCCACCCGCTGGCCCTTGAACCGGACGACGTCATCCAGCACCCGGGTGTCCTCAGGGTCGTCGGTGTGCAGCTCGTGCTGGGCGGTGGAGAACCGGCGCTCCGGAGCGTCCAAATGGGTGAAGACGGCCTCGACGCCGGGAACGGCCAGCGCGGCGGACGTGTCGATCGAGAGGATGCGGGCATGGGCGTGCGGGGAGCGCAGCAGCTTGAGGTGCAGCATCCCGGGAGGGGCAGGCTGGTCCAGGGTGTAGGCGGCGCGGCCGGTGACGATGTCCGGCCCGGCCGGCGCGGGAGCGCACCGACCTACGGGAGAGTCCCCGGACGCGTCGTCGTCCACGTTCTTTCTCCCGAGGACCGCGTCCTTAATGGCACGGTAGCCGGTGCAGCGGCACAGGTTGCCCTTGAGGTTGCGCGGCAGGTCCCGCCGCTGGTCCTCCGAGAAGGTGGCGGCGGTCATCACCATCCCGGCAGTGCAGAAGCCGCACTGGAAACCCTGCGCGTCCAGGAACTGCTGCTGCATCGGATGCAGCTGCTCGTCCGGGCCAGCCAGGCCTTCGATGGTGGTCACCTCCCGACCCTGGGCCCGCACGGCGGGGAACAGGCAGGAATGCACCGGCGCGCCGTCCACGTGCACGGTGCACGCGCCGCAGTCGCCGGCGTCGCAGCCCTTCTTCACACCGAAGCTGCCCTGGTCGCGCAGGAAGGTGCGCAGGCACTGGCCGGGGGCGGGGGAGGCGTCGGTTTCCCGGCCGTTGAGGGTGAACTTCATGCCCTGGCTCCTTCCGCCGCCGCGGCGGCCAGTTCAGCGCGGATCTCTTCGGCCAGCCGGCCCGTCATGTCCCGCCGCCAGTCCGGCAGCCCGTGCACGTCGTCGTGCCACAGGTCCGGGGCGACGGCGGCCGCGAGGGCCGCGGCCAGCTCCGCGGCCCCCGGGACCGCGGGCATCCGCAGCTGCACGGGACGCTTGACGGCGGCGGTGACGGTCAGGACGAACCCGCCGTCGGCGTCGAGCCGGCCGATCAGCAGTACGCCGGAGCGGCCGAGGCTGGTCAGCGACAGCCGCCGGAACGCGGTGCGGGCGCTCAGCGCGGCGGCCGGAAGGCTGATGCTGCGCAGCAGCTCGCCGGGCTGCAGGGCCGTCTTTCCGTCGCCGGTGACCAGTTCGGCGACCGGTATCCGGCGGGTGCCGCCGTCGGGTGCCAGGAGAAGTGCGACGCCGTCCAGGGCCGCGGTGAGCGAGGTCATCGGCCCGGCGGGCAGGGCGGTGCAGATGTTTCCGCCGACCGTGGACACGTTCCAGATTTTGAAGGACGCGACGAAGGACTCGCAGCAGCGGCGCACCAGGTCCAGGGCCGGCCACTGTCCGGCGTGCCGCGACCGGTGGGGGAACGCGAACAGCTCGGCGATGGTGCAGGTGGCCGCGATCTCCAGGCCCTCGGGGCTCTCGGTGAGCGGCTGCCACCCGGCGCCGGTCAGGTCCAGCAGCCGCCGTGCCGTGGTGCCGTAGGAGAAGAGCACGGTGCCGCCGGCGAGCCAGGCGTCGCCGGGCTGCCAGTGCGCCGGGTCGGCGGCGGGCAGGTGGGCGGTGACGGTGTTCAGGTCCACGGACCAACCTCCGGAGTCGTGGCGGCGGCGCGGCCGTGGGGTGCGGGTACGGGTCCCGAGGCGGCGGTTTGCCCGGTTGGGGCGGCGGGCACGGCCCCATGCAGGGCGCCGGAGCCGAGTGACAGCGGCAGCCCGGTGCGGCCGGTGCGTTTGGCCAGGATTTCGGCGAAGACCGCGACGGCGATTTCCTGCGGTGTGGCGGCGCCGATGTCCAGGCCGATCGGGGCGTGCAGCCGCGCCAGGCGGTCCGCCGGGACGCCGCGGGCCTGCAGCTCCCCGGCGCGCTGCGTGCAGGTCCGGCGGGAGCCCATGGCGCCCACATACGCCCAGTCCTGCCGGAGTGCGGTGTCCAGCACGGCGGCGTCGAACCGTGCGTCGTGGCTGAACAGGCAGAACACGGTGCGCGGATCCGGGGCCTCGGCGTCGATCAGCTCCGCGATCCAGGTTTCGGGCCACTGCACGGTGACCGCCGCGTGCGGAAACCGTTCCGGGCGGGTGAAGACGGGCCGCGGGTCGCACAGCGAGACGTGGTAGCCCAGGCTGCGTCCCAGCGCGGCGACGGCGGCCGAGTGGTCGTTCGCCCCGACCAGGAGCAGGCGGGGTGCGGGCAACCGCGATTCGATGAAGAGTTCAACGGCGGGGCAGTCGTCTCCGCCGGGCAGGGAAACGAGCCCCGTGTGCCCCTGCTGAACGGCGGCGTGGACCGCGGCGGTGAGGCGGTTCACGGCGTTGTCGAAGAGGCCGAGCCGGCCGACGATGCCGGCCAGTGCCTGCGGGCCGGCTGCGGCGAGGCGCCCGGTGTCGGGCAGCAGGAGCGGAGCCGCGGCCGGACCGTCGACCCGCCACAGCAGGGCGACGGCGGGTGTGGGGGCGCTGCCATCAGGGGTGACGGAGGCGTCGGCGGCTCCGGCGTCGCCGTCCGGCGTCGTCACCGGCTCACTGCCGGCCCGGAAGGGTTGGATGTGGACGTGGAGGGTTCCGCCGCAGCTGAGGCCGGGTTCGAAGGCATCCTGGGGGCTGTAGCCGAAGCTCATCCGGCGGGGCTGCTCCGTGGCCAGGGCCTCGAGGGCGGCGTCGAACACGGCCGCTTCCACGCAGCCGCCGCTCAGCGTGCCGGCGACCTCGCCCGCGGCGCTGATCAGCATGGTGGTGCCCACGGGCCGCGGGACGGATCCTTCGACGGCCACGATGGTGGCGGCGGCGCAGTCCTGCCCGTCCGCCAGCCACTGCCGCAGTGCTGAGAGCTGGTCCAGCATGAGTGCCTCCAGGACCTGCCGACGGCACACACCACCGGCCAGGCCAGTAACCCAAGCGGTGAGTTCCCCGCGGCCGCCCTCAGGGGCCGCGGGCCTTAAATCCGCGGAACGATTTGGAAATCAACCACTTTCGGAATTCATTTCCGAATCATCGGCGCAGCGGACACGCGGCGCCGATAAATGCGGTGCCGAACAAATGCGGTGCCGAACAAATGCTGTCCAGCAACGGCTCCGAAAGTAATTGGCAGGAAGCGTACCACGCCGACCAATCATGCGATACGGGTTTGACCAAATACGTCCGAGGCAATTGACGTGCCGCCGGGCCGGGCTTAATCTGGCGCCGGACCGGAGAGCCGGTGCCCCCTGGATCGGGCCGACCTTGGATCAGCAGACAAGTGCACTGAGCTGGCTGACGCAGGATCCCCTGCGGCCGCCGGCCGTGGTCCCTGCCCGGCACCGAGGTCAGGAGGCAGGCATGGGCCGGCTCTGGATACGCACGCCCCTTGCGGTGTTCACCGCGAACGACCTGGACGCCGCCGGCGGCGTCGTGGTGGAGGACGGCCGCATCGCCGAGCTGGTCCCGGCCGGCGGGGCTCCCGCGGCACCCTGCACGGAGGTGTTTGACGCCTCGGAGCACGTCCTGCTGCCGGGGCTGATCAACACCCATCACCACTTCTACCAGACCCTCACCCGCGCCTGGGGGCCGGTGGCCAGCGCCGAACTGTTCCCCTGGCTGAAGAACCTCTACCCGGTCTGGGCCCGGCTGACGCCGGAGGCGCTGCACCTGGCCAGCACCGCCGCGCTCGCCGAGCTGCTGCTCTCCGGCTGCACCACCGCGGCCGACCACCATTACCTGTTCCCGGGCGGGCTCCAGGACGCCGTCGACATCCAGGTGGAGGCCGTCCGCTCGCTCGGCATGCGCGCCATGCTCACCCGCGGCTCCATGACCCTGGGGGAGGACGACGGCGGCCTGCCGCCGCGGCAGGTGGTGCAGGAGGCGGAGACGATCCTGGCCGACAGCGACCGGCTGATCCGCACCTATCACGAGCGCGGCGACGGAGCGGTCGTGCAGATCGCGCTGGCGCCGTGCTCGCCCTTCTCGGTGACCACGGACATCATGAAGGCTTCGGCCGCGCTGGCCGAGGAGCACGACGTGCGGCTGCACACCCACCTGGCGGAAACCCTGGATGAGGAGGAGTTCTGCCGGGAGATGTTCGGGCTGCGCACGGTGGACTACCTGGACAGCGTCGGCTGGCTCGGCCCGCGCACCTGGCTGGCCCACGGCGTGCATTTCGACGACGACGAGGTGGCCCGGCTGGGTGCCGCGGGCACCGCCGTCGCGCACTGCCCCACCTCCAACATGCGCCTGGCGTCGGGGATCGGCCGGATGCTGGAACTGGAGGACGCCGGGGCGCCCGTGGGCCTGGGCGTGGACGGCTCGGCCTCCAATGACGCCTCCAACCTCATCCAGGAGGTGCGGCAGGGGCTGTACCTGCAGCGGCTGCGCTACGGCGCGGCGGCCGTCACCCCGGAGCGGGCCCTGGGTTGGGCCACCCGCGGCTCCGCCCGGGCGCTGGGGCGGACCGACATCGGCGAGCTCGCTCCCGGCCGGCAGGCGGACCTCGCCCTGTTCCGGCTGGACGGCCTGCGCTTTTCCGGGTCCCACGACCCGCTGGCGGCGCTGGTGCTGTGCGGGGCGGACCGGGCGGACCGGGTGATGGTCGGCGGGCAGTGGCGGGTGCTGGACGGGCAGATCCCGGGCCTGGACCTGGCCGAGCTGACCGCCCGGCATTCGGCGGCGGCCGCCCGGCTGATCTCCGGTTGACCGGCCGGCGGGGCGGTCCGCGCGTTTCCGGACGGTCCCGCTCGGCCGGGCTGCCGGCGCGCCCGGAGCCGGCGCGCCTGGAGCCGGAGCGCCGGCTCCAGCACGGCTCATACGTCAGTCCGGGCACCCCCGGCCGGCGGCCCCTGCCATGCCGGAGCGGCTCCGGAAACGGCCGTATCACGGCGGTGCGGCGTCCCTTTTTACCCGGAATTTACGCGGCGGAAACAATGCGCCGAAACGTGCGGCGGGATTCGGATTTCCCCTTGACATTTCCGTATTCGACTTGCTTACACTGGGCACCAATAATTTCCGGTTGGGAAACATCGAATCAAGTCGGCTTTGCCGATGGTCAAGGGTGTTCAGCGCCGAGCCGGAATCATGCGCCAACGAAAGCTGACACCCGTGCCCTCCACGCCCTCCACCGCCGTCGACGGCGGACTCGCCGCCTTCAACGCCGCCCCGCTGCCCGCCGCAAGGGACTTCCTGCGCCCGTGCGTGGACATTGACCGCTGGATCGAGGAGGTTGCCGACGGGCGCCCCTACGCCGACGTCGCCGCCGCCCTCGCGGCGGCCCGCACCGCGGCGCCGGACTGGACCGAGGCGGAGCTCGACGCCGCCCTGGCCCGGCATCCGCGGATCGGCGAGCGGGCCGCCGGCGCGGACGCGGAGGCGGCCCTGTCCCGCCGCGAGCAGTCCGGCGTCGGGCACGACCCCGATGTCCAGGAGCGCCTGCGCGAGGGCAACCGGGCCTATGAGGACAAATTCGGGCGGGTCTTCCTGATCCGCGCCGCCGGGCGCAGCGCGGAGGAGATCCTGTCCGCGCTGCAGGCCCGGCTCCGCCATACTCCCGAGGAGGAACTGCCGGTGATCGCCGGGCAGCTGAGGGAGATCGCCATCCTGCGACTCGAAGGACTGCTCACCGCATGAAACGCAGCCATGTCACCACCCACGTCCTCGACGCCGCCGCCGGCCGTCCCGCCGCCGGCGTCACCGCCCGGCTCGACGGGCTCCGCGGCGATGCCTGGGAGGAAATCGCGCAGGCCGTCACCGACGACGACGGCCGGATCAGCGCGTTCGGACCCGAGCGGCTCGACGCCGGCACGTACCGGATCGAGTTCGCCGTCGGGGAGTATTTCGCCCGCACCGGGACCGAGACCTTCTATCCGAGCGTGACGCTCACCTTCGCCCTGGCCGACCCCGCGCAGCACTACCACGTTCCGCTGCTGCTGAGCCCTTTCGCCTACTCCACCTACCGAGGAAGCTGACACCATGACCGCAACAGAACAGGCGCCCACCGCGCGCATCGTGCTCGGCGCCAACCAGTACGGCAAGGCCGAGGTCCGGCTGGTCAAGGTCACCCGGGACACGGCCCGGCACGCCATCGAGGACCTCAGCGTGACCTCCCAGCTGCACGGCGACTTCACCGCCGCGCACACCGAGGGCGACAACTCCCACGTCGTGGCCACCGACACGCAGAAGAACACCATCTACGCCTTCGCCCGCGACGGCGTCGGCTCGCCGGAGCAGTTCCTGCTGCGCCTGGCGGACCACTTCACCGGCGGCTTCGACTGGGTCACCGGCGGACGCTGGGCCGCCGAGCAGTACGCCTGGAACCGGATTGACGACCACGACCATGCGTTCGCGAAGGACAAGTCGGAGGTCCGCACCGCGGTGCTGCTCGCCGAGGGCGGGGAACGGAGCCTGGTGGCCGGGCTGCAGGGGCTGACCGTGCTGAAGTCCACCGGATCCGAATTCCACGGCTTCCCGCGGGACCGGTACACCACCCTGGCCGAGACCACCGACCGGATCCTTGCCACCGACGTCACCGCCCGCTGGCGGTACAACCGCACCGACCTGGACTTCAACGCCCTGTACGCCTCGGTGCGGGCCCTGCTGCTCGCCGGGTTCGCCAATACCCACTCGCTGGCCCTGCAGCAGACCATGTTCGAGATGGGCCGACGGGTCCTCGAGGCGCATCCGGAGATCGACGAGGTCCGGCTCTCGCTGCCGAACAACCACCACTTCCTGGTGGACCTGGCCCCGTTCGGCCTGGACAACCCCAATGAGGTGTTCTTTGCCGCGGACCGGCCGTACGGCCTGATCGAGGCGGCCGTGCAGCGCGACGGGGACGCCGCCCCGGCGCCGGTGTGGAACACCATTGCGGGGTTCTGCTGATGCCGCGCCGGTCCGACGGCGATCCCCAGGCGGGCGCGGGGGCCCGCATGAGCAGCCGCGGCTCAGGACGGGGCCGCGCCCGCAGCGCCGGGTCGACGGCGCCGGAGGATGAGCGCCTGCCGCTGGGCAGCACCTTCGCCTACGGCCTGCAGCATGTGCTGACGATGTACGGCGGGATCATTGCCCCGCCGCTGATCATCGGCACCGCGGCCGGCATGTCCGGCGCCGAGATCGGCATGCTGGTGGCCGCATGCCTGTTCGTCGGCGGCGCCGCGACCCTGCTGCAGACCCTGGGCCTTCCGTTCTTCGGGTCGAAGCTGCCGCTGGTGCAGGGTGTCTCCTTCGCCGGCGTCGCGACGATGACCGCCATCCTGGACGGCGACGGCGGCATCCAGTCGGTGTTTGGCGCCGTCATGGCCGCCTCCGTGGTCGGCCTGCTGATCACGCCCATCTTCGCCAAGGTGATCCGTTTCTTCCCGCCGGTGGTCAACGGCGTCGTGATCACCGTCATCGGCCTGTCACTGATGCCCGTCGCCGCGAACTGGGCGATGGGCGGTGACGCCGCCGCACCGGACCACGGTTCCATGGGCAATATCGGGCTGGCTGCGCTGACCCTGCTGGTGGTGCTGCTGCTCAGCAAGGTGGGCAGCGGCACCATCTCCCGGCTGTCCATCCTGCTCGCGATCGTCGTCGGGACCGTCGTCGCGTTCGTCATCGGCAAGGCGGACTTCTCCGGCGTGGGGGAGGGGGACATTTTCGCCCTGCCCACGCCGTTCGCGTTCGGGCCGCCGACCTTCGAGATTGCGGCGATCATCTCCATGCTCATCGTCATCCTGGTGACGCTGACCGAGACCACCGCCGACATCCTCGCCGTGGGTGAGATCACGGGCAGCAAGGTCTCCTCCAAGCGCATCGCCAACGGGCTGCGGGCGGACATGCTCTCCAGCGCCCTGTCTCCGGTGTTCAACTCCTTCACCCAGAGCGCGTTCGCGCAGAACGTGGGCCTGGTGGCCATCACCGGTGTGAAGAGCCGGTTCGTGGTCAGTGCCGGCGGCGCGATCCTGGTGGTCCTGGGCCTGCTGCCCGTCCTGGGCCGGATCATGGCCGCGGTGCCGACGCCGGTGCTCGGCGGGGCCGGCATCGTGCTGTTCGGCACGGTCGCGGCCAGCGGCATCCGCACCCTGGCCAAGGTCGACTACCGCAACAACATGAACCTCATCATCGTGGCGGTCTCGCTGGGCGTGGGCATGGTGCCGATCGCCGCTCCCACGTTCTACGAGCACTTCCCGAGCTGGTTCGGCACCATCTTTGACTCCAGCATCAGTTCCGCCGCCGTGGTCGCCATCCTGATGAACATCCTGTTCAACCATGTGAAGGCGGGCAACCCGGAGAACCCCTCGGTCTTCGCCGCCACCGACCGGGCCATCGATCCCGCACGGATCGCGTGCCTGCAGGAAGGCGACCATGTGGCGGACGGGCGGCTGCTCGACGCCGACGGGCACGAACTCGCCGTGGTCCCCGGGGAACCGGCGGCTGACGCGCCGGCTGGAGACGCCGCCGGAACGGGCGACGCCGGGGCTGGCGCCGCCGGTGCTGCCGGGACGGGGCCGGCGGCAGAGCCGGGCGACGTCGGGACAGGCGACGCCGCGGCGCCCGCCGGATCCACTGAGGCAGGGAGGCGGCAGCCATGACCGTATTCACCGACGCAGACCGGGCCGAGCTGGAGGCCATGCTCGCCGATACCGACAAACTGCTGGCCACGGCCTACCCGGGAGATCCGGGCACCCGGCAGCCGGTCCACACCGTGTACGTTCCGGCGAACCGGTTTACCCCCGACCTGCCGGCCGTGTGGGGGGCCGAGGCGCTCGACGCCGCGGCCCGGCAGGGCGGGCTCGCCCGGCTGGCCGCGGATCTCGGTTTGGACGGGACCGCGGGGTCCGGGACCGGTTCCGGGGCCGGGGCCAGTTCCGGGGCCGGGGAAGCGGAGGCCGTCGCCGCGCTGGTGCAGGCCAAGCTGGAATCCGAACCCATCGAGGACCTGCGCCTGGACTTCGAAGACGGCTACGGCACCCCGGACGACGGGACGGAGGACGCCGACGCGCGCGCTGCGGCGGCCGCCGTCGTCCGCGCCCGGGAAGCGGGCACCGCCCCTCCGTTCATCGGCATCCGGTTCAAGAGCTTCGAAGCGGCCACCCGCACCCGCGGCCTGCGCACCCTGGACCTGTTCCTGGCCGGGCTGCTCGAGGGCGGGGACCTGCCGGACGGGCTGGTGCTGACCCTGCCCAAAGTGTCCACGGCCGCGCAGGTGACGGCGATGGCCTGGGCGTGCGCCCGGCTCGAGGAACGCCACGGGCTGCCGGCCGGACGGCTGCGGTTCGAGGTGCAGGTGGAGACCCCGCAGCTGATCCTGGGCCCGGACGGCACGGTGCCGGTCGCGGCGTTGCTGCACGCCGCGGACGGACGGATTTCCGGGCTGCACTACGGCACCTACGACTACAGCGACGCGCTGCAGATCGCGCCGGCGTGGCAGGCGATGGACCATCCCGGCGCGGACTACGCCAAGGCCGTCATGCAGGTGGCCGCCGCCGGCACCGGCGTCCGGCTCTCCGACGGGTCCACCAACATCCTGCCGCTCGGCACGGACGAGGAGGTGCTCGCCGCCTGGCGGCTGCACGCCCGGCTGGTCCGTCGGTCCCTGGAACGCGGCTACTACCAGGGCTGGGACCTGCATGCCGCGCAGCTGCCCACCCGCTACCTGGCCACCTATGCGTTCTACCGGGATGGCGTCCCCGCTGCCGTCCGCCGCCTGGAGAACTACCTGTCCGAGACCGGCAGCGGAGTCCTGGACGAGCCGGCCACCGCGCGGGCGCTGGCCCGGTTCGTGGACCGGGCGCTCGCCTGCGGGGCGGTCACCGAAGCCGAGGCCCTGGCCCCGGCCGGGCTGGACCGGGCGCAGCTGGCCCGACTTGCCCGCGCCCGGGCTGCAGGTGCCGCGGGTTCCTCCGCTGACGACGGCGGTTCCGGGCCTGCCGTGCCGGACGGGGCAGGAGCCGGGACCGGCAGGCCCGCTGCCGACGTCGGGTATGCCGCTGACGCCGGGCCGCCGTCGCCCTGAATCCTGCCGCCCTTCCCTGAATCCGCACTGACGACCATCCGAGCATCGAACCGCTCCATCTGATCAAGAGGTCCTTTTCGTGAACACTCCCTTCTATTACGACCCGACCGCCGGCCACCCGCCGCAGACCGAGCTGCTCACCGGGCGCGCCGTCGTCACCGAGGCGTACACCGTGATTCCGCGCGGCGTGCTGCGCGACATTGTGGTCAGCGAGCTGCCGGGCTGGTCCGACACCCGCACCTGGATCCTGAACCGGCCGGTCTCCGGGGGCGCGACGACGTTCGCCCAGTACCTGCTGGAGGTCAGCCAGGGCGGCGGGTCGAAGACGCCGGAGCCGCAGCCCGGCGTCGAGAGCTTCCTGTTCGTGCTGTCCGGCGGGCTGGAGCTGAGCATTGACGGCGAAGAGCATGTGCTCGGTCCCGGCGGATTCGCGTACGTGCCGCCGGGCGCGGTGTGGCAGGTGGTGAACCGGCTGCCCGCGCCGGCCAAGTTCCAGTGGATCCGCAAGGCCTGGGAGCCGCTGGCCGGGTACACGCCGCGCGCCGTCGTCGGCAATGAACGGGACATCACCCCGAATCCGATGCCGGGCACCGACAACAAGTGGCGCACCACCCGGATGATTCCGGTGGACGACCTGGCGTACGACATGCACGTCAACATCGTCACGTTCGAGCCGGGCGCGGTGATTCCGTTCGCCGAAACGCACGTGATGGAGCACGGGCTGTACGTGCTGGAGGGCAAAGCCGTGTACCGGCTGAACCAGGACTGGGTGGAGGTGGAGGCGGGGGACTACCTGTCGCTGCGCGCGTTCTGCCCGCAGGCATGCTATGCCGGCGGGCCGGGGAACTTCCGCTACCTGCTGTACAAAGACGTCAACCGGCAGATCATGCTGGGGACGCCGTGAAAGACGGCATGAGTTTCGACCTGGTGATCCGCGGCCGGGCCGTGCTGCCCGGCGCCGGGACCGTTCCGGCCGAGGTGGGCGTGTCCGGCGGGGTGATTGCCGCCGTCGAGCCGCTGGGGGCCGGGCTCGACGGCGCGCGGGTGCTGGAGCTGGCCGGTGACGAGACGCTGCTGCCGGGCCTGGTGGACACGCACGTGCACGTCAACGAGCCCGGCCGCACCGAGTGGGAGGGGTTCGCGTCCGCGACCCGGGCTGCGGCGGCCGGCGGGGTGACCACCCTGATCGACATGCCGCTGAACAGCATTCCGCCCACGGTGTCGGTGCCGGCGCTGCGGGCCAAGCAGGAGGTGGCCGCACCGCAGGCGTTCGTGGATGTCGGGTTCTGGGGCGGAGCGGTCCCCGGCAACACCGGGGAGCTGGCGTCGCTGCATGAAGCCGGGGTGTTCGGGTTCAAGTGCTTCCTGGTGCATTCGGGCGTGGACGAGTTTCCGCACCTGGACGCGGAGGAGCTGGAGCGGGACCTCGCCGAGCTGGCCCGGCTGGGTGCGCTGATGATCGTGCACGCCGAGGATCCGGCCGTGCTCGACGCCGCGCCCGCCGCGGCGGGCAGCCGCTACGCCGGGTTCCTGGCGTCCCGGCCGCCGGAGGCGGAGGAGCGGGCCATCGCGCTGGTGCTCGAGGCCGCGCGGCGCACGGGAGCGCGGGTGCACATCCTGCACCTGTCCGACGCCGGAGCGCTGCCGATGATCGCGGCGGCCCGCGCTGAAGGGGTGCCGGTGACGGTGGAGACCTGCCCGCACTACCTCACGCTGGCCGCCGAGCAGATTCCGGACGGAGCCACCGCGTTCAAGTGCTGCCCGCCGATCCGGGAGGAAGGCAACCGGGAGCGGCTCTGGCAGGGGCTGCTGGATGGAACCATCGACTGCATTGTGTCCGACCATTCGCCCAGCACGGCCGACCTGAAGGACCTGGAGAACGGGGACTTCGGAGTTGCGTGGGGCGGAGTGGCGTCGCTGCAGCTGGGCCTGCCGCTGATCTGGTCGGAGGCGCGGGAGCGCGGGATCGCGATCGAGCAGGTGGTGGAGTGGATGTCGGTGCGGCCGGCTGCGCTCGCCGGGCTGGCGTCGAAGGGCGCCATTGAGCCCGGCCGGGATGCGGACTTTGCGGTGTTCGCGCCGGAGGAGGCGTTCGTCGTCGACCCGTTGCTGCTGCACCACCGCAATCCGGTCACTCCCTACGCGGGGGCGAAGCTGCACGGGCGGGTGCGGCGGACGGTGCTGCGCGGCGTCGAGCTGGCCGGGATCGGTGTTGGCGGTGAAGGTGCCGGTGGTGAAGGCGGCGGTGCTGGTGCCGGTGTTGGGGGTGGAGGCGGCGTTGGGGGTGGAGTCGGCGGGGCTGGGGCCAAACCTGGGACCGCGCCGCGGGGACGGCTGCTGCGACGGGGCGAGGCATGAGGGAATCCGGGACGGCGGCGGACCGCCGGGAGGGCGATGGCGGGCGGCGTCGGAATCGATGCGTTGTAATGCTCGCCACTGTCGCTGCTCCCCATTGGAATACCCCCGACGCAGGAAAGTAAGGTCGTACCTATGGCCCCATTCCGAAACACGCGTGCCGCCGCGCTGCCCGCCAAGCTCTCCCGTTCCTGGCTGCTTGCCTCGGCTGCCGATGAAGCCAACTTCGGCCCGGCGCTGGCCTCCGAAGCGGACTCGGTGGTCTTTGACATGGAGGATGCGGTTCCTGCGGACGGCAAGGCCGAAGCGCGGGAACGCGTGGTGGAGGCGCTGTCCACCGGCATGACCGCCTGGGTGCGCGTCAACGGCATCGAGACCGATTACTGGGCTGACGACCTGGCCGCGCTGTCCAAGGCGCCCGGCCTGCGCGGCGTCATGCTGGCCATGACCGAGAAGCCCGAGCAGGTCACCCACACCGCCATGCGGCTGCAGGCCGGCACTCCGGTGCTGGCGCTGGTCGAGTCGGCACTCGGCATCGAAAACGCCACCGCGATTGCGTCCGCTCCGGGCACCTTCCGGCTCGCGTTCGGCGTTGGCGACTTCCGCCGCGACACCGGCGCCTCCGACGATCCGATGGCGCTGGCGTACGCCCGCTCCAAGCTTGTGGTCGCCTCCCGGGTGGGCCAGCTGCCGGGCCCGATCGACGGGCCGACGCCGGGTGCGCTGGGCGAGCCGCTGCTGGAGGCCTGCAAGGTCACGCAGTCGATGGGCATGACCGGCAAGCTCTGCCTGATGCCTGAGGCGGCGGACACCATCAACGTCGGGCTGTCGCCGAGCGCGTCGGAAATCGCCTGGGCGCACGAGCTGCTGGAAGCGCATGCTGCCGGGGCTGTCGTCGGCGACGGGTCCTACCTGCCACGCCTGGCGCGCGCGCAGAAGATCTCCTCGCTGGCCGATTCGTACGGTCTCTGGAACGCGTAGGTCCTGGGACGGATTCTTCGGCGCTTTTGCTGAGCTTTGCTGAGCCGCAGTGCCGCCTCTCCGAGCGTTCATGCAGCGCTTCCTGTCTGAGCTTTCCGCGCTGAGCTTTCTCACAGAGCCGCAGTGCCGCCTTTGGCGGGCTGCGGCTCTGCTGTTTCGAGCGTAGGGAGTGGGGCGTTGGGAGTGGGCGGCGTCCCGATCCCGGCACTGGTGCGGGTGCCGAGGGCCTGGCTGTACCAGCCTCGCCTTGCCTCGGCGGTGCGGGTTCGGCGGTCTTCTGTCGGGCCTCAGGCGCCGGTTTGAGCAGTGACGGGAACGTAGGTAACCGGCGCGAAAAGTCCCGTAATTGCGCGAATCCCCAGACCCCTTTTGGGGCCCGAAAGTGTCAGAGGCCACTGGAAGACTTAAGGCATGACCAAGCGGGGAAGCAGCCGGACGGACAAGGAACAGGCAGTCCTTTTTGGTGCCTCAGCCCTGTCCGCAGACGCTTCGCCCCTGGCTGGTTCCGGGCCCTTGCCGCCCGCTTCCAACGCTCCGAACCCCGACGCCGTCTCTGCCGTGTTCCGGGCCTGGCCGGACGACGTCGATGGAGAGGCCGACGGCACGAGCGGCGGCGTCCGTGCGGTCGGAGCAGCCGGCGGCAGCGACTGCAGTGACGGCGCGGGCACGCCGGACGGACTGTCGGGAGAGCTGTCCCTGTACGGGCCGGAGAGCCTGGATTCCACCGAAGCTGTGGCGACCTTGGAGCGTCTGAACGTGCTGAACGCCTGGGTACAGGCGCAGCAGGCGCTGGTGGTCGCCCGCGTGGAGGAGCTGATGGCGCGTGCTGCCGAGGTCGAGCGGCTTCCGGAGAAGGACCGTCCGAGCAGCGCGTTCGATCTGGCGGCGGCGGAAGTCGGTTCGGTGCTTCAGGTGCCGCACGTGACAGCGCAGCGGGTGGTGGCGGAGTCCGGCCTGCTGGTGCGCCAGCTGCCCTCGACCTTGGCACGGTTGTCGTCCGGCCGGATCACCTATTCCCACGCGCGGGTGGTCCTCGATGAGATACGTTTCGTGCCCGCTGAAGACGCCAAGGGCTTCGAAGCCGAGGTGCTGGATGCCGTCAAGGATCGGACGGCGGCGCAGCTGGCCCGCAAGGTGAGGGTCATGCGGGAGCGCCGATATCCGGAAACCGTTCCGGAGCGCCACGGGGACGCCTTGTCCAAGCGGCGCGTGTGGCTGGAGCCCGCCCCTGACGGGATGGCCTCGCTGACTGCCCTTCTGGCGGCCGAGAAAGCCCAGGCCATGTTCAACACCTTGACCACGGCCGCACGGGCGCGGCGGCGGGCGGGTGATCATCGGACCCAGGACCAGCTGCGTGCCGACCTGTTTGCTGCCTCCGTCCTGGGCCGCCGGCCTGCTGCGGAACCATCCGGCGGCGTGGGCGGGGAGGGCGCTGGCGGCCTTGCGCCCGCAGGGCCGGATATGGGCGGCAAAGGCGGCCCGCAGGCTGGTGCGAGCCGGGGCAGGGCTGCCCGGGGTGCTCGTGGCGGCGGTCCAAACAGCGGCGGGAGTGCAGGCACCGGGGCTGACAGCGGCGGCGCAGGTGCGGGCAGGGCGGCTGGCGGCGGCGGTCCGAACAGCGGCGGTCCGAACACCGGTGGTCCGAACACCGGCGGGAGTGCAGGCACCGGGGCTGACAGCGGCGGCGCAGGTGCGGGCAGGGCAGCTGACTCGGGCGAGTGGGCCGACAAAGCCGATTGGACTGACGACCCGGAAGACCTGCCGGGGATGCGTACCGAGCTGATGGTCATCATCAGTGCCGAGACGCTTCTGGGCGCTGACGACCGGCCCGCTGAACTTAGTGGCTACGGACCGATCAGCGCTGATGCCGCCCGGCGGCTCATCCGGACCGTCAGGCACTGGACGGGTTTGGTGCAGGACTCCGCTACGGGGGAGATTCTGGCCGTGGGTCGGCGCCGCAAGGTTCCGGCCGGGCTGGCCCGGTGGTTGCAGGCTCGTGATGGAACCTGTCGTTTTCCGGGCTGCAGCGTCAACGCCGTTCGGGCGGGCATGGAGATTGACCATACGGTGCCGTGGTCACACGGTGGAGCGACCGAACACGGAAACCTCGAGTACCTCTGCCCGAAGCATCACCGGCTGAAAAGTCAGGGTTTCTGGAAGGCCAGGCAGAACCAGCCCGGCGACCTGGAGTGGCTCTCTCCTCTGGCCCGCCGTTACGGCAGCGAACCTCAGCTCAAGCTGAAACCACCTCCTACAACGGATTCAGGGCGAGAGCCCGCTGCTCTGCCAAGCGGCTCCGGGAACGAGGACATCCCGCCGCCGTTCTAAGTGCTCCGGGTGTGGTTCTGGGCCGCGCGCCTCTTGGGGAATCACACACCCAACCCTGGTCTGAGGATGGCCAGAGTTCAGTGGCGACCTCAAACCGTCCGGGGACCTTCCCCCGGAAGCCGAGGACTTCCAGTTCGCGGCGCGCGCCGCTGGCATACCGGCCGATGAAGCTCGGAACCTCCAACCTCCGCGGCCCCATGGACCGCAACGATCAGGTCGACGCGTCCGCCCGCGCAAGCAGGGCCAGCACCCGTGCGGTCAGAGCGTGGGCGGCCTCGGCGTCGTAATCGGGTGAACTGATGTCCGCGAAGAAGTGGCCGCTGCCCGGGTACAGCACCAGTTCTCCGTCCGGTGCCGTCTCCACCAGGTTGCGGGCGGCGTCGAGGTCACCCTCGTCGACGAACACCGGGTCCTCGGCCATGGCGTGGACCTGCAGCGGAACAGCAGCAGGCCATGTGTCGGCGTAGGCGCCCGGCGGCAGGCACGAGCTGACCAGGACGGCTCCCCGAGCACCGGCCCGGGTCTGTGCCAGGCGCTGCGCCGGCATCACGCCGAGCGAAAAGCCGATGTACACCAGGTCCGGAGGCAACCGGTCGGCCAACCGCACCCCCAGTGATTCGAGCACATCGAAACCGATGTCCTGGGCATACTCCACACCCGCCTCCAGGCTGGAAAAGGTTCGGCCGTCATAGAAATCCGGCACGGTCACCATGTGGCCCGCATCCCGCAGCACATCGGCGAACGCGTCCACTCCTGCAGTGAGGCCCAGAGCATGATGAAACAGCAGCACATTGGCCAATGGGGTCCCCTTGAGGTCGAAGAGACGTTGGTTCTACCTCCCAGCCTCTCAGAACAGTGTCGGGCAGGGTCGGGGGCGGTGTCGGGTAGAGCCGAGCTGAGCAGTGTCGGGCGGGGCTGAGCTGAGCAGAGCCGGGCGGGGCTGAGCAGAGCAGTGTTGAGCAGGGCAGAACGGGGCGGGTCAGCGCCGGGCAGCGCCGGGCAGCGCCGGGCAGCGCCGGGCAGCGCTGAGCTGAGCAGAGCCGGGCAGGGCTGCGCGGAGCGCTGAGTCAGCGCTCGACCAGAATCCCGTCCTCGTCCGCCCACAGCATCGCCCCGGGCCGGAAGGCGACGCCCCCGAACTCCACCGGCACGTCGACCTCGCCCACTGACTCCTTGGCGCTCTTGCGCGGGTTGGACCCCAGCGCCTTGACCCCCATGGGCAGCTTCGCCAGGGCGGCACGGTCCCTGATGGGCCCGTGAATGACGACGCCGGCCCACCCGTTGGCGACGGCGGCCTCGCCGATCATGTCGCCCATCAGGGCGGTATTCATGGAGCTGGCGCCGTCGACCACCAGCACGGCACCCTCGCCCGGAGAGTTCAGGGTGGACTTCACGAGCCCGTTGTCCTCAAGGCAGCGGATGGTGCGGATCGGACCGGAAAAGCGGGTTCGCCCGCCGAGGTCCTGGAACTGGAGCGACACCGAGGCCAGAGCCTCGCCCTTCTCGTCATACAGGTCTGCTGTGCTGATATCCATGCCCTCCACTGTGGCAGAAATCACCCAGCGGCTGCTGCTGCGACGCGGGTGCGGACGGCATCTCGGCCCGTGGCGTTCACTCTGTGGCGTTAACCCACAGTGCCGTTAACCCCTGTGGCGTTCACCCGTTGGCGTTAACCCCTGTGGCGTTAACCCCCAGTGGCGTTTAACCCCCAGTGGCGTTAACCCCTGTGGCGTTCACCCCTTGGCGGCAGCGGCAGCCTGCGCCTTCAGCAGGTCTACGACCTGCAGCAGCTGCTGCACGGATGCCTCCGAGGACCGGTCCTTGTCCTGCGGCCACCCGCCGGGCAGGCCCTCGTTGTAGTAGAGCCCGTCGCCAAGGAGCACGATGGCCCGGGCAATGACCGGATCGCCGACCTCCTGGTGCACGAGGTCGTACCAGCTGCGGTGTATGCTGCGCAGCAGGTCCGATGCCGCCGGATCGTTGGCCTGCGCCAGACGCACCACTCCGATCAGTGCGCGGTCCAGCTCGCTGCCCACATAGACCGACTCGCGCACCAGATAGCGGGAGGGCCCGTCGGCGTCGGCCGCCATTTTCTGGAGGTCCAGGTCGGCGAGCTCGCGGAGCTTGGCAATCAGCCCCGCCGCCAGGGCTTCCTTGTTCTTGAAGTGGTACAGCAGTCCGCCCTTGGAGACTTCCGCCAGCGCGGTGACGGCGTCGAGGGTCGCTCCCCGGGGGCCTTCATTGATCAGCAGGTCCTCGTAGGCAGCGAGAATCCGCTCCCGGGCAGGTGTGGGCGAGGTCATGGAATTTAAGGTACGCCATCGATGCTGTACAGTCTAGACGGTACAGTAACGGTCCGGCCCCACGAGAGCGCCCGAAAACCGTTGCTGACTCTCCCCTTAATGGCACGTCAACAGGCGTGTCCGGAAGACATCACAGACGTGAGGAATGGAGGACTCGTGCTCGCGGTGCAGGAAGCTCCCCGGCTGCAGCAGCAGTCCGCCGGCAAGCGTGAATGGCTTGGCCTGGCGGTGCTCATGCTGGCGGTGCTGTTGGTTTCGGTGGACAACACGGTGCTCAGCTTTGCGGTGCCCGCCATCTCCCAGGCCCTGACGCCCACGGGCACCCAGCTGCTGTGG
Source organism: Arthrobacter sp. Y3222053 (assembly GCF_059092805.1). Taxonomy (NCBI): domain Bacteria; kingdom Bacillati; phylum Actinomycetota; class Actinomycetes; order Micrococcales; family Micrococcaceae; genus Arthrobacter; species Arthrobacter sp. Y3222053. Next base: position 418,555 of record NZ_JBNHIA010000001.1, on the reverse strand, counting down.
ATCATTGACATCTATCCGCTGATCCTTGCCGGCCTGCTGATCCCCATGGGTTCGTTGGGTGACCGGATCGGTCGGCGCCGGATCCTGATGCTCGGCAGCGCCGGGTTCGGCCTGGTGTCCGTGGCGGCCGCGTTCTCTCCCACCGCGGAAGTGCTGGTGGGCGCCCGTGCCCTGCTCGGCTTCTTCGGCGCCATGCTCATGCCGGCCACCCTGTCGCTGATCCGCAACATGTTCGTCGATCCCTCCCAGCGCCGCATCGCCATCGCCATCTGGGCCGCCGGCTTCTCCGCCGGGGCCGCCCTGGGCCCGATTGTCGGCGGCGTGCTGCTCGAACACTTCTGGTGGGGCTCCGTGCTGCTGCTGGCCGTCCCTCTGCTCGTTCCGCTGCTGGCCTTCGGCATGATCCTGCTGCCGGAAAGCCGCGACCCGGAGCCGGGTCCGGTGGACCTGGTCAGCATCGGACTGATCATGGCCGCCATGTTCCCCGTGGTGCTCGGCATCAAGAACTTCTCCAGCTACGGACTGGGCCTCGAATCGCTGCTGCCGATCGCCGTCGGCGTCGTCTTCGGATTCCTCTTCGCCCGCCGCCAGCTGGCCCGCCGCTACCCGATGCTGGACGTGCGGCTGTTCCGCAACCCGGTGTTCACCGGCTCCATCACGGCGAACCTCCTCAGCCTGTTCGCCATGGTCGGCTTCATCTACTTCCTCTCCCAGCACCTTCAGCTGGTGCTCGGCATGAGCCCGCAGGAAGCCGGCGTCTTCATGCTGCCCGGCCTGCTGGTGACCATCGTCGCCGGCCTGGCGGTGGTGCGCCTGGTGCGGCACGTACGGCCGGTCTATGCCGTCGTCGGCGGCCTGCTGTTCAACGCCGCCGCGTACACGCTGGTGATGCTCACCGGACAGGAGTCGCTGCTCGGCCTGGCGGTGGCGTTCATGCTGCTCGGCGTCGGCGTCGGCGCGGCGGAAACGATCTCCAACGACCTGGTGCTCGCCAGTGTTCCGGCAGCCAAGGCCGGCGCGGCGTCGGCCATCAGCGAGACGGCATATGAGGTGGGCAGCGTGCTCGGCACCGCCATCCTCGGCACCATCCTCACCGCCTCCTACCGCTCCGGAGTGATGCTGCCCGACACGCTCAGCCCCGAGCAGCAGGCCGCCGCCGGCGAAACACTCGGCGGCGCCGTCGAAACCGCCCGGAACCTGCCGGCGGACGTCGCCGGGCCCCTGCTCGAGACGGCCAAGGCCGCGTTCGACTCCGGTGTCGTGGTCACCTCGGCCATCGGCGTCGCGGTGATGCTGTTCGCCGCGGTGCTCAGCGCCTTCCTGCTCCGCCGCGCCCGCAGCTAGCACGGCGCGGCGGAGCGCCGCTAGGGTTCGGCCCGGCGACGACGGCTGGCCGGGCGGCGACGGCGGCTGGCCGGCTCGCGGCGGCGCGACGACGGCGGGTGGCCGGCTCGCGGCGACGGCGACTGGCCGGCTCGCGGCATCGCGGCGACGGCGGCTGGCCGGGTCGCCGGTCGGTCGGGTGGCGGCCGGCTGGCGCCCTCCTGATCGCTTCGCCGCCCTCCTGGCCCCGCTCCGAGCGGGTGATAGAGGGGCTGCCCGGTTTAGTGCCTGACCCGGCGTCGACCGTGCACAATCAGTACCGGACAGCGGGCGTGGGAGGCCGCCGCGGTGCTGACCGAACCGAGCAGGAGGTCACTGATTCCGCTGCGCCCCTTGTTGCCCACCACCAGCATTTCGGCCTGGTCGGACGCTTCCACCAGCACTCTCGCGGCCTGTCCGCCGACCACGGTCTTGCGCACGCCCTGCGGTTCCGGCTCGCCGTAGACCTGTTCGACGCATTCCTCCAGCAGGCCGACAGCCTCGGCACCGGGAGAAAGCTCCGACGATGCCACCGGCACGGCCATCGCCACGGGATACTCCACCACCGTCAGGGCATGGACCGTGCATCCCAGTTTTCCGGCCAGCCGCCGGGCAGTGCGCAGCGCGACGATGGACAGCTTGGAGCCGTCGACGCCCACTACGATTTCCGGCAGCTGCCCCTCCTCGGGCAGCTGCTCCGTCAGCTCCGGTCCCGTCTGCCCCGACGCCGCGGAGGCATGCTGTCCGGCGGAAACGGGAACGCCGTGCGGCCCGGTGCTGTCTGGCTGTGCTGTCTTCACGTGTCTCCTCCGGTACGGTCACGCGCTGGCGGCCACAGGTGCCCGATGTCGTCCCAAAAGTCTGCGCTGTCACTTCCGCTTCGACCAGAGACGACGGCACTGCCGGGGTCTCCGAAGTCCTAAAGCGTTGGTGCACGGGTATATGGGTGCACGGGTATATGGGTGCACGGGTAGCGGTGAGCACGCCGTGGGTGCGTCGCCATGCAGGCACGCGAATGGGCGGAAGCGGGTGCGTGACCCGCGCGGCGGTGGCTGTTCAAGCGCGGGCAGACGGGCCCGGCCGTCATGATCCGAAACGGAGGAACCGGCGAGCATAGGATCAGGTCCATGCCTGCACCGCCCTTCGGCCGGCGCGCGGTTACGGCGCTGACGCCCGGACTCTTCCTGGCGCTGGCGCTGCTTTCCGCCACCGGCCCCTTCGCCACCGACCTCTACCTTCCCTCGTTTCCCGAGATCGGCCGCGACTTTTCCGCAGGCGCCACGGGGGTGCAGCTGACCCTGACTGCGTTCCTGCTTGGCATGGCCGCCGGACAGCTGTTCTTTGGCCCGGCCTCCGACAAGTACGGCCGGTACCGGCCGCTGCTGATCGGCTCGGCCGGTTTCGTGGCAGCTTCGGTGGCTGCCGCCCTGGCTCCCAACCTGGCGGTGCTGATTGGAGCCCGGCTGGTGCAGGGACTGTGCTCCTCCGCCGGAGTGGTGATCGCGCGGGCTGTCGTCTCGGACCTGACGCACGGGCCCCAGGCCGCACGGACCTTCAGCCTGCTCATGACCATCGGCGGCGTCGCCCCGGTGATCGCCCCCACCGTGGGCGGCCTGCTCGCCACAACCCTGGGCTGGCGCGGCGTGCTCTGGGTGCTGGCCGGCCTGGCCCTGCTGATGTTCGCCTGCGTGGTTTTCGTCCTGGGCGAGACCCGGCCGCCGGAGCAGCGCAGCAGCGGCTCGCCGTTTGCCGGCCTGCGGCAGGTGCTGCACAGCCGCCGTTTCCTTGGCTATGCCCTGCTGTTCGGCTCGACCTTCGGCGTGCTCATGGGCTACATCTCCGCATCGTCATTCATCTACCAGAACCTGATCGGCTTCACCGCGGCGCAGTACGGCTTCGCCTTCGGGCTGAACGCCCTTGGTCTGGTGACCACCGGCTACGTCTCCTCCCGCCTGGCGCGGAGGGTTCCGCCGCGGCGGACCGTCACCGTGGCCGTCCCCGTGCTGCTGGCAGCGTCCGCGACTGTGCTGGCCCTGGCGCTCTCGCCCGCACCTCCGCTGCTGCTGGCCGTGGCCATCTTCTGCGCCGTGGCGAGCATCGGCTTCATCATGGGCAATACGACAGCCCTGGCGCTCGCCGAGGTGCGTCATACCAGTGGCAGCGGCTCCGCCGTGCTCGGCGGAGGCCAGTTCCTTCTGGGCGCCCTGGTCTCACCGCTGACCGGACTCGCCGGCGAAAGCAGCGCCGTGCCGCTGGGCATCGTGATGACCTGCGCGGCGCTGCTGGCTGCCACGGCGCTGTTTGCCACCCGAGACCGGTCCGCCCGCACCTGACCGGGCCGCACGCCGGCTCCGAGATGCCGGACTGTCGGCGGCCGACGTCCTGCCACCGGGATCCACCCGGCTCGCCGCCCTGGCCCGCCCGGCGCAGCCCGGCGGCCGTCGTCCTGCCACCGGGATCCACCCGGCTCGCCGCCCGTCGTCGTGCCGCCCGGCGCAGCCCGCCGCCCGGGGCCGGACTTGAGCCGCCCGCCCGCCAAGGCGTAGGGTACTAAGCATACTTACAGTAGTAAGTGGCCCGAGAGGACATCTACCGAAAGGTGGCATGAATGACCAACGGCAACTCGACTGATCAGTACACGTTCCAGGATCCGGTGACCCGGTACCCGAAGATCGCTCCGCCGGAGCAGGACCAGTCCGAACCCGGTCTGGATAAGGACATGACTCCTCATGTCGACCACGGCGAGGACACCTACCGCGGCACCGGCCGACTCGAAGGCCGCAAGGCGCTGATCACCGGCGGCGACTCCGGCATCGGCGCGGCCGTGGCCATTGCGTTCGCCCGGGAAGGCGCCGACGTCGCGATCTCCTACCTCCCCGAGGAGGAACCGGACGCCCAGCACATCGCCGAGGTGATCGAAAAGTCCGGCCGCAAGGTGGTGAAGCTGCCCGGCGACATCAAGGACGCCGAGCACTGCGTCCAGCTGGTCGAGGACGCCGTCGCCGGTCTGGGCGGACTCGACATCCTGGTCAACAACGCCGGCAAGCAGGTCGCCGTCGACAACCTTGAGGACCTGTCCGACGAGCAGCTGGACCACACGTTCAAGACGAACATCTACTCGTTCTTCCGGATCACCAAGGCTGCGCTCAAGCACCTGAAGCCCGGCTCGAGCATCATCAACACCACCTCGATCCAGGCCTACATGCCCTCGGCCAACCTGCTGGATTACGCCAGCACCAAGGCGGCGATCAACAACTTCACCAAGGGCCTGGGCCAGCAGCTGGCACCCAAGGGCATCCGGGTGAACGCCGTCGCGCCCGGTCCGTTCTGGACTCCGCTGCAGCCGAGCGACGGCCAGAACAAGGAAGACCTGCCGGAGTTCGGCCAGAGCGTCCCGCTGGGCCGCGCGGGCCAGCCCACCGAGCTCGCCCCGGCGTACGTGTTCCTGGCATCGCCCGAATCCAGCTACGTGATCGGCGAAACGCTGAACGTCAACGGCGGCACCCCCAGCCCGTAGCGGGCGACGGCGGGCGGCTGGGCGGCCCGTGAGTCGCGGGTGTGGCGGGCACCCCCACCCCGCCTGTGCCGTGGAAGCCTGAAGGGCCGGCATTCCGGAAACGGAGTGCCGGCCCTTCGTGCGTGGGCGCTTGGATGGCCTGGATCCCTCCGGTTCGGATCCTGCCCCTCCACTTTGTCCGTTCTCTCCGTCTGGAACTGGAGGAAAAGGCGCAACGTGGAGGGGGCGGCGTCGAACTGGAGGGGGCGGCGTCGAACTGGAGGGGCACGTCCGGACGGTGGTGCTGGGGGGTGAAGGAGGAGCCGGAACATGGCTTCGGGGCTGCTGCGCAGTGGTGCGAGCAGCCCCGAAGCTTGGGCCGAGGCCCGAGGCCCGAGGCCCGAGGCCGGCGTCCGGCGTGGCTGGGCCCTAGCCCTCGGCACCGGCCACGCAGCCCCGAAGCGGCTTCCGCCGGGTCAGCGCCGGTTGTCGTCCACCGGGCCGAAGTCCGCCTTGTCGATCCGGCGGTGGTACCGCATGCCGGCCAGGCCGCCCAGCAGCGCGCCGACCAGCGCCACCGCCAGGGACAGGCCGACGGCCAGCCAGGTCATCGGATTGATCTCGTCAAAGGACTCCGGCAGCGGCGCGAGGGCGTTCGCCTGCGTCAGCGCGCTGATGTCATTGCCGAAGATCAGCCCCAGCACGATGACGACGGCGGAAATGATCAGCCCCCAGATCCACACCGCCAGGCCCTGCTTCAGGCCGTTGAAGCGGGCCATCCGCCCGGCGACGTAACCGCCGGCAAAGTAGGCGATCAGCAGCACCGCCAGCGCGATGATGACACCGGCAATGCCGGCGGACTGGTCGGTCCCCACCTGGTTCAGGGCCTGCCCCAGGTCGGCATTGTTGGACAGCCCGACGGCGGCCGCAATCGCCGCGGCGAGTGCCGAGAGCAGCACGAGCATCCCGGTGGCACTGAGCCAGCCGAAGAACGCCGCACCGAACTTCATGCCGCCGAAGGCCTCCTTCTCGCGCTGCAGCAGCGACTCCCGGTTGGGAGCGGCGACGGCGGCATCCCCGGCGTCCCGGCCTCCGGCACCGGTTGCCCGGCCGCCACGTCCGGTCCCGGCCCCGGCGCCCGCCCCTGCGGCTCCGCCGAGCACGGCTCCGGCCCGGCCCCCGCCGGAGCTGCGAGCGCCGTCGTCAGCCGCGGAACCGGCGTCGTCCCGGTAGCCGCCGTCGCGCGGATCCCGTTCGGCACTGATGGATGACGAGCGGTCCCCGTCGGCCTGGGGCATGGCCCGGGTCCGGTCCCGGTCGGAGATGCGCTCCGTGGGGGAGTCGGTGCTGCGGCGCTCCTGCGCCTCATCGGGCAGCCGCCGGGTGGCCCCGTCGTGCGAATCCTCTTCCTGGAACGCGCCGTAGTCGATGTCGGTGTAGCCGCCGTCCGTTGCCCCGGCGGGCACGTCGTTATCCGCGGCCCGCCGTCCCGTCGGCCGCCCGGCGTCCGCGGGTGGCTCCGCGACATGGGCGCCCGCTCCTTCCGTGGGCATGGCCTGCGTCGCGTCCGGGTCCGGGTTGCGGCCCCGCCGGTCCCCGCCGCTGTTCCGGCCTCCTGTGGCATCCGAGCTCATGGTGTCCTCCTTGGCAGTGTGCGGTGACTGTCTGGTAGTCAGCAAGCTTACTATTGACGGCGGTGAAAGGGGATGTTGGCCCCCGAGCGGCCTGGAAGTCGGACCCGTCAGGAAGCTGCTGCGGGAAAGGTGCGTCGCCGGTAATGCGAGACTGGGGAGATGGACGCCGACCTGATAGTGACCCTGGCCGCCGGAGTGCTGATCGCCGTCGGCGTGGCCGGCATCGTGGTTCCGGTGCTGCCGGGCAGCATCCTGATCCTGCTGGCCTTCCTCGGCTGGGCGATCGGAGTGAGCAGCGGCGCCGGCTGGTGGTCATTCGCCTTCGGGGCGCTGTTCGCACTCGCCGGGATGTCCGCCAGTGTGGTGCTCACCGGCCGGAAGCTGAAGCAGCGGCAGATCCCCAACCGCTCGGTGCTGGTCGGGCTCGTGGCCGGCGTCGTCGGCATGTTCGTCATCCCTGTGGTCGGCCTGGTGGTCGGCTTCGCGGGAGGGCTGCTCGCCAGCGAATTCGTGCGCCAGCGGAACCTGGGCGCGGCGGCGTCGTCGAGTTGGGCCGCCCTGAAAGCCACCGGCCTCGGCATGCTGGCGGAGCTCGCGCTCGCGTTGGCAGCCGGCACTGCGTGGATCATCGGCGTCTGGGTGCACTTCGCCACCCGCTGAGCCGTCGCCGCACCCACCACCCAAGGAGGAACCCCATCAAGGGCTGGATGATGCTCTGCGCCGCCGTCGCGGCCGAAGTGACCGGGTCCCTGACCCTGAAGGCGGCACTGGAGATGCCGGGCCTGTACGCGGTGACCGCAGGGGCTTACCTCACGGCGTTCATCATGCTTGCCGGTGCCCTGCGGCAGGGCATGCCGCTCGAGGCCGCCTACGGTTTCTGGGCGGCCAGCGGCGTCGCCCTCACGGCGGTGCTGTCCACCCTTATCTTCGATGAACCGATGACCTGGCTGATGGGCGCCGGCATCGTGCTGATCATGGCCGGCGTGCTGTGCGTCGAACTCGGCTCGCAGGCGGCAGCCGGCCGCGCCGAACCAGCCGCGAGCGGCAACCGGCGCGACGGCGGTGGGCGCGGCGGCGGCTCCGGGGGACACGACGGAGGCGGGGGCTCCGGCGTCTCCGGTGGACGCGACGGAGGCGACGCCTCTCACCGGGCCCCCGGGTCCGACCGGGCGGAAGGAGCGCACTGATGCAGTGGATCCTGCTCGCCGTCGCGATTCTCGCAGAGGTCGGTGCCACGCTGTCGCTGCGCGCCGCGACAGGCGGCTCCCGGCGCTGGTACATCGCCGTGGTCGCCGGCTATCTGGCCGCATTCAGCCTGCTCGCCGTCGTCCTGGCCCTGGGCATGCCCCTCGGCATCGCCTACGGACTGTGGGCGGCCGCCGGCGTCGCGCTGACAGCCGTGCTCAGCCGGGTGATCTTCAAGGAACCCTTCACCTGGGTGATGGGGCTCGGGGTGGCGCTGATCGTCGGCGGCGTGCTGCTCGTCGAGACCGGCGCGGCCCACTAACCGGCGGAGCCGCCCCGGCAAGGGTCCCAGCCCGCTGGCGCCCGGGACCGTCGACGTCGCGCTGCCGGTTTGGGCAGCTGCTGCCGGTACGCAATGGCAGCAAGTGCACAAACCGGCAGCGGAAGCCGGGCGGCACCGGCGCCCGACGCCGGCCGCCCGTCCAGCCCCGCCCCGCAGCCCTTACCGCGGCGCCACGAACTCCGCCAGCGCGGCCAACTGCGCCCGCCGGGCCTCCGGCTGTACGTACATCATGTGCCCGGCCTCGTAATAGTGATGGGTGAACCTCGCCCGCGCCTCGTCAGTCAACCGCATGTGCGCCCAGACGTACTCGGCGGCGAAGTGCGGCGTCGCGCCGTCGTAATACCCGTAATCGACGTGTACCCGCAGGGACGGGTTGTGCGCCATCAACCGCTCCAACGTCTTGGTGACATCCACCGGCACGCCCTCGAACTGCCGGTAGCTCCACGGCTGCACCCGCCCGCTGAGCACCTCGTAGGGCAGGTCGTTCTCGTAGCCCAGCTCGGCGCGCAGGTAGTGGTTGATGGCCGCCGCGTAGGGCCCGTTGATGGCGGCGAGGCTGGGATCGTCCCAGTTGATCGAGGCCTGCGGATCCTCCGCCGGCGCCGTAAACCGCCCGTCGATCCGCCCCACGGCCAGGTGCTTCTCCCGCAGCAGCTCCGCGGAGAACTGCGCGTAATCCCAGCGCAGGTTGGTCCGCCGGATGAAACCCGGATCCAGGGTGGTGAGCTCCGCCAGCCGCGCCACCACGCCGTCGAACTCCTCCGCGGACAGCCGCGCGCCCTGCGTCAGCGCGTAGCCGTAGTCGCGGGCCGCGTACTCCTCGGCCTCGCGCACGACGTCGGCCAGCTCCCGGCCCGGATGCCGGCCGTGATAGTGGGCAATCGCCGCGTAGGTGGGCAGGTGCAGCGCGTACGGAGTGTCCCGGCCCGGCGCGAAATCCAGCGTGGCCAGGTTCAGCACCGTGGAGATCAGGCCGAGCCCGTTGACCGCCATCCCATACGCCTCGAACAGGCGGCCGGCGACGGCGACCGCGCGCAGCGTGCCGTAGGACTCGCCGACCAGGTACTTCGGGCTCAGCCACCGGTTGTTGCGCGTGGTCCAGAGCCGGATCACCTCGGCCACCAGGTCCCGGTCCTGCTCGAAGGCGTGGAACTCGTCGGCCTGGTTGCCGTCCACCACCCGGGAGAAACCGGTGTTCACCGGATCGATCATCACCAGGTCGGCGTGTTCCAGCAGGGTCTCCGGGTTGTCGACCAGGCCGTAAGGTGCCGGGGTCAGGGCGCCGATGTCGCCCGAGTCCACCATCCGCGGGCCCAGCAGGCCCAGGTGCAGCCAGACCGACGACGAGCCGGGCCCGCCGTTGAACGCAAACACCACCGGGCGCGGGTTGGGAGAGGACACTCCCTCGGCAGGGTCGCGGTCGGCGGTGTAGGCGGTCAGGAAGATCTCCGCCTTGGCCCGGAAGCCGTCCGCCAGGCCGTCCTTGGTCTCCTCGCGGCGGAACACGATCCGCCCGGCGGTGGTGGTGTAGGCCAGCCCCGAGGGCAGCACGTGACGGCGCACGGCCAGGTCGTCGCTGACCTGGGCCGGCCCGACGTCGGCCGCTCCGGTGCCGCGGCCCGGTGCTGCCTGCGGGCGTCCCCCCGGTGAGGAACCGGAATGGGCCGTGCCGGGGTTGTCGTCGGCTGGAGCGGAAGGACGGACGGCGTCGCCGGATCCGGAGGCAGCCCCGGCATCGGGGGCAGGCAGGTGCTCAGACATGGCGACAGCCTAGCCGCAGCGGACGGCCGGGGCGGAACGGTGCGCCGGCGGAGCGGCCCACCCGGCCCGCCGCCGCGCAGACGCTCCCTACGCGCCGTTCCGCGTCACGCAAGACAACCGGCAAAAAGAAGTCATAAGCTTGCTGATGACCCTTCCCACGGGTGGACCGCATGGCTAGGTTGAGGACACCCCGATCCGGCCAACTTCCCCTGTGGGGACGTGCACGGGGCCGGGTCACCCAAGGCCAGGAGGAAATTGCATGTTTTTCCACAAGCAGGAACTCCAGTTCAAAACCGTCCCCGATCAGCCCGACGCCGTCTTCGCCCGCAAACTGCAGGAGGTGCTCGGCGGGCAGTACGGCGAAATCACGGTGGCCATGCAGTACGGCTTCCAGGCATGGAACTCACACCTTCCCGGCAAGTACCGGGACCTGCTCTACGGCATCGCCGCGGAGGAGATGGGCCACGTCGAAATGCTGGCCGTCATGATCGCCCAGCTGCTCGAGAAGGACCCCCTGGGTGTTTCCCGCGGCTCCACCCAGGACGACCCGGCCGTCGCCGCCGTGATCGGCGGGCAGGACGTGCAGCAGGCAATTGTCGCCGGAGCGGGCGCGCGTGCCGTGGACTCCAACGGCAACCCCTGGCAGGGCAGCTACATCACCGCCAGCGGCAACCTGCTGGCGGACTTCACCTCCAACGCGAACGCCGAAATGCAGGGCCGCGTCCAGGTCGCCCGGCTCTACCACATGACCGATGACCACGGCGTGCGGGATCTGCTCTCGTTCCTGCTCGCCCGGGACACCATGCACCAGAACCAGTGGACCGCCGCCGCCATGGAGCTGCAGGCCGAAGGCATGGAGTCCCTGCCGGTGCCGAGCAACTTCCCGCTGAAGAACGAGGCCCGCGAGGTGTCCTACCAGTACCTGAACTTCTCCAACGGCCCGGCCGCCGCGGAAGGCCGCTGGGCCTCCGGCCCCACGCCCGACGGGCACGGCGAATTCAGCTACCACGACGGGCCCACCACCACGGCGCCCATGCCGGACGTCACCCGCCCGGACGCCCGCTACTACGGCACCACCGACCTGCCCAACACCATGGAAAAGGCCGCCGGCGTCGTGCAGGACAAGATGAAGAAGGAATAGCACCAGGCCGGACACGGGCGGCGCTGCGGCGCCGCCCGGCCCGACCGCCACCCCTCGACGCGGCCCCTCACCAGGGGCCAGATGCACCGGAAAGGAATACCAGCACCCGTGAAGCCGGCCCCCGACCTCGCCGACGCCGAGTACATCCTGCCCCTGAAATGGGCCGACGACGCCGGGTTGGCCGAGCTGGCCGACTACCTGGCCCGGCTCAGCCGCTGGCTGCCGGTGACCGTCATCGACGGGTCGGATCCGGACCGGTTCGCCGCGCACGCCATCGCCTTTCCGCCCGCCGTCCGGCACCTGGCGCCGGAACCGCTGGGCGTGCTCAACGGCAAGGTGGCCGGAGTGCTCACCGGCCTGCGGCAGGCCAACGCGCCCTGCGTGGTGATCGCCGACGACGACGTGCGGTACACCCGGGCGGCACTGGAACGGGTGGTGGCCGGGCTGGGCCGGGCCGACGTCGTGCGCCCGCAGAACCACTTCATCGGCGCCCAGTCCTGGCACGTCCGCTGGGACACCGCCCGCAGCCTGATCAACCGTGCCCTCGGCTCTGACTACCCTGGCACGGTGGCGGTGCGCCGGGCGGTGCTGGAGCGCACCGGCGGGTACGACGGCAACGTGCTCTTCGAGAACCTCGAACTGCTGCGCACCGTCCGGGCCGCCGGCGGCACCGAGCTGCGCGCCGATGACCTGTTCGTTCCCCGCCTGCCGTGCAGTTCCCGGCACTTCCGCGGCCAGCGCGTCCGGCAGGCCTACGACAGCTTCGCCCAGCCCGCCCGGCTGGCAGCTGAACTGACGCTGCTGCCGCTGATCCTCTCCGGGCTGCGCCGGCCCCGACGGCTCGCCGCCCTGGCCGCCGCGGCGGTCGTCGTCGCCGAGGCAGGCCGACGCCGCGCCGGCGGCACCGCCATGTATCCGCCGACAGCGGCGCTCTGGGCGCCGGCCTGGACCGCGGAACGCGCCGTGTGCATCTGGGCGGCCCTGTACTGGCGGCTGCGCGGGGGCGTCCCGTACGCCGGCCGGCGCCTGCGCCGCGCCGGACACTCCGTCCGCACACTGCGCCGCCGCCTGGCCGACGCTGCCGCGGCAGCAGCTCCGGCCCAGACCCCCGACCCCCAACCGAAGGAGACCGATGACCGTCCCCAAACTGCGCACGCCCGATAGCTCAGCCGCATTCCTGCGTGAGGGATACACCTTCATCTCCGCACGCTGCGACCGGCTGGGCACCGACATCTTCCGCACCCGGATCGCGGGGCGGCCGGTGGTGTGCATGCGCGGGGCGGAAGCCGCCCAGGTCTTCTACGACGGCGGCCGCTTCACCCGCAAGGGCGCATTGCCGCCCACCGTGGTACACCTGCTGCAGGACAAGGGCAGCGTGCAGACCCTCGACGGCGCCGCGCACCGGCACCGGAAGGCCATGTTCCTGGCCATGATGGGCCCGGAGGCGGTCACCCGGCTGCGGGAAATCTTCGTCCGGACCTGGAAGCGACGCGTCGACTCCTGGGGCGTGGACCCGGTGGTGCTGCACGGCGAAGCGCACTGGATCCTCACGGCTGCGGCCGCGGAGTGGGCCGGCGTGCCCCTCGCTGACAGCGAGGTGGACGCGCGGGCTCCCGAGTTCGCGCTGATGGTGAACCAGGCCGGGTCCTTCGGGCCGAAGAACTGGTGGGCGCAGCTGCGCCGCCGGCGCACGGAAAAGTGGGCCCGCGGAATCATCGCCGACCTGCGCGCCGGCCGCCGCCGCGCACCCGCCGACAGCCCGGCCGCCCTGGTCGCGGCGCAGACCGGCGACGACGGCGCGCCGCTGCCCGAGGACGTGGCCGCCGTGGAACTGCTCAACGTCATCCGCCCGATCGTGGCCGTGGCCCGGTTCATCGCCTTCGCCGCCACCGCCCTCGTGGAGCACCCGCAGTGGGCCGCCGCCTTCGCCTCCGGCGACGCGGAACGGCTGCAGGACCTGGCACCGTTCGCTCAGGAAGTGCGCCGCTACTACCCCTTCTTCCCGGCCGTGGCCGGGGTGGCCACCACCACGTTCAGCTGGGGAGGACACACCTTCAAGCCCGGCACCTGGGCCATGCTGGACCTGTACGGCACCAATCACGACGCGCGGATCTGGCCTGATCCGCAGGCCTTCCGTCCGGAGCGGTTCCGCAGCTGGGACGACAACCCCTACCGGCTGGTTCCCCAGGGCGGCGGCCAGGTCGAGTCCGGCCACCGCTGCCCCGGCGAAGCGCTCACCCTGGCCCTGGTCGAAGAGGCCACCCGCCTGCTCGCCGAGGGCGGCTACCGGGTCCCCGCACAGGACCTCACCGTGCCGCTGACCCAGCTGCCCTCGATCCCGCGCAGCGGCGTGATTCTCCAGGCGGCCGGCTGACGACGCCGGCTGACCCTGCCCCCGGTGCTATCCACAGCACCATCACCCGTCACTGCTGCTGCTCCACAGTGTGACGTGGCCAACTTGTGCGCTTGATCACACCCCGTCTATAGTTTTGCTCTGTTCGCAAAAAGAGACAGCAGTTCAACTATCGAACACTGCAACGGCGGCCCGGCCGGACGGGCCGCGGGGGCGTGCAGTGCTCGCGGGTAGTCGGTGAGGTGTTGCCGGTGGCTGATTTCCAATGGCGGCCGCAGTCCAGGGCCCGCCGCCCTGTGTCATTTTCGCGGACGCATGCGTCACATTCCCCGGAACAAGTGTCCTGGGTCACATGCGGCGGTATCGTGTAGCACGTTTTACCGACCGTTCTTTCAGTAATTCGTTCCCTCAATCCCAGCTGGCAGTTCAGGCCAAGAACATCGGAGTTCCCATGACCACAGCATCTGCGTCTGCGGCGTCCTCGCAGCGGATGAGCAAGGAAGAGCGCAAAGTCCTTGCCGGCACCCTGGTCGGTACCACCATCGAGTGGTACGACTTCTTCATCTACGCCCAGGCCGCCGGCCTGGTCCTGGCGTCCCTGTACTTCGCCCCGCTGGGCGAGGCCAGCGCCCTGGCGCAGATCGTTTCCTGGGCCTCCATCGGCATCAGCTTCCTGTTCCGCCCGCTGGGCGCCGTCGTCGCCGGCCACCTGGGGGACAAGCTGGGCCGCAAGAAGATGCTGGTCTTCACCCTGGTCATGATGGGCGCAGCAACCGCCCTGATCGGCGTGCTGCCCACCTACGCCCAGATCGGTGTCGCGGCCCCGATCCTGCTGCTGGTGCTGCGCATCCTGCAGGGCTTCTCCGCCGGCGGCGAATGGGGCGGCGCGGCCCTGCTGTCCGTGGAGCACGCACCGATCAACAAGCGCGGTTTCTTCGGCGCCTACCCGCAGATCGGCGTGCCGGTCGGCATGATCCTCGCGACGTTCGTCATGTTCATCATCTCCAGCTCCATGAGCAACGAGGCGTTCATGGAATGGGGCTGGCGCATCCCGTTCCTGCTCTCCGTGGTGCTGATCTTCGTCGGCTACTTCATCCGCCGCACCGTGGATGAGAGCCCGGTCTTCCAGGAGATCCAGCAGCGCAAGAAGGAATCCTCCGCCCCGCTGGGCCAGCTGTTCAAGCACAACTCCCGCGAGGTCATCCTCGCCGCGCTGATCTTCATCGCCAACAACGCCGCCGGATACCTGGTCATCGCGTTCTTCGCCTCCTACGCCGGCAAGACCCTGGGCATGGAGCGTCCGGCCGTGCTGCTGGCCACCGCGGTGGGATCCTTCGGCTGGCTGATCTTCACCATGTACGGCGGCATCCTCTCCGACAAGATCGGCCGGATCCGCACCTTCCAGATCGGCTACGCCTGGGTCTTCCTCTGGTCGATCCCGATGTTCCTGCTCATCGACACCGCGAACGTGTTCCTGTTCGGGCTCTCGATCTTCGTGCTGACCATCGGCCTGGGCCTGTCCTACGGCCCGCAGTCCGCGCTGTACGCCGAGATGTTCCCGGCCCGGGTCCGCTACTCCGGCGTCTCCATCGGCTACGCGATCGGCGCCATCCTCGGCGGCGCGTTCGCCCCGATGATCGCCGAAATGCTGCTGGAAGCCACCGGCTGGTCCGGGTCCATCGGCATCTACATCATGGTCCTCTGCGTCATCTCCTTCGTCGCCGTGAGCATGGTCAAGGAAACCAAGGGCGCGGACCTGCACGTCGAGGACGTCCACAAGGCACCGCTGGCCCGCTAGAACCACCCGGCACCCCCCACAAGGAAGAGCGGCCGACGGCGCCCCCGCCGTCGGCCGCTCTTTTCCTTACGGGCGGCGCTCCCCACCGGCCCCGAAGGGCTGCGGATCAGCGGGTCAGCTCGCCGATCCGCAGCCCTTCGGCGTTGAACACCGCCAGCACATCCTCGGCGGGCTCCACCGAGGCTGCGCCGGAGAGCCAGGTGTCCAGATCGGGGCAGCCCTTTAGTGTCATGGGCCCGGGATCGAGGATGACGCGGCCGCCGTCCTCCCGCCAGTTTCCGGCCATGCCGTTGCATCCGTCGGTGCCGGAGTAGGTGCCGTCCGGGCCGAACTCCAGGGACGGAGCGGAGGAATCATCGAGGTTTCCCCAGCCGCCCAGCACGGGGCCGCCGGGTTCGTTGGAGTCAGCGCCCGCGCCGGAACCATCAGACGGCAGGGTCGACGTCGCGCTGTCCGCGGATGCCGGAGCGGACGGGCCGGCGGACTGTCCCGCCGAATCACCGCAGGCGGCCAGGGGCAGCAGCAGCATCGCCGCGGCCAGGGCCAGGGTCCTTCTCACCATGTCCTCCTTGGTCAGAGCCAGTTGTTGCGCTTGAACGTGACATACAGGCCGATGCCCATCAGGACCATGAGCGCCAGCGCCAGCGGATACCCGGCCGGCCAGTCCAGTTCGGGCATGTGCTCGAAGTTCATGCCGTACACCGTGCCCACCAGTGTCGGAGCGAACAGTATGGCAGCCCAGGAGGAAATTCGCTTCACCTGCTCGTTTTGGGCAATGGAGGTTTCCGCCAGCCGGTTGGAGGCCAGGGTGGAGGACAGGTTCAGGGCGTTGTCGAGGATGGCCCGGTAGGCGTTCACCCGGTCGGTCAGGCGCAGGACGTGGTCCAGCACGTCGCGCAGGTTATCGCGCAGCACGTCCGGCAGGGCTGTTCCGGCCTCGGGGTCGCGCCGGATGGCCTCCAGCATGTCCTCCAGCGGGCTGATGGCGCGCTGGAACTGGATGACTTCGCGGGAGAGTTCGTAGATGCGGCGGGAGACCTCGGAGTCGCCGCCGAACAGTTCGTCCTCGATCTCATCGACGTCGTTTTCCAGGCCCGCGGCCACCGGCTCGTATTCGTCCACCACTTGGTCCAGGAGGGCGTACATGACGGCCAGCGGGCCCAGGGCCAGCAGCTGCTGTTCCTGTTCCAGCCGTTTGCGGACCCGCCGCAGGTCCGGGGACTCGGCGTGGCGGATGGTGACCACGTAGTTCGGGCCGATGAAGATGTGCAGCTCGCCGAACTCCACCTGCTCCTCCTCGTCGAGGTAGCGGGCCGGTCGCAGCACCAGGAAGAGCGTGTCGCCGTAGCGTTCCAGCTTGGAGCGCTGGTGGCCGGCCAGGGCGTCCTCCACGCTGAGCAGGTGCAGGCCGAACTCCTCGGCGACCGCCAGCAGCTCGACGGAGTCCGGCCGGTAAAGCCCGATCCAGGCCATGCCGCCGGTCTCCCGGACGGCCTGGAACGTCTCATCCAGCGATGCGGGGCTGCAGTGCCGCCGCCCGTCCACGTAGACCGCGTTGTCGATCAGGGCCACCGGTTCTCCTTCCGCCCGTGCGGCAGGGCGCCTCCGGGCGAAGGCGCCGCCGCGGCGGGCTGAGCCCATTATCCGCGGTTTCCAGCGCGTTTGCCCGCCGGGCGCTACCGCGTCCGCCCGCGCGTGAGGCTGCGGCAACCGCGCCCGCCGGGGGACCGGCGTCGGGCAGACCGGCAGCCGGGCCCGACGTCGGCGGCGCGGCTACGGGGTCAGCAGCACCTTGATGGCCCGCCGTTCGTCCATGGCGCGGTAGCCTTCGGCGGCGTCCTCCAACGGCAGGGTGAGGTCGAAGACCTGGCCGGGGTCGATGGTGCGGTTCCAGATCAGGTCGATGAGCTCCGGCAGGAACCGGCGCACCGGGGCGGGCCCGCCCAGCATGTTGATCTCAGCGAAGAACAGTTCCAGGCCCGGCAGGGCGACGTCGTGCGAGACGCCGACGAAGCCCATATGCCCGCCGGGGCGGGTGGAACGCATCGCCTGCATCATCGCCTCCTGGGTGCCCACGGCCTCCACCACCGAGTGCGCGCCGAGCCCGTGGGTCATGTCCTTGATAACGGCCACGCCGGCGTCGCCGCGTTCCTCGACGATGTCGGTGGCGCCGAAGCGGCGGGCCAGCTCCTGCCGCTGCGGATGCCTGCTCATGGCGATGATCCGGTCCGCGCCCAGCTGGCGGGCGGCGAGCACGGCGAGCAGCCCGACGGCGCCGTCGCCCACCACCGCGACGGTTTTGCCGGGCCCGGCCTGGGCTGCGACGGCGCCGAACCAGCCGGTGCCGAGCACATCGGAGGCGGCCATCAGCGAGGGGATCAGGTCGGCGTCGGGCTGGCCGGGCGTGGGAACCAGGGTGCCGTCGGCGAGCGGGATGCGGGCGTACTGGGACTGGGTGCCGATGCCGCCCATGGGCACGGCCTGCACGCAGCGGCTCTGGTAGCCGGCGCGGCAGATTTCGCAGGTGTTGTCCGAGGCCCAGAAGGAGCCGACCACGAAGTCGCCGGGCTTGATCGTGCGGACGTCCTCGCCGACCTCCTCGACGGTGCCGACGTACTCGTGGCCCATCGGCGCCGCCGACTGCACGTCCTCGATGCCGCGGTAGGGCCAGAGGTCGGAGCCGCAGATGCAGGTGGCGGCCAGCCGGATGACCGCGTCGGTCGGTTCGAGGATCCGCGGGTCCTGGCGGTCCTCCACCCGGATATCGCCGGGGGCATGAATGACAACTCCGCGCATGGGGTTTCCTTTCGCCGGGCGGCTGCGGATCCTTCCAGCAGACCACCCGCAGCGGCCCGGCGGTAGCCCCGGCACGGTCCGCGGGCCTCCCGCGTGGGCAGCGGCCCGGGTGAGCGCGGACCGGGCCCTGCCCGTTGCCGGGCACCGGGAGGGTCTATAGCATCCGGCCATGGAGATCATCGACTACCACCCCACCCGTGACCAGCTCGTTTACACCTTCGGGGGAATGGCCCCGGTGATGACGGTGAAACCCGGCACCACACTGAAGCTCTGGAGCGAGGACGCGTTCAACAACGCGCTGACCTCGGTGGAGGACCTGTCCAGCGAGAAGGTGGACCTGAGCTTCGTGAACCCGCAGACCGGCCCGTTCTACGTGGAGGGGGCCGAGCCGGGGGACACCCTGGCACTGCACATCGCGGACCTGACCCCGGCGCGCAGCTACGGCGTCTCGGCTGCCATCCCTTTTTTCGGCGGCCTGACCAGCACCGACCGCACGGCGTTCCTGCAGGACCCGCTGCCGGACACCACGTGGATCTATCACGTGGACTCCTCCCGGAACACGGTCGGGTTCTCCGCCCGCTTCGGGGAGTTCGACGTCGCCCTGCCGCTGGAGCCGATGCTCGGCACCGTGGGCGTCGCCCCGCCCGGCGGGGAGGTGCGCTCCGCGCTGGTCCCGGAACGGTTCGGCGGCAACATGGATGCGCCGGAAGTGAAGGCCGGGACCACCGTGTACCTGGGCGTGAACCAGCCCGGCGCCCTGTTCTCGATCGGCGACGGGCACTACCGGCAGGGCGAGGGCGAGGCCTGCGGCACTGCCGTCGAAGGCGCCATGAATTCGGCCATCATCGTGGAGCTGATCAAGGGCGGCGCGCCGGCCTGGCCCCGGTTGGAAACCGACGCGCACTGGATGGCCGTCGGCTCCTCCCGGCCGATGGAGGATTCCTGGCGGATCGGGCAGGTGGAGATGGTGCGCTGGTTCCAGGAGCTGTTCGGGCTGCACCAGATGGACGCCTATCAGCTGCTGAGCCAGACGGCGCAGGCGCCGATCGCCAACGTGGTGGACGCCAACTATTCGGTGGTGGTCAAGGCGCGCAAGGACCTGTTCCCCGCAGCGACCGCGTATGACGGCTTGCACGCGGAGCTGCGGCAGCGGGCCGCTGAGCTGCGCTGAGCATCCCGCCGCGCCGTCGGGCCCCACCCGCACAACACACCGCACCGCAAAGATGGAGGAAGTGCCATGGATCTGCAGCTCTCCGGCAAGACGGCCCTGGTCACCGGCGGCACCCGCGGGATCGGCCGGGCAATTGTGGAGGCCTTCGCCGCCGAGGGCGCCAACGTGGCGTTCTGCGCCCGCAGCCCGGAGGAGATTGCCGCGACGGAGGCGGCCCTTGCCGACACGGGTGTGCGGGTGGCCGGCACGGTGGTGGATATGGCCGACGCCGACGCGGTGGCCCGCTGGGTGGCCGACGTCGGCGAGGGTTTCGGCGGGCTGGACGCGGTGGTCAGCAACGTCAGCGCGCTGGAGATCGCCGACACCCCGGCCGCCTGGGAGGCCTGCCTGCGGGTGGACCTGCTGGGCACGGTGGCGCTGATGAAGGCGGCCCTGCCGTTCGTGGAACGCAGCGAGGCGCCGTCGCTGGTAGCGATTTCCAGCGTTTCCGGCCGGGAGGTGGACTTCGCGTCCGGCCCGTACGGCACGGTGAAGTCCGCGCTGATCGCGTACATGGCGGGGCTGGCGTTCCAGCTGGCGGAGCGGGGGATCCGGGCGAACACGGTCTCGCCGGGCAACACGTATCACGACGGCGGGGTGTGGCAGAGCATCGAATCCGGCGCCCCGCAGCTGTTCCGGGAGTCGATGGACCTGAACCCCACCGGCCGGATGGGTACGCCGCAGGAGGTGGCCGATGTCGTCGTTTTCGTCTCCAGCCCGCGTGCGGCCCGGATGACCGGGGCCAACGTGCTGGTGGACGGCGGGCTGTCCCGCGGCATCCAGTTCTAGGGTGCTTCCTGGTCCTGCGGAGGGCAGACACGCGGTGGTTCCGGCGCGTCCAAGAGTTCCCCTTACATTTTGTGCGGGGCAGCAGGATCGGGATGGGAACACCTCGGGCCGTGTCCTGCCCGGGTTTGCGCGGGGGAGTGGGGCAGGATCGGCAGCAACCAACTGTCTCAACGAGAGCGAGCCCTCGTGGGTATCTTTGGCAAGAAGCGTCCTCCGGTGGAAGCGCCGGATCCGTATCTGACGTTCCTCCCAGCCTCCGCCGCCAACGACTTCCGGGCCCTGACCCGGCAGGTTCTCGCCGAGATGGGGTATGAGGTCGAGGTTTATCCGGACCATGCGGTGGACAGCACGGGACGCAAGTTCGGGTTCTGGAACATTGCGGCCGTCTGCAGCAAGGAACCGCGGTCCGAGTGGCGGCCGCTGATCACCGCCCATCTGGAACGCCTGCTGACCAGTTTCGCGGCGCCGGATCCCTTTGGAGACCTCTCGCCGGCGGATGTCGCGAGGCAGACCTACGCCCGCCTGTATGAGGAGTCGGGCCTTCCCCCGCTGGACGGCTTCCCGCACCGGGAGTTCGCGCCGGGCATCGTCGAGATGCTTGCACTGGATCTTCCCGAAACCGTGGCGGTTTTCAGCCATGACCACGCCAGGAAATTCGGCGGATGGGAGGCGCTCAGGAATCAGGGAATTGCGAACCTCCGCGGCCTGGAGGTGGAGCAGCTGGAAACGTTCGAGGGGCCGGGAGGCAGTTCCTTCACGGGCCTGTCCGGCAGTTCCTTTTATACCGCCAGCCGGGCCATGCTCCTTCCCGGCCTGGCCACGCAACTCACCGGCACTCCTGTCCGTGAGGACCTCGGCTGGCTACTGTCCGTACCCAACCGGCATCAGCTTGCCTGGCACGTCATCGAAAGCAGTGCCGTCATCGGTGCAATGCGGGGCATGGTCCGCTTCGCGGCCGACGGATACTTCAATGCCCCCGGTCCGGTGAGCCCGCACGTCTACTGGTGGAACGGAACCGGCTACGAACAGGTTACGCATCTGGCGGATGGCAGCATGTCGGTTCGTCCCAGCCCGGCGTTTCAGGCGGTCCTGGCATCGCTGCTCCCGGCCGGACAGGAATCCTAAACCCAGTCCGGACAACGTGGGGTCGGCTCGGCGGTTCGGCGGCCGACCAGCGGCGGACCCGGCAGTTCAGGTGCAGCACGAAACCAGCACGCCCGTGCGTCGTCGGCGGGACCGGGGGCGGTCTCCAGACGATCAGTCGAGCACCCGGCCGACGTGGGTGAGCCAGCGCGCGATGACGGCAAGCTCCTCCGCGGTGAAGCCGGCGGTGATGTGCCCGTTCAGCTCCTGCAGGGAGGAACGCACGGCGTCGAGGGCCTCGCGGCCGGCGTCGGTCAGGTCCAGCCGGATGGTCCGGCGATCGGCGGGGTCCGGAGTGCGGGTGAGCAGCCCGGCCTTCTCCATCCGCGCCAGCAGGCCGCTCAGCCCGGCAGGGGAGGCGTCGACGGCGGCGGCGACCTGCCCGGTGCCCGCGCCGGGGTTCGCCGCGAGGTAGAGCAGGACGCCGCAGGCCGCCGCGGACAGGCCCCGGCCTTCGCCGCGGGCGGCAATCCAGCGGCGCAGGCGGCTTCCGGCCGACAGGGTCAGGAAGACCAGCCGCGGCGGCCGCCTGGCTCCGCCGCCATCCGGCCGCGGCGCCGGCCCGCCGTCGCCGTCCGGCTGACGTACCGGCCCGCCGTCGCTCACGGCTGCGCTGCCTGCGCCCGGGCGTTGAGCCAGTCCAGGACTTCGGGCCACAGGCTCTCGCGCAGCCCGCGCCGGAAGAAGCCCATGTGTCCGATGGCTGGCACGCCGCCCTGCTCGGGGGTGTAGGTGCGCTGCTCCACGCGGGCGTTGGGCAGCCGGCCGTAGATCGCGTCGATCTGTCCGGGCGTGGCCCAGAGGTCGTCGCTGAACCCGACGGCCAGTACATCGGTGGTGACGGCGGCGGCGCGGGCGGCGGCGTCCATGCCCGGGTCGTCGAAGAAGTAGCCTGGGCGGCGGGACCAGCGGCTCCACTCCAGCATCGCGGCCGCCGGCATGTCTTCGCCCAGGCCCAGCCGGCGTCCGGGCACGGCTCCGAGCAGCCGGGCGGTGGCCGGGCCAATCACCCGCAGGATCAGCCCGACGCGCAGCTGTTCCCGCCGTTCCGGGATGGCCCGGGTGACGCCGGCATGGGACGCGACGGCCACGAAGCCGCGCAGTTCCGCCGAGCCGTGGTTCAGGGCCAGGGCATGCCCGCCGATGCTGTGCCCGACGGCGAGCTGCGGCAGGTCCGCGAACCGCTGGGCGAGCCAGTCGGCGGCGGCCGGGACGTCCTGTTCCATCCAGTCCCGCATCCGCAGCTGCCGGTGCGAGCGGGTGCTGCCGGAGGCGCCGGTGCCGCGGTAATCGTAGGTCAGGACAGTGAACCCGTGTTCGGCGAGGTACTCGGCGAACCCGGTGTAGAGCCGTTCGGCGACGGCGGTCGCCGGGTGGATGGCCACGGCGGCCAGCGGCTTACCGCCCTCGGGCAGGCGGAGGGTACCGACGACGGCGCCGCCGGCGGGTACCGGGATGCTGATCCGCTCGCTGAGGGCCGGCGTCGTGCTGTTATTTCGCATGCGAAGCAATATACGGGCGATCCTGGGACGTGGGAAGGGGAGAGCGGGGATGCTCCGAGACGATCAGTAGCGGCGGCTAACTTTGTTCAGCGGAGTCTGTTTCCGTTTCGTCCGGGAGACTGAAGTCCGCGACATAGCCGTCGCCGTCCCACACCGCGTTTATGGTCACTGAGCGGCACCCGGAGTCGGGAACGGTGATGGCAGAAACGGTGCTTGACTCGCCTTTGCCGGTTACAAGGGCCTGAACACTCTCAGAGCAGCCCAGCACCTCCTCATAGAGAGCTGCAGCAGCGGCTTCTGCAGGAACATTTACTTGAATGCTGTCATGTGTTGTTACAGCTACCGGAGAGGTGGGCAGGCCCAGTGGGTGCATTGCGGCTGCATAGGTCAGAATGCCCAATCCGGCAAAAGCTCCTGCAATCACAAGTTGGTTGGCTGTCCGTCGATAATTCCACTGCAGGCGTTGGTAGCTCGCGGCTTCCATAGCCGCTCCCAGTTGCGCTTCGTACCATGCCCGCTTGATACCCGCCGCCTTCAATGCTCTGTTGGCAACGAGGTCTGCTGGTGCTTCAACGGCGGCTTGCAGAGCGAACCGCTCCTCGCTTATGGCGTGAGAAACGTTCTTGCTGAATTCATCGAGATTCTTGTGCCCGGCAAGATAAGCGTTTGATTCTGTCCCGATGATTCTTGCTGCATATTTATCACCCGTGCCCCTCCCCTGCTTTCCTGTGTTCCCGCTGTCAAGTAAATCTGACATCGACACGGCGGAGGCAGATGCAAGCTTTACCACCAGGCCGAGCATTAGCGCTACGCTCACGATTGCTACTAGTGCGCCGGCCAAAGCGAACCAAAAACTTGCAGATCGCGGGTTTAAGGTGCTTAAGCCCGTGAGGCTCAAACCCGTGATAACGGTAAGTGCTACAGCCCCGAGTGAGGCCACGAAGACACGTGCGTTCTCACGCAGCCGATCGGAAGCGTGGCGCCAGTAGGCGGCGGGTGATGCCGGTTCGGGAGCCTTGTCCTCAGCCACCGGTGCTCCTTGTACTCCCGCCCGGGCGAGCCCTTTCAGCTTCCGCACGGCGCAAAGAACGTGACCCGCCAAGCCCCTGCGGAGTGGGCGGGGGATCGTCAACCAGCCCGCCCGCCTGGGCTCGGAGGATCAAGGTGGTTATATCCCCTGGGTCAAGAGTTGCGGAGAATCCGCCTTCAACCTCTACCTGGACGACATCCGGTCTCTCAAAGGTGACGGTGAGCTGCAGCTCACCGTTCACATCGATGACTTGTTTGCTCCGGGCCATAGTGAACCCGATCCTTTCGTGCCCCCGGGCCTTCTGGATCCATGCCAAGTAGAACTGTTGTGACATGGTTCGAGCAGATCCACAATGCCCGGGATTATGCGTCAGGGTGTGTGGTGCCGATGGTGCACGAGTACTGGATTAAACAGCGGCTTTCGTCTGTGGGTGGTGATATCGCAGACATCACGATGAGAAACGCGCCCCACGCACAACGGGAGGAACGCACCAGCCGTCCCTCCCGCCGTCGTACGCGGTACTGCCCGAAACTAGAGCTGCGAGCCGACCTTGAAGTCCGTCTCGTCACCGCGGGTGTAGGAGAACCCGTCGGCACCGATGGTGACCTCCATTTCGGAGGAGTCGGTGCGCTGGGTCAGCGGCTGCGGGTTGCCGTCCAGGTCCAGGACCAGGGAGGCCTCGGTGTACCAGGACGGGACCACCGGGTTGCCCCACCAATCGCGGCGCTGGTTGTCGTGCACGTCCCAGGTGACCGTGGGGTTGTCCGGATCGCCGGTGTAGTAGTCCTGGGTGTAGATCTCCACGCGGTGGTTGTCCGGATCCAGGATGTACAGGTAGAAGGCGTTGGAGACGCCGTGCCGGCCGGGGCCGCGCTCGATCCGGTCCGAGATGCGCAGCGCGCCCATCTTGTCGCAGATCTGGATGATGTTGTGCTTCTCGTGGGTCGCGAACGCCACGTGGTGCATGCGCGGGCCGTCGCCGCCGGTGAGGGCGGTGTCGTGCACGGTGTGCTTGCGGTGCATCCAGGCGGCGTAGGTGGTGCCCTCGGAGTCCTTGATGTCCTCGGAGACGCGGAAGCCCAGGTTCTCCAGGTAGGCGCGGCCGCGCGGAACGTCCGGGGTGACCTGGTTGAAGTGGTCCAGGCGCACCAGCTCGCCGGCGGAGTAGAGGTCGTAGCGCTGGGTCAGGCGCTCGACGTGCTCCACGTCGTAGAAGAACTCGTAGGGGAAGCCCAGCGGATCCTCCACACGGACCGAATCGCCGATGCCGCGGGCGAAGCCGTCCTTGCGGCGCTCGGTGCGGCAGCCCATCTCCTGGTAGTAGCGCTCGGCGACGTCCACGTCCTCCGGAGTGCGCACCCGGTAGGAGAAGGCGGCGACGGCGGCGATCGGGCCCTTGCGCAGCACCAGGTTGTGGTGGATGAACTCCTCGAAGGAGCGCAGGTAGATGGCCTCGTCATCTTCGTAGGTGACGTGCAGGCCGAGCAGGTCAACGTAGAACTTGCGGGAGCGCTCCAGGTCGGTGACGACCAGGTCCATGTAGGCGCAGCGGACGATGTCCGGCGGCTGGATGGAGGGAACGGGAACGGGGGTGCTCATGATGGTTCTCCTTTGAAGCGTGAAGCGAGCGGGTCAGTAGTCGATCTTGGCGGCGTCGTCGCTGCCGAACTTGGGGGTGTGCACCTCGCCGAGGCTGATGTGCACGGCCTGCTGGTCGGTGTAGAAGTCGATGGACCGGTAGCCGCCCTCGTGGCCCAGGCCGGAGGCCTTCACGCCGCCGAACGGAGTGCGCAGGTCGCGGACGTTGTGGCTGTTCAGCCACACCATGCCGGCCTCCACGGACTGCGCGAAGGTGTGCGCGCGCTTGAGGTTCTGGGTCCAGATGTAGGCGGCCAGGCCGTACTTGGTGTTGTTGGCCAGCTCCAGCGCCTCCTCGTCCGAATCGAACGGGGTGATCGCGACGACCGGCCCGAAGATCTCCTCCTGGAAGATCCGGGCGTCCGGGGCGACGTCGGCGAACACGGTGGGGGCGATGTAGTTGCCCTCCTCCAGGCCCTCGGGGCGGCCGCCGCCGGCCAGCAGCCGGCCCTCGGACTTGCCGATCTCCACATAGGAGGCGACCTTCTCGAAGTGCTCGGGGTGCACCAGGGCACCCACCTGCGTCTTCGGATCGTGCGGGTCGCCGACGACGATGGTCTTCGCGCGGGCGGCGTACCGCTCGCAGAACTCGTCATAGACCGGCCGCTCGACCAGGATGCGGGAGCCGGCGGTGCAGCGCTCGCCGTTGAGGGAGAAGACACCGAACAGGGCGGAGTCAATCGCCGCGTCCAGGTCCGCGTCGGCAAAGACGACGCAGGGGCTCTTGCCGCCGAGCTCCATGGACAGGCCCTTGAGGTGCTCCGCCGCGTTGCGGAAGATCAGCTTGCCGGTGCTGGATTCGCCGGTGAAGGAGATCAGCGGCACCTCCGGGTGCTTGACCAACGCGTCGCCGGCTTCCTCGCCCAGGCCGTTGACCAGGTTGAACACGCCGGCCGGCACGCCGGCCTCGGTGAAGATGTCCGCCCACAGGGAGGCCGACAGCGGGGTGAACTCGGCCGGCTTGAGCACCACGGTGTTGCCGGTGGCCAGCGCCGGGGCGAGCTTCCAGGACTCGAGCATGAACGGGGTGTTCCACGGGGTGATCAGGCCGGCGACGCCGATCGGCTTGCGGTTCACGTAGTTGATCTGCGCGCCGGGGACCTTCATGGCGTCGTCGAACTGGGCGACGATCAGGTCCGCGAAGAAGCGGAAGTTCTCGGCGGCGCGGCGGGCCTGGCCCTTGGCCTGGGTGATCGGCAGGCCGGTGTCGAAGGTTTCCATCTCGGCCAGGCGCTCTTCCTGGGCCTCGACGGCGTCGGCGATCCGGTTCAGGATGCGGGCGCGCTCGCGCGGCTTCATGGCGGGCCACGGGCCGTTGACGAACGCCTCGCGGGCGGCGGCGACGGCGGCGTCGATGTCTTCCTTCTGGCCGGCGGCGCAGGTGGCGTAGGTCTTGTTGGTGACCGGATCCAGCACGTCGAAGGTGGCGCCGTTCGCGGAGTCCACGAACTTGCCGTTGATGAAGTGCTGGATGTGGTTGGGCAGGTTGTCCGGCACGTAGTGCTCAGCCATGGGAGTCTCTCCTTTGATGCTTCCGGTGGGGGTCTGCTGGGTTCTGCGGGGTGGTCTGGGGTGGTCTGTGCGGGTGCGGACCTAGTGGGCGGCCTGCGGATCAAGCTTGTTGTGCTTCAGGTAGGCCTCGAGGGTCCCGGCGCGGTGCGCGCGGGCGGCGCGCTCGACGTCGTCCGGTGCGGCGCCGTCATTGATCAGCCGGAGCAGGTTCTCGTGCTCGGCGACCGACTCATGCGCCCGGCCCGGCACGTAGCTGAAGGTGGACGAGCGCAGCGCGCCCAGCCGGTTCCAGCCGCGGTGGACCAGGTCGAGGATGTGCGGGTTCGGGCAGTTGGTGAACAACGCCGAGTGGAACGCCTTGTTCAGCTCGGTGAAGCGCACCGGATCGAAGTCCTGCAGGCAGGCCCGCATCTCCTCGTTCACCGCCCGCGCCGCGGCCAGGTCCGCCGCGGTGACGAACGGGGCCGAGAGCGCGGTGGCGTAGCCTTCGACCAGCGCGAGCGTCTGCATCGTGTACAGGTACTCGGTGGGGTCGATGCCGGTGACGGTGGCGCCCACGTTGCGTTCGAACCGGACCAGGCCTTCGGCCTCGAGACGGCGGATCGCCTCGCGGACCGGGACCACGGAGCAGCCCAGGTCATCGGCGATCCGGCTCAGCACCAGCCGGTAGCCGGGCCCGTATTCCCCGGAGGAGATCCGGGCCTGCACCGTCCGGTAGGCCTGCTCGGACTTGCTGGCCGTCGTCGGAGGAGTCACTGCCCGTCCAGCCAGGCCTGGTACTTCTCCTGCCACTGCTGGTTCATCGGGTACAGCCCGTCCACGGAGTGTCCGGCCTTGACCTGCTCGGCGATGAACTCCTCCTGGCGCTCCTGCTCGATGCAGTCCTCGACCAGCTCCGCGGCGATGGCCGGCGGGATGACGAGGATGCCGTCGTCGTCGGCCACGATGATGTCGCCGGGCTGGACGGTGGCGCCGCCGCAGGCGACGGTGATGTCGGTGTCCCAGGGCACGTGCCGGCGGCCGAGGACGGCCGGGTGCGGGTTGGCGCAGTAGACGGGCAGGTCGATGCCGGCCACGGTGGAGTAGTCGCGGACGCCGCCGTCGGTGATGATCGCCGCGGCGCCGTTGTGCTTGGCGCGCAGGGCGAGGATGTCGCCCAGGGTGCCGGTGCCCTTTTCGCCGCGGGCCTCCATGATCAGCACTTCGCCTTCGCGGACGGAGTCGATGGCGCGCTTCTGCGCGTTGTAGCCGCCGCCGTGGGACTTGAAGAGGTCCTCGCGGTTGGGCACGTAGCGCAGGGTGCGGGCGGTGCCGACCACCTTGCGGCCGGTCTTGGTGCCGGTGAGCCCGTCGATGGAGACGTTGTTCAGGCCGCGGCGGCGCATCTGCGAGGACAGGGTGGCGGTGGCCACGGATTCCAGCTTGGCCTTCAACTCGGGAGTGAGGGCCGACGCCGGTTCCTCCTTCGCGGGCAGGCCGGCGGCCTCGAGCGAGCCCCAGGCCTCTTCGCGCTGCTTGTCGTCGATCTTGGGCTGCGCGCCGAAGGGAGCCAGCGGCGTCGTGCCTTCGGTGACGGTGGTGGAGAGCCGGCCGGTGGACAGGCCGACGGCGGGGGCGTCCACCTCGACTTCGAGGACGTCGCCGGGCACGGCTACGGAGGCGCCGGCGGGGGTGCCGGTGAGGATCAGGTCTCCGGGCTGCAGGGTGAGCAGCTGGGAGAGGTCCGCGACGAGGCGGGCGAAGGGGAAGAGCAGGTCTGCGGTGGTGTCGTCCTGGACCAGCTCGCCGTTGATCCAGGTGCGGATGCGCAGAGCCGCGGGGTCGACGGCGGTGGCATCGATGAGGCCGGGGCCGACGGGGGTGAAGCCGTCGCCGCCCTTGGAGCGCAGGTTGGAGCCCTTGTCCGCCCAGCGCAGGTCGTAGACGCCGAGGTCGTTGCTGGCGGTGACGGCGGCGACGAGGCTCCAGGCGTCGTCGATGGAGACGCGGCGGGCGGTCTTGCCGATGACCAGGGCGATTTCGCCTTCGTAGCCGAGCAGTTCGCAGCCGGCCGGGCGCTCCACGGTGCCGCCGGTCAGGGCGAGCGAGGAGCCGGGCTTGAGGAAGTAGCTGGGCTGCTCCGGGGTGCGGCCGCGCTGGGCCGCGCGGGAGGGGTAGTTGATGTGGACGGCGATGACCTTGCCGGCCGAGTCGAGCATCTGCTGGGTGACCTGCTCCATGGCGCTGACGGTCCCTCCTGAATCAAGTACGAAATCGTATATGATCCAGTGTGCCGTGTGGGCGGGGTCACGTCAAGGGCGGACGACCGATGTGCTTTCATGCGGTCAGCGGCAGAGCCGGAACTCGGAAATCTCAGCGCAGAACCACCGCGGTGGATTCTGGATGACGAGAGTCAGGCAGGCCAGCAGGCTTTTATGCGCTCCGCGATAGCCTCCGTCTCCTCTAACGTCGCCTCCGCCACCTTGCCCCATTCTGTTCCCCCGGAATCTAGCGTTCCAGCTACGTGGAAATGGACATGTCTAATCGATTGACTGGCAGGCTCTCCATTGTTCTGCCATATGGAAATTCCCGAGCGATGGTAGGCGGTGTCGATTGCCTTAGCGGCGTTCCTAACATCGAGCATCAAAGCGGAAGACTCGTCATCGGTTAGCTCGAGAATGGTCTCACGATGAGAGGTTGGGATTACTAACAGGTGGGGGACCCCTCGTTGTTCTCGGGTTACCATTACCGCGGTGACATCATCCTTTTTGATAAATGTGAAGTCCCTTAGTCCCGTCAGATAGGCGCAGAAGGCGCATGAGTCCTGCATGGGCGGAAGCTGGATTCCTGAGCGGGTCAAGATGGCCTCAAAGACGATAGAAATGCTTGCAGTTCAAGACGATCCAGTCGGTCGTAATCCGGCGCATGAACGACTATGCGCAACTCGTCGCAGACTTTTTTAGTCCGCGATGCGAACATAAAGGAGAGGACTGTGAACCGTATAGAGTCCTGTGCTGGCATAATTTGTGACAAGCGAGACTGTCCTCCGCCGATGACAGGTATGGCGACGGGATTGCCATTGGCTGTCCGTGAAACCTCCTCCCATAGTGACGCAAGGCTGCGCCAGATTCCGTCGGCGCTGCTCTGGGCCTCGTTGTGGTGGTTCATCTCGGTGTAGGCCAAGAAGTAGGCTCGATGCGAATTTCGGCGAAGGGTTGCGACAGTTCCGACTCCGTACTTGCCGGTTTTTCCAGGTTTATCGATAGTCTCCACCACACTTTTGTTCTTTAAGGCGGAATCGAGCTCCAGGTCTAATTGCCGAACATCGCCTCCATAGAGCCGATCAAGCGCCTGTCCTTGGATGCTCTTTTTCTCAATAATGTGAGGCGTAGACGTATCAAATGTGTCGCAAGTTCCAATGACGATGTGGCAATCCTGGGCGAATAGATCGCCTTTTACGATCTCTATGGTCGTATTTGGCGAGTTGTAAAGCTGTCTTATGGGCCGAGGCCAAGCGCGAAAGAGTCCATAGCCAATCGATGGAATGACTATCCATAGGGCAAGCGGAAGCCCGCTGGCGGGTATGGTTCCCATGATAAGACCCCACACCTCAAGTAAGACAGCGATGACCCCAATTGCGGAGAACATCTGAAGGAGAAACCAGCGCCAGAACCGCCAAGTGCGGAGATCCTGAAATAGGGCACACACTAGAGCCCGAGATTCGCGTAGATGTGCGGCTCATAGTAATGGGGACCCGAGCCGGCCTTCGTCCGGTAGCGGAGGGCGTAATTATCGAGCCCATAGCGGATAATTTTCGGCTGAAAAGAGACTGACAAGGTGTAATAGTCACTGTCCAATAGAGGGCTGGGGATGAAATCGCGATCAACGTTCCGGTCACCATCAAGGTTTGCGACGATTACCGGAAGGTTGAACTCCATCATGACCTTCACTTCATGTGCCAAAAACGAAATCCCGTCGCTACCCTTTTTCTTGCCTACCTTGCTGCCCAGAAGGACAACTTGCTTAGCATTCTTCATCCGCTCTCTGAGGTTTCGCTTTATTGTTTCTGGTTTGCTTGTATCTCTAGAAATATAAAGACTGTGAGCGTCAAAGAAGTCAAAGTCGATGTTTGCATTCTGTCTCCACGCCTGCATCATGCGATATTGACTTATATCTTCGCTCGCAAATGCAACGTAGGTCTTGTTCCGGTAGCTCATTAATTCCCTGACTGTCTGTGATAGTGCTTGCTGGCGTCCAGTCTAGGTTCACTCGGCGGAGAGCAGGGGATTATCCGCACGTGTCGCTCATCTGGCCGCTTGTCCCAGTGCATCCCACGCCGAAAGACTCGAGTTTGAACTCGATTCGGATTGGATGTTTCCGCGTGGGCAACTCACGTTGTCGAGCAGCGAGTTGAAACTAAGGCGGATGACTTGTAGCCCGAAGTCGAGTACATCACGACAAGAACACACACCGCCGAAAACCCAGCCTGCGCTAGCAGAAGCACCCCGGGCGCGTAGCCCAGGAACAGGCTAGCAGCAGCGGAACCAGAGCCAGCAGCGTCGTGTCGAATCCGCGGATCATCGACCCGGCCCGCGCGCTGGGCATCGGACCGAACGGGGTGTCCTTGGGCGCAACAGTCCAGTCGGGCTGGACCCGGTAGGCGCCACGCACCGCCGCCGCGCCAAAACCCACACCAGCCAGCGCACCCAGAGCCATCACTGCCGGATCGCCCGCGCCGAGCAGAACCAGCACCGCACACAAATCCGCCGTCCACACAGCCAGAGCCGCAGCAGGCAGTGCCAGGCGGCTCAGCCGGACCAGGGCCGGAGACAACGGCAGCAGCATGTCCAGGCCGGGCATGATCGCCGTCCGCCGCGCCACCGCACCCAGCGCCGGAACCGCAGCAACCACAGCCGCCGCAATCACTCCCAGCTGCACCAGTGGAGGCTTTGCGCCGCTGGCCAGCAGCAGGACCACGCACAACAGGAGCACCAGCACCGGACGCACCCACAGACCGCGGGCCCGCAGGAACGCCGCGGTATCCGCACGCAGCAGCGCAACAAACGGTGTCCGCCCGCCCCGTGCATACCAGCGCGCCGCCCGGGCGGAGGCAACGCCGTCGTGCTCTGCCGCCAACGACCGGCCCAGCTCGTTCGCGTCCATCAGGAACACCGCCGCCCCGGCATGCCCGGACACCGCACCGCCGCGGACCAGCTCCCGCCCCGGAATCCGGTCCAGCCGCGTGAACACGAGCCGGCCCAGTGCAACCATGACGCATAGGTCGCCGACCGCCAGCGGCCAGAACCCCGCGGCAACCCCCACTGTTGTCAGGCTCAGAAGCGCCAGCAGCAGCAGGCCGGGAACCAGACCCCGGCGTCGCTCAGCCGTCGAGTGCGGAACCGGCCGGGCCTGCTGCAACGCCGCCAGCAGCACCGCACACACAGCAGCCACCCCAAACGTTCCGGCGGTCAGGAACTGACCCGGCACGCCGGCCTCCAGATCCGTGATGAAGCCGATCGGCAGATACGCTACCGACGCGCCCGCCCACACCAGCAGCAGGCGCCGGAACAGAAGCCCGGACACCATCAGCCGTCGCTCCACCGGCAGCGGCGTCGATCCCGTCCGCGCGGGTGTAGGGCAACAGCCCGACCCAGTCGATCCACGCCGCCCCGGTCCCCAGAAAGCTCCAGTCGCAGAACACCGCATCTCCCGACGCGATCATGCTGCTGGAAGAGGACCTGGCCGACGCCGTCGTCGTCGGCCGCCCGGTCATCGCCAACCCGGACCTGGCCCGCCGCTGGCAGGAAGACCTGCCGCTGAACGAGGTCGACCAGGCCACCGTCTACACCGACGGCGCCGCCGGCTACACCGACTACCCGGTGCTCGAACCGGCTGCCTCCTAAGGTGATAACGGAAGGGCTGCCGCAGCATGCGGGAGGCCTCGCTGCCTACTCACGGCCCTCAATCCGAAACTGCGTGCAATGCTGCGTCAGCCAATCACTAGCTGCACGCGGCAGGACGAACGCCGGCCGTGACCGAGTCCACCGGGAAATCGTTTTAGCCCACTCAGGTACCCCGGTGCCTGCCTCCGTCACCCTTTGCGCCAGGACGCGCGCAGCGCGTCAACTCCGTCCAGCAGCACATCCAGGCCGGTTTCGAACTCGACGTCGTAGTCGTAGCCTTCCCGGGCGAGCTCGCCCACCACTTCCAGCAGATAGGGGTAGCGGGCGGCGACGTCGTCGGGCATCCCGTCCCGGGTGGCCGCCGCAGCCTGCCCGGACTCCTCCGGCGTCTCGAAGGACAGCGTCTTCTGCTGCAGCGCAAACCCATAGATGTACGCATCCAGCAGCGATGTCACATGGACCGCGGTGCGGAAGGAGAAGCCGCTCTCGCGCAGGCAGCCCAGCAGGGCATTGTGCTGCTTCAGGTTCTCCGGCCCCGGACGGCCGTGCGCTTCCATCAGCCCGACCGCCCAGCGGTGCCGGACCAGCGCGTTCCGCAGCGACACCGCGCGCTCCCGCAGTGCGGGCTTCCACCCC
This sequence comes from Arthrobacter sp. Y3222053, assembly GCF_059092805.1. Classification (NCBI taxonomy): domain Bacteria; kingdom Bacillati; phylum Actinomycetota; class Actinomycetes; order Micrococcales; family Micrococcaceae; genus Arthrobacter; species Arthrobacter sp. Y3222053. The sequence goes on along the minus strand of NZ_JBNHIA010000001.1, from coordinate 385,344 downwards.
CGGGCCGCGTCCGGTTCGGTGACCTCCGCCCAGACCAGATCCACCATGCCGTCCAGCAGCTCCTGCTTGTTCGCCACGTGCTTGTACAGCGCCATCGGCACCACGCCCAGCTCCTGCGCCAGCGTGCGCATGGTGAACCCGTCAATGCCCACCGCGTCCGCCAGCACGACGCCGGCGCGCAACACCGCGGCCTGGTTCAGGCGCGGGCGGCGGCCGACGGCGTCCTGCCGCCCGCCGTCGTCAGCCTGCGGAACGGAACGGTTGGGCACGGGGTTCTCCTGCCGGGTTCGGAACAGCTGTTGACAAAGTGTACGGCATACACCTAGGTTCGATCGCACTCGGTGTACGCCGTACACCCACGGCCGGCAGGAACGTCATGCAGCCCTCCCAGACCACCGCCCTCCCCGCAGGAATCCTGTTCCTGATCACCTTCGTCTCCGCCATCGCCGGCGCAGCGCTCTACGCGCCGCTGCTCACCGACCCCGGCTACGTCACCGGCCCCGGGACGGACGCCCGGATCCTCTGGGGCGCCGTGTGCGAGCTGGTGCTGCTCATCAGCAACATCGGCACCGCCGTCGTCCTCTTCCCCGTCCTGCGCCGCTGGAGCGAGGCGGCCGCGCTGGGCTACGTGGCGGCCCGGATCATGGAGTGCGCGCTGATCGCCGTCGGAATCCTCAGCCTGCTGGCCGTGGTCACCCTGCGCCAGGACACCGGCGACGACGGCGGCGCCTATCTGCCGGTGGCCCAGGCCCTGGTGGTCGTGCACGGCTGGACCTTCCTGCTCGGGCCCGGGTTCGTCGTCGGCCTGGGCAACGGCCTGCTGCTGGGGTTCCTGTTGTACCGCTCGCACCTGGTGCCGCGGCCGATGGCGCTGTTCGGCCTGATCGGCGGGCCGCTGATGTCGGTGTCCGGGCTGGCCGTGCTGTTCGGCGCCTACGGGCAGACGTCGGTGCCCTCGGCCCTGTTCACGCTGCCGGAGATTCTCTGGGAGGCGTCGCTGGGGATCTACCTGACGGTGCGCGGGTTCCGGAGCGGCGCTGGCGGGCCACGGGAGCAGGCACGGGTGCAGGCTCAGGCGCAGGCAGAGCAGCTGCCCTCCGGCGACGTCGGGCAGTCGCCAGCGGCCACCCGCCCGATGTGACGTGCCCGCTCCGCGGAATGTTCCGGACCGCCTTCACGGTTGCCCGCTGGAGGACCGAAGCACGCAACAGAAGGAAGTCGCCCACGTGAAACTGTTTACCCCCCTGCCCGTGGGCACCATGAAACTGCCAACCGCCTCGTCATGGCCCCGACGTCCCGGGTGCGCGCCCGCCGCGACGGCGTGCTGGAAACCGACCGCGCGGACGTCACCGCCACGTACACCGCCCCGGTGGACGGCATTGCCGACCTCAAGCCGGCCTACCTGTCCATCCTGCATGAGGATCCGGCCGACGAGCTGGTCCAGGGCCTGCGCCACTGTTTCGGGGGCCCGGTGCTGCTGAATACCGGCTTCGGCACGGTCACCAGCCGCGACGACGCGATCATGCTGCTGGAAGAGGACCTGGCCGACGCCGTAGTCGTCGGCCGCCCGGTCATCGCCAACCCGGACCTGGCCCGCCGCTGGCAGCAGGACCTGCCGCTGAACGAAGTCGACCAGGCCACCGTCTACACCGACGGCGCCGCCGGCTACACCGACTACCCGGAACTGGAGCCTGCCGTCTCTTAAGGGAAGTAGGACGACGGCGGCAGGCCTTCCGCGGGATGCGGGAGGCCTGCCGTCGCTGTGGTTAAGGGGCAGTTGATCAAGCACAGAGGGACGCCTGACATGTGCCGTTTGTCCGGTCACCGTGTCACCTCCACGCGCTGGCGTCCGACGCCGGGCGAGACTGGGCAGAATCCGCATCTGCAATGCGGTCACGAGTTGTCAAACAGTGCAATGATCCATCGAATGGATACTAGTTGGGCCCCAGGGGTTGAACCTGTCGCACAAAAGTTCGAGGCTGCGTGGAACGTATTTGCGTCGTCCTGCGGGCATCTGTGGGCGAATGAGGCAAGTTATCAAGCTTGGTTCGCGCATTATTTGATTGGCCAGTTCGGGATTGACCGAGTTGGCCGGGAAGTCATCATCAACGAAAGGTACTTCCTCCACGCGCCAGGGGCAGGCGAAGTGCGTCCTGATGCGGTGGTGTCACGTGAGCCTGGCATCATGATCCCTCATTACGCCAACAGTGAGGCCCGTTCCTCGGATAAGTCCGGAATCGGAATTCTGAAGCATCTTGCGGTGATTTCCGAGCTGAAAGTGGGGGCCAGCACCGCCCATGGCCTCCAGCGGCGCGCGATTCTCGCTGATGTGCGCAAATTAGGACGCCTATTCGAGGAACACAGGCGCAGTTCTCCCGACGTGGATGCTCCGCTTGCTTACGTCTGTGTGTTGGACAACCACCATCGACAGACAATCGACCTCGAAGCGTTGAAAGACGAGGTGCGGGACGGCCGCTACCAAGGGGTCGAGCTGATAGCAGTCTCCGCATCCAGGAGGCCGGTTGCGCCGGAGGGGCATTCCCTCGTCTGGTAGGGAGCGGCGTAAGTCCGAGGGTGCTGAGGCGCTCCGGGGTCGGCCCACCCTAGCCGCGCCTACCTGCCTGCCTTACCGCTGGGCGGCGCAGAGTCACGTCAGCCGATTAGCGTCCGACGGCAACACCTGCCCCGTCTATAGGCACAGGGGCTGGATCTGCTTGCCCCTGGGATCTTTGGGTGTCGGTGGCAGCTGTTACGGTTCGAGAATTATCACTCGATCATGGGGGAAGCATGCCCAGTTTATCGTTCGGCCCTGAGCCGGATCCAGAACAGCCGAAGAAGAAGCCAACCGGATTCGGCCGCCACGTCACCTGGGCCAGTATCGGCCTTCTTCTGATGGCCTTGTTGCCGTCCGAGGCTTTTTTGGTGAGCCTGATCGTGGCCGCAGGTGTGTTGTGGATCCTGCTGAATGTCCTGAAGCAGTACAAAAAGGCCTTCGGGGCTCCGGCAGAAGGTTTCGGAGTCAGCGCGGAGAACATCTATCGCACCGGCATGGGGGCCCCACCCGTCCCCGCCGCCGGACTGAAGCAGTACGCCGACGAGGTTTACCTGGCCAATACGCAGATGTTCTCCGACCTGCAACGTGTCGGAGCCCTCGACGTCATTGCGAAGGAACGCCATAATGCAGACCTGAACCAAGCGATTTCGGTCGCGGAACAGGAGTTGGCCGCTGCGAACGCCGAACTCGCATCCGTCCGCGGCGAGGTGCTCGACGTGCGCCAAGTGGCCGACCGGCACAATATCGGGTTCTACGATTATGAGCACCCGGCCGAGGCCTCCGTGAAGCTTGCCGACGAACTGGCCACAGTGCGCGCCCGCATCAAGGACAGGCTGCGGGAAAAGACTGCAGTCACCGCCGTCTCCGGGTTCACGTTCAACAACTCGGCCCGGGAGGGGGCCAAGTTCGTTCGAGATCTCTCTGCCCTGCTGCTACGTGCCTACAACGCCGAGGCGGAGAACTGTGTGAAAACCGTCAAGGCGGGCAACTTGGCCACGGCGCAGGCACGCCTGGAGAAGGCTCGCGAGCAGATCGCCAAGCGCGGCGCCATGATCGGACTTCAGGTCACTAACGCTTACCACCAACTACGCGAGCAGGAGCTCGCGCTCGCCGCCCGGCACCTGCAGGCGGTGGCTAATCAGAAGCAGCTCGAGGCCGAAGCCCGCGCAGAGGCTCGCGAGGCCGCCAAAGCCCAGCGGGAATGGGAAGCGCTAAAGGCCAAGCAAAAGAAGGAAGTCGACCACTACGCGACCGTCCTGGCCCAGCTGCAATCCGCCGGCGACCTCGAAGGCGTCCAGCGTGTCCAGGAGCAGCTGGAGGAGGCCGAAGCCAAGCTTGCCGATGCCGAAGACAACGCCCTGAACACGCGCGCCGGGTATGTGTACGTCATCTCCAATCTCGGTGCCTTTGGCGAGGGCGTGGTGAAGATCGGAATGACCCGTCGCCTCAACCCGATGGAGCGCGTCCGAGAACTGGGAGATGCCTCAGTCCCGTTCCTGTTCGACGTACACGCCTTGTTCTTCTCTAAGGACGCGGTGGGGATCGAGAGCATGCTTCACCAACATTTCGCCGCCCAGCGGGTGAACCTGGTGAACCTGCGCCGGGAGTACTTCTACGCCAGCCCGGCCCAAGTGCGTGAGGCCCTAGTGGAGCACCACGTCGAACTCGTTGAGTACCAGGAAGAGGCACTCGCGGAGGAGTTCACCGCATCCAGAGACTTGCGCGAGGCGGGACAGTTCGCCGGCGTCCGTTAGTGGTGGCGAAGCCCAGCCAGAGCTACCGGCTGAGAGTTTGTTGCCGTGCCGAGATTATCGGCGCCGAGCACGCCGCCGGCTATACCGACTACCCGGTGCTCGAGCTGGCTGCCTCCTAGAGAAGTACGACGACGGCGGGCCCCTCCACATGACGGGAGAGGGCCCGCCGTCGTCGTCTACCTGCCCACCTCGCTCCGCAGCGGCGTCATAGCCGCGTCAGCCAGCTCAGTGTCATGCCTCTCGCGGCGGGCCCTGCGGAAGCGGGCCTGGGGGAGGCCCGGAGGCCGAGGCGCCGGGTGCCGGACCGGGCGCATGCGGCGGAGCCGGCAGGGACGGCTCGGGGGCACGCCGCCACGGCCGCCGCTCGTAGATCGCCAGCAGCTGGGCCCCCAGGCCGAAGAACACCATCGCCAGCCACACCACGATGTTGAGCCACGGGATGTGCAGCGCGACGATAAGGATCACCCCGCCCACGAGCGCCTTGATCACCGGATGCTGGTTGCCGCGGAACACGAGCCGGCCGATGTAGTACGCGCCGAACACGAACGAGGCCAGGGTGAGCACGGTCCAGACCAGTAGCCAGGACAAGGCCAGGGGAATGCCGATGACCGTGACCAGGGCCAGCAGCGTCCCCACCGGAACGGCGACGGCGGCCACGAACCCGACCAGCAGCGCTTTCCAGGGCCGGGGCACGAGCTGGTCGGTCACCCGGCGCAGCAGCCGCGGGAACAGCCAGCCGGCGAGCACCGTGATGATGCTCAGCGACACCAGCGCATACAGCAGTCCCAGCAGCCAGCCCACGAACCGCTCACCCGGCGTCGGGTCCGGCATGGTCTCCGGGACGCTGCGCTCCACGGACCCGGCCACGGCGCCGTCGGCGATGTCCGCCTCCTCGTTCGAGCTGTACGAGAGGTTGCCGCCCACCGTTCCGTCGATGGAAAGGGAGCCAACGCCGACCTCGACGTCTCGCCCGACGGTCCCGGCGATGTCGATGTCCTGCCCGGCTCCCACCAGGTCCTCGCCGAAGGACCCGCTGCCGGTGACTTCGATGTCCGCACCGAAGATCGTGCCGCTGCGCGACACCGCCCCATTGATGGTGATGTTCTGCCCGGCCAGGCGGACGTTGCCGTCAACTGTGCCGTTGATGGTGATCGTCTGGCCGGCGGCGATGACATCACCGGTGATATCGCCGTCGATGGTGATGTCCTGCCCGGACGCGTACACGTCTCCGGAGACGTTGTCCCCGACGTCGACACTCAGCCCGCTGTAGAACTGGGGGCCCGTAGCGTCGCCGCTTCCGCCGTCGTCGCCGTCGACCATGGGGAGTGCTGCGGGCCCGGCGGGCCCCATCCGGGGCGGTGCGGCGGAGGACAGGGCGGACGCGCCCGTCGCAGCGGCCAGGAGCAGAAGGCCGGCGGCAAGGACTATGGAGATCATGCGCCGCAGAGAGGGGAGAAGTCTCATGGGGCTGCCTTTTCTGTGCTGCCGGGAGGCACCGGACGAACCGGCTCCGGACCGACGTCGGCCTTTCCGCCATGATCACCCCGGCGCCGGTGGGGGTAAAGGCTCAGCCGGTGCCCGGGCCGCAGTGGCACCGTTTCGGGTCGGTCCGGGTCGATGCGCCCGCCGCCGGCGTGTGACCTGCCGGACGCTGTGGAATATCTGCAGTGGGCTTCACGGTTGCCCTCGCTGAAGAACCATCAGCGCGGGGAGCGCTTCCCTGCCGCAAGCGAGAGAAAGAACCGGCTTAGTGAAACTGTTTACCCCGCTGACCGTCGGCACCATGGAACTGCCCAACCGCCTCGTCATGGCCCCGATGTCCCGCGTGCGAGCCGACCGCAGCGGCGTGCCCACCGACATCATGGTCGAGCACTACCGCCAGCGCGCCTCCATGGGCCTGATCATCAGCGACGGCATCTACCCCTCCTTCCCCGGCCAGGGCAACCCGCTGATGCCCGGCCTGGTCACCGAGGAGCACGTGGCCGGCTGGAAGCGCGTCACCGACGCCGTGCACGAGGCCGGCGGCCGGATCGTCGCCCAGCTGATGCACTCCGGACGCGTGGCTCACGAGAACATCAACGGCGGCCGCCAGCCGCAGGCCCCCAGCGCCATCGCCGTCGAAGGCATGGCGCACACCTATGACGGCAAGCAGCCCTACCCGGTGCCGCACGCCCTCACCACGGAGGAGCTGCCCGGCGTCGTCCAGGACTTCGTCTCCGCCGCGCGGAACGCGATGAAGGCCGGGTTCGACGGCGTCGAGCTGCACGGCGCCAACGGCTACCTGCTGCAGGAATTCCTCTCCCCGGTCTCCAACACCCGCACGGACAACTACGGCGGCTCCCCGGAGAACCGGGCGCGGATGGTCATCGAAACCTTCCGTGCCGTGGCCGAGGCGATCGGCGCCGAGCACACCGCCATCCGTATCTCCCCGGAGCACAACATCCAGGGCGTGCTGGAAACCGACCGCGCGGACGTCACCGCCACCTACACCGCACTGGTGGACGGCATCGCTGATCTGTTGCCGGCCTACCTGTCGATCCTGCACAAGGACCCGGCGGACGAGCTGGTCCAGGGCCTGCGCCACCGCTTCGGCGGCCCGGTGCTGCTGAACACCGGCTTCGGCACCGTCACCAGCCGCGACGACGCCATCATGCTGCTGGAAGAGGACCTGGCCGACGCCGTCGTCGTCGGCCGCCCGGTCATCGCCAACCCGGACCTGGCCCGCCGCTGGCAGGAAGACCTGCCGCTGAACGAGCTGGACCAGGCCACCGTCTACACCGACGGCGCCGCCGGCTACACCGACTACCCGGTGCTGGCTCCGGTGTCCTAACCGTACGAACGACGTCGGCTCCTCCACACGCGGTGGGGGAGCCGTCGTCGTGTCCGCTGGCGGGGAATCCCTTACGCGCCGCCGCGCCCCTGGGCAGCGGAGGTGACGAGGTCGCTCTTGGCCAGCGGCGCACCCGTCCGCAGCGCCGCCGCCCAGGTCTCGGCGTCGGCAACGGCAGCCCAGTTGGAGTGCAGCAGCGCCATGAGGGTTTCATGCACCTGGCGTGCCGGTGCGGTGCCCGCCTCGTTGGCCAGATCGATGGCTCCGGTCGCGTCGGAGAGGACCTCGACGGCGAAACCGAGGGGTTCGGCGGCCGCAGCGGAAGCGATCACACAGTTGTTGGTCATGTAGCCGGCCAGGGTAATGGTGTCGATGCCCTGCTCCCGCAGCCAGGGTTCCAGGTCCGTGCCGGCGAAGATGCTGGAGAACTGCTTGCTGATGCGCTTGGCTGCCTCCCCTTCATGGGCGGCCACTCCGGGGTGGTTCCGCCACGTCGGCGAGCCGGAGGCGAACACCGGCGCTTCGGCGGGGAGCTCATGCTGCACGAGCACCACCGGCACCCCGGCGTCCTGCGCCTCCTTGATAGCGGACCGGGACGACGGCGAGTGAGTCGTCCCGGTCCGGGTACTGGATCGGAAGCAGTCCGTCGTCGAAGTACTCCTGCTGGGCGTCAACGACAATCAGGGCTCGGCGTGGTGCGGTCATGGGGATCTCCTGGAATGGTTGGGCTGGAAGTGCTGACATTATGGGTGGCGCATTAACTGGCGGCCGGAAGCGTGTCTGTGCGTGGCAGTGAGTAGTGATCGGCGAGGAGGTTGATGCCTTCTTCGTCGAGTGCGGTCGAGTGGCCGCCGACCACGAGCATCACTTCATCGACCCCGGTGCGCTTCCAGAGGGCCTCGAGGCGATCGGCCACGGCAGCGGCCGTCCCGTGGAAACTGCGGTTGGTATAGGAGTCGAGGATCTGCCGCTCCTGCAGGGTTGCCTGATAGGCCTCGACCTCATCCGGCGGCAGGAGCAGATAGCCTTCGCGCTTGAACATCCGTAGCATCGCCATCGCCGAGGTTGCCGCCTGGCGCTTTGCCTCCTCGACGTCGTCGCTGATCGCCACGGGCACGCTCACGAGGGTCTGCGGCGCCGCGAGCACATTGGAGGGTCGGAAGCTGTCCCGGTACAGCTGCATAGCCGTGTCAATGTCGGCGTCACCGAACTGCAGGGCGAAGGCATAGGGGCGGCCGAGGTGCCCGGCCAGCCGGGCCGAATACGGCGAGGAACCCAGAATCCACAGTTCCGGCAGGGACTGGGGCGGCGGGACCCGGTTTTCCTTGGCCTGCCAGGGGCCGGGCACAGCATGGACGTGCCGGTACGGGTGGTCGGCCGGGAACTCGTCACGCAGGAAGCCCATCAGCTCGAGCACCTGCTGCGGGAAGCCGTCATTGGCGTCCGCACCCCGCCGCAAAGCCGCGGCCGTGGCCCCGTCCGTTCCGGGCGCGCGCCCCACACCCAGGTCGATCCGGCCCGGAGCGAGGGCCTCCAGCATGCCGAACTGCTCAGCAATCAGCAGCGGCGCATGGTTGGGCAGCATGACTCCGCCGGCGCCGAGGCGGATGCCAGCAGTCTCGGCGATGAGCCGCGCGACCATCAGCTGCGGCGACGAGACTGAGGTCGCTCCCATCCCGTGATGCTCAGACATCCAGAACCGGTGATAGCCCCGGCGGTCCGCGGTGCGGGCAAGCGAAATCACCGCCGCAAGGCCCTCCTCGGCGGTCATCCCCACTCCCGTGCCGCCCGCGGACAGGACGGACAGCGTGAACGGCGCCGAGCCGGAAGATCGACCGTGGTGCATACAACTCCTCATGGAAACGTGCGAGCTTAAGCGTGATAAGACCGTAGCAGGCATCTCACGGTTAAATGCAACTGATAGCATGAGAACATGTCTGATTCAGTGCCCGCAGCCGCACCGGGAACCCTGGAGCATCCCTGCCTGGCGCTGATCAACAGCGCCGGCCTGCAGCCCGGCGGAAAAAGCTACGACGAGCTGGCCACTCCGGCAGCGGCGGTAGCCTGGCTGAAGGCTCACGGACTCATCGCGCCCGACGCCGTGCTGTACGAACACTGCCGGGGCCGGCTGGCAGCGCTGCGCGCTGACCTGCGCGCCCTCTTCACCGCGCTCACGGCGGGTGAAGCGCCCCCGACGGCGGCCGTGGAGGCCGTGAACCGCGCACTCACCTCCGCCCCGGGCGCATTGCTGCTGCGCTTTGAGCCCGCGGCAGGATTCCACCGCTCCGCCGAGCACCCCGTGACCCAGATTGTCGAGCATGTCATGGCCGTTATCGCTGACGATGCCGCGACTCTGCTCAGCAGCGAGCAGGCATCACAGCTTGCGTTCTGCGAAGCGGACTCGTGCGAGAGGTTCTTTCTCCGCACCCACGCACGACGGCAATGGTGCTCGACCCGTTGTGGTGATCGGGTCCGTGCTGCACGGGCCTACGCACGCAAACGCACCCTCCAGAGCACCTGACGCCGCGCCGGCTGTGCCGCCGTACGACCTGCGCCGCCGGCCGCTTGGCCGGCACGGTCCCGTCCAACTCCGATGGCGCCGCCGGCTACACGCTGACCCGACGACGACGGCCTTCCGCACTTCTCGGGGAGGCCTGCCTCGTTGTCTATCGGCGGACCTCAATCCGCAGCGGCGTGCAGAGCCGCGTCAGCCAGTCAGCGTCGTGCGGCAGTGCGAAAGCCCGTCCGTAGGCGGGGTCCACCCGCGAAATCATCCTCACGCACGCGGTCGCCGAAGAACACATAAGCCTTCTCGGTGTCGCACTGGTGGCTCATCCAGGTAATGCCCTCAAAGCCGGCCGTGTGTGCGGCCTCCGCCCACAGGACTGTCTCCCCGTAGCGGCTGGCCGGTGTCCGGGTGACATCTTCAGCGGAGGCCCCCATGGTCCTGAATCCCGTTCCCATGAACGACGCCAGGCGAAGCGGGCGCTGCGCTACCAACCGGCCCACCACCTTGTTTTGGTAATCCCCGGGCAGCAGTGCGCCGCCCTCGGCAGGGATATCGTGCAGCACGGTTTCGGAAATCGCGGCAATCTCCGATTCGCCCGCGTAGAGCACCGGCACGACCGGGTCTCCGAAGAAGGCAAAGCGGGTCCGCGGCCCGGCACCGGGGTTGAAGGTACCGGCATGCCTGTTCGGACTGTTGGTGAACAGCCGGTACAGGTGCGCCCCCTCATCCAGAATGTGAGTGTCGGCGGTGAGCGGTCCGGAGGGGCCCGCAGTCACCACTCGGCTCCGAAGTGCCCCTGAGCGGCCGCCAGAACAGCGTCGACATCCTGCAGCCGGTCCACCGGGCGGTCCCCGTCGAGGTAGCCGGACGGGAGGCAGATCCACTGGGCAAGGTCCTCGTCGCTGCGCCGGGATTCGCGGGCCACCTGAATCAGTGCAGGGATGGCCTGGTGGACGTTTCCGTTGCTGTCGAACTGAAATCCGGGGTAGAGGACGGCGTTGCCGCGGCGGATGCCGAGCAGCTGCCCGCTCTCGCGGCGGTCGTGGGCGAGCGTGCTGCGGCCCTTGGCGCGGGATCCGAGTGCCCTGGACGTCTCCTGAGCCGAGAAGCACGGGAGTGTTGGTTGAGGAGTCGGCGGACAACCGCAGGCGGTCGAGGGGATTGGTCCCGGTCGGGCGGTGGATGGGGCGTCATTGAATCTCTCGCGGACATCGGCGTCGATCTGCTGGTCGAAGTCCTCGCTCGCCGCTCACGGGACTCGGCGCCGGCCCTGGACGCCGTCCTCAACGCACAGCGCAGCCTCGATGCCCTCCGTCCCGCCCTTGAGGTCTGTCGGGACCGCGACCCGAAGTATTCACACCTGAGGCATGAACGTCGCCAGGCGCTCTTGCCAGGACCGCGCGACAGGCACTGGCAGGATTGTGCTGTGATGACACGAGAAGCTAAAACAGGCTGCGGGCGGACCTTGCTGCAGGTGAAGGTCACAATCGCGGACAGCGAGCCGAGCATCTGGCGCTTCCTGGAAGTCGACGCGTCACTGAGCCTGGACGGGTTCCACCAGGTCATCCAGACAGCTGTGGGCTGGCGGGATTCCCATCTGCATTACTTCACCGACACGGACCCCAACAGGCGGCCACCAGGCTTCCGTGCAAAGGGCCGCGAACATCGGCGCTGGGTTCCGGAGGACGTGGTGGAAGACCATGATGGTGCCCTCCCGGAGTCTGAGTGGGCCCTGGGCGATGTCTTCTCCGCCGAGACCACGCGGTTGTTTTACGAGTACGATCTCGCCGACGGCTGGACTCACCGCCTGGAACTCACCGGATCCCGCGCTGCCCGGGCCGATGATCCCGTAGCTCGCGTCGTGGAGGGCGCGCGGAGGGCGCCCCTGGAAGATTCCGGAGGAATCCACGGCTACCAGAACCTCCTCGCGGTACTCGCCGACCCGAGGCACCGCGATCACGACGAGGCCAAAGAATGGGTGGCCGCAGTGACAGGTCCGTGGAACGGCTTCGACCCGGAGGACCCGAACCTCGACGCCGCCAATGACGCTTTACGGCACCTGTTCGCGGACGGGGCGCTCATGGGGCCCGAAGCGTCGGCGATCGAGGCGTTGGCGCATCGGGTGCTCCCGGCAGCCCGCCGTGAGTTCCTGGCCTACGTGGCCAGCGCCGGCGTGGAACAGCGGGCAGATGTGGACCCGGATGTCGCCGCAGCAATGACCGCACCGTATCTCTGGCTCATCCGGCGCATAGGCCATGACGGTGTTTCCCTGACGGCGGCAGGCTGGCTGCCTCCGTCCCTGGTCCAGGAGGCCATGACCGAGCTCCGGTTGGACCCGGGCTGGATCGGCAAGGCCAACCGTGAGGTGCAAACCATTCCCGTCCTCACGCTGCGCCAGAGCGCTCAGGAGCTGGGGCTGATCCGCAAGCTCAAGGGCAGACTCATCCTCTCGGCGGCCGGCAACCGGCTGCTCGATGACCCGGTGGCTTTGTGGGTCTCCCTGGCCCGGTCTTTGGCGCACCGGCATCGGCATGAGGCTGAACTGGACGCAGCCCTGCTACTCCTCCTTGAGATTGCGGCAGGAAAGAGGACTGCTTGGAACGAGATCGTAGAGGCGGTCGCCCACGGCCTGAGCACGCTGGGCTGGGCCACCAGCGCCGAAACCAGGCTGCCGCGCGCAACCGTCCAGAAACTTCTCCGCAGGCCCAGGCAGGTCCTGCTGATCCTTGGGTTTTTTGGCGGCACTGGCGGACTGCCGGCGAAGGAGCCGGCCCCGCAGGAACGGGCCTGTGCCCGTGCCGCCCTGCAGGCATAACCGCAATCACGATCCGCGACGGCGCCGCCGGCTACACGACCACCCGGACCATGCTCCGCTCCGGTGCCCTAGCACATGTGACTTCCGGGCACTGCCGTCACGGTGGCCCCCTTCGACCTGATCAGGGTCATAGCCGGTTCCCTTCGCGTGCGTAGCGGGCGGCGTCGTGCCGGGTAGTGGTCTGGATCTTCTGCGTGGCACTGGAGAGGTGATTACGGACGGCGCCGGCGGCGAGGCGCAGTTTGGTGGCGATCGCGGCCGATGGTGGCTTCATCCCTGGACCGCCCCGCCGCTAGCCTCTACGTCATGGAGAGGACGGATCCGCCCCGCCGGAAAGCGGGCATCAAACGCGGGGAGGCAACAGGCCTCGCGCTGATGGCTGCGGCCGCGCTGGCCTACGGGGCTGCCTACACGGTGCTGACCACCCCGCACACCGACGCGTCCGGCCGGAGCGTGGTGTTCCACTTCTTCGGCCTGTCCCGTGACCTCATCTGCAGCGGAATTCTGCTGCTCAGCCTGGCCGGCGGCGCCCTGGGGATGGTGCTGCTGGCGAAAGGGCTGATTGGGCGCATTCGGAAAACCTGGGTCCGGGAAACCGTGGGATGGACCAGTGTCGCCGCGGGCCTCCTGGCAGCTTTCGTGCCGGCAGTGATCGGGTATGTAGTCGTACTGGCAATGGGTCTAGCCGGCGACCAGATCAGGTTCGAAGCCGACGACGGGCGATCGGTGGTGATTACCCAGGACGGTTTCGACGGCGACCGGGTGGGCATTTACACCGAGCACGGTCCGTTCCACTACGTGTGGAACCGCCCGGCCGACGAGCTGAGCGGCTTTCCCCGGGTGGAAGACCGTGACTGCGAACTCGAGGCTGACGGGGACGCGCTCCTGCTGACCTGCGGCACCGAGACCGTGACCATCGAGCCTTAGCCGCTGAGCCGGCGCCGGCTCCACGGACCGGAGCGGTTGGCTAAGCGGCTCACGCGCCCCGGCCGTGCACCGGTCGGGCGTTCGCCGGCGGCTCGCCGACCTCCTCCACGGTGTGGCCGCTGCAGGCCGCCTTGGTGACGTTGGCCCGCTCGATGCGCGCCACGGCAAACCAGCGCATCGCGTCCCGCAGCCGGCACCAGCCGACCAGATACCACCGGCCGTTGGTGGAGGCGAACAGCACCGGTTCGATGTCGCGGCTGGCCGTTGTCCCGTCCGCCGCGGTGTAGCGGATGCGCACGACCCGTTGCTCCGCCATTGCCTCCTCCAGCGCCGACCGAACCGTGCGGGGCGAGGCGGGAAGCGCGTTGACCCAGACGCGGCCGGCCAGCTCGTCCGCATGGGCCCGGGTGCGCGGATCGAGGACATCCAGGATCTTCTGGATTCCGGCCGACGCCAGATCGGCGTACGGAGCATCAGATGCGGCGGACACGGCTGCCATGAGCGCCACCGCCTGCGACGGGGACAGGCTGACCGGCGGCAGGGACGCGCGGGCGGCCAGGCCGAAGCCGCCGCCGGGCCCCGGGCGCGACCAGACCGGCGCGCCGCTGTTCTCCAGAGCCGTGAGGTCCCGCTTGACCGTGCGCACCGAGACGCCGAACTCGGTGGCCAGCCGCTCGGCGGAGCACCCCCGGGTTCCGCTGCGGCGCAGCATCTCGGACAGGGCATGGAGCCGTTCCGCCCGTTTCACTCTTCGGCCCGCCGCAAATTCATGACACAAATAGTGACATACAGCTGGCCGGGGGACCCCCGAGAGTAGAGATATGACAGCTACTACGAGCAGCCCCACCATCGTTCTCATCGCCGGCCACTGGCTGGGCGCCTGGGCCTGGGACGAAGTCCTCGACCACTTGAACTCCGGCCCCTCGCGTGCCGTCGCGCTGACGCTGCCCGGCCTCGACGGCGACGATCCGGAGCGGACCGCCAAGACGCTCGACGATCAGGCCGCAGCAGTGCTGGACGTGTTCGCCCGGTCCGGGATCTCCGCGGAGTCGCCGGCGGTCCTGGTCGCGCACAGCGGCGCGAACTTCCCCGTCAGCCTGGTCCTGGACCGGCACCCCGAGCTCGTGCAGCGGGTGGTGTGGGTCGACTCCGGGCCGGTGGCGCCGGGCAGCATCTTCGCGCCGGACCTGCCGGAGGAAACGGAGGAGCTTCCGCTGCCGCCGCTGGAGGTCCTCGGCCAGCAGGCCAGCCTGGAGGGCCTGAGCCCAGAGGCCCGCGAGCGGTTCACGGCCCGGGCGGTCCCCGTGCCCGGCCCCGTGCTCCGCCAGCCCGCGAACCTGACGAACGAGGCCCGCCGCGCGGTTCCCACCACCCTGGTGTGCTGCTCGATTCCGGGCGCGCAGGTCCTGGAGCTGGCCCGCAGCGGCCATCCCATGTTTGCCGAGGTCGTGACCCTGGCGCACACCGACGTCGTCGACCTCCCCACCGGGCACTGGCCGATGTGGAGCCGCCCGGCCGACCTCGCCGAGGTCATCGCGTCGGCGGCGGCCCGCACCGCCTGAACCGCGCGCGGAACCGGGAAGGGGCCATCCGCATCGGTGGCCCCTTTCCGCCCCGCCCTACGGAAGGGTGCGTTCTGTCCGTTAGGATGAGGCAGCTCTTGACGAATCCTAGGGGGAAATTATGAAAAAGGCTGTCACCCTGCCGGCCCTTGCGTTGCTCCTGCTCACCGGCTGTGCCGAGGCCGACGCCGGCCCAGCGCCCCAGGCGGCGCCGGCCTCGTCGGCCTCCGCGGGCTCACCGGCAGCCGCCCCCGCACCGGCACAGGATTCGGAGGAAGATACATGCCTCAAGCTGATGGGCAGCGACGGTGCAGGTCCCCTGAGTGAGGCGACGAACCGCATCACCATTTATGACGGCACCAGCGGCTACCAGGGCACCGCGGAGACCGGCCGCCTGCTTCTGTCGGAACTGGACGCCATTACCGAGTCAGCCCCTCGCGACATGGAAGACGCACTGCTGGAACTCTCCTCGCCTGTCCAGAACTCCATCGAGCTGGAAGAGGGCACCACCACCTTCTGGGGCCTCGACGTCGAGACCTGGCAGAGCGCCGTCGAGGACCTCCGCGCCCGCTGCGCCCCCTACAGCTCCTAACCGACTCCGGGGACGGGCGCCGCGGAGCCTGCCGGCACTCGACGCTCTGCTCGCGCCCGCCTGATTTCCGGGCGAAGGAAAAGATTAGTCGCCGTTCGTGGACACCGTCCGGCCGGCCAGCGGGATCCGCCAGCCGTAGCGCAGCGAGAGGACCCGCAGGGCAAAGACCAGCAGCGCCACGGCGCATCCCAGGACCGGGGTGAAGATGTCCAGGGACAGGAACAGCGAGACCAGTCCCGCGCCCAGCAGCGCGGGGATGGCATAGACGCCGCGCGGGTTGAACACCTGCGGCACCTCGTTGGCGACGACGTCGCGCAGCAGCCCGCCGCCGACCGCCGTCGTCAGCCCCAGCAGCGCCGCGGAGACGGGGTTGAGGCCAGCGGCGTGCGCGGTGAGGGTGCCGGTGACGCAGAACAGGGCCAGCCCGGCGGCGTCGAAGACCAGCAGCGTGCGCCGGTACCGCTGCACGCCCAGGGCGTGAAGGAAGACCAGCAGGGCGGCCAGCACCGGCGGCAGCAGATAGATCGGTTCGGTGAAGGCCAGCGGCACGCCCTGGTTGATGATCAGGTCCCGCATCACCCCGCCGCCCAGCCCCACGAGGGAGCCGAGCAGCAGCGAGCCCACGATGTCGAAGTTGCGGCGGGCGGCCAGCAGGCACCCGGAGACGGCGAAGAAGAAGATGCCGAGCAGGTCGAGGACCAGCAGCGTGGTGGCGGTGTCAATCACTTGCCTGCTCCGTCCAGATGGGCAGGGGAGAGGACGTCGTTGCCGGATTCCGGTGCCGATGCGGCTTGCTCCGCGCGCAGAGACGGGAGCGGGCGGCTGGCGGCGGACGGCATGGATAAGTCTCCTTCAAGCCGGCCCGGCTGGGCTGGCAGGTGCTGTGTGATGGGGGCACGCAGGCCCCCATAAGGATAAAGGTACGAGGAGGGCGGGAGTGCGGCTCCGTTGTCAGGCCAACCGGCTTCTGCTGTCGGGGCTCG
Source organism: Arthrobacter sp. Y3222053 (assembly GCF_059092805.1). Classification (NCBI taxonomy): domain Bacteria; kingdom Bacillati; phylum Actinomycetota; class Actinomycetes; order Micrococcales; family Micrococcaceae; genus Arthrobacter; species Arthrobacter sp. Y3222053. The sequence continues at coordinate 368,818 of NZ_JBNHIA010000001.1, read as the reverse complement.
CCGCCCGCCGGGCGGCGAGCCAGTCGTACGCCAGCCGGGCCGTGTACCGGCCGTGGCTGCGCAGCTGCGGGCTGGCGTCGTCCTCCGGCTGGCCGCCCCAATAGATCATGAAGTTCAGCAGCGCGGCGAGCCAGGCATCGATATGCGCCGCCGGCACGTCCAGGGTGAGCGCGGACCGGTGCAGCCAGGCGTCGGCGTCGATTCCGTCCGGGCGGATGTACGGCAGCAGGCCGACCCAGTCGATCCAGGCCGCCCCGGTGCCCAGGAAGTTCCAGTCGCAGAACAGCGCGTTCCCGGAATCGATCAGGATGTTGTCGCCGCGCAGGTCGCCGTGGATTACGCCGTCGCCGGACAGCGCCTCGGGGCTCAGCTCCAGCGCCCGCTGCAGTTGGTGCGCCTCATCTCGGCCCATGCCGGGCAGGAACCAGGGCGGGGCGGCGCCGTCGAGCACCGGCTGGAACTGCGACGGGATCAGGGCCATGTCCTCGCCCAGCGCGGACCCGCGCGCGCTGCGGGGAAACTCCGCCAGCAGCGCGGCCGACGTCAGGCACGCGCGTTCGACGGCGGCGACGTCGGCCTCCGTCCACGGCAGCCCGGGCATCCGTCCGGCCACCGCCTCGTAGACGAGCAGCTGCCACTCCACGCCGTCGACCGGCAGGCTCTCCGCCGTCCGCAGCGCGGGCACCGGCATCCCCGGCGGCATCAGGCCGGTCACCTCGGCCTCGCGCCGGTAGGAGCGGTAGACGGACGGGTCCGACGCCGGAGCGGCCTTCGCGAACACGCTCTCCCCGGCGTCGTCGCTCAGCACGGCCGCGAAGCCGGGCGTGAAGCCGCCGCCGGCGGGCTGCACCGACGCCACCCGGCCGCCGAGGTGGGCGGCGAGGGTCTCCTGAACCGGTGCGGGCAGCCGGTCCCAGGGCAGCCGCCGGGAGGTGCGGCGGTAGTCGATGGCGGGCGGTTCCTGCTGCATCGGAGCAGCCTACGCCCCGAACCCGCCGGCGGCCGCCGGCTGCCCGGCACCGAGGGATGCCAGGCGTGGCGGCTGACGCCGTGATCGTGGATTTCGGCCGGCTGTGGTTGGGTAGGGCGATGGATGAGTATGTAACGACGGGCACATTTTGGTTCACGGTCGCGCTGATCAACGCCGGTCTCGCTGAACAGAAGAACCGTTCCCGCTGGATCTGGTTCCTGGTGTCACTGCTGCTGGGCCCCATCGCCACCTTGCTGATCGTTGTGAAGCGGGCAGTGATGCCGGTGCTCCCGGCCACGACGGAGGGAACCCGCTAGCCCCGCGCCGCAGCCTCCCGGCGCGGACGTTCCCGCTGCTGCTCGTGCCAGACGAGCAGGACGGCAAAGGCAAAGAACCCCGCGATCAGCCACGACCGGTCGTTCAGCAGATACGCGGCGGCTGCGGCGGCCGCCGCCGTCCATGCCGGCCAGGGCAGGAACCGCCACCGGCGAACCCCGGCGGCCAGGCCGGCGATCAGCGCGCAGAGGACGACTGCCGGCAGGAAGATGGCCTCGGTCTCCGTCGTCGTCAGGTCTGTCACCCGGGCAATCAGAAGTGCGACGACCCCGATGCCAAACAGCGGCGCAGCAGTCCGTATCGCTGACGTCATGTGCTTCTCCAACCTCCGGGGAATCTCGTAGGGGCGCAGGATCGGGCCAGCCTAGCGGACGGCGTGGACCGGCGACCGCCGTAGGGGGTCTGGCCCGCCCCGGGGACCCGCGCCGCGGTCAGCCCACAAAGATGCAGAACGGATGGCCGGCCGGGTCCGCGTAGACATACAGCGGCTCGTCCGGATCGTCCGTCCGGTTCAGGCGAAGCTCCGCGCCCAGCTCCAACGCCCGGGCATGATGGTGCTCCAGGGCGGCCCGGTCCGGGACCGTGAAATCGAGGTGCAGCTGCATCGGCACCCTGGGGGAGGGCCAGATGGTCCGTTCCAGCCGTTCGACCAGCTGGAAGGCCAGCCGGCGCCCGCCCTGCGCGTCGGTCAGGACCAGCCAGTCGACGTCGTCGTCCGCCGCCTCCGGCTCGTCACCGGGCCGGTACTGCAGCCCCAGGAGCCGGCGGTAAAACTCGGCCAGCCCGCGGACATCGGTGGTGTCCAGAACAGGATGCAGCAGCTCAGGGAATCCGGTCATGGGGCGAGACTAGCCGTGACGCATGCCGGAGCGCATGGGACCGAGGCAACCCGCGGGCTACCAGGACGCCTGAACGCGGCGGGCCCGACGGCGGACGGCGGCCTCCTGCCGCGCCTTGCGGACGCCCAGCACCCCGCCGAGGCCACAGAGCAACGCCAGGGCAAGCCACCAGCTGCCATACCGGCGTTCCCAGCCGTCCACCACGGCCTGCGAGGGGTCGTGGGGATCGTAGTAGACGGTCACGGTCTGGCCCGGTTCGGCCGCGGGGGCGTTATCGCGTGGAACCGGCCAGCCGGTCCGCACCAGCTGCTCCAGCCGCTGCGGCGACGGGCCGTAGGGGCCCGGCACGGTGTAGCGCACCTCGGCGATCGTCTCCCGGAGCCCGTCCCGCGGCCGGCCAACGGACTCCTCACGGACGGTGAGCACGGCGCCGTCGACGGCGTCACCTCGGCTGATCAGCCGCCCGTCCGTGTGCGCGCCGTAAACTACCCAGCCGCCGATTGCGACACCGGCCAGAATCGACAGGACGGCCACCAGCAGCGGCCGTTCCGGCCGTGGCTTTCGCTTCCGCCACCACATGCGCATCGTGCCCTCACCCCCAGCGCCATGCTACTTCCCGCTGGGAGGCCGCCGGCCGGTTCGGGGAATTCCTCGCGGGGCCGCTCGGTTGGGACCGAGACAGGCGGCCGCAGGACACGCCGTCGGCAGTCATCGAAGCATCCGACCGAGAGGACGCAGCATGCCAACCCTGGGAATCATCGGAAGTGGAAACATCGGCTCGGCGGTCGCCCGGCTGGCGGTTGCCGCGGATATGAACGTGGTCATCGCCAACTCCCGCGGCCCGGAAACCCTGCAGGACCTGGTGGCCGAGCTCGGCCCGCTGGCCCAGGCCGGCACGGTGGAGGAAGCTGCGGAGCGCGGTGACGCCGTCGTGCTCTCCATCCCGCTGAAGGCGGTTCCGGACCTGCCCGAGGGGCTGCTGGCCGACAAGCTCGTGCTGGACACCAGCAACTACTACCCGTTCCGGGACGGGCGGATCGACGAACTGGTGGACAACACCGTCACCACCAGCGAACTGGTGCAGCGCCGGCTGGGCACGCCCCGCTATGTGAAGGCCTTCAACAACATCATCGCCGCGCACATCCCGGCCCTGGCCCGGCCCGCCGGCGCCGATGACCGCACCGCGCTGCCCATCGCCGGCGACGACGCCCGGGCCAAGACCGAGGCGGCGGAGATCGTCGACAAGCTGGGCTTCGACACGGTCGACGCCGGTCCGCTTGCCGAGAGCTGGCGGTTCGAACCCGAGACGCCCGTGTACGGGCGGATCTACTTCGAGGACCCGAATGTGCCGGACGAAAAGGTAGCCGAATCGGATCCGGGACCAACGCCGGCGGGCGACATCAGGGCGGCGCTCGACGCCGCGACCCGGGTGAACGTGGCCGAGCGGCGGTTCTAGCATCATGACCACCATCGGCATTCTCGGTTCCGGGCAGGCCGGAAGCACGATCGCCCGTGCGGCGGCCGCAGCCGGCTACGACGTCCTCATCGCGAACTCACGGAGCCAGGAGGGGCTTCAGGGGCTGATCGCCGACCTGGGTCCGCGGGTGCGTGCCGGATGGGCCGCGGCAGCCGCAGCGGCAGCCGACTTCGCCGTCGTCGCGTTTCCGTACCGACCCGATGACCGGCTGCCGGCCGAGGAGCTTGCCGGGAAGATCGTGCTCGACACCAACAACTACATGCCGTGGCGCGACGGCAGCTATCCCGAGGTGGAATCCGGCCTGAAGACCGTGCACGAACTGCGGCAAGAGCAGCTGCCCGCCTCCAAGGTGGCGAAGGCCTTCACCCACATCCAGCATCATGCGCGGTCTCCGATCCGGGTGCCCAGCGATGCGCTGCCCGGCCTGTTCCGGCTAGCCCGGCCCGCCGGTGCGGCGGACCGCAAGGCGCTGACCGTATCGAGTGACTTTCCGGAAGCCGTCGAACTGGTCACCCGGTTCTATGACGAGCTCGGCTTCGACACGGTCGACAACAGCCCGCTGAGTGAATCCTGGCGCAGCGCTCCCGGCACGCCGATGTGGATGCACTCGGTTGACGGGCAGAACCGCAGTGAACTGCTGCGCAACCTGCAGCGCGCCGAGCGGCCGACGCCGGGGCGGCCCGACGGCCCCGACCACAACCAGAACGTGGCCGGTCGGCGGGTCTGGGCGCGCAGCAACGCCAGACCGCCTCGGCCCGTGTGGGCCACGGCCGGGGCCGGCCTACCGGCGGGCGGCGTCGACCAGCGGCCGGAGGTAGCGGCCGGTGACGCTCTCCGGGTTGCGCGCCACTTCGGCAGGCGTGCCGGCGGCAATGATGCGCCCGCCGTCGGCGCCGCCCCCGGGGCCGAAATCGATCAGGTAGTCCGCATTGGAGATCAGGTCCAGGTCGTGGTCGATGGCGATCACGGTGCCGCCCCGGTCGATCAGCCCCTGCAGCACGTTCAGCAGGACCTGCACGTCCAGGGGATGCAGGCCGATCGAGGGCTCATCCAGGACGAACACGGTGCCGCGCTGGTCGCGGTCCAGGTCCGAGGCAAGCTTCAGCCGCTGCGCCTCGCCGCCGGAGAGCGCCGTCGTCGCCTCGCCCAGGGTGAGGTAGCCCAGACCCAGCTGGGCCAGCATCCGCAGCCGGGAGGACACCTTCTTCAGGTCCGCGGTGGCCTCGGCCGCATCCTCCACCGTGAGGGCCAGCAGCTCCGGCAGGGTGAGACCCTCACCCTGCACATCGGATGCCGTGCCGTCCCTATCGGTGCCGGTGCCGTCCCCGCCGGCGCGGTCGACGTCGGCCCCGCCGCCCGTCGTCGTGCGCTCCCCCGCCCGCTTGCCGCCGGCTCCCGACTTGGGTGGCCGGCGGATTCCGTCAGCCGCGGGCGCGTACCGGCTGCCGTTGCAGTCCGGGCAGACGATGTCGACGTCGGGCAGGAACTGCACGTCCAGCGAGATCTGCCCGGTCCCGTCGCAGGTGGGGCAGCGCAGCGAGCCGGTGTTGTAGGAGAAGTCCCCGGCCTTCAGCCTGCGCCGCCGGGCCTCCGGGACGGCGGCGTAGGCCCGGCGCAGCTCGTCGAAGGCTCCGCTGTAGGTGGCCACGGTCGAGCGTACGTTCGCCCCGACCGGGGAGGCATCGACCACGCTGACCCGGTGCACGCCGTCGGCGGCCAGCTCGTTGACGTGCCCGGGCAGCGGCGTCCCGCCGATGGCCGCGGTTAGCGCCGGCACCAGGCTCTCCAGCACCATCGTGGTCTTGCCCGAACCTGACACCCCGGTGACGACGACGAGCCGGCCCCGCGGAATCTCCACGTCCAGGGCCTGAACGGTATGCAGGGGGCGGGTGACGAGCCGGATGCGGCCGTCGTCGAACATCCTGTCAGGCTCCGGGGGAGTGCGGACCAGGATTTTCTCGGAGCCGGCGATGAACCCGGCGATCCGCGAACCGGGTGCCTGCAGCGCTTCCTCGAGGGGAGCGGAGGTGATGATTTCGCCGCCCTGCGCGCCCGAGCCCGGGCCGATTTCGATCAGCCAGTCCGCGGCGCGGAGCAGCTGGACGTCGTGGTCGACGATGACCACGGAGTTGTCGTCCTCGAGCAGGGCGCCGACGACGGACAGGAGCCCGTCAATGTTCGACGGGTGCATGCCGATGGATGGCTCGTCGAGCACGTAGAGCACCCCGGTAGTGCGGTTGCGTACCGCCCGGGAGAGCTGCACGCGCTGGCGCTCGCCGGTGGACAGGGTGGAGGAGGCCCGGTCGAGGGTGAGGTAGCCGAGGCCGAGCCGGATCAGCTGCTCCGCGGCGTCGAGCATCTGGGACACGATGCTTTCCGCCATCGCCGTGAGCGTTGGCGGCATGGCGGCCGGGATGGTCCGCGCCCAGGCGGTGACGTCGGCCAGGCTCAGCGCCGTGGCCTGGGCGAGGCTGAGGCCGTCCAGCAGCGAGGCGCGGGCGCGTTCGCTTAGGCGGGTGCCGCGGCAGTCGGGGCAGACCTGGACGCTCAGGAACCGGTCGATCCGGCGCAGCCCCTTCTCGGTGGAGGCCTTGCGCAGCGCCTCCTCGACGGCGTCGCGGGCGTTGCGGTAGGTCATGTTCAGCTCGAACAGCTTGCCGTTCTTCGCCGGATACAGGATGCGCCGTTTCTCCGGTGGGCCGTGGAAGACGATCTCCCGCTCCGTGGCGGTCAGGTCCCGGAACGGAACGTCCGTGCGCACGCCCATTTCCCCGGCCGCCTGGGCGTTGCCGGCCAGTCCGAACAGCGACCAGGGGGCGACCGCGCCGTCGTCAATGGTCAACGAGTCATCGGGAACGAGGGCGGATTCCTCCACATCGCGGATCGTGCCGGTGCCGGTACAGGTGGGGCAGGCACCTTCACTGTTGAAGGCAAACGACTCGGCGCCGGGCGGCGGGAACACCGCACCGCAGGCGGGGCAGGTCAGGTCCAGGTCCAGTGCGACGTCGATCGTCGGCTCCAGACGATGCCCGTTCGGACACTGATGGCTGGCCAGACGGGAGAACATCAGCCGCAGGCTGTTCAGCAGTTCGGTGGAGGTGCCGAAGGTGCTGCGTACCCCCGGCATCGGGGGCCGTTGCCGCAGGGCCAGGGCGGCCGGAACGTGCTGCACGCTGTCCACCTGGGGGCGGGCCGCCTGGGTCAGCCGGCGCCGGGTGTAGGTGGAGAGGGCCTCCAGGTACCGGCGCGAGCCCTCCGCATAGAGCACCCCGAGGGCCAGGGACGACTTGCCGGACCCGGACACGCCGGCCACGGCCACCAGCTGCCCGAGCGGCACGGACACGTCCACATTGCGAAGGTTGTGTACCCGCGCACCGCGCACCTCGATGGTTCCCGGCCAGGGGCGGCCGGCGTCGCGTGCTCGGTCCAGATCCACCATGCTGCGCCGCCTTCTGGGGTTCGTGCGTTCGCCTTTGCCGTCAGCCGTGCCCGCGCTGCGGCACTGTCCACGATACGTACCGGCGGGTGGATTTGGCCTTGGCTGAGCGGGCCGGGCAGCCCGAACCCGCGATCGCGAACCTCACGCCCCGGCGTCGTACCGTTTCTTCGGGCCGGAATACATCGCCATCAGCACGCAGACCCCGGACACCGCCGCCTGCGCCAGCAGCAGCACCGGCGGCACCGAGCCCAGAAACAGGCCCAGCAGCAGCGGCACCAGCGCGACCAGCGTGGTGTCCAGGCCCTGGATTATGGGCCCGGTCTGTGCCGAGGGCATCGGCCCGAACGCCGTCTCGATGGGTGGGGCGGACCAGTCCGGCTGCGGCCGGTACGCCCCGCGCACCGCCGACGCGCCAAACCCGACACCCGCCAGCACGCCCAGGACAATCAGCATCGGGCTGCCGGCTCCCAGCAGCACCAGCAAGGCACAGCACACCGCAGCCCAGAGCGCCAGCGCGACGGCGGGGAGCACCAGCCGACTGAGCCGGACCGTGGCGGGCGAGAGCGGCAGCAGGGCATCCAGTCCGGGGGTGATTGCGGTCCGCCGCGCCAAGGCGCCCAGTGCGGGCACGGACGCACACACCGTCACCGCGATGACGGCCAGCTGCAGCGGGGCCGGCTGCGCTCCGCCGGTCAACAGCAGCGCCAGGCCCAGCAACAGCAGCAGCACCGGCCGTCCCCACATCCCGGGGGTGCGCAGGAACGCGACGGCGTCGGCGCGCAGCAGCGCCGTGAACGGAGTGCGGGCACGCTTTGCGTACCAGCGGCGGCCCCGGGTCGAGGTGGTCATCCGGTCTTCAGCAGCCAGCGCCCGCCCGATCTCGTTGACGTCCATCAGGAATACCGCGCCGCCGGCGTGCCCGGAGACCGCGCCGCCGCGGATCAGCTCCCGCCCCGGTATCCTGCCGAGCCGGGGCCACAGCAGGGCCCAGAGCCCGACGGCGGCGGCCAGGGCCGCCGCGGCCGGCCAGATCTCTCCCGCGGCGGCGGGCCGGGGCAGCAGGCTCAACAGGGCCAGGACCATAAGACCGGGCAGCGCCCGGGCAGCGTTGCTGCCGGATGCAGGCTTCCCGCCGGCCGGCACGGTCCCTCCAAGATGTTCATCGGCATCCCCAGGAGGTTCATCGGGCGCGCCTGACGTGCGATCCGCGGGGCCGGTGCCGTTCCGCCGTCGTGCCACCTGCCGCAGCCCTGCGGCCAGCACCGCGCAGACGGCGGCGAGGCCGAAGACCGCGGCGCCGAGCAGCTGTCCGGCCGGCGTCGCGCCGAGGTCGGTGATGAACCCGAACGGCAGATACAGCACGGCACCGGCGGCCCAGGCGGCCAGGAGGCGGCGGAGCAGGCGGCCGGCCAGCATGGGCCGCCGGTCGACCGGCAGGCTCAGCCACCAGTATCCCTCCGGCGCTCCGACCGCCGCCGGCCCGAACTTTCGGGCCAGGGCCATCACCGCGGCCAGCGCCGCGAACAGCAGGACCGTGGTCGCCGTGCCGTCCGGCAGGGACAGCCAAGGTGCGTCCACCAGCGCTCGGCCGCCGGCCCCGATGTCCACGGCGCGGGCCACCTGCTCACGCAGGGCCAGCACCAGGCCCGCGGCCAGGGCGCCGATGGTGCCGGCGGTCAGGGCGGCGGAATAGGCGTCCAGCAGGACCTCGCGGAACCGCCTGCGCCCCCGGGACTGGGCGCGCGAGGCGCGCCGGGTGTACCGCACCGGGTTGAAGCCGGAAACTGTAGCGGTACTGGCGGCGGTGTCGCTGCGGCTCACGGTTAGCGTCCGGCGATTTCCGCGGCGGCGCGGGCAGCGGAAATCTCCTGCACCTCGTCGGCGATGAGCAGGCAGCGTTCGGCGGTGGCGACCAGCATCGCCGGATCGTGGGTGATCAGCAGGACGGCGCCGCCGTCGTCGGCATAGCCGCGGATCCGGGTGCCCAACCGCTCCCGCATCACCGGGTCCAGGCGCTGTTCGGGTTCGTCGAGGATCAGCAGCGACGAGGGCCGGATCAGGGCCGAGGCCAACAGCAGCCGGCGCCGTTGACCGGAGGAGACGGCGGCGGGCACGGCGTCGGCCCGGTCCTGCAGAGCGAAAAAGTCCAGTTCGGCGTCGACGGCGGCGTCCGGATCCGGAACGGAATGGCCACGGGCGATCAGCTGAAGGTGCTCGCGGATGGACAGGGAGGGGAAGAAGGCGTCCTCGTCGAAGAGCGCGGCGACCTGGCGGCGGAACGGGATGCCGTCCTCGTCCACCGGCAGGCCATGCACCAGGACGTCGCCGGCCAGCGGCGTTTGCTTGCCGGCAATGGTGCGGGCGGCGGTGGATTTACCGGCACCGTTGAAACCCACCACGCCCAGAACCTCACCGGGCCCGGCGGCGGCGGTGATCGGCCCACAGACGGCGGCCCCGCCGTAGCCCACGGACAAATCGGTCATCTGCAGTACGGCCCCCGGAGCAGTCATGGCCTCAATCTACTGGAGGTCAGGTGCCGTCGGGCGCCAGCCGCCGCAGGGCGTCCTCCACCTGCTCCGCCCGGCCCGGTTCCAGGCTCTCCGCCCAGCGCCGGCGGGCGGCGTCGAACGCGTCCCGGCCGATCGCGGTCATTTCATATCCTCGCGCCGTCACGCGCAGCCGTTTGCGCCGGGCATCCGCCGGATCCGGAGCCGTGTCCAGGTAGCCCAGCTGAGTGAGCGCGGCAATCGCCTTGGCGGCGCCCTGCCGGGAGATGCCGAGGCGGCGGCCCAGCTCTGCGGCCGAATCGGCACCCTCGTCAACGGCCTGCAGGGCGAACTCCAGCGACGCGGTGACGCCGGGGTGCCCGCGGCGGGCCAGCTCGGCCATGGCCTCGTTGACCATGGCGTCGAATCCGGCGAGAAGCAGGCGGGCCAGCTGCGTACCGGGGGACTGTTCCATGCGCCGATCCTAAGCCGCTTCGGGCACCCATTGACAACCCGGTTGCCTAAGCGCAATCTGACAGCAAGGTTGTCAATTCCGGGGCCCTTCCCGGACCAAGGAGCCGACCATGACCCTGAACCCACCGGCCGCCACGCTCGACGCCGTCGAACACCACACCGCGTTTGTTAACGGCACGGACCTGCACTACGTCTCCGCTGGATATGCCGGCACGCCGATCCTGCTGGTGCACGGCTTTCCGGAATCCTGGTGGGCCTTCTCCAGACTCATTCCGCTGCTGGCCCCAACGCACCGCGTCTACGCAGCGGACCTGCGCGGCTTCGGCGACTCGGCGCCGGCGGAGGAGGACTTCAGCAGCGCCGTCGCCGCGGAGGACCTGCACCGGCTGATCCGCCGGCTCGACGTCGGCCCGGTGCACCTGGTCGGCCAGGATATCGCCGGCGGCGCGCTGTTCCGGCTGGCCGCCGCACATCCGGAGGACCTTGCCAGCTACACCGGCATCGAAATGGGCCTGCCCGGCTTCGGTCTCGAAGCCTTCGCCGACGTGACCCGCGGCGGGTCGTGGCATCTGGGTGCCCTGGCCGCCCCGGGCATCCCGGAGCTGCTGTTCACGGGCCGGGAGGAACAGCTGCTGGGCAGCTGGGCGTTTCCCGCCATGACCGCGGTGCCCGGCGAGGTGAGCGGGGCCGACGTCGCGGAGTTCGCCCGCGGCTACGCCCGGCCCGGCGGCTGGCGCGGCGCGGCCGGCATCTACCGGTCCATCCTCAGCGAAGGCGAGGAACTGCGCGCCCTGGCCGAACGGACGAAGCTCCGGGTCCCGGTGCTCGCGGTCGGCGGCTCCGGCGGGCCCTTCACCGCGGCGACGCTTGGGAACGTGACCGACGGTGACGTCACCTCGGTGCTGCTCGACGGCGTCGGGCACCATGTGGCGCTGGAAGCGCCCGACGCGCTGGCGGATGCGCTGCTCGGGTTCCTGCGCGGCGTGGACGGCTAGGAACAGGGGGTTTGCGGACAACGCGACGGGTGCCGCGAGGCCGAAGTGCGCCGCACTTCGCGGCATCTCTAGGCGGGTTGGAGTCGTTAAGGGCGGGCCCAGGCAGCCTCAGCCCGCCGAGAGTTGCAACGGAACCAGCCCAGCCCGCGCCGTCCGGGCTCAGAACGGCCAGATGAGCGGCACATACAGCACCGCCGCGGCGAGGAACACGACGGCGACCGGCAGGCCAAGCCGCCAGTAGTCCCCGAAGCGGTAACCGCCGGGCTGCATCACCATGAGGTTCGCCGGGGTGGCGATGGGGGTCAGGAAGGCAGCGGCGCCGACGACGCAGAGCGCCATCATGAACGGCTGGACGCTGACCTCCAGTGTCCGGGCGAAGGTTACCGCGACGGGCCCCATCACGAGCACGGTGGCCACGTTGGAGATGAACTGGCCGAGGACCAGAGCGAGCACGCAGATCACCAGCAGGGCGAGATGAGGCGAACCGCTGCCGGTGGAGTCCAGGACCAGCCCGGCGATCGCGTCCGCCGCGCCCGAGGAGACAAAGGCGGAGGAGAGCGGGATCAGCGCCGCGATCAGGACCACCGTGTTCCAGGAAATGGCGCGGAACCCCTGCGGCACGGTCACCACGCCCAGCACCACCAGGGCCACCGCGGCCAGGAGCCCGACAATCACGGGCGGGAGGAGCCCGGTGGCCAGCAGCCCGATCGTGGCGGCCAGCACCGCGAGGCAGCGCCGCCATCCGCGGCCCAGCGGCACCCCGCGCTGGAGCGTGTGCGGGGGTTCGACGGCGATCACGTCGGGGGACTGCGCGTAGCGGTGCAGCGCGTCCCAAGGACCCTGGACCAGCACCGAGTCACCGGCGCGCAGCGTCAGGGCCCCAGGCGGTGCGGGAGCGTCGGGGCCCGGCGCGGTGGTGCCGCCGCGGTGCAGCGCGACGATCACCAGCTCCTCGTCCCGGGTGGTCATGCCGGGACTGACGATGCGTCCGATCAGCGACGAGCGGGGCGCGATGAGGACCTCGACAACCCCCACCTGTCCCGTGAACAGCCGTTCCGTGTCGAGGTCGGCCGTATAGCTCTCCCGCCAGGACCGCACCCGTTCCCGCGGATCGGCGCCCGCCTCCGCCAGCCGCTCGGGTGCGCGTCCGGGCAGCAGCCGCCGGCCAAGCACCACGACGAGGAGCGTCGTCACGACGACCAGCGGAAGCCCGACCAGCGCGAACTCGAAGTACCCGAACTCACGGCCGCCCGAGCTGGCGGCGAGCTCGGAGACGATGATGTTCACCGGCGTCCCGGTCAGGGTCAGCAGCGACCCAGCGCTGGCCGCAAAAGCCAGCGGAATGAGCATGTGCGACGGGACAACGCCGGCCCGCGCCGCGGCGACGACGACGACCGGCAGCAGCGCCGCGACGGCGCCGTTGATGCTGATCACCGCGGAGAGCGCTGCGGCGACGGCCATGATGGTGACGAGCAGGCCGGTCCGGCTGAGGGACGACCGCCGTTCCAGCTGCTGGCCGATCCAGGCGGTGATCCCGGTGGCGTCCAGGGCTTCGCTGAGCACGAACAGCGAGGCTATGAACAGCACGATCGGGTCGCTGAAACCCGCCAGGGATTCGTCGAGCGGCAGCACCCCGGTGGCCCACAGCGCCACCGGAACGAACAGCGCGACGACGACGATCGGCACCCGGCTGATCATGAAACCTGCGACGGCCACGGCCAGCACCACAAAAGTGGCGGCGATCGGCGAAATCATGCGGCCGGGCTTTCAGCTCTGTCCACGTCTCACCCCTGGATCCGATCCTCCGATGGCTCGTGCACGCAACATCCCCGCCTCACACGCAACATCCCCGCCTCAATAGCCTGCGCCCCGAGCGCGGGCAAAGCCATAGCGGCGCAAGCGGCCCCGGCCGGCCTCCGGGCAGTTTTACCTCACGCCGGGCGGGTGTGATTCGGTGCGGCTGCCGTATTGTGGGGACAGAGCCAACAATTGGGTGGCCTGACGCCGGAGGGATCTCCCGACGCGGGGAATCCTTAGGACTGTGCATAATGAGGCACCAGCCGACCCCGCAGGAGCTTTCCGAGGCCCTGATCGGGATTGTCTTGAAGAGCCCCGGCCTTGAAGGGTTCCTGAACGAGCTGACCTCCCTGGCCGCCGCGGCGCTGTCCCGCCCGGGAGAGGAGTTCCACTGCGCGGTCACCTTGATCCGCAGCTCGGGTCCCCGGGTGCTGGCCAGCAGCACCGAGCTGGCGCAGCAGGCGGACGAACTGCAGTATGCCTATGGCGACGGGCCCTGCCTGCGGACCGCTAAAGATGAGGTGATCACCGAGGTCACGGACTTCCATTCGGATCAGCGGTGGCCCGAGTACTTTGAGGCGGCGGTCAAGTACGGCGTAGGGGCGGTGCTGGCCGTGCCCATGTCGCTGCCCGGGCAGACGAAGAGCGGGCTGAACATCTACGGCACCGAGCCCCATGTCTTCTCCGAGCCGGAGGCGGACGCCGTCAAGGAGTTTGCCCGCCAGGCGACGGCGGCGGTGCAGCTGGCTGTTCGGATTGCGGACATGGAGACCACGTCCGAGGACCTGCTGGCGGCCATGTCCTCCCGCACCACCATCGACCTGGCGGTGGGGATCATCATGGGCCAGAGCCGCTGCTCGCAGGACGAAGCCTTCAGGATCCTCCGGGCAGCCTCCAGCCACCGGAACCGGAAGCTGCGCGACGTCGCCGCCGAGCTGGTGCAGTCCCTGAACGGCGCTGCGCCGGAAACGCACTTCGAGTTACACGACTAGATTGCTCAGGCGGCAGCTTCCCCCGGTACACGGGAGGCCGCGGCGGGGGCGTGCTTCACGCCGTGTGCCGCCCGCACCGCCCGGGTCTTCCGCCCGCCGCTCAGCGCCCGCAGCGCGTTGAGGATCGCGGCCAGGTCCACCAGCTCCTGGGTCAGTGCCCCGGCGATGGCCGGAATGTAGCCGAACGCGGCGATGAGCATCAGGCCCAGGCTCAGCGCGATGCCGAGCCAGATGCTGCTCAGCGCCACGCGCATGGTCCGTCGGCCGATCTCCACCGCCCCGGCCACCTTGCCGATGTCGTCGGCCACCAGCACGACGTCGGCCGACTCGCTGGCGGCGGTGGAGCCGCGCGCGCCCATCGCGATGCCGACGTCGGCCGCCGCCAGCACGGGGGCGTCGTTGACGCCGTCGCCGACCATGATCACCGGACGCGGCTCCATCGCGGCGACCGCGCGGACCTTGTCCTCGGGCAGCAGCTGTGCGCGGACCTCGCTGATGCCCAGCGGCCCGGCCACGGCGTCGGCGGTGGCCTGGCCGTCACCGGTGAGCATCACGGTGCGGCGGATACCCAGCCCGGCCAGCCGCTGCAGGGTGGCGGCCGCGTTCTCGCGCACCGAGTCGCTCATGATCAGGGTGCCGGCGAACCGCCCGTCCACCCCCACGTAGACCACCATCTGCCCCGCCTCCAGCCGGGCGCGGACGGTGTCCGGCGCGGTTTCGGCGACGAAGCGTTCCTTGCCGACCCGGACCGCGCGGCCCTCCAGCACGGCCTCGACGCCGTTGGTTGCCACCTCCTGCGCGTCCGTGGACGGCTGCAGTTCAAGTCCGTGGGTCCTGGCGGCCTGCTGCACGGCGGCGGCGAGCACGTGTGAGGAGTACTGCTCGGCCGACGCGGCCAGGCCCAGCACTTCATCGCCGGAGAAGCCCGGCTGCGGCCGCACCTCCACCAGCTCCGGCTGCCCGTGCGTGAGGGTGCCGGTCTTGTCGAACGCGGCGCTGCGTGCCTTGGCCAGCTGCTCCAGCACGGCGCCGCCCTTGACGATGATGCCGGCGCGCGCCGAGCGGCTCATGCCGCCCAGGAACGCCACGGGCGCGGCGATCAGCAGCGGGCACGGGGTGGCCAGCACCAGCACCTCGGCGAAGCGGACCGGATCCCCGCTCAGCGCCCACGCCAGGCCGGCGATCAGCAGCGACACCGCGGTGAACGGCACCGCGTACCGGTCCGCCAGGCGCACCACCGGCGCCTTCGACTCCGCGGCCTCCGCCACCAGGGCGACGATGCGCTGGTACTGGCTGTCCGCCGTCGTCGCCGTGGCCCGCAGCAGTACCGCCCGGGTGCCGTTCACCGAGCCGCTCATCACCGGCTCGCCCGCCCGCCGGGTCACCGGCAGCGATTCGCCGGTGAGCGAGGATTCGTCGAAGTCAGCCTCGTCGGAGAGCAGTTCCCCGTCCACCGGCACCACCTCGGCCGGGCGCAGCAGCAGCACGTCGCCGGGCACGACGGCGGTGGCCGGCACCTCCTCGGGGATCATCTCCGGATCGCCGCCGGGCAGCCGATGCGCGTGCTGCGGGGCGCGGGCCAGCAGGGAATCGAGTTCGCGGCGGGCCCGGCCGGCGGCGTAGTCCTCCAGCGCCTCGCCGCCGGAGAGCATCAGCACGATGATCAGCGCCGCCAGGTACTCGCCCACGGCCACGGTGGCCACCATCGCCACCACGGCGAGGATGTCCAGCCCGTAGTGCCCGGCGCGGATGTCGCGGACCATTCCGACGGCGGTCCAGAGGACGACGCCGAGCACGAACAGCGACGCGGTCCAGGCCGCAACCGGCTCCAGGCCCGCGCCGAGCAGGCCCAGCACGGCCAGTCCGACGGCCACGACGGCTGCCACCAGCGGATAACGGCGGATGAATCGGATCACGCTCATACAGCTGTTGTAAGCCGGTTCGCGCGCGGTTTCCAGCAAGCGAAAGCTAGCCTAAGTGGCCCGGGGCCGTCCGGGCGCGCCTGATCGGCACAGCCCGGCGCGGTTCCTAGAGCAGCTCGGATTCGATGATGCGGGCGCTGGCGGCCAGGCGTTCGCCGATGGCGTGCTCGTCCTTGCCGCCGCCGAAGTACACCACGGACACCGCGGCCGGCAGCTGTCCCGCCGCGCGGATCGGCGCGGCCACCGAGGAGACGCCGTCGATCACCTCGTCATGGCTGGTGGCGTATCCGTCGCGGGCGACCAGCCGGGCCTCGGCGCGGAACGGGACACCGGTGCCCATCCGGGCCCACCCCTCCTCGCCGAGGGAGGCCTGGATCGCGATGCCGGGCGCGCCGTAGGTGACCGAGTGCCGGCTGCCCGGCCGCTGGATGACGGCGGTGCGCCCGTGCCGCGGCTCCACGCTGACCAGCGTCACGCAGTCGGTGCCGTCCAGCACGGCGACGAAGGCCGTCATGGTCAGCTCATTGGCCAGGGCGGTCAGCTCCGGCAGCGCCGCGGACTGCAGGTCCCGGGACACGCCGCGGGCCAGCGCCGCGAGTCCGGGCGCGGGGGAGACCCGCCCGGCGTCGTCGCGCCGCACCAGCGAATGCGCCTCCAGCGTGCGCAGGATCCGGTACGCGATCGAGCGGTGCACGCCCAGCCCGGCGGAAAGCTCGGCGATGGTCAGCGGCGACTCCGACTCCGCCAGCAGCTCCAGGGCCCGCAGCCCCCGGGACAGGGTCTGGGACAGGGAACCGGTGGCGGTATCGGCGGCAGGCATGCCGATCATTCTAGGCGCTCCCGCCGGTGCTTGGCGCGCCCTCCCGCCCCGACCCCGGACACAGGATTCCTCTGTTGCCGCAGGTCAGGCCGACGCCGTCGCGCCCGCCGCCGCGTCCGCCGCCGCCGCCGTCGCCGTCTGCCGACGTCGGGCCGCCAGCCGCCTGCCGATGATGCCCTGCCGCGGCGCGAACAGGTACACCAGGGTGAACACCACACCCTGGCAGAGCACCATCATGCCGCCGGGGGAGGTGTCCAGGTACCAGCTCAGGTACAGCCCGGTCACCGAGCAGGCCACCGAGACGGCGGGGGCAATAAACAGCATCCGGCCGAACCGGTCGGTGAGCAGATATGCGGTGGCGCCGGGGATGATCAGCATCGCGACCACCAGGATCACGCCCACCGCCTGCAGCGCGACGACGGCGGTCAGCGCCAGCAGGCCGAGCAGCGCCGCGCCCAGCACCTTGGGGCTGAGCCCGACGGCATGCGCATGGGTGCGGTCAAAGGCGTACAGGGTGAAATCGCGGCGCTTGAGCAGCAGCGCCAGGAGCGCGACGCCGCCGAGCAGCCCGATCTGGGTCAGGTCGCCGGCGCTGACGCCCAGGATGTTGCCGAAGATGATGTGGTTCAGGTCCGTCTGGCTGGGCGTGACCGAGATCAGCACCAGGCCCAGCGCAAACAGGGTGGTGAACACGATGCCCATCGCGGCGTCCTCCTTGACCCGGCTGGTGCCGTTGACCAGCCCGATCAGGGCCACGGCCAGGAAACCGAAGACCACCGCGCCGACGGCGAACGGAGCGCCGACAATGTAGGCGAGCACGACGCCGGGCAGCACCGCGTGGGAGACGGCATCGCCCATGAGCGACCAGCCGATCAGCACGAGCCAGCAGGAGAGCACCCCGCACACGGCGGCGGCGATCACGGCCACCGAGATGGCGCGGATCATGAAGTCGTAGTTCAGCGGATCCAGCAGCAGCTCAAGCATCGGAGGGTCCCTTCGCGATTGCGCCGGCGGCGGCTCCGGCCGCGGCCGCGGCGGGCGCGGGCGGCGCAGGTGAGGCGGGTTCGGGCGGCGCGTCGGCGGCGCCGGGCCGGGTTCCGCCCAGCACGTCGAGGCCGAACGCGCGGGCCAGGTGCTCCGGGCGCAGCACCTCGGAGGGGTGCCCGTGCACCAGCACCCGGCGCATCAGCAGCACGGCCTGGTCGGCCAGCTCGGGCAGGGCCTGCAGGTCATGGGTGGAGATCAGGATGGAACGTCCGTCGTCGGCCAGGGCGCGCAGCTGCGCGGTGATGGTCGCTTCGGAGCGCTTGTCGACGCCGGCGAACGGCTCGTCCAGCAGCAGCACGGACGCCTCCTGGGCGATGCCGCGGGCCACGAAGGCCCGCTTCTTCTGCCCGCCGGAGAGCCGGCCGATCTGCCGGTCCGCGTACTCGGTGAGCTCTACGCGCTCCAGTGCCCGGTCCACGGCGTCGTGGTCGGCCTGCTTCGGGCGGCGGGTGAAGCCCATGTGCCCGTACCGGCCCATCATCACGACGTCGCGCACCGAGACCGGAAAGGACCAGTCCACCTCCTCGGCCTGGGGCACGTACGCCACCGAGCCGCGGCGGCGGGCGGCGGCGGGGGAGCCGCCGTGAATGCGCACCGAGCCGGCGTCGGGCTTCACCAGGCCCATGATGGTCTTGAACAGCGTGGACTTGCCGGAGCCGTTCATGCCGACGAGCCCGCACACACAGCCCGGATCCAGGGTGAGCGAGGCGCCCTCGAGCGCGGTCACCTCCCCGTAGCGGACGGTGAGGGCGTCGACGGCGACCGCGGGCGCGCCGGCACTGGTCACGGCCGGTCCCCGGTCAGGCCTTCGAGGATGGTCTCGGCGTCATGGCGCAGCAGGTCCAGATACGTGGGCACGGGGCCGCCGTCCTCGGAGAGCGAGTCCACGTAGAGCACGCCGCCGAACTCCGCATCGGTCGCCTCCACCACGCGCTGCATGGGCTCGTCGGAGACGGTGGACTCGCAGAACACTGCAGGCACCTCGTTGTCGCGGACGAATTCGATGGTGTCCTTGATCTGCTGCGGGGTGGCCTGCTGCTCGGAGTTCACCGGCCAGATGTAGCGCTCGGTGAGTCCGGCGTCGCGTGCCAGGTAGGAGAAGGCCCCTTCGCAGGTGACCAGGGCGCGCTGGTGCTCCGGCAGGGTGGCCAGTTCGCCGGTGAGCTGGTCCTGCACCTGCTGCAGCTCGGCCTTGTATGCCTCGCCGTTGGCCGCGTAGGCCTCGGCGTTGTCCGGATCCAAGTCGCTGAACGCGGCGACCATGTTGTCCACGTAGATCTGGCCGTTGACCGGCGACATCCAGGCGTGCGGATTGGGCTTGCCGGCGTAGGCGTCTTCGGTGATGTCCAGGGTGTCGACGCCTTCGCTGACCACGACGTGCGGCACGTCGACGTCCTCCACGAACTGGCCGAACCATGCCTCGAGGTTCATGCCGTTATCCAGGATCAGGTCAGCCTCGGCGGCGGTGCGGAGGTCGCCCGGCGTGGGTTCGTAGCCGTGGATTTCGGCGCCGGCCTTGGTGATGGACGCAACGGTGAGGTGGTCGCCGGCGACGTTCTGCGCCATGTCGGCCAGGACGGTGAACGTGGTCAGCACCGTGGGTTTGCCGTCCTCGTCCGGGCGGGCGTCGGCGGACCCGCCGCACCCGGTCAGGGCGAGCAATGCCAGGGCCGCAGCGGCGGCGGTGCGGAAACGTGTGGCAGGAGCTTTGAGGAACATAGCAGGACACTAATATTAGGCGCCCCTGTAAAACAAGTTCGGGTCGCCTAACTATGATCAGCACCCTTGTGTTCCGGTGTGCCAAGCCTAGCTGAGCGGGCGTTCGGCCGCCGCTGCGGAGAACCGCGACGGCGGCCGAACGGTTACCAGCGGACCTTGCGCTCCCGCGGGCCCTGCCGGCCGCTCGGGTGCTGGGGCTTGCGGCTGCCGCCCAGGCTCTGCCAGCCGGGCAGGGCCGTCGACGAGGCGCCGGCGCCGGTGCGCTGGCCGTCGTCAGCGAGCCGGGACGCGGCGTCGTCGCTGAGGTGGACCTGCAGGTCCGGGGCAGCGGCGGGCGCCTGATCAACAGGGGTGGGACTGGTCTTGGAGGCGGGTTTCTTCTTGGGACGGGTCATGGGATGCTCCCTCGGTTCCGAGCCGTGAGGACGGCCGGGCCGTTCCGGGGGTCGCGGCGTCGCGCGCACGGTGCGCGGGAGGCCGGGACCTGGGGTTCGAGCTGCAGACGGAACGGCCGCGAGGCAATGCCTCAGCCGGCGATGTTGATGATGGTCTGCGTGCGCACAGAGCGGCGCTACTCGAAAATCAGCATGTCCAGGAGA
Source organism: Arthrobacter sp. Y3222053 (assembly GCF_059092805.1). Taxonomy (NCBI): domain Bacteria; kingdom Bacillati; phylum Actinomycetota; class Actinomycetes; order Micrococcales; family Micrococcaceae; genus Arthrobacter; species Arthrobacter sp. Y3222053. Next base: position 348,906 of record NZ_JBNHIA010000001.1, on the reverse strand, counting down.
GTAGCAACCGGCTCAGCGGCGGACAAGGGGGCGCTGGTTGAAGCCCCTCTTGGAGCGCGTCGCCCTGTGTTGCCCTGCGCCGCCGCGGGTGCCGCCCCCTGCCAAGCCTCCGCTCCACTCCAGGCGGTTGGTCACGCGCGGTGCAGCAGGCCTTCACCCGGTGCCGGGTTTCCTGGAATCTCCGTGCCGGTGATCGGCTGGCCTGCGGTCTCCCTGGTGAAGGGCAGCGCGAGCATGCCGACCAGGCAGGCGGCCATCATATAGAACGCCGGGACGAGGAGGCTGCCGGTGGCGTTGATCAAGGCCTCATTGGCCGCCGGGGCTGTGCCGCCGAAGAGCGCCGTGGCCAGGTTGTAGGTCACGGCGAACCCGGCGAACCGGACTTGGGTGGGGAACATTGCGGGGAACGTGGCCGAAATGGTGGACAGCTGCAGCACGTAGAGGACGCCCAGCACCGCAAAGCCGATCAGGGCACCGGTGAACCCGGTGCCGATCAGCAGATACATGGGCACTGCCGCCACGAACAAACCGCCCAAGGAGGCCCACCACAGCGGCTTGCGGCCAAACCGGTCCGACAGCCGGCCGGCGAAGGGCAGCAAGGCGGCCATGACCACCTGACCGATCAGGATCAGGGTCAGCGCCCCGTTGGCGCTGAGCCCGACCTGCCCTTCCAGATAGGTGGGCATGTAGCTCAGCAGGGTGTAGTTGGTGACGTTCAGTGCGATGACCAGCCCGGTCATCGCCAGCATGGGACGGGCGTAGTGGGCCACCAGATCCTTGAGCGCGGTGCCCGCACCGGCCTCGATCTCATCGTTTTCCTGCAGTTCCCGGAACACCGGGGTGTCCTCCAGCCGGGAGCGCAGGTACAGGCCGATTGCACCCATCGGCCCGGCGATCAGGAACGGGATCCGCCAGCCCCAGTCCATCATCGTCTCCTCGCCGAGCGTCAGCTGCAGCAGCAGCGTCACGAACGTGCCGAACGCGAAGCCGAGAATGGTGCCGAATTCCAGGAAGCTGCCGAGGAAGCCGCGGCGCCGGTCCGGGGAGTACTCGGCCATGAAGGTCGCGGCTCCGCCGTACTCCCCGCCGGTGGAGAAGCCCTGGACCAGCCGCAGCAGCACCAGCAGGGCCGGCGCCCACCAGCCGATCGCGTCGAAGGTCGGCAGCAGGCCGATGCAGACCGTCGCGCCGGCCATCAGGATGATGGTCATGGCGAGCACCCGCCGTCGGCCGATCCGGTCGCCGAGCGGCCCCCAGACCAGCCCGCCCAGGGGGCGGACCAGGAAGGAGACGGCGAAGGTGGCCAGCGCCAGCAGGGTGCCGGTGCCGCCGTCGCCCGGAAAGAAGTTGGCGGTGATGTAGGCGACGACGACGGCGTAGACCCCGTAGTCGTACCATTCGGTGGCGTTGCCGATCGCCGAGGCGCCGATGGCGCGGCGGACTTCCTTGTCCGACGGCGGGGTGGCGGGATGCTCGGTTTCGGAGGCGCTGGTCACGACGTTCCTTCCCGTTGCGGAGGCCCTTTCGCACACGAAACGGCCACCCGTTCGTTGAAGTCCGCCCCGCGGCTGCGGGGCGGACCGTGACGGCCCACGCTAACGCGTGCGCGGAAGTGGTTTCCAACGTATGGGACAGATGTTGTCGTTCCGTTGCCTGGCAAAGGGGCGCCCGCCAGGACCGGCCGTCAGGTGATGCGGCGTCGGCTCAGCAGCCCGGACATCATGAGGAACAGCCCGCCCGCCACCGGCGGCCACCAGAGCAGCAGCGGAGCCGTGCCGCCCACAATGGCGATACCGAACAGGGTGATCAGTCCCGCGAAGAGCAGCAGCATGCCCAGCACAATGCGGAACCTGCCGCGGTTCGGCGGCGGGATCGGCGGCAGCCAGGGCGGACGCTCATCGGTCCATTCCATCGGGCCAGTGTAGGACCGCCCGGGCCGCATGTAACCGGGATCCCGTGCTTTTTCTGCGTCCGTCACCCGTGCCGGGGCGACGTCGTCGGGCACCTTCCGTACCGGCCGGCCAGCTGGCAGGATGGCAGGCACCGACCTGCTCCCCCGAACTGCCTTGGAGCGTGCACATGGATACGAGCGACCTGCTGCTGGATGCCTTTGGGCGGATGCCGGACTCGGTGCGCGGGGCGGTGAAAGGACTGGACGCGTCGCAGCTGAACCACCGGCCGTACGCCGAGGGCAACTCCGTGGCCTGGCTGATCTGGCACCTGGCCCGGGTCGAGGACGCGCAGATCGCCGACGTCGCCGGCACGCCGCAGGCCTGGATCGAGGACGGCTGGTTCGAACGGCTCGGGCTGCCGCTGCATGTGGAGGACACCGGGTACGGGCACACGTCCGAGCAAGTGGGCCTGGTCCGGGTGCGGTCCGGGGAGGACCTGACCGGATACTACCGGGACGTGCACGCCCGGACTGCCGCCTTTGTCTCAGGGCTGGACGCCGAGCAGCTGGACCAGGTGGTGGACGAGGCCTGGGACCCGCCAGTCACGCTGGGCGTGCGGCTGGTCAGCATCCTCGACGACGTCGCCCAGCATGTGGGGCAGGCGGCGTATCTGCGCGGAGCGCTGCTGGCCGGCGCCGACGACGGCGACTCCTGGGCCTAGCCCGGGGAGCAGGCGGCCTGCGGCCCGTCGGCGGGAGTTTTGGAGCCGGTGGCATGAGTGCTTACAATGGGACTCGGCCCTCCGGGGCCGGCAGCGGAACTCCGGTTCCGGTGCGGGGCTTTAGCTCAGTTGGTAGAGCGTTTCGTTCGCAATGAAAAGGTCAGGGGTTCGATTCCCCTAAGCTCCACCAAAAGGAAAACCCCCGGGAAACCGGGGGTTTTGCTTTGCCCGGGTGCGCCTGCGCGGAAGGCCGACCTGTTCCGCAACCGGCTAACGGAACGTATGCGGGAAGCAGGCCTCTGCCTAACACCGCCCTAACGCCGGGCGCGGTGCAATGACGGAGTGAAGACCTCCGACCTGGCCGCCGCACGGCGGGCCTCGCACAACAGCACGGCCGCACGCCTGGAATACCTGCTGCTGGGCAGCCACCCCTGGGGCACCTGGCGCTGCATCGATTCCCCGAATGGCTTCGAGACCCACGAACTGACCGTCTACCCGCCCGGAATCCGCCCCCTGCAGCGATGGGCGTTGTCACCCGCGGCGCCCCTGCTCGGCATCGCCCTGGGCGTGGTGCTGTGCGCGTCGTTCCATGAGGTCCTGCCTGTCATGGTGTCCCTGATGCTCCTGCTTGGACCGGCGGTGCTGCTGACCCTGGCCGCGGAGCGGATCACCCGGTCCGTCCGCCCCGGACTGCATGCGCTGACAGTCACCATCGACCACCGGGCCCAGCCTGCCCGGGTGGCGGGCGACCCCGCCGCGCTCGCCGCCTGTCGGCGTCGCCTGCGGGAGCTGGACCATGGTGCCGGGCGCGCCGATCCTGCCCGGTATGAGCGGACCTGGCGGGAGGCTTATGAGGCAGCTGCCCCGGCCGTAAGCACAGAAGGGCGCCGGCCGTCATACTGAACGGCATGATCGAGCAGTCTCCGCTGCCGCCCTGGCCGCAGACCCCACCCACCCACGGCGGCGTCCTGCTGCGCGCAGCCACGGAGGACGACGTCGCGATGGCCTGCGAGCTGTCCGCCGACCCCTACGTGCCGCTGATCGGAACGTTGCCGCACCGGGCAACCGAAGAGCAGGCGCTTGAATGGGTCCGCCGGCAGCAGGGCCGGCACGCCGAAGGGGGCGGGTTCTCCTTCACCGTCGCCGAGAACGGAACCGGCCGGGCGGTCGGGCAGTGCGGGCTGTGGCTGCGGGAACTGGAGCAGGGCCGGGCGACGGCGGGCTACTCGCTGGTCCCCTCCGCCCGCGGACGCGGCTTGGCCGCCGATGCGCTGTTGGCGCTGACCGCGTTCGCCTGGACCCTGCCGAAGCTGCACCGGATCGCGCTGCACATCGAGCCGTGGAACACCGGTTCCGTCCGGACCGCCGAGCGCGCCGGCTACTCGCGCGAAGGGCTGCTGCGCAGCTACCAGGAGATCGGCGGCCGACGTCGGGACATGCTTCTCTACGCCGCCGTCCGGCCCTAGCCCTGGCATGGCGGTGACGCGGCCGCGGCGCCCGCCCGCCGTCGTGCGAACACTGCACGGAGCCAGGGCAACCATGGGTTGGCGCCCACGACCCGCCGTCCCTCTGCCCAGAGCAGAACTGCTCCGCCGCCCCTCCCGGCGGCGCCGCCGAACGTTTTACAGTCGAGCATGGCCGACATCGACGTGTTCCCCAGGTCCGCTCCCGGCTCCCGCGAACCGCTGTGGCGGGAGGTGCTGGGAGAGCTGCTGCGCCGGCTGCGGCACGAGCGCGGCCGGACGCTCGGCGAGGTGGCGGAGCGCGCCGGGATTTCGCCGCAGTACCTTTCGGAGATCGAGCGCGGGCGCAAGGAGCCGTCCAGCGAGATGATCGCCGCCGTCGCCGGTGCCCTGGGCATCACGCTCCTGGACCTCACCGCCGCCGCGGCGGAGGTGCTGCTCCTCAGCCGCGGCGGTGTACCGCAGCGGGCGGCGGTCCGCGGGGCCTTCGCCCTCGCGGCCTGAGCGCTTCCGGGCACGGCTTCCTTTCGGGTGCGCCGGCCGAGACCCGGGTTTCCCTCCGGTTTGCTTCATTTCCCTCCACTTTGGCCAGGTCCTCCGCCTCCAACCGGAGGAGCCGGGCGAAGTGGAGGGTGCGGCGTCGAACTGGAGGGTGCGGCGCCGAACTGGAGGGTGCGGCGTCGAATTGGAGGGAACGGCGCCAAAGCGGAGGAGGAATGAGCCCGACGGCGGGACCCGCCCGCCGTCGGACGCTCAGCCCTGCTCGATGACGTGGTCGAGCAGCCCGTAGTCGCGGGCCGCCGTGGCCGTGAAGAGCCGGTCCCGGTCGGTGTCCGTCCGGAGCGTCTGCACGCTCTGACCGGTGTGCCGGGTCAGGACCTCCTCCATGTCGGAGCGCACCCGGACCAGCTCGTCCGCCTGCAGGATCAGGTCCGGAATGGCGCCCCGGCCCTGTACGGCGGGCTGGTGCAGGATGACCCGCGCATGCGGCAGGGCGGCCCGCTTGCCCGGTGCCCCGGCGGCCAGCAGCACGGCCCCGACGGCGACGGCCTGACCCACGCAGGTGGTCGCCACCTGGGGGCGGATGAAGCGCATGGTGTCGTAGATGGCCAGCATCGCGCTGGGATCTCCGCCCTCGCAGTTGATGTACAGCTCGATGTCGGCGTCGGGCTTGTCGGCGTGCAGATACAGCAGCTGCGCGATCAGGGTGTTGGCGACGCCGGCGTCGATCGCGGTGCCTAGGTAGACGATCCGCTCGGTGAGCAGATGCGAGTAGATGTCCATGATCCGCTCGCCGCGCGGGTGCTGCGCGATGACGTTGGGGACGGTGTAGGTGCTCATCGGAATCGCCTTTCCGAGCCGGCGTCGGCTCCTGTCATGGTGGATGGGCCGGTCCCGGAAACCCCGGGCCCGCCCCCAGCCCCGGAGGCGCCCGAGGTTGCAGCGCCGTGGTGCTGCAGCTCGGCGGCCCCGGCCAAGCCGAAGCCGGCGGGGGTGCGGCCGCGCGGCCGGAACTCGTCGAAGGAGCTGACAATCCGGTCCACAAACCCGTAGGCGCGGGCCTCTTCGGCGGTGTACCAGTGGTCGTGCAGGGAGTCCTCGAAGACCTGCTCCAGCGGCTGGCCGGTGTCTTCGGCGATCAGCCGCAGCACGGTGTCGCGGGTGTGCCGCAGGTCGTCGGCCTGCAATTCGATGTCGACGGCGGTGCCGCCGATTCCCGCCGACCCCTGATGCATCAGTACCCGGGCGTGGGGCAGGGCCAGGCGTTTTCCGCGGGTGCCGGCGGAGAGCAGGAACTGTCCGGCGCTGTAGGCGATGCCGAGCACCAGGGTGGACACGTCGTTGGGAATGGTGCGGATGATGTCGCGGATGGCGAGCATGGCCGGGACGGATCCGCCGGGGGAGTGGATCCACAGGGCGATGTCGGTGACCGGGTCTTCGGCGGCGAGGGAGATCAGCTGGGTGGCGAGCAGGGTGCCGTTGTCGTCGTCGAGCGGGCCGTCCAGCACCAGCACGCGCCGTTCAAGGAACTCCTGCCGGACGGCTTCGGTGAACAGGGGGATTTTCGATGATTCGCTCATGCCCCCACCCTGCGCCGGGCCGCGGACCGGTGGGAAGGTTTCGCTGCCTGCGGCAGATCTGCCTGCAGCGGAGATCCGAAGTATGCCAGACGCCGACGCCGGCCCCGGTGAGCCGGGGCCCGGCGTCGGGCATACTGGTGCGACCGGCGACAGCGAGGAGACCCCCATGAAGACGGTGCCTTTCGGCCCGACCAGCACCCAGGTGCCCGCCGTCGCGGCAGGCATGATGCGCATCGCCGACAAGTCCGATGAGGAGATCCGGGCGCTCTACACCGCCGCCCGCGACGCCGGCATCGACTTCTTCGACCACGCCGACATTTACGGCGGTGAAGCCCACCGGTGCGAGCAGCGGTTTGCCTCCGCCCTGAACCTGAGCGCCTCCGAGCGGGAGCAGATCACGCTCCAGACCAAGGCGGGCATCGTGCCGGGGGAGTGGCACTACGACTCCTCCTATGAGCACATCACCTCATCGGTGGACGGCTCGCTGCACGCGCTGGGCACCGACTACCTCGACGTCCTGCTCATCCACCGCCCCGATGCCCTGGTGGAACCGGAGGAGGTCGCCCGCGCCTTCGACGACCTGCACAGCGCCGGCAAGGTCCGCGCCTTCGGCGTCTCCAACCACACCCCGCGGCAGATCGACCTGCTGAAGACCGCCGTCAGCCACCCCATCGTCGCGAACCAGCTGCAGCTGTCCATCACGCACTCGCCGATCATCGCGCAGGGGCTGGCCGCCAACATGGCCGGCGAGCAGGACGCGGTGACCTATGACGGCGGCGGCATCCTGGACTACTGCCGGATCAACCGCATCACGGTGCAGGCCTGGTCTCCGTTCCAGACCACCTTCCGGGGCGAGGTGATCTTCGGCTCCGAGAAGTATCCGGAGCTGAACGCGGAGCTGGACCGGCTGGCCGGCAAGTACGACGTCGACCCCATCGCCATCGCGACGGCCTGGATAACCCGCCACCCCGCCGGGATGCAGGTGGTGCTCGGCACCACCACACCGCAGCGGGTCGCCGACGCCGCGGCTGGATCGGACCTGCCGCTCACCCGCGCCGAGTGGTACGGCCTGATCCAGGCGGCCGGGCACCGGGTCCCGTAACGCGCCCTCCCGGGCCCGCCCGCCCGCCCAGGCCCGCCCAAGCCGGCCCAGGGCTGCGGCGGCTCACAGCCGGTCGATCACCGCGTCGGTGAAGTCCGCCGTCGACGCCGTGCCGCCCAGGTCGCCGGTGCGGATGCCGTCGCGCAGGGCACCCTCGAAGGCGTCCGTGAGCTTCCGCGCCGCGGTGTCCTCACCCAGATGCTCCAGCATCATGGCGCCCGACCACATCTGGCCGACCGGGTTGGCCAGCCCCTTTCCGGCGATGTCCGGGGCGGTGCCGTGGACGGGTTCGAACATGGACGGGAGTTCACGGGTCGGGTTGAGGTTCGCCGACGGCGCGACACCGATTGACCCGGCGACCGCCGCCGTGAGGTCGGAGAGGATGTCCCCGAACAGGTTGGAGGCCAGGACCACGTCGAGCGACCCGGGTTTCAGCACGGCCCGCGCCGCCAGGGCATCGATCAGCACGGACTCGACCTCGACGCCGGCGTAATCCGCCGCGACCTCGGCCACGATCTCGTCCCAGAACGGCATGGAGTGGATGATGCCGTTGGACTTGGTGGCCGAGACGATCCGGCCGGTGCGGGCCCCCGCCAGCTCGCACGCAAACCGGGTGACACGGGCGATGCCCTCCCGGGTGAACACGGCCTGCTGGATGGCCAGGGCTTCGGGGCGGCCGCTGTACGCGCGGCCGCCGATCTCCGAATACTCGCCCTCCACGTTCTCGCGCACCACCACCAGGTCCAGGTCCTCGGCGCCGATCACGCGCGGCGAAATGCCGGGCAGCAGGCGCATGGGGCGCAGGTTGATGTACTGCATGAACTCGCGGCGGATCGGAATCAGCAGCCCCCACAGGGTCACGTGGTCGGGGATATCGGGATGCCCGACGGCGCCGAGGAAGATCCCGTCACCGTCCGCCATCTGCTCCAGCCCGTCGGCGGGCAGCATCGCCCCGTCCTTCAGGTAGCGCTCCGAACCCCAGTCGCGTTCCCGCCAGTGCACCGCGAATCCTTCACTCCGCGCCACGGCGTCGATGGCCCGGGCCGCGGCCGGGGCCACCTCCTGGCCGATACCGTCACCGGGAATGAGGTCGATCGTGTACTCGCGCATGGGGACTGCTCCTTGCCTGTGTCGTGTGTGCAAAGCCTAGCCACCCGCGGCGGCGGCCGGGGCATCGGAGTTTTGACCGGCCGCTCTGGCCTGCCGCTGCACGCGGGCCTACCGTGAAGGCCACCGTCTCGGGAAAGGCCCGCTTCCATGCTTGAACTGCCGCTGCGCACGCTGATCAGTCCCGGCCGCTACGTGCAGGGCCCCGGCGCCATCGTCCGGCTCGGGGAATACCTGCGTGACGTCGGCTCCCGCCCGCTGGTGGTGGCCGACGACGTCGTCTGGAACCTGGTCGGCGGCGCCGTCGAGACCGCCTTCCGCACCGGCGGGCTGCCGCTGCGCCGCGTGGGCTTCGGCGGCATCCCGACCGCCGTCGAGGTGGACCGGCTCACCGACGCCATCCGTGCTCCGGGCGAAGACCCGGCGGACGTGATCGTGGGCGTCGGCGGCGGCAGCACCATCGACGCGGTGAAATCCGCCGGGCACCAGGCGGGCATCCGCTGGGCCTCGGTGCCCACGGTGGCCTCCACCGACGCGCCAACCTCGGCACTCGCGGTCATCTACACCGCCGAGGGAACGTTCGAGGAGTACCGGTTCTTTCCCCGAAACCCGGACCTGGTGCTGGTGGATTCGCAGATCGTTGCCTCCGCTCCGGCGGCGTTCCTGGCGCACGGGGTGGGGGACGCGCTCGCCACCTGGCTGGAGGCCCGGGCGACGGCGGCGTCGTACTCGACGACGATGGCCGGCGGGATTCCCACGCTGGCCGGCACCGCCCTGGCCAAGCTGTGCTGGGACACGCTGTGGGATCACGCGCTGCCGGCCCTGGATGCGGTGCGGGCCGGGGTGACGACGGCGGCGGTGGAGAAGGTGATCGAGGCCAACACCCTGCTGTCCGGGCTCGGCTTCGAATCCGGCGGGCTGGCCGCCGCACATGCCATCCACAACGGACTCACCGCTGCGCCGCAGACGCACGGGCTGGCGCACGGGCAGAAGGTCAATATCGGGTCCCTGACCCAGCTGGTCCTGGAGGGCGTTCCGGAGGCGGAGGTCGCGGAGTTCATCAGGTTCACCACCAGGGTGGGGCTGCCGACCACGCTGACCGAGATCGGCCTGTCCGTGGACGACACCAAGGAGCTGGAGCTGATCGGCGTGGCGGCCACGGTGCCCGGGGAGACCATGAAGGCCATGCCGTTCGACGTCGGCCCGGCCGAGGTGGTGCAGGCGCTGAAGTCCATCGAGGGCTTCTCCCGGCGGGTGCGCCGCGAGGCGGGACTGCGGGGCACTGAATAACGCCGCCGCTGCACGCCGGCACTGAACGACGCTGCAGCGGTCTTCGCTAGGGCGTTGGCTCACGCCGGAGGACGAAGAAGAAGGGCCGGCGCATGCCCCGGGCGTCCATCAGGCCCAGCAGGGTGTCGGCGTCGATCCGTTTGAAGAGGTCGTTGATCGGCAGCGCGTCGTAGATCATGGTGGCGGTCGGTGCCGCAGTGGCCGCTGGCTCTGCCTCCGCCGTTGCCGTGGGACCCGTGGGTGCCGGTGGCTTGGCCATCCGCAGCCGGGCTCCCGGGCGTTGGGTGCGGAGCAGGGGCATCAACCGTCTCAGAAACCGGAGGGCGGCGGGTCGGCGCAGCCGCAGCACGGCGCCCAGCGGCACCAGGGCCGGATTCACCGCAAACGTCCCGCCGTCCGGGGCGGCGAAGATCAGCGGGAAACACGCCTCAGCGTCGTCGAACCGCTTGCCGTGCCAGCCCAAGGCGGACAAGGCGCCGTCGAGCCGGTGGCCGGTAGGCAGTTCGGATCCCCGCCATGATCCCGTCAGATCGGCGACGTCGGCCGGCGGCAGTGCGTCGAAGAACGCCTTGGCCGTGACGGTGTCGGTTCCTTCCTGCAGTTCGGCCAGCCGCCGTCCGGCGGGCCGAACGATCGTCTGCCGCTTTTCCTGTGGCTGTTCCACGCGCGCTCCTCCCTCCGGGGGTCCGCAGCGGGTCAGGGCCCGGCCGGCCGCGGATCAGTGGACAGGATGCCCATGTCGATGGCATCCACCCACTCGTCGCCCCAGTGAAGCACCTCGCGGCGCCGGCCTTCCACCCGAAATCCGCACTTTTCGTAGCAGCGCTGTGCGCGCGGATTGAACGCGAAGACCTCCAGGCCCACCCGGTGCAGCCCGACGTCGGTGAAGGCATGCTCGAGCACGGCCCCGACCGCTTCGGTGCCGTACCCGCGGCCGTACGCGTGCGGGCCGGCCAGGGCAATGCGCAGGCCGGCGGACGCGTTGTCCGGGTCCAGGTCGTTGAGGACCACTTCACCGAGGTAGCTTTCGTCCTCCCGGCTGATGATCGCCCAGTCGGCACGGTCCGTCGCAGCGGCAAGCCCGGCCAGCCAGGCGCGGATCTGCTCCTGCGTGAAGTCGGTGTGGGTGCCGGTGAGCCGCCGCGCCTCGTCGTCCTGGAGCGCGGCCCACGCGCCGTCGAAATGCGCCGGGCCCAGCGGTTCCAGCCGCAGCCGCGGCGTGGTCAGGACGGCGACGGCGGCGAACTGGGTCTGTGTGATCACTCAAGGCATCCTATGTGCCGCCGCTTCCGGCACGCGGCACACCGCGGCGGCGTCGGGGACGGACCATGGGAAAAACAGCCTACCGGCCCAGCTCGAAGCTGTCGGCCAGCTCCTCAAGCGACCCGGGCACCACCGAATAGTAGGCCCAGACGCCGCGCTTCTCGCGGGCGAGGAGGCCGGCCTCCACCAGGATCTTCAGGTGGTGCGACACCGTGGGCTGGCTGAGCCGGACCGGTTCCGTCAGGTCGCAGACGCAGGCTTCCCCGTCGGGCTGCCGGCGGATGATCGAGAGCAGCCGCAGCCGGGTCGGATCCGCCACCGCCTTGAGCACGTGGGCGAGGCGGACGGCGTCCTCCTCCTGCAGCGGCGGACCCAGGGGCAGCCCGATGGGGGGAGGCCCGGAGGCAGGCCGTTCCGGAGCGGGGCTGATAGCGGTCATGGCATCCATTATGGACTCATATTGACACTTGTCGATGTGTTGAACAAAGATCAACCCATAGACCGTCGTCGATAGATAGGAACCGGGATGGGCAGTGCCGCCGTCAACTCTCCTCCGGCGCCGTCGTCGGTGCCCGTCCGTGTCGCATCCGGCCCCGGCCGCCGCTTCTGAAAGGAAACCCCGTGACTGTCCGGCCCAGTGTCCTGTTCGTCTGCATCCACAACGCCGGCCGCTCCCAGATGGCCGCCGCCTACCTGACCGCCCTGAGCGGCGGGCTCGTGGAGGTCCGCTCCGCCGGATCAGCCCCGGCGGAGGCCGTCAATCCGGCCGCCGTGCAGGCCATGGCCGAGGAAGGCATCGACATCTCGACTGAGCTGCCCAAGGTGCTCACCACCGCCGCGGTGCAGGCGTCCGACGTCGTCGTCACCATGGGCTGCGGGGACACCTGCCCCGTGTTCCCCGGCAAGCGCTACGAGGATTGGCAGCTCGCGGACCCTGCCGGCCAGGGGCTGGCAGCAGTACGGCCCATCCGCGACGAGATCCGGCACCGTGTGCAGACACTGCTGGCGGAGCTGGCTCCCGCCGGAATACCCGCCCGGCAGGACGGCGGCTCCGTATAGCCTTCCGCTGGCCTTGGCAGTGATGCCATGCCGCAATTACCCGATCAACACCCACCTACCCGAACAACGCATGGAGAACCGATGGAACCAGCGGCACCCGCCACGACGGCGCAGGAACTGCCCGTGGCCGTGATCGGAGCCGGGCCCGTGGGCCTGGCTGCGGCCGCGCACCTGATCGAGCGCGGCCTGCGGCCCCTGATCTTTGAGGCCGGCCCGGAACCCGCCGCGGCGGTGCAGTCCTGGGGGCACATCCGGCTGTTCTCGCCTTGGCGGTACAACATCGACGCCGCCGCCCGCCGGCTGCTGGAGGCCTCGGGCTGGCAGGCGCCGGACCCGGACGTGACACCCGCCGGCGCCGAACTGGTGGACCGCTACCTGGCGCCGCTGGCCCGGCTGGCACCGCTCGCCACGGCGCTGAAGCTGAATACCCGGGTGACCGCAGTAGCCCGGCTGGGCCTGGACCGCACCCAATCCGCGGACCGCGAGCAGCGCCCGTTCCTCATCCGCACGGTGGACAGCCGCGGCATCGACGCCGAACACCTGGCCGGCGGGGTAATCGATGCCAGCGGCACCTGGCACACCCCGAATCCGGCCGGGGGGTCCGGCCTGCCCGCCCCGGGCGAAGCCGAAGCCCGTGCGATGGGCCTGGTGTCCGGGCCGCTGCCGGACGTCCTGGGCGCGGAGCGCGACCGGTTCGCCGGCCGCCGGGTGCTGGTCACCGGCTCCGGCCACTCCGCGGCAAACACCCTGCTCGCCCTGGCCGAGCTGGCCGACAGCGACGGCGGCCGGATCAGCTGGGCCGTGCGCGGCACCGGCACCGCCAGGCTCTTCGGCGGCGGCGACCAGGACGGCCTGCCGGCCCGCGGTGCCCTCGGGCAGCGGTTGAAGGCCTTGGTGGAGTCCGGGCGCATCGAGCTGCACACCGGTTTCACCGTGACGGGCTTCAAAGCCGCCGACACGCTGCTGGTCAGCGGGCGCAGCGCGGGCGGTGAGGAACAGTTCGAGGTGGACGTGCTGGTGCCCGCCACCGGGTTCCGGCCGGACCATTCATGGCTGCGGGAGATCCGGCTGGACCTGGACCCGGTGGTGGAGGCGCCCAGCCGGCTCGGACCGATGATCGATCCCGAATTCCACAGCTGCGGCACCGTTCCGCCGCACGGGGCCCGGGTCCTGTCCCACCTGGAGCGGGATTTCTACATTGCCGGGGCCAAGTCATACGGTCGGGCCCCCACCTTCCTGCTGGCCACCGGATACGAACAGGTCCGCTCCATCGCCGCGGAGCTGGCCGGCGATTCGGCCGCCGCCGACGAGGTCCATCTGGACCTGCCGGAGACCGGAGTATGCTCCACCGACCCCGCGCCCGCCTCCGCGGCGGAGGGCGGCTGCTGTGCGCCCGGACCAGCGCAGCTGGGGCTGCCCACCGGCCTGAAGCACGGCCGGTCGGGGGACGACGCCGGGCCGGCTGCTGGCTGACTGCAGGCGCGGGATGAGGTCCGTGCCGGTCAGCTGGCCTCATCCCGCGCCCGTGAACGTGAGCACCAGCAACAGGGTGTTCAGTCCGATCAGCAGCGCCGCCACCAGGACCCCGAGCGCCGTGGTCCACCAGCGGTTACGGTAGGCGCCCATCAGGCCGGGGCGGGCGGTCAGCCAGACCAGCGGCACCAGGGCGAACGGAATTCCGAAGCTGAGCACCACCTGGCTCAGGATCAGCGACCGGGTCGGATCCAGTCCCAGCGCAAGGATCGCCAGGGCCGGCAGCAGCGTCACCAGCCGACGGGTCAGCAGCGGGATCCTGATCTTCAGCAACCCGGCCATGATTTCGGCTCCCGCATAGGCGCCCACCGACGTGGACGCCAGTCCGGAGGCCAGCAGTCCCACCGCAAACAGGGTGGCGACGACGGCGCCGAGCGTCCCCTCGATCGCCGCATACGCCCCCTCCAGGGAGTCGGTGCCGGCCGTACCCTGCAGCGAGGCCGCGGCCAGCAGCAGGATCGCCAGGTTCACGGAACCGGCGACGGTCAGCGCGACGGTTACATCCCACCGGGTGGCCCGCAGCAGGGTACCGGTGTTCAGCCCGGCGGTCCGGACCGGAAACCGGTCCCGCGCCAGCGCGGAATGGGCGTAGATAGCGTGCGGCATCACCGTGGCACCGAGGATCGACGCAGCGAGCAGCACCGAGTCGGCGCCGTCGAACCGGGGCACCAGCCCGCCGGCGAGGGCACCGGCGTCGGGCGGAGAAATCACCACCCCGGCAGAGAAGCCCACGGCAATGATCACCATCATCGACACGATCACGTATTCGAAGCCGCGGTGCCCGCGTTTCTGCAGGGCCAGCACGGCCATGGACACGGCGCCGGTGATCAGCCCGCCGAGCAGCAGCGGCAGATCGAACAGCAGCCAGAGGGCGACGGCCCCGCCGATCACCTCGGCGACGTCGGTGGCCATCGCGACGAGCTCCGCCTGAAGCCAGTACAGCCTGCGGGCCGTCCGCCGTCCGATCCGCCGTCCCAGCAGCTCCGGAAGCGACCGGCCGGTCACCAGCCCGAGCTTCGCGGACAGGTACTGCACCAGCCAGGCCATCACGTTGGCCGCCACCACCACCCAGGCCAGCAGGTACCCGTAGCGCGCACCGGCAGTCATGTTGCTCGCCACGTTTCCGGGGTCGAGATAGGCCACGCCCGCCACGAGGGCGGGGCCCAGCAGCCAGGGCAGCCGCGGCGTCCGGGGATGGCCCGCGGAGGAAGCGGGCGACGGCGGCAACCCGGTCCGGCGCGGCATGGGAGCCAAGCTAGCACGCGGTTTCGGGTTGCCGAACACGGGGCCGGCAACCGGGACGGAGCGGCGCTGATCCGCGGTTGTGGCTAGGCTGGCGCTATGAGCAGCCCAACCATCCGGGTGTCCCTGGCGCAGATCAACAGCACTGCGGACCCCGCCGCGAACCTGGCCGTCATCCGTACCCGTGCCGAAGAAGCCCGGGCCGCCGGCGCCCGGCTGGTGGTCTTTCCGGAGGCCACCATGTGCGCCTTCGGCAATCCGTTGAAACCGGTGGCCGAGCCGCTGGACGGGCCCTGGGCCACGGCCGTGCGGGACATGGCCCAGGAACTGGACATCGTGATCATGGTCGGCATGTTCACGCCCGGCACGGACGGCAGGGTGCGCAACACCGCCCTCGTCACCGGGCCCGGAGTGGAGGCCGCCTACGACAAGATCCACCTGTTCGATGCGTTCGGCTTCGCCGAGTCCGACACGGTGGCACCCGGCGACCGTCCCGTGACCTTCACCCTCGACGGCGTCACCTTCGGCCTGGCCATCTGTTACGACATCCGCTTCCCGGCACTGTTCACGGCCAACGCCGCCGCCGGGGCGGACGTGAACATCGTCTGCGCGTCCTGGGGCGCGGGGGAGGGGAAGGCGGACCAGTGGACGCTGCTGGCCCGGGCCCGGGCGCTGGACAGCACCTCCTTCGTCCTGGCCGTGGACCAGGCCGACCCCGCCGCGGCGGGCGGCGAGGTACGCAGCAAGGCGCCGCTCGGCGTCGGGCACAGCCTGGCCGTCTCACCGCTCGGGGTGCCGCTGGGCGAACTGGGCGCCAAACCGGGCCTGCTCACGGTGGACCTGGACCTGGCGCAGGTGGCGCAGGTGCGTTCCCACCTGCCGGTGCTGGCCAACGCGAAGGCCGTGTCCGCCCCGGGCACGGCGACGGCGGCCGCAGGAGCCTGAACGTCTCCCGCTCAGGGCATGGCATCCTGGGCGGCAGCGCATCCCTCCGTCTTCGTGACAGAGGGGCGGCGTTCAGTATCCGGGCGCGCTTCCTTGCGGGTCTCGGCAGCGGGGGCCGGGGATGCGGCCTCGGTGCCGGTGCGCCGGTCACGGAACTGGCTGAAGCCCAGCCACGCCAGCGGCCCAAGCAGCGGCAGCACCACAATCGCCGTCCCCCAGGCCACCCGCGCCGGCAGCGGAAGGCACACGGCCCGCACCAGGCTGACGAGCGCCGCGGCGGCCAGGACGATGACCAGCACAGCGCCGAGAATAGCCAGGGGCATGAACAGCAGGTACTCGACCGGCATGGCGGATCGGCCTCTCTGATGAACTCATGGTGCTGCCTGTTGTCAGTGCGGCGGCCTGCCGGGACCCCGTTCGCGTGAGGCCCGGCAGGCCGATCGGTTTCAGCCTAGGATGCCCGTTCCGGCCGCGCATCATGCCAGGAGCTGACATTCCACCCGGCGTGTCCGACCATCGGATGACCGGTGGCGGGGCGGACGCCCAACTGCGTCCGGCCGGGAGGCTGTACCTCCATTCTCCGAACCGGAAGGGCTTGGGACATCAGGGCCAACCCTGAGAACAACCCTGATTCCTCCGACCGGCCGACGTCGGCCGGAAGGGTGCGGGGCTCCGCCTAAAGTACTCCGCCTAAAGTAAAGGCATGGCCGCCTCCGTTCCGACTCCGCCGCTGCCGCGCCGCCGCTCCGCCTTCGATGCGGTCATGGCGGGCTCCAGCCTGCCGATGGCCCTGCTGGTTCCGGTGTGGGTGTGCCTGGGGCGGACGTGGTTCGGCCCGGCGGGCTGGCTCTCCCACGCGCTGGCCTTCACCGCCGGTCCGCTGCTGGCCGTGGTGATGCTGTTGGCGGCGGCCAGGATCACCGCCAACGCAGCCGCCTACCGTCCGTTCGGGGCCCCGCGGCGCACCTCACTGCTGCTGCTGGGCCAGTATGCTGCGGCGGCGGGGGTCGGTTTCCTGCTGCCGGACTTCGGCGACGGAGTCGGGGTGCACGGCTCGGTGCTGTCCCGGCTGGCGGGGGACGAGTATGTCGGGATCTCCGCGGGGCTGGCCAATCCCCTGGGTATCGCGGCCCTCGGCCTCACCGTTGCCGTGCTGGTCACCGCCTTCCGCGATGCCGCCCGGACCCGTTCCCTGCAGCAGGCTGCAGCTGGTCACGCACCTGCCACGGCCAGCGCCCGGTGACCTCCAGCTGCAGTGAATAGCTGAGGAAGGTCCGGATCAGGACGATCACCGCCAGTACACCCAGGGACTCGAAGGTGGGCGTGATGGCTACGGTGCGGATGATATCCGCGGCCACCAGCAACTCCAGGCCGAGCAGGATGGAGCGGCCCAGCCGGCGTCGGAAGTCCTCGTACAGCCCGGTGCGCTCGCCGCGCAGCAGGGAGCGGATGACCACGGCCCCGGAGAGGAGGGCACCGACGACGATCGCCGCCACCCCGGCCAGGTCCATCAGCGCGCCGACGTCCTCGATGAAGTACTGAAAGTCCACGGCACCTCCCGACGCCGGCCCGCGCGGGCCCTGCCCCTATCTGCGGCCATGACGACCGGGGGTGTCAAGGGCGGCGGCGGGCCGCCCGCCGCGGGCCGGTGAATCCGGGCCCGAGGGGCAGCGGGCCCGCGGCATGGGCGATGCGGGGGAACTCAGGCAGCCTGCGCCGTGCCCAGATAGAAGGCGTGGTCGTCGTACGGATCCTGCCAGGCGGAGTCACTGCGCTGGATCCGCCGCACCAGGGCAGCCGCCAGCCACCGGTTGTGGGCCTGGCCGTCGTCGTCAATCCAATGCAGCAGCACGTGCGTGCGGGTCCAGGCGACCGCCTTGCCGTCCACCGTCACCCCCGGGACGGGACGCGCCCGGATATACGGTTCACGGCGGTACGGCGCATGCGTCACCCGGCCCGCCGGCCGGCCGGAACCCGCAGCGGCCGGGTCGGCGGCTGCCGGAAGCGGCGTGCCCGAGACGGAAACGGTGCGGGGCGGGACGGAGGCGGTGCGCGGGGCGGCAAGGGTGGCAGGCATTTCTCCACAGTGACTGCCGGCACTGACATTCCGTCAGAAAGCCGATCCCGGTCCGGTCAGGAAGCGGACGGTTAGGAACCCGACGATGGTGGCCGCTTGGTCAGGAAGCGAGGTCCCGCCACTTGGCGGCGGCGCGCTGGGACAGGGCGGTGCCGCCGTCGGCCACCCGCCGGGGCACCATGCGGATCACCGGGGCCAGCTCGGAGAGGTGGTGCACCCGATGGGTGGATCCGGCCCGGTTCATGACCAGGAAGGCCACGCACACCGGCGCGGCAAGCAGGGAAATCAGGGTGAGCACGCCCAGGCCGTAAAGGGCCAGCAGGGCGTACATCGGGGTGTCGAACAGGGTGGCGATGAAGGCGGCGCTGCCGAAGAGCAGCCAGAGCCAGAAGACACCGATCAGCACCAGGCACGTGCGCGCACGGCGGAAGAGCATCACAGAGCGTCGAGTGGCGGGCGCACCCGCCTGAGACCCAGTCCTCATCTTGCGTTTCTCCCCAGCTAACGGACCCCCCAGCTGGGCCCCCACGCTGAATATTAGCCCCTTTTTTCGTTGCGGGTGGGACCAAGGTGAAGAATGTTCCCTGACTGTGTCGAGGAGGGGAACATCATGGGAGCGAAGGCAGGCCCGGGGCTGCTGTTCATCCTGGTCTGCGCCATGGGCGCCGGCCCGGTGATGAACTACGGAATCAGCGCGGCCAGCACCCTGATCATCGCGGACCTGGGCATCAGCGAAGGGCAGTTCGGCCTGCTCGCCACGGGCTGCTTCCTCAGCGCCGCCCTGTGCTCGCTCTCCCTCGGCCGGCTCAGCGACCGGATCAGCTCCCGGGCACAGATGCTGATCATCTTCGGCGGCAGCGCCCTGGCCCTGCTGCTCATGGCGGTCTCCGGCAGCTACTGGTGGCTGCTGGCCGCAGCGGTGCTGGCCGGGCCCGCGCAGGCCATCTCCAACCCCACGACCAACCGGATCATCAGCCACCGGGTCGAGCCGCAGCGCCGCCCCGGCTGGCTGGGCATCAAGCAATCGGGAGTGCAGGCCAGCCAGCTCTTCTCCAGCCTCTTCTTCCCGGCCGCCGCGCTGCTCGCGGGCTGGCGCGGCGCCGCCGTCGCCGCCGCCGCCCTGCTGGGCCTGCTGCTCGCCTACGCCTGGCGGCACCTTCCCCCGTCGGCCGACGCCCTGACCGCCGCCGGCGCCGTCCGTGACACGCCCGCCGCGGACAGCCGGCCACATCCGGATGCGGCGGGCCGCCGCTTTCCGGGCGCGGTGTGGCTGCTGGCCGCGTTCGCCCTGTTCTCCGGCGCCGGCATGCAGGCCACCAACGTCTACCTGCCGCTGTTCGCCCAGCGGGAACTCGGCTTTCCGCTGCTGCTGGCCGGCGCGACGGCGGCAGCGGCCGGAGTCATCGGCGTCGCCTCCCGGGTCCTCTGGGGGCGCCGGATGGCCGGCGGCGTCTCGGCCGCCACGCTGCTGGTGATCCTGGCCCTCGGCGCGGTCGGCGGCGCGGGCCTGCTGCTGGCGGCGGGGGAAACCGGGGTGCCCGCCCTGCTGTGGACCGGCGTCGCGCTGCACGGGGCAACCGTGCTGGGCGTGAACGTGGTGGTCATGGCCGGGGTGCTGCGCCTGGTTCCCGGCTCCCGGGTGGGAGCCGCCTCCGGGGTGGTGTCGCTGGGCATGTACAGCGGCTTCGCGCTGGGGCCGCTGGCCATGGGCCTGCTGCTTGACCTTTCGGGACACTTCCTGGCCGGCTGGATCTTCGTCGGCTCCGGCTATCTGGTCTGCCTGCTCATCGGCGGGCTGCTGCACCTGTCCCGCAGGAGAGCCGCCCGCGTAGGTGCCGCGGATGGCGCGGCGGCCCCGGCGGGCTGACCCGGGCAGCGCCCTGCCGAGGCCCCGCCAAGGCCCCGGTGGGCAGGCGCCGCCGGGCCGGGCACCGGCCTAGCCCGTGGGCTCGGAGTCGGGGGACGCGCTGGGCTGCAGCCGGGGGCTGGACGGGTTCAGCAGCGAATGCCGCCGCCCGTAGAACATGTACAGCAGCAGGCCGATCACCAGCCAGATCCCGAACCGCAGCCAGGTTTCCCAGTGCAGCTGCAGCATGAGGAAGCCCGAGGCCAGCACGCCGAAGGCCGGTATCCACGGCATCAGCGGCAGCCGGAACTCCCGCGGCGCCTCAGGGGCCCGGTAGCGCAGCACGATCACCGCCACGCACACCACCACGAAGGCGGCGAGGATGCCGATGTTGGTCAGGTCGGCGACGGCGCGGATCGGGAAGAGTCCGGCCAGCACCGCCGAGGCGATCCCGGCGATCCAGGTGACCCGCTGCGGGGTGCCGCGGCGGTCGGTGCCGGCAAACCAGCCCGGCAGCAGCCCGTCCCGGCTCATCGAGAACCACACCCTCGTCACCCCGAGCAGGAAGGTCAGCATCACGGTCAGGATGGACAGCACCGCGAAGGCTGAGATCACCGTGGCGATCACGGGCAGCCCCACCGACTGGAACGCGGACGCAAAGCCCGCCGTCGGGCTGATGTCCCGGTAGTTCTGCATGCCGGTGAGCACCAGGGTGGCCAGCACGTACAGGAGCATGGCCACGCCCAGGGACAGCAGGATCGCCTTGGGCATGTGCTTCTTGCCTTCCTTGGCCTCCTCGGCGGCGGTGCTCATGGCGTCATACCCGAAGACCGCGAAGAACACGGTCGCGGCGCCGGTAAACACCGGGCCGAAGCCGTTGGGCAGGAACGGGGTGTAGTGCTCCGGGTTGATGTAGAAGATGCCCAGTCCCACGATGAACAGGATCAGCAGCACCTTAAGCCCGACCGCCACCAGCTCAAACCGGCCGAATGTGCGGGTGCCCCGGCTGAGGATGAAGGTGATGAACAGGCAGACGACGATGGCCGGCAGGTTCATCAGCCCGCCCTCGATCTGGTCGCCGGTGCCCTGCATCCAGATCGGGACGTCAATGCCGATTCCCGCCATGAACTCGGTGAAGTATCCGGAGATGCCTATCGCCACCACCGCGACGATCGCCGTGTACTCCAGCAGCAGGTCCCAGCCGATGAACCAGCCGATGACCTCGCCCAGGGCCACGTAGCCGTAGGTGTAGGCGGAGCCGGCCCGCGGCACCATGCCTGCGAACTCGGCGTAGGACAGCGCGGCGGCGGCACTGGCCAGGCCGGCGATGAGGAAGGAGATCAGCACGGCGGGCCCGACGCCGGGCGCGTCCTCCCCGCCGTTGGCCACCAGCCCGGCGAGGGTGAAGATACCGATGCCGATGATCCCGCCGACGCCGATGGCGGTCAGCTGCCACAGCCCCAGGCTGCGGAACAGCTTGGGGCCGCCGGTTTCATCCTCGACGTCGTCGATCGGCTTGCGCCGGAAGACCGACGACGGGTTGTTCCTGGTGCTCATCACGCAGCTCCTGCCGCCCGGGATTCTCGGACAGCAGTTAACACCCCGCAGCCGGTGCTGCCCAGCCCGTCAGGGCTTTTTTCCGCCCGCCGGTGCGCTGCGGGCCTCCACCAGGCGCAGACCGGCCACGCAGGCGATGATCCCGGCCAGGAACACGATCTTCAGCACGCCGGCCGCCTCCGCGCCGGTGAACATGGCCCACGCCGCGGTCAGTACCGCGCCCAGGCCGGTCCACACCGCGTAGGCGCTGCCCACCGGGATGCTGCGCATGGCCCGGGACAGGCCCATCATGGACAGGACGGCGGCCACGAAGAACACCACGGTCGGCAGCGGTCGGGAAAAGCCCTCGGAGGCGGCCAGGGCGGTGGCCCAGACGGCCTCCAGCAGGGCGCTGAGAATCAGGATCAGCCACGGCATGTCAGCTCACCGCCTTCAGGCCGATGACGCAGCCGATGATCCCGGCCAGCAGCAGCAGCTTCGCGGTGGTGGCCTGCTCGCGTCCGACGGCCATGGAATACCCGGCGGTCAGCACGGCGCCGATGCCCACCCAGACGGCGTAGGCGGTGCCCACCGGAATGGACTGCATCGCCCAGGCCAGGCCGGCCATGCTCAGCGTGATGGAGGCGACGAACAGCAGGGTGGGAAGGGGGCGGCGGAAGTTTTCGGATCGGTCCAGCGCGGTGGCCCAGACGGCCTCCAGCATCCCGGACAGAACCAGGACAAGCCAGCTCATGATGATTTCCTTTGGCCAGTCTTGTCGCTGTCCGGGTACTGATCCCTCGTCCGGGGGCCGCATACGCCCGGCCCTGATCCCACGGTAGCAAATTCGGGCGGCGCCGGCTGGCCGGATCAGCCGCCGGGCGGCGTGTAGTGCCCGGGCCAGTCCGCGGACCGGATCCGGCTGATGCTGCGGACCGGGCCGACGCCGGCCCACTCGTTGCGGCCCAGGCGCGAGAGCGGGCGCAGCCGGCTGATGTCGGGGTGTCCGTCGACCAGTGCCGCGTCGTCGACGGCGGCCAGGGTGACCTCGCCGATCACCATGAAGCAGTCGCCCACCGGCAGCACCTGGTGCAGGCGGCATTCCAGCACGGCGGGGGAGCCGGCCACCCGGGCCGGCGCGACGGTGACTGCGGGCTCCCGCACCACCCCGGCGGCGTCGAACTCGCTGGTGCCGGGCGGAAAGTCCGTGGCCGTGGCGTTGACCTGCTCGAACAGGTCCTCCGGCGCGAGGCTGACGGTGAACTCGCCGGTGGCGCGGATGTTGCGCAGTGTGTCCTTCTCGCCCACGGAGGTGAAGGCCACCATCGGCGGTTCCACCGACGCGACGGTGAAGAAGGAGTGCGGGGCCAGGTTGTCGCGCCCGGCGGCATCCATGCTGGCCACCCAGGCGATGGGACGTGGAACCACCACGGAGTTCAGCAGGCGGTAGAAGGCGGAGCCGGACATTTCGTCCGGGCGGAAATCTGTCCTCATGCCCCGAGCCTATCGGTGTTCGCGGCCCGCTCCGGGCCTTTCACGGATCACCCGGGACAGCCGCAGCCGCCGCCGGACAGGCCCATAATGGGGGCATGAGCATCATCAAGATCAACGCGATCACCGTGCCCGAGGACTCCGGCGACGAGCTCGCCCGCAGGTTCGCCGCCCGCGCCGGGGCCGTGGACAACCAGGACGGTTTCGAGGGCTTCGAGCTGCTGCAGCCCACCGACGGGCGCACCACCTGGCTGGTGGTCACCCGCTGGCGCGACGAGGAGTCCTTCCAGGCCTGGACGGCGTCCAGGAACTTCGCGCACGGCCACGGCCACGGCGAGGGGGCCGACGCCGGCCGGCAGCGTCCGGTGGGGGTCAGCGCTGAACTGTGGAGCTACCAGGTGGCCGGCGGCAGCGGGGGAAACCGCAGCTGATCGGCTTCCGCTAGGACCAGGGCAGGAAACTGCTCCGGGCGTCGCGGGCGTTGGTGCGGATCCGGTACAGGCTGCTGGAGGCCGTGATGTACAGGCTCTGCCCGTCCGCGCCGCCGAAGCAGAGGTTGCCCACCGTCTCGGGTACCGGGATGGTGAGCAGCAGCGCGCCGTCGGGCGTGAACACCTGCACCGCGCTGCCTGCGGAGGTCCAGAGGTTCCCGTTCGTGTCCACCCGGAATCCGTCGGCCAGTCCGTCCTGGATTTCGAGCAGCAGGCGCCCGTTCTTCACCCACCGGCCCGCGCCGACGTCGTAGGCGCGGATGCCGTGGCCTCCGCCCGGATAACCGGCCGGGGTGCGTTCGGGCAGCTCCATGGAGGTGTCGGAGACGTAGAGGATGCTCTCGTCGGGGGAGAAGGCCAGACCGTTGGGCATTCCGACGTCGAGGACCGCCGGCTGCACCGTGCCTGTGCCCGGGTCGAGCCGGAAGACGTAGTGGTCACCGTACTCAAGCTCGCCGGGATAGCCCTCGCCGTCTTTCAGGATGCCGTAGGAGGGGTCGCTGAACCAGATGGTCCCGTCGGAGGTCACCACCACGTCGTTGGGCGAGTTGAAGCGGTGGCCGTGCCACTGGTCGGCCAGGGGCTCGACGGCGCCGTCGCGGTCCCGTTCCATCCGCCGGCGTCCCTGCGAGCACTGGACCACGGATCCGTCCGGCGCCAGCGCCCGGCCGTTGGTGTACTCGACCTCGGTGGCGTAGACGCTGAGCTCGCCGGTGCGCTCGCTGTATTCCAAGATGCGGTTGCCGCTCACGTCGCTGAAGCGCACCGCCCGCCGGTCCGGAATCCAGGCCGGCCCCTCCGCCCAGGAAGCGCCGCTGGCTACCTTCTCCAGGCGGGCGGTGTCCGGAAGCAGATCGGAAGAACGCACGGTAAAGCTCCTTCGGAAGTTGCCGGACGGAGTCGAGCGGCGCGTCCGTCCGGGGCGGGTGGTTCCGGGTACCAAAAAGGCCGTCCCCCACCTGCACGGGGACGGCCCACAGGTCTTACTGCTGGGGAATGATCTGCAGCGAACCGGTATGCAGCAGCCGGTCCACGTCGTTGGTGGTCAGCCCTGCGGCCTTGGCAACCGCTTCAGGCTCAGTTCCCTCCTCGAGGGCATCCTGGACGACTTCTGCAAGTGCCTGCTCGGCACGGTCCAGTTCCCACTGCTGGACTTCCACACGGGAGGCAGCCATCACCAGGGGGGAGAGAGACTCGCTCGCTTCGTCCGCCACAGCGGTTCCTTCAGAAGCAATATCGTTCTCGAGGGGGGTCTGGGGTACCAGGGACATTGAGCTTCACCTCCGACTATTACATTTCCCTAACAAGTAGCTAGGAGAACTATTTATATCCGTCAGCATCCTGAAATGTCCAGCCTGCAGATACGGATGAATGCTAGTGGGACTGCTTTGGTTTCGCATGCTCCCCGTCCGTGTCGTCCAGGACCCGGGTCATCGCCTGCAGGAAGCGCGTGATGATGACCGCTTCCTGGGGCGTGAGTTCCTCCGCAGCGGCCAGCATGCGGCGGTGCATGAGGCCGAGCGTGTCCCGCACCTCGGCGTCGGCGTTTTCGGTCGGCAGGATTTCCAGCGCCCGCCGGTCGGTCGGGTGCGGGCGCCGCATCAGGTAGCCGCGGGCCTCCAGCCGATCCAGCAGGGCGGTGGTGGAAGCGGTGGAGATGTTCAGGATGCGCGACAGGTCCTTGGGGCCGATGCTGCGGCCGGCCTGCCGGGCCTGCATGACGTACCGGATGGCGAGCAGATCGGTCTCGTTCATCCGCATGGAGTCACGGGTGCGGCGCCGCATGGCGGCCTCCGCGGCGCGGTAGGTACGGAGGGCGTTGAGCACGTCGACGCTGTCTGCGGACTCGCGCTCGGGCACGTACCAATAGCCCGCACCGTTCGAAGTTGCTGGTGAGTCCATAGGCACTATCCTAGCCCCGCTTCTAGATAGGCCGTCTACCTATTGATGTTTCTCCGACGGGAAGCCGGTGTCTCCCCACCCTAGCAGCCCGGTTTTCCGGGCATCCCGCGGGTGGACGCGGGCTGCGGGGTCAGCGCCAGCCCGCGGCCGGGGCGACATGCTGCACGATGCTCTCCAGCAGGTGCGCGTTGTAGTCCACGCCCAGCTGGTTCGGCACCGTGACGAGCACCGTATCGGCGGCCTGCACCGCGGCGTCGGCGGCCAGCTCGGCGGCAATCGCATCCGGCTCGCCGATGTAGCTGCGCCCGAACCGGGAACGCACGCCCTCGAGGAGCCCCACCTGGTCGGTGCCGTCGGCCTGGGCCCGCAGGCCGAACCAGCGCCGGTCCTGCTCGGTAACCAGGGGAATGACGCTGCGGCTGACCGAGACCCGGGGCCCGCCCTCGTGTCCGGCGTCGCGCCAGGCGCCGCGGAAGAGCTCGATCTGCTCCGCCTGCAGCTCATCGAACGGCACGCCGGTGTCTTCGGTCAGCAGGGTGGAGCTCATCAGGTTCATGCCCTGCTCGCCCGCCCACCGCGCCGTCGCCCGGGTCCCGGATCCCCACCAGATGCGCTGCCCGAGACCGGGCGAGAGCGGCTCAACGGACAGCAGGCCCTCCTGCCCGCCGGTCATGGCCGGGTCCGCCGGAGCCATGCCCGCCCCGGCGATCGCGGCGCGGAACCGGGCGGTGCGGCGTCGGGCGTCCTCCGCCGGGTCCTCGGGCCGGTAGCCGAAGGCCTCCCAGCCGTGCAGGGCCGGCTCGGGGGATCCCCGGCTCAGGCCCAGCTGCAGCCGGCCGCCGCTGATCAGGTCCACGGCGGCGGCCTCCTCCGCCATGTACAGCGGGTTCTCGTAGCGCATGTCGATGACTGCGGTGCCCAGCTCCAGCCGGGAGGTGCGGGCCGCCATGGCCGCCAGCAGCGGGAACGGCGAGGCCAGCTGCGGCACGTAGTGATGCACGCGCAGGAACGCGCCGTCGGCTCCTACCTCCTCGGCGGCCACGGCCAGCTCCATGGTCTGCCGCAGCGCATCCTGCGCGGTGCGTACCTGCGAGCCGGGGATGTCCCGGTAATGGCCGAACGTGAGGAATCCGATGCGCTTCATGCTTCCCTGCAGCGCCGGAACCGGCTTCGATATTCCGGCGCAATGGCTGCCGAAGCGGCCGAGCCGGCGGAGGTGAGTCCGGCGGCTCAGGCGGGGCACTCGATGAGGTAGGTTCGAGCCTCTTTGATTTTGGCGGTCCTGGACGTGCTGGCGAATCTGAACACGTGGCTGAAGGAGAGCCGGCCTGAGCCGGATTCCAGGAAGCCATCGCAGGACGCGAGCCTGCCGTGCGTGATGATCGAAGTTACCTCGACGCGGCTGGTCGTGCCGTCCGGACACGCCTCATTGGCCGCGTCCCCGCCGCTGACCGGTTCTTGTCCAACGACGGTCCAGACGACGTCGTCGGTCAGCCATGCAGCGACTGCCCCGGTGTCTCTTCTGGCCCAGTTGGTGACGAATTCTATGGAGATTCTTGGCGCATTTCCACAGTCGGTGGGAAGAATGGTCTTCATGTGGGGCTGGGCGCGGGCCCCGGAGACCTGCGGCCGGACGCGTCGGCCGCGGGGCTAGGCTGGAACAAAGTCGTCAAAGAAGGAGCTATCCCCGTGAGTGCACTGCTGTCCTCCCTCGTCTCCAGCGCCGGCCTGCTGGGCGGCTACAAAACCGCCCGTGACACGGGCAACCGGCAGCTCGGCGGCGCCGTGCTCGCCGCCGCCGGAGCGGCCGCGTTCGCCCTGTGGAAGCGCGACGCGGGCACCGCCCGGGCCGCGGCGCTGACCGGTTCTTACGTGGCGGCCTTCGGCCTGTCGCACCCGCTGGCCAAGAAGATGGGCGCCTGGCCCTCGGTCTTCACCGTGACCGGGGCGATGGCCGCGGCCTCGTTGATCTTCGGCCGCCGCCGCTGAACCGGCCCCGCCCGCCCGTGACCGGGCCGGGTGCCCGCAGCCGGCCGAACCGGAGCCGCTAGGGTGGAAAACACCAAGGCAACGACGGCAAGGAGGCAACGCATGACACCCCCACGCGGACGCACACTGCTGAAGGCAGCGGCAACCGGAACCCTGGCCGGGCTGGCCGGTGTGGCGGCAATGACCGCCGGCGAGAAGCTGGAACAGGCCCTGACGCACCGGCCCAATTCCTACGTGCCGGCGCGGACGCTGCTCTCCCTGCTGGGCCGCAGGCCGGGCGACGAGCCGCAGTCTCCGGCGTGGAACCACGCCATGCACTGGGGCACCGGCGCCGCGCTGGGTGCGCTGCGCGGGGTCTGGTCCGTCACCGGCATCCGGGGCCCGCTGGCCAACACCTGGCACACCGTGGTGCGCCTGGCCACAGACCAGACGCTGGAAAACGCCACCGGAGTGGGTGCCCCGCCGCCCACCTGGGAGCGTCAGGACCAGATCGTGGACGTGCTGCACAAGAGCGTGTACTCCTGGGCCACCGGCGCGGCGTCGGACGCCATGATCCGGCCGGTGCTTGAGTCCCGGCGCGGCACCGCCAGCCACTGACGCCCTCCCGCCATCGGGCTCGGAGCAGAGACACAAACGCCGACGCCGGGCAGGAAGGTTCCTGCCCGGCGTCGGCGTTTGTGCCCGGGGCCGCCGTTCACTTCGGCCCCGGGCGGTACAGCGGTCAGCGCACGCGCATGGCACGGCTGTCGTCGCGGATCTGGCCCACGAGTTCCTCGATGACATCCTCGAGGGTGAGGATGCCGATGGTGCGGCCTTCGGCGTCGACCGCGGCCGCCAGGTGGGCGGCGTCGGCCTGCATGGCGGCCAGCGCCTGACGCAGCGGAGTGGTGACGACGATGCGCGGCAGCGGGCGGACGGCGTCGGCCGGGATGGGCATCTCGCGCTGCTCCGGGCCTGCGCTGAGCAGGTCCTTGATGTGCACGTAGCCTTCCAGACCGCCCGGCCCCGAAATCGGGAACCGGGAGAACCCGCCGCGCGCCACGGCCTCGGCCTGGGCCGGGGTGACGCCGGCCGGCAGGGTCTTGACCGTGCTGATCGGCAGGGTCACCTGCTTCACGGTGCGCTCCTCGAAGGTGAGGGCACCGAGGAGCAGCCGCTCGTCGCTGACGTCCAGCAGGCCGCCTTCGCGGGACTCCTCGACCAGGGCGGCCACCTCGTCGCGGGTGAACACGCTGGTCACCTCGTCCTTGGGCTGGACCTTCATGGCGCGCAGGATCAGGTTCGCGATGCCGTTCATGACCCACAGCAGCGGGCGCAGCACAGTGGCGATGCCCACCAGGATCGGGCCGAGGATCATGGCCATCCGCTCCGGGCCGGCCAGGGCGATGTTCTTCGGCACCATTTCACCGAAGACCACGTGCAGGTAGGTGACCAGGGACAGGGCGATCGCGAAGGCGATCGGGTGGACCAGGGCCTCCGGGATGCCGATCGCGTTGAACGGCACCTCCAGCAGGTGGGCGATGGCCGGTTCGCTGATCGCGCCCAGCGCCAGCGAACAGATGGTGATGCCCAGCTGGGCGGCGGCCATCATCAGGGAGACGTTCTCCATGGCCCCGAGCGTGACCTTTGCGGCCCAGGACCCGGCCTGCGCCTTGGGCTCGACGATGGTACGCCGGGCGGAGATCAGCGCGAACTCCGCGCCGACGAAGAACGCGTTGAACAGCAGCAGGAAAATGGTCAGCAGGATGCCGGTCAGGTCGCTCATCGGCGGGCCTCGCTTTCCTCGGCGCCGTCCGCGGCGTCAACAGGCTCGTGATGGGTGACGACGGCGCGCACCCGGACAATCCGGTGCTCATCGGTCTCCTCGACGCGGAGGACGATGGTGGCCGGGTTCACGCCGTGCGGGTTGTCCGCGGCGATGGTCACCTCGTCTCCCACCTGGGCCAGGCGTTCCAGCTCCAGGGTCACGAGGCCGGCGAGGGTCTCATAGTCGTCGTGCTCGGGCACGCAGGCACCGAGGTATTCGCTCGCCTCGTCGGGGCGCAGCAGGGCGTCGAGCACCCAGGACCCGTCGGCTGCCTGGACGGCGGAGGGGCCCTGCGGGTCGTGCTCGTCGAGCACTTCGCCCACGAGCTCCTCGACGAGGTCCTCCAGGGTGACCAGGCCGGCGGTGTCGCCGAACTCGTCCACGAGGACGGCCAGCTGCAGGCCGCCGGAGCGCAGAGTGTCCATCAGGTGGTCCAGTTCCACGGTGTCCGGGACCACGGTGACCGGGCCCATGACGGAGCTGACCGGCGTCGTTGCACGCTGCTCGTAGGGGATGGCGAGGCTGTGGCGCACGTGCACCAGGCCGAGCACCTTGCCTTCGTCCTCCTCGATGACCGGGAAGCGGGAGAACCCGGACTCGGTTGCCGCAGCGAGCATCTGCGCCACGGAGGTCTCCGGGGAGAGGTCGTGGATGCGGGCGCGGGGGGTCATCACGTCGCGGGCCCGGCGGTCACCGAAGGCGAAGGAGCGGGCGACCAGTTCGGCGGTCTCCGCGGCCAGTGCACCCTGCTTGGCTGAGTGCTGCACCAGGCCGGCGAGTTCCTGCGGGGAGCGGGCGGAGGCCAGCTCCTCCTGCGGCTCGATGCCGAAGGAGCGGACCACCTTGTTGGCGGTGCCGTTGAAGAAGCGCAGCAGGATGGCGGTGGAGCGGCTGAAGCCGCGCTGGAAGCCGGTAACGGCGCGGGCAGTGGCCAGCGGCTTGGCAATGGCCAGGTTCTTCGGCACCAGTTCGCCGAAGATCATGGTCAGGCTGGTAGCCAAGACCAGGGCGATGGCCACTGATACAGAGCGTGCCGCGACCTCGCCCAGGCCCATGTCCTGGAGCGGTCCGACGACGAGGGAGGCGATGGCCGGTTCGGCCAGGAAGCCGATGCCCAGGTTGGTGACGGTGATGCCCAGCTGGGCGCCGGACAGCTGGGTGGAGAGCGTGCGCATGGCTTTCAGCACGCCCTGGGATTTACGGTCGCCGGCTTCCGCGGAGGCTTCGACGTCGTTGCGGTTCACCGTAATCAGGGCGAACTCGGCGGCAACGAAGGCGCCGCAGGCGGCAATCAGAATAATGCCAATCAGGATGGCGACGACTTCCATCAGCCCCACCATCCCGTCTCAGTCTTCAGGCCCGAAGGCCAGGGTCTGTGACAGGGTGCGTCGCAGCGGGCGCTCATGATCTCCATACTTTTATCGACAATGGGAAAGCCGGCCTTGCCAGACCAGCTGTAACCAGAATAGCGAGTCCGGCTGACGCCGGTTACCAGCAAGTTCCCAGCCTGGCGTCGGGCGACGTCCGGCTGGACCTCCTCAGCTTGGCGGCGGGCATTCCGGGCCACGAGCCAGATGGTTCCGGCGAAGAAAGTCCAGGATTGTTGCGGCCAGTCCGGCGCCGACGTCGGCCGGCGGGCGCTTGTTGCCGGCGACGTTGAAGGAATGGTCGCCGCCCTCGATCGGTTCGACGCAGGCATTGGCGCCGATCCGCTCGGCGACCGGCTCCAGTTCGCCGGGCAGGGCGAAGGGATCGCGGGTGCCCTGCAGGAACAGCATGGGCAGGGTGAGGCCGTAGAGGTGTTCGTCGCGCAGCTTCTCCGGCTTGCCCGGCGGGTGCAGGGGATAACCGAGGTAAATCAGCCCGGCGGCCGTCATGCCTTCGGCCACGGCCATGGATGCCATCCGGCCGCCGAAGGACTTGCCGCAGGCCCACAGGGGTTCGCCCGCTGCGGCCCGCTCCTGCGCGGCGTCCATCACTGCACGCCAGGTGGCGATCGCCGTCGGCGCCTTGTCCGGGAACTTCTTTCCGGCCTCCCGGTAGGGGAAGTTGAAGCGCAGGGTGGCCGCGCCGCCGTCGTTCAGGGCGTCGGTGAAGCCGACCATGAACGGATGCTCCATCCCGGCTCCGGCCCCGTGGGCGACGACGACGGTCGCGAACGCGTCCTGCGGGCGGGCGTAGGCGGCGCTGACGTCGGTGTCGCCGACGGTGATTCGAAAGTCCTCCTGCTGCATGGTTCCAATCTAATGTGCGGGTGGAAGTGCCGCGTTCGTCTTAACGCCTGTGATGCGAAGGCTGTAATCCGTAGACCGGAGTCGGCAGCCCCTCCATCCGCGCCTTCAGCTGCAGGGCAAGGAAGAGCGAGTAGTGCCGGCTCTGATGGAGGTTTCCGCCGTGGACCCACAGGTGCTCGACGTTGGTGGGCTTCCACATATTTCGGAGTTCACCCTCCCAAGGGCCGGGGTCCTTTGTCGTGCCGGACCCAAAGCCCCAGCATTTGCCCACCTGGTCCGCGACCTCGGGGGAGATGAGGTCGGCGAGCCAGTTATTCATGGACCCGTAACCGGTGGCATAGATGACCATGTCAGCGTCCAGTTCCGTGCCGTCGTCCATGACCGCGCCGTTGCCGGTGAGCTTGGCAACCTGTCCGCGGTGAAGCTTCACCCGTCCGTCGATGATCAGCTGCGAGGCACCGACGTCGATGTAGTAGCCCGATCCGCGGCGCAGGTACTTCAGGAAAAGCCCGGATCCGTCTTCACCGAAGTCGAGCTCAAACCCGGCCTCCTGCAGCTGGCGGTAGAAGCCGGCGTCGTGCTCGGCGATCTGTTCGTAGATTGGAATCTGCGCCTCCGGAAGGATGCGGTAAGGCAGCGAGGCGAACAGCATGTCCGCCTTTTCGGTGCTCACTCCGGCGGCCAGCGCACGTTCGGAGTACAGGTCGCCGAGGGCGAACTCCATCAGGGAGTCGCTGCGGACCACATGGGTGGAGGAACGCTGGACCATGGTGACGTCGGCGCCGTGTTCCCACAGGTCAGCCGCGATGTCATGAGCCGAGTTGTTGGAACCGATGACCAGGGCTTTCCGTCCGGTCTGGTCGCCCCCGCCTGGATACTGGGAGGAATGGTACTGCTCGCCGAGGAAGGCCTTGGCACCGTCGAATTCGGGGATGTGGGGGTAGCCGGAAACGCCGAGGGCGAAGACCAGCTGCTTGGGACGAAGGACGAGATCCTCACCGTGCCGGTGCACGCGGACTTCCCATTCGCCCTCGGTTTCGTTGAACCGGGCGTTGAGGCACTCGGTACCGGACCAGTAGTCCAGTTCCATGACGGCGGTGTAGTGCTCCAGCCAGTCCCCGATCTTGTCCTTGGGCGCGAAGACCGGCCAGTCATCCGGGAACGGCAGGTACGGCATGTGGTCGTACCAGACCGGGTCGTGCAGGGCGAGGGACTTGTAGCGCCGGCGCCAGGAGTCACCGGCCCTTTCGTTGCGCTCGATGACCAGGGTCGGCACGTTGAGCCGGCACAGCCTTGCGGCAAGGCCGACGCCGCCCTGGCCGCCGCCCACGATGACGCAGTACGGCTGATCCTCGCGCCCGAGCCGTTCCTGCCGATCGAGTTTTTCCTCCAGCCAGGATTTCCGACCGCGGGCGATTGTGTGTTCCACGCCTTTGGCCCGCCGCGGACCCTTCGCCTCTTCGTAGCCCTTCAGCTCCTGCAGAGTAGTGAGCAGGGTCCAGCACCTGCCGCCGCGCAGGCGCAGGTGGCCCCAGCCGCGGCCTGCCCCGGTTTCGAAGGTGATCCACGCTTCGATCAGCCCGGCGTCGCCGGTGGCGGGCTCGGCCAGGGCCCAGCCCGAGGGCGCGGTGTCGTCCAGGACGGCCTCGAGCATTTCGGTGATCTGGCTCCGGCCTTCACATGTCTTGAGGTTCCAGGTGAAGGAAACGAAGTCCCGCCACAACCCGTCCGTTTCGAACAGGTCTGCGGCCGCCTCGGCGTCGCGTTCGGTGAGCGCCGTATCAAGCCTGCGAAGCCAGTCCTCCACGGTCCGATCGAGTTGGGGTGCTGCGGTGTCGGGCATGTCCACTCCTTCGTGGGGCGAGCTTGAACGGGGACAGTAAACCCCCGTCCCCGGTCCAGGGGAAGACGTGCGGGACCTGTCGTTCCGGTCTTGACTGTTTCGTGCCAGACGGGTTGGGCGCGGCCGTCCACGTTTGTCCGTCAACGCCGACCCGGCCGAAGAAATTGGCCCACGCGGGTGCTGAGCATCACCTGTCGTGAAGTCGCCGCCTCCGCCGGACCGCCCGGATACTTGAACCCATGACAATCACCTCCGCTGAAACCCTTCCGGCCCGGGAGCCGGAAGCGGTTACGGTCTCGATCACGCGCCGGGTCGATCCCCGCCGCGTTCCCGAGGTCACGCACTGGGTCCAGGACGGCGTCAACCTCGCCAATGCCTGGCCCGGGTTCCTCGGCTCGGGCTGGGTCCGCGCCTCGGCCACCTCCGACGAATGGCACATGCTCTACCGGTTCGCCGACGAAGCCACGCTCGACGCCTGGGAGCAGTCCGATGAGCGCCGCACCTGGCTCGAACGCGGCCGCGACATGGTCGAAGACCGCACCGTCACCCGCCGCACCGGCATCGAGGGCTGGTTCGACGCGCCGTCGGCCACCACCGACCTGCAGACACCCGTCAAGCCGCCGGCCTGGAAGCAGTCGATCGCCATCTGGCTCGGCTTCTTCCCCGTGAACCTGGTCTTCACCTGGCTGATCGGGCTGGCGTTCCCCGAGTGGGACGCCCTGTTCATGCCCCTGCGTGTATTCCTCACCACCGCCATCCTGACGCCCATCATGGCCTACTGGGTGCTGCCCTGGGTGACCGGCATGCTGCAGCCCTGGCTGCAGAAGCCCCGCCGCCGCTGAGCGGCACGCTCCAAGACCACCAACGACGGCGGCGGCCCGGCCGGGTCGCCGCCGCTCAGGAACCCCCGCGCTGATCCAGCGCCGCCAGGAACCGGCGCACCGACCCGCCCAGGTTCCATTCCTCCGCCAGCCGCTCCAGCTCGGCCCGGTGGTCCCCGCCGACCGGGTGCAGCTGCGCGCCCGCCTCCTCCAGGGAGGGCAGATCGAGGTCCCGGACCACGCGTACGACGTCGGGCGCTACCTGGAGGTAGTCCGCCGCGGCGGCCAGCTTGGCCCGCACACCGGAGGCCAACCCGCTGTCCCGGTCCTCCGCTGCGGCGAGCAGCGCTTCGAGCGTGCCGTACTCGGCCAGCAGCGACGCGGCGGTCTTTTCACCGATGCCGGAAACACCCGGCAGCCCGTCCGACGCGTCGCCGCGCAGGGTCGCGTAGTCCGCGTACTGCTGCGGCAGCACCCGGTACTTGGCGACCACCTCCTGCTCGGTGAGCACCTCCAGGTTCTTCATGCCCCGCGCCGTATAGATCACCCGCACTCCGCGCGCGTCGTCGATCAGCTGGAACAGGTCCCGGTCCCCGGTGACGACATCCGTGGGCAGCTCGGCGCGGCTCGCATAGCTGCCGATCACATCGTCCGCCTCGTGCTCAGCGGCGCCGACGACGGCGATGCCGCCCAGTTCCAGCACCCGGCGGATCAGCGGGATCTGCGCTTCGAGGGGATCCGGGACCACCTCGGTGTCCGGGCCGACGTCGGACGTTTCCGCGACCCGGTGCGCCTTGTAGGTGGGCAGCAGGTCCACCCGCCACTGGGGGCGCCAGTCGTCGTCCCAGCAGGCCACCAAGTGGGTGGCACCGTAATCCACGGTGAGCCGGGCGATCATGTCCAGCAGCCCGCGGACGGCGTTGACCGGGGTGCCGTCGCTGCATTTGATGCTGTCCGGAAC
Source organism: Arthrobacter sp. Y3222053 (assembly GCF_059092805.1). Classification (NCBI taxonomy): domain Bacteria; kingdom Bacillati; phylum Actinomycetota; class Actinomycetes; order Micrococcales; family Micrococcaceae; genus Arthrobacter; species Arthrobacter sp. Y3222053. The sequence goes on along the minus strand of NZ_JBNHIA010000001.1, from coordinate 314,210 downwards.
GCCGTAAAAGGCGCGGAAGTACAGGGAGGCGGTGTCGAGCAGCATCAGGCGCTGGGGCATAGCTGATCCTTGCACGATCCGGGTGCCCACGTCAGGTTCGGGGTCCGCGTGGTCCGGCCGCAGCACCCCCCCGTCGCAGCGGGAAGCCGGCCCGGGACTCGAAGTCCCGGGCCGGCCCATCGTGTCTCCGCCGTGCCGGCGACCCCGCTAAACCGTGGCCGGTTGCCGCGGAGCTTCCTGCCGCTCGGCCTTCCAGGCCTTCACGAACCCGTCGGCGATGTCCCAGAGGCCGATGAAGAGCACGAACGCGGCGGTGATGCCGTTGATCCAGCCGGTGTTCGCGCCGTCCCAGTTCGCCTCGGCCAGGAAGGCCCAGTTGTAGACCTGGTCCGTGGCCAGCAGCCACAGGACCGGAACCATGAACAGCAGGCCCAGCACCGTGTTGACGGCGGCGGAGCCCCAGGTCCAGCCCCTCCGCAGGTACAGTGCCACGGCGAAGGCGATCTCCACCGCCAGCAGGACGATCACGTAGGGCAGCCAGAAGCTCCACAGCCCGTCGTTCAGCACCGGGACGGGTTCCCCGTTGAGGTACAGGGCCGAGCCGAAGTGCTGCCAGATCAGCACGGTGATGAAGATGCTCAGCATGATGACCGAGGCGACGGTGTCACCCAGCGAGACCTGGGACCGCCGCGGCAGCTGGGGCAGCTGCTCCGGGGTCCACCGGGCCAGGCCGAGGTCGCTGCGCCGGGTGCCGGTGCTCTGGATGAGGTAGAACGCCAGGGTCACCCAGAACGCGATGTTCACGACGACGCTGATGCCCAGGCCGATCGCCGAACCGATGGCGCCGCCGATGTCCGCTGGATCGAGGGCGAGCCGGATGATGAGGTTGGCGACGACGGCGAGCGGCACCACGATGATCAGCAGCGTCTTGAGCAGCCGCCACCAGTCCAGGAACAGGTCCGGTCCGATCAGGTACAGCGGCCGGTCCGCGTACCGGGCGGCCAGGCGCGCCGGATCGCCGAATTCGGTCAGGACCGCGGTTTCGGCCGATGCGGGCGTCTCGCCGGCTTCGACCCGGGCCTCGACGGCGTCGGAGATCGAGCCGCGCAGCTCCCGGTCAATGTCCGAGCGCTGGTTCTCCGGAATCGACTTGAGGGCGGTGAAGACGTAACGGTCGATGAGCGTACTCATGAGGGCCTTCCTTCATTGAGCTGCCGGATAGAGGTGTGCAGGTCGTCCCAGTCTTTGAGCAGCAGGTCCAGCAGTTCCCTGCCCTGCTCGCTGGTGGTGTAGAACTTCCGCGGCCGCGCCTCTTCGGTGTCCCAGGAGCTGGTGAGCAGTCCCTGTTTTTCCAGACGGCGGAGCAGCGGGTAGAGGGTGTTCGCCTCGACGCCGAAACCCGCGTTCCCGAGCGCCTCCAGCAGGCCGTAGCCGTATCCGGGGCGCTTGAGGATGGACAGGCAGGCCAGCACCACGGTTCCCCGGCGCAGTTCCTGCAGATGTCCGCTCAGCAGATCTTCATCCATGTCCAACACGATAGTGTGTGTCACACAATATTGGAAGAGGAAAGATCGTTTTTCCCGCACCCCTGCGCGCCGGGACAGGGGACGGGCTGTGGCCCTGAGAGTTGTCCGGCGTCGTAGATCATCAGTAGCCTGATAATTGTGGGCCGACGGGGCTGTGCCTCTTCGCAGCGGTGCGGCCTGCCGGTAACTGCACATCAGGCGATTGGAGAAGAAATGACCCACGTCCAGCCCATGCTCGATACCTACCCCGGTGACCTCGGGATCGACCAAGCGGCGCTCGCCGAGTGCATCGCGGCCTGCTACGACTGCGCCCAGACCTGCACCGCGTGCGCCGATGCCTGCCTGGGGGAGGAGATGGTCGCCGAGCTGCGCCGCTGCATCCGCACCGACCTCGACTGTGCGGCGGTCTGCTCGGCCACCGGGCAGGTGCTCTCCCGCCAGACCGCCCGGGATCCCTACCTGGTCCGCGCTCTGCTGGAAGCCTGCCGGGCCGCCTGCCGGGTCTGCGCCGAGGAATGCGAGCAGCACGCCGACATGCATGAGCACTGCCGCATCTGCGCCGAGGTTTGCCGCCGCTGCGAAGCGGCCTGCGCGGATCTGCTCGCCGTGCTTCCCGCCTGATACCACTTCGCAGGCGCCGATAATTGAACCAGACAACCAAACCACGGCCTGGTGCGGTGCATCCGGGCGACCCATTCAGCGAGAGGCAAGACAGCACATGAAGGCCATCAGCGTTATCCCCGGCGATCCGGACTCCCTGCGGCTGGCGGACTTCAAGGAGCCCCGCGCGGAGGAAGGATCGGTCCTCGTGGAGGCGCTCGCCGTCGGCCTCTGTGCCACGGACCGCGAAGTGATCGACGGCGGACACGGGGAAGCGCCGGAAGGGCACCGGGAGCTGGTTCTTGGCCATGAGAACCTAGGGCGGGTCCGCGAGGCACCGGCGGAATCGGGTCTGGAACCGGGCGACCTGGTGGTCGGAATCGTGCGAAGCCCCGATCCGGAACCGTGTGCCGCCTGCGCCGCCGGGGAGTTCGACATGTGCCTGAACGGCGGGTACCGCGAGCACGGCATCATGGGCATGGACGGCTTTGCCCGGCAGCTCTGGCGCGCCGAGCCGGATGAACTGGTGCGGCTGGATCCGGAGCTGGAGCCCGTGGGCGTCCTGCTGGAGCCGGCCACCGTGATTGCCAAGGCCTGGGAGCAGATCGAGGAGATCGGCCGCCGGGCCTTCTTCGAGCCGAAGGTGGCTGCCGTGACCGGCGCCGGACCCGTAGGACTGCTGGCCGCCTACTTTGGTATCCGCCGGGGCCTGGAGGTCCACGTCTTCGACCTCGAGGAGGGCGCGAAGGCGGACCTCGTCCGGGACCTTGGCGGTATCTTCCACACGGAGACGCTTCCCGAGTCCGGGCTTGAGCCGGATGTCCTCATTGAATGCACCGGCGTGCCCTCCGTGGTGCTCCATGCCGTGAGCGCAGCAGGAAGGAACTCCATCACCTGCCTGGCCGGCGTGTCCGACGGCGGGGAGGAGATCCCGGTGGACGTGGGCGCACTGAACAAGGAAATGGTGCTGGGCAACGCCGTGGTTTTTGGCACCGTGAATGCCAACCGCCGCCACTACCTGCAGGCCGTGGAGGCCTTCACCGGCGGCAACACCGCATGGCTGCGCCGCCTGATCACCCGCACCGTGCCCCTTTCCGACTGGCGGCAGGCCTTTGATCCGCAGGAGGACGACATCAAGGTGGTCGTCGACTTCAGCGCCGGCTGAGATGCGGCGCGGCAGGGCGGTGGATTTCAGCCCCAGGGCTGGAATCCGACTACCGCAGGGCGGAAACGCAGCGGATGTCCGGCGACGGGCCCGAAGCGGCCGCTAGCCTGCTCGGCATGGACAACCTGACCCGATTCCTTCGCACCTGGGGTGCGCCGTGCGCCGCGGCCGTCTTTTTCACGCTCTGGTGCATCGGGGAAGCCGGCCGCATGGGCGGCAGCTTCCTCGTCTGGCCCGGCGCCCCAACGCTGACCGCGCTCACCCTGGCCATCGGCCTCGCCGCCGTCGCGCCCTTGGCCTCATTGGTGTTTGCTGTCCTGCTGGCTGCCGCGCTCCTCGGGCACCTGGTGGGTCCCTTGTCCAGCGACTGGGCGATCTACCTGGGGGTGGGATATGCGTTGTTTTTCGCGGCCCTGAACCCCAGGACCCGTGCCTGGCACGGCCCGGCGGCAGCGCTGGTCTTCTCCTGCATCTTTGCTTTCCTGATGGTCTCCCGGCAGTACGGCTCGGGTGTCGGCTGGCTGTGGGTTCTGGGAGTGGCCCGTCCGACGATGTTCGCGTACTGGCTGATGGTCTCCGGACTGCTGCTGGTGATCATGCTGCTGTGCTGGCTGCCCGGGATGGCGCTGCGCCTGAGGGAGGAGCGGGGCTGGCTCACCGGGGCCCGGCTGAAGGCCGAGGAGAGCCTGCGCCACGCCGAAATCGACCTCGTCGTGGAGCAGGAGCGCAATCGGATCGCCCGGGACCTGCACGACGTGCTCGGCCATTCCCTGGCCGTGATTGCCGCCCAGGCGGACGGCTCGCGGTATCTGGGCAAGGACCAGCCCAAGCCCGTGCTGAACGCGCTGGAGAACATTGCCTTGGCGGCCCGACGGGCGCTCGCCGACGCCCAGCGGGTCATCGACGGCGTACGTGAGGACAGCCTCGAGCGGGCGCCCCAACCCGGCCTCGCCGATCTGGATACCCTCATCGCACAGATGCAGGCGGGCCAGCTGAGTATCGAGCGGACCGAATCCGGGGCGCCGGTCGAGCTTGAAACAGGCCAGCAGCTGGCGGTCTACCGGATCGTCCAGGAGGCGCTGACCAACGCCCTGCGCCACGGCGGACGGGGAACGGCGGTCATGATCCATCTCGACTGGAGCGGTCCGGGCCTGGCCCTGCAGATCGGTTCCCGCGGTGCTGCCCCCGAAGGCGGTGGGGCAGGCGGGCCCGACGCCGGTACGGACCCCGGGAGCGTGGCATCGGAAAGCGGTGGACCGGGCGGACAGCCGGGACGCATCGGCCGGGGCATTCCAGGCATGCGGGAGCGGGCGAACCTGGCGGGCGGCTGGCTCACCGCCGGTCCGGACGGCGCGGACTTCCGGGTGACGGCCTTCATTCCCTACAGTGCGGCTGCGGTATCTCCGGGCTTGGCTTCGGCGGCCTTGCCCGCAGCGGAACCGGCACTTGCACTTGGCCGCGCCGGTGAGTGAGGCGGAGGCCGAGGCGGGGTCCGCCATCCGGGTCGCTCTTGTGGATGACCAGGCCCTCTTCCGGTCGGGCCTGCGGATGCTCATTGACTCCCAGCCGGACCTGGTTTTCTGCGGGGAGGCCGAGAACGGGGAGGCAGCGGTGGCGCTGGTCACCGAGGCGGTGCCGGACGTGGTGCTGATGGACCTGCGCATGCCGGTGCTCGGCGGGGTCGCCGCCACGGCTCGGATCACGGCCGCCGCCCGGGAGGCGGGCTTCGAACCGCCCAAGGTCATCGCGTTGACCACCTTCAACCGTGACGCCGCGGTTGTGGACGCGGTGGCGGCCGGTGCCAGCGGCTACGTGCTCAAGAGCTCGGACCCCGAGTTCCTTCTGGCAGCGATCCGGACCGTGCACTCCGGCTACTCCGTGATCGCGCCCGGCTCGGTGCATGACCTGTTCCGGCACGCGGCCCGTTCCACCTCCGTTTCGGCCCCCGGCCCGCGGGTGGAGGCGCTGGCACCGCTCTCACCCCGCGAACGGGACGTCTTCCTCCTGGTGGCCAAGGGGTTGGGCAACGCGGAGATCGCGGCGGCTGAGTTCGTGGCCGAGGCGACCGTGAAGTCTCAGGTCCGCAGCATCCTTGCCAAGCTGGGGCTGAAGACCCGCACCCAGCTGGTGGCCTATGCCTATGAGAACCGGCTGATGGGCTGACACCGCGGCAGCATGTGCGCCGACGTCGGGCAGAATGGAGCGGGACGCGCGCCGACGGCGGCAGGCTGGACGCCGCGGCCCCGGAACAGGAGCGGTCATGGGCGTTGTCATCATCGGAGCCGGTCAGGCAGGCGTACAGGCCGCCGAATCGCTGCGCGCCGGCGGGTATGACGGCGCCGTCACTCTGGTGGCCGGGGAAGGCGGCATTCCGTACCAGCGGCCGCCGCTGTCCAAGGACTGGCTGATGCCGGCTTCGCCCGAGCCTGCCCTGCTGCCGCTGCGCCCCGCTGAGTTCTTCGACCGGGAAGGGGTGACGCTGCTGCACGCCGCCGCCGTCGGCGTCGACCGGCGTGCCCGCACCGTCAGCCTCGGTGACGGCCGGGAGCTGACCTACGATCATCTGGTCCTTGCCACCGGGGCGCGGCCGCGGCCGCTGCCCGCGCCGGGGGCCGACCTCCCCGGCATCCACCAGCTGCGCACCGCCGACGACGCCGCCGCCCTGCGCGCCGGGCTGGGCGCCGCCCGCAGCGTGGTGGTGGTCGGCGCCGGATTCATCGGCCTGGAGGTTGCCGCCGCGGCGCGGGCCCACAGCTGCAAGGTGACGGTGCTGGAGTTTGCGCCGCGGCCCATGGCACGTGCGCTGACGCCGCGCATGGGGCAGTGGTTTGTCCAGGCACACGCTGACCTGGGCATCGACCTGCGCCTGGGCGAGGGGATCAACGCCTTTGCCGCCGGTCCGGACGGGCGGGTGGCCGCCGCGGTCTCCACCGCCGGCGTCGAGTATCCCGCGGATCTGGTGGCGGTGGGCGTGGGCGTGCTGCCCAACCAGGAACTGGCCGAAGCCGCCGGACTGGACACCGGCAACGGCATCGTCGTGGACGCCGCGCTGCGTACCGCCGATCCCCGCATCTACGCGGTGGGCGACGCCGCGGCCTTCCCCGGCGGCCCGGACGGCGGGTTGATGCGGCTGGAATCGGTGCCCAACGCCGTGGACCAGGGCCGGCACGTCGCCGCGGCGATCCTCGGCTCAGATGCACCGTACCGGGCCGTGCCCTGGTTCTGGTCCACCCAGGGCCCCTATCGACTGCAGATGGCCGGGCTGGCGCTGCCCGATGACGAAACGGTGCTGCTGGGCCGGCCGGAGGGCGGCGCGTTTGCCGTGCTCTGCTTCCGCCGCGGTGTCCTGGCCGCAGTCGAGACGGTCAACCTGCCCTCGGAGCATCTGGGGGCACGAAAGCTGCTGGAGGCCGGCGCCCGGGTCACACCCGCGGACGCTGCCGCCGAGGGCTTCAGCCTCAGGGGTGCGGCGAAGGCTGCCCGCCGCGCCCGGGCCTGATCGCGCCCGGCCCTGAGGACACGCACGCCCCGCCGGGCCCGCAGACGACGGCGGCCCGCCGTTCGGGAGGAACGGCGGGCCGCGGCACCGGCTCCGGCAGCGGCGGGAGGCCGCCGTCGGAACCGGAGAACCAGGCTAGAGGGTGAGGGTCGCGTCGGCGTAGCCCATGCGGGGCAGGCGCGGGTGGCGCGGTTCGCCGGCGGGCACGCCGATGTTGACCACGAGGATGGTCTGGCGGTCCAGGCCGGCGTGCAGGTCGGCGTCCAGGCCGGCGGCGTCGAAGCCGCCCATGGGCCCGGCGGCCAGGCCAAGCGCGCGCACGGCCAGCAGGAAGTACCCGGCCTGCAGGTGGGCGTTGTTGTTGCCCATGACGTTGCGCAGCTCGGGGTTGGCGGCGAAGGACTCGGCCATCGCGGCGGCCGGCGGGAAATGTTCCGGGAAGCGCTCATGCCAGTTGCGGTCGAAGCTCAGCACCGCGGTCACCGGGGCGGATGCGGTCTTGGCCTGGTTTCCCTCGGCCATGTGCTGCACCAGGCGGGCCCGGGCGTCGGCGGAACGGACCCAGGTGATGCGCAGCGGCTGGATGTTCATGGCCGTGGGGCCCATCTTGGCCAGCTCGTAGATGGCCTGCAGCTGCTCGTCGGTGACGGGCGCATCGCTGAACTCGCCGACGCTGCGGGCATCACGGAACAGTGCTGCCAGTGCGGCGTCGTCGAGGATCGGAAGGGTGGATTCCAGGGTGCCGTCGCTCATGCGGGCTGTCTCCTTTGGGTGGGGGTACCGGGAACATAGTTGAGTCTTCAATAAAACCAACGGCCCGTTCCGGCTGCTCATTCCAACCACTGCCGTGATCTGCGTCACGGTGGCGCGGCGGGCAGGGGGCGCGGACGACGTCGGACGCCTCAGGCCGGTGCGGTGTCCTGGTCCGGCAGGACGAGCCGGGATTGGCGGCCGCGGTGCCTGCCGTGGAGCAGGAAATACAGCCCCATCGTCACCACGGCCAGGCCTGCCATCAGCAGGTACATGCCGTGATAGCCGGTGAGCGGAATCAGCAGCCCCAGCAGCAGCGGCCCCAGGCCGCAGCCGGCGTCGAGCATGAGGAAGAACGTGGAGGTGGCGATGCCGATCCGGTGCTCCGGCGCATTGGTCACCGCAATGGTCTGCCCGCTGGGCATCAGCCCGCCGAACCCGACGCCGATCAGCACGGCGGCCGCCAGCATCGTCCAGGTGTCCTGCGCCAGTCCCAGAACCAGCAGCCCGACGGCGAACACGGCCAGGATGGGGTAGACGACGGTGTTGTCGGTGCGCCGGTCGTGGATCCGGCCGATGAACAGCCGGGACACCAGGACGGCCACGGCGTAGACGAGGAAGAAGATGCTGCCGGCCGCCACCAGGTCCAGGGCGGTGGCGTAGGAGCTGAGGAAGGACATCACGCTGGAATACGCCACCCCGGCCAGGAACATCACCACGGCGATCGGCAGGGCAGCGGGGTCCAGCACGTCGGTCAGGCGCATCCGCCACTTTTCCTGCTGCTCGCGTTCGCTGGGCGCCCGCTCCGGCAGGCGCAGCAGCAGGGCGAGCAGCAGCGCGGCGGCCGAGGCCCCGGTGCTGACCGCGAACAGCGCGGTGTAGCCGACCGTGTCGGCCAACAGCAGGGCCAGGAAGGGGCCGATCGCGGCGGCGAGGGTGGCGGAGATGCCGAAGTAGCCCATGCCCTCGGCGCGGCGGCGCAGCGGGATCAGCCCGACGACGGAGGCGGACACCGCGGTGCTGGCGGCGCCGAAGGCCATGCCGTGCACCAGTCGGATTCCCATCAGCAGGCCCAGGCTGTCCGCCGGGATGTACAGGGCCCCGGCGATCACGTAGGCGACCAGGCTGATCAGCAGCAGTTTCCGCCGGCCGACAAAGTCAAGGTACTTGCCGGCGAAGACGCGGGCGGCAAGCGCTCCGAGGACGAAGATGCTGGAGGCCAGACCGGCGGCGCTTTCCGCCGCGCTGAACTGTTCCACGGCGTAGAGCGCCATGGTGGTGACCAGCAGGTAGAAGACGGTGGCGATGAAGAACTGGGTGAGGATCGCCAGGATGAAGCTGCCGCTCCACAGTTTCCGCTGTCCTTCTGTGCCGGTCATGCCTGCCTGCTCCTCATCCTGCCGTGGCGCCGCGCCGCGGAGGGCGGGTGCGCCGTGTGGTGCCGCGAACCCCCTTGTCCGTGCCTTGAACGTCGTTCAGGATACGCCTGCCTCCATCCCGGGCCCGGCCGCCGGTGAGCCGGGTCTCACCGGCGGCCCGCCCCGGCGTCCGGGCAGGCACGCCGCCGCGGACCGTCAGGCCAGGAACCTGTCCGGCGTCAGCGGCAGGTCGCGGACCCGGATGCCGGTGGCGTTGTAGGCGGCGTTGGCGATGGCGGCGGCCGAGCCCACGATTCCGATTTCGCCGATGCCGCGGGCCCCGAGCTTTCCGGCGTGCGGGTCGTCGTCCTCGATCCACAGGGCGTCGACGTCGAGGATGTCGGCGTGCGCGGGCACGTGGTACTCGGCCAGGTCGTGGTTGACGAAGATGCCGAACCGGGCATCCATGACGCTTTCCTCGTGAAGGGCCATGCCCAGGCCCATGGTCAGCCCGCCGATGAACTGGGACCGTGCGGTGGAGGGGTTGATGATCCGGCCCGCGGAGAACACGCCGAGCAGCCGCGGCACCCGGACCTCGCCGGTGTCGGCGTTGACGTGCACTTCGGCGAAATGCGCGCCGAAGGACTGCAGGGTGAACTCGCCCGCCGCAGGGTTTTCCGGCGGCGACGCCTCGGACTGCGCGCCCGGGGAGGGCGCCTCACCGTGGTCGGCCCGGAACTGTTCCGCTGCGGCAATGATGGTGGCGCCCCAGCTGGCGGTGCCCGAGGAGCCACCGGCCACGGTGGCCAGCGGCAGGGCGCTGTCGCCGATCTGCAGCCGGATCCGGTCCAGCGGCACGTCCAGGGCGTCGGCGGCGATCTGGGTGAGCGCCGTCCATGCCCCGGTGCCGATGTCGGCGGCGCCGATCTGCACGGTGTACACGCCGGCGCTGTCCAGCCCGCCGGCGCCCGCGGCGGCCCGCGCCCCGGCGGCGTCGGTGCCGGGTCCGGTGCCGGCGTCGTACCGGATCCGGGCCTTGTTCGCCGGCTGGGCCATGAACGGATAGGTGGCGCTTGCCACTCCCAGCCCGGTCCACCAGCCGTCCACCAGCCGCTGCCGCGGACGCCGGCTGCGCCGCTCCCAGCCGAAGTGCTCCGCGCCGCGGCGCAGGCACTCGGCCAGGTGCCGGGAGGCGAACGGCTTGCCGGTCTCGGGATCGGTCTGGGTGTCGTTGCGCAGCCGCAGCTCGATCGGGTCCAGCCCGCAGGCCTCGGCGAGCTCGTCCATGGCGACCTCGGGGCCGTACATGCCCGGACATTCGCCGGGTGCACGCATCCAGGAGTTCACCGGAATGTCCAGGGCGGCCAGCCGGGTGGTCGTGGCGCGCGCCGGCGCCGCGTACATCATCCGGATCGGCGCCGGGGTCTGCTCGGCGAACTCCTTGATCACGGCGGTCTGCTCCACCACGTCCAGCGACAGCGCCTGCAGGGTGCCGTCCCGGTCCGCGGCGAGCCGGATCTTCTGGATGGTGGGCGTGCGGTAGCCGGCCAGGGAGAACATCTGCTGCCGGGTCAGCGCGAAGCGCACCGGCCGCCCGCCGGCCCGCAGCGCCGCCAGCCCGGCCAGCACCACGTTGGCGTGCGGCATGCCCTTGGAGCCGAACCCGCCGCCCACATGCGGGGCGACCACGCGCACCTGGCTCTCCTCGAGCCCGAACACCGGCGCCAGGGTGCCCTTGACCACGTGGGTGCCCTGGGTGGAATCGATGAGCGTAAGCACCTCTCCGTCCCACTGCGCGGTGGTCGCGTGCGGCTCCATCGGGTTGTTGTGCTCCGCCGGGGTCCGGTAGACCGCCTCGACCACGATGTCGGCGCTGACGAACGCCCCGGCCACGTCGCCGTCGCTGCTGTCCGGCTCGATGCCGGTGTTCAGCTCCTCGGGTTTGTACAGCTCCGGATCCTCCGGGTCCAGGGCGGCCCGGTGCGGCTCCTCGTCGTAGCGGACGACGACAGCCGCGGCGGCCTCCCGCGCCGCCTCCGCCGTCTCGGCAAGCACGGCGGCGACGAACTGGCCGCGGAAACCGACGTCGGGGCCCTGCAGCACGGCCAGCTCCCGGTCCTCGGTGTCCGCCAGCCGGGGCGCATTCAGATGGGTGAGCACCTGCGCCACGCCGGGCACGGCCTCGGCGGCCGCGGTGTCGATGCCGGTGATCCGGCCGCGGGCGATGGTCGAGAGCACCGGGAACAGGAACAGCGGGTCCTCGGCCGGATGCTCGACGGCGTACGGGGCGGTGCCCTTGACCTTGAGCACTCCGTCCAGGCGCTCGATGCCCAGGCCGATTTCGCGGGCCGGCAGCAGCTCGGTCATCGGATCTCCTTTCCGTCGTCGTCCATTCCGCCGTCCATCCCGCCGCCCGGGGCCCCGGGGTCGGCGCCGTCGCCGCGCGGCACTCCGGTCAGCCCGCGCAGCACCGCGGTGAGCGTGTTGCGCAGCATCGGCACCTTGAACGCGTTGCCGGACAGCGGGCGGGCCGCCTCCAGCTCCGCGTCGGCGGCGCGGCGGAACAGCTCCTCGGAGGCGGTTTCACCGCGCAGCAGGTCCTCGGCCGCCCAGGCCCGCCACGGCTTGTGCGCGACGCCGCCGAAGGCCAGCCGGGCCTCCCGGATCACCGGGCCGTCCGGGCCGTCCTCGAGGTCGACGGCGGCCGCGACCGAGACCAGCGCGAACGCGAACGAGGCGCGGTCCCGCACCTTCCGGTAGGTCGAGTTCACCGCGTAGGGCACCGGCGGCAGTTCGACGGCGGTGATCAGCTCACCGTGCCCGAGCACTGTGTCGTGCTGCGGCTCATCGCCGGGCAGCCGGTGGAACTCGGAGAGCGGAATCCGCCGTTCTCCGTGCGGGCCGAGCGCCACCACGACGGCGTCGAGCGCGGACATCGCCACGGCCATGTCGGACGGATGCGTGGCCACGCAGTCCTCGGAGGCGCCCAGGATGGCCAGGTTGCGGTTCAGGCCCTCCAGGGCGGAGCATCCGGTGCCGGGCTCCCGCTTGTTGCAGGGCGTGGTGATGTTCTGGAAATACACGCAGCGGGTGCGCTGGAGCAGGTTCCCGCCGGTGGTGGCCAGGTTGCGCAGCTGCCCCGAGGCTCCGGAGAGCAGCGCCCGGGCGAGCAGCGGGTAGCGGGTGCGCACCAGCGTGTTCGCTGCGAGGTCGGCGTTGCGGACGTTGGTGCCGATCCGCAGCCCGCCCTCGTCCGTTTCCGTGACGGTGTCCAGCGGCAGCCGGCTGATGTCCACCACCAGGTCCGGTTCCGTGACGCCCAGCTTCATCCGGTCCACCAGGTTGGTGCCGCCGGCCAGGAACACGGCGCCGGGGTGCTCGGCGGCTGTGGCGACGGCTGCGGCGGCGTCGTCGGCGCGGTGGTAATCGAAGGGCTTCACGGCCGGTCCTCCGGATGCGAGGTCATCGACTCGGCGGTGGGGGAGCCTGCCAGCTCGGCGTCCGGCTGCTGCTGTTCCGCGCCGCGGCGGTGTTCGAAGGCCGCCGCGCGGCGGACGGCGGCGAGGATGTTCACGTACGCTCCGCAGCGGCAGAGGTTGCCGCTCATCCGCTCTCGGATCTCCTCATCCGTGAGGGCGACGGCGCCGTCCTCCTCCAGCGCGGTGGCGGTGGAGGGCTGGCCGGCGGCGGCCTCCTCGATGACGCCCACCGCGGAGCAGATCTGCCCGGGCGTGCAGTAGCCGCACTGGAAGGCGTCCTCGGCCAGGAAGGCCTGCTGGACCGGGTGCAGCGTGTCGTCTCCGGCGAGGCCTTCCGCGGTGACGATCTCCGCGCCGTCGTGTGCCACCGCCAGGGCCAGGCAGGAGTTCGCCCGCCGCCCGTCCAGCAGCACCGTGCATGCGCCGCACTGGCCGTGGTCGCAGCCTTTCTTGGGGCTGGTGACGCCCAGCCGGTCCCGCAGGGCGTCCAGCAGCGTGGTGCGGGTGTCGACGGCCAGCGGCCTGGGCTGCCCGTCCACCTGCAGGGTTATGTGTACGTCCATCGGCCCCTCCAGCGTTTCGACAGTAGGCTTAGAACCTATCGTGATCGGCGTCACGGTCACAACGACGGCCGGCCGCGGCCGGGCCGGGCAGCCGGCCGACGCGGGTGGCCCCACTCAGGTCGAGCGCGTCGCAGATCTCCAGCAGGTCATCGACGTAGCCGTCCGCGTGGGCGGCACTATGGCGATCGCCGCCGCCGCCCGGCCCGCCGCGCGGGAACGGATCGGCCGGATCGTCCTGCTGGCGGCGTCGCCAAGCTACGTGGACCATCCGCTGGACGGCTACGTGGGCGGCTTTACGCCGGGCGACATCGATGAGCTGATGCTCTCGATCGACGGGAACTTCCCGGTTTGGGCCGCTTCCATGGCGCCGGTGGTGATGGGCGCGCAGTTCCCGGAGCTGGCGGTGGAGCTGGAGCGCCGCTTCTGCCGGGTGGATCCGATGATCGCGCGCCAGTTCTTCCGGGTCTCCTTCCTCACCGATGTCCGGCACCAGCTGGGGGACGTGACCTGCCCGGCCCTGGTCCTGCAATGCGCGAATGACGCTCTGGCCCCGACTGCCGTCGGCACTACCTGCACCGGAACCTGCCGCACGCCGAGCTGGTGCGGCTGCGCGCCGTCGGGCACATGCCGCACGTCAGCGCCCCAAAGGAGACGGCGGAGGAAATCCTCAGGTGGCTGGCGAAGCCGTGAGCCGCACCCGTTGACTCCGCCTTCCGGCGCTTGTTCCATAGGGGAATCCGCGCGGCGCCCCTGCCGCGTGCCGCCCCCGGCGCACCGCCGCGGGACAGCTGCCGGAGGTCTGAGGGAGGCCGGCATGAAGGCCGTCATCGTCTACGACTCCAACTACGGCAACACCCGGGCCGTTGCCGAGGCCATTGCGGCCGCGCTGACCGGGCTGCGGGCCCGGCTGGTGCCCGCCGAACACTTCGTGCCGGGCATCCTGGAACCCGGGGACCTGCTGATCGTCGGCAGCCCGATCAACGGCTGGCAGCCCACCGCCAAAGTCCAGCAGGCCCTGGCCGGGCTGCCCTCCGACGCCCTGCACGGCGTCCGCGCCGCCGCCTTCGACACCCGGGTCCGGCTGTTTATCCACGGCGACGCGGCCCGAAAGATCAGCAAGGCGCTGCAGGCGCACGGGGCGCGGATCATCTCCACGCCCATGGCCTTCCACGTGGAGGGGAGGGACGGCCCGCTGGCCGACGGCGAGCTGCAGCGGGCGGCCGCCTGGGCCGGGAACCTGCTTCTCCAGCTGCGGGCAGCGCCCAAGGCCAAGGCCTAGCCCCTGTACGCCAGTGGCGTAACGCCAATCACCAATTTGACCTCAACTTTGCTTGAGGTCCTAGGTTGGTATCAACACTGATGAACCTGAGCATGAAGGAGAAGCTGTGAACAATAAGTACACCCTGCCTGAGCTGCCCTACGATTACGCCGCCCTGGAGCCGCACATCTCCGCGCGGATCATGGAGCTGCACCACGACAAGCACCACGCCACCTACGTGGCCGGCGCCAACACCGCCCTTGAGCAGATGGCCGAAGCCCGCGAGGCGGGCGAGTTCGGCTCCATCCCGAAGCTGTCCAAGGACCTGGCGTTCCACCTGGGCGGACACACCAACCACAGCATCTTCTGGAACAACATGAGCCCGGACGGCGGCGACAAGCCCGAGGGCGAGCTCGCGGCCGCCATCGACGAGTTCTTCGGCTCCTTCGACGGCTTCCGCGGCCAGTTCACCGCCGCGGCGACCTCGCTGCAGGGCTCGGGCTGGGCGATCCTGGCCTACGACCCGCTGGGCAGGAACATGGTCATCGAGCAGCTCTACGACCAGCAGGGCAACATCCCGGTGGGCACCATCCCGCTGCTGATGCTGGACATGTGGGAGCACGCCTTCTACCTGGACTACGTCAACGTCAAGGCCGACTACGTCAAGGCGTTCTGGAACATCATCAACTGGGCCGACGTCGCGCAGCGCTTCGACGCCGCCCGCTCCGGCGCCCCGGCACTGATCCTGCCCAACGAGGCGTAACGCTCCGAATTGCCATCGCCGCTGGCCGCCGTCGCCCCCACCAGGGGCGACGGCGGCCAGCGGCGGTTAAGGGCGACGGCTCAGGCCGCAGCCTCGACCAGCAGCCGCCGGGCCACTTCGGTGAGCAGCTCGACGCCGTTCAGCGCGTCCTCGTCGCGGGTGAACTCGGCCTCGTTGTGGGAGATGCCATCCACGCTGGGCACGAACAGCATGACGGTGGGAACGCTGTCCTTCATATTGGTGGAGTCGTGCCCGGCGACGGTCATGATCTCCATGTGCGTCAGCCCCAGGAGCTCCGCCGCGTCGCGGGCCAGCCGCACGCCCTCCGGCTGATAGGGGGTCAGCCCCCAGCGGTGGGTAAGTTCCCGCGAGACCTTGGTTCCGGAGGTGGCCTCGGTGTCGGCGATCCGCTTCTCCAGCAACTCCATGGCTCGGGCCAGCACCGCCTCATCGGGGGAACGCAGGTCCAGGTTCATCATCACCTGGCGGGCGATGGTCACCGGCGAGTTGGGCAGCACCTGCATCTGCGACACAGAGCTGTGCAGCCGGCCCGGCTCGAACTCGTTGGTCAGTTCGCGGGCGGCGGCGATCAGCAGGGCCGCCCCGTAGAGCGCGTCGCGCCGGTCCTCCATCCGCGCGGAACCGGTATGGGACTGCTCTCCGTCCACCGTCACCCGGTACTTTGCGGCGGCCCAGGTGGCGTGCACCAACCCGATCTGTACACCCGACTCTTCCAGGACGCGGCCCTGTTCGACGTGGATCTCGGCGTAGCGGGCGACCTGGTCCAGGATGGGAGCCGCGACCGGCACTGCTCCGGCCGCGCCGTCGAGGGCCGCCGCGGCCGCGGCGAAGTCGCCCGCCCCCGCGAGGGCCTCGGCTACGGTGGTGCCCGCCGCGTCGGTGGTCGCCAAAGCGCTCGCCAGGTCCAGCTTGCCGGTGAAGACGCCGCTGCCCATCATGCTCGGCGTGAAGCGGCTGCCCTCTTCGTTGAACCAGTTCACCACGGCCAGGTTGCGGGCCGGTGTCAGCCCGCCCCCGCGCACCTCCCCGGCGATCCGGGCCACGGCGTGTGCGGCGGCGAGCACTCCGTAGGCGCCGTCATAGCGGCCGGCCAGAGGCTGGGAGTCCAGGTGTGAGCCCAGCAGCACCCAGGGCGCGCCGGGGGTGAATTCGGCCAGCCCGAACTGGTTGCCGGCGGCGTCGACCGCCTCGCGCAGCCCGTGGGCTGCAAGCCAGCCGCTGAACCAGGCCCGCACGGCATGGTCTTCGGGCGTGCCCGCCTGACGGTCCACACCGCCGCCGGCAGTGGCGCCGTAACGGGACATGTCGGCGAAGTCGGCGGGGAAGTTGAGCTGCATCAGGGGTTCTCCTTGCGGACGGTAGCGGGGGCAGGGGCGGGCGAAGCGGAGGTGCCGGGGCCTCCGGGAGCGACGGGGCCGCCGGCGGTGCCGGGCACGACGGCGGGCAGAGCCTGGCCGGCAAAGCGGCCGGTGCCGTAGCGAAGCCGGCCGCCGACCATAGTGCCCAACACCTGGATCGAACCGATTCGGCCGGGATCGGCGGTGACCGGATCGGCGTCGAGCAGCACCAGGTCCGCCAGCATCCCGGGGGCCAGCCTGCCGCGGGAGGCCGCGGTGCCGGTCGCGGCGGCGGAGCCGGTGGTGTAGGCGGCCAGCGCCTCGGCGGCGGTGATCCGCTGATCTGCTCCGTAGACGGCGCCGGAGGGCGTGAGCCGCTGCACGAAGGCCTGCATGACATCCAGCGGGCGGCCGTTGGAGACCGGCCGGTCGGAGCTGCCCGGCAGCACCGCACCGCGTTCGAGCAGGGCGCGCGCCGGATAGGACCAGGCGGTGCGCTCGGGGCCCAGCAGCTCGGCCATGCCGTCGCCGAACTCCGTGATGAAGTGTGGCTGCGGCACCAGCACTATGCCGGCCGCGGCGATCCGGTCCAGCTGCTCCGGGCGCACCACGCCGCCGTGCTCGATCCGGTTGGGCATGCAGTTGCGCCCGTAGGCCTGCTGAGCCTCGACGAGGATGTCGATGGCGTGGTCCACGGCGGAGTCGCCGATGGCGTGCATGGCGATCGGCCAGCCGGCCCGGTAGGCCGCCAGCGCGGCGGCCTGCAGCTGTTCGGCGTCCATCTGCAGGTAGCCGTGGTTGTGCGGACAGCCCACGTAGTCCTCGCTCATATACGCGGTGCCGCCGAGCAGGGAGCCGTCGCTGAAGATCTTCACCGGGCCGATCCTCAGCCAGTCATCGCCCAGCCCGGCGCGGATGCCGGCGTCCAGGCCGCGCACCTGCGGATCGTCGCTGTGCCCGGCGAGGCCGTGCAGCGCATCCAGCACCGGCATCGGCTGCATCCGTACCTGCAGCAGTCCTTTGTCCCGGGCGGACTGATAGGCGGCGAATTCGCGCGGTGAATGGCCGATCCAGCCGCCGGCGATCCCGGCGTCGGTCACGCTGGTGATGCCCTCGGTCAGGTAGTGGGCGGTGGCCAAGGCCAGTGCCCGCTCAATGGTGGCCAGCGGATACGGCAGCATCAGCTCCTGTACCAGCCGCATCGCGTTTTCCTCCAGCAGCCCGGTGGGCCGCCCGTCGGCATCGCGCACGACGACTCCGCCGTCCACCTCGGCGGGCAGGCCGCCGTCGCCGGCCACCAGGGCCAGCGCGGCGCCGTTCAGGGTGCAGGCGTGTCCGGAGGAGTGCTTGATCCAGACCGGACGGCCGCCTGCGGCCTCGTCCAGCCGGTCGCGGTCCGGCTGCGCCCCGCCGAGCAGCAGCGGGCTGAAACCGGAGGCAATGACCCACTCCTCAGGACCGAGGCCCTCGGCCGTCGCGGCGACCACCGCGTACACCTCGTCCAGCGAACGGACGGCGCCGAGGGCCGCCTCCATCAGGCCGAGCCCGAACCAGACGCTGTGCGCATGCACATCGTGGAAGCCGGGCACGACGGTGGCCCCGCCGGCGTCGAGCACCCGGCGGGCCTGTACGCCATCCCCGGGGTCCACCGCGAGGACCTTGCCGTCATGGATGAGCAGGGAGCCGGCCTGCGGCTGCCGCGGGTCCATGGTGCGGACGGCGGCGTTGGTAAGCAACAGGTCGAAGAGCATGTTTCCTCAGTGGGCAGGTGACGGGAACTGCTGCTATTCAACACTGGCCAAATGCCTGCCTCAATGGACATACGCCGCCACAATTGCCGCTCTGATTGGGCATTTTCCTAAGCTGGCACCATGAGTGCCCCTGAACGCGCGCTGCCTTCGTCCGCCGCCTCGGGCGCCGCGCTGAGCTGGGAGACGCTGATCCAGCGGCTGTGGAACGAACGGAATTCGCTGGTGCGGGACTTCCTGGGCCGCTTCGACACCATTTCCTACAACGGCGCCGTGGTGCCTGAGGACGATGTGTACACCACCGCCGTCGACACCATGGACCGTTTCCTCTATCAGATGGTGGACGCCGAGCTGCCGCCCGAACTGGTGCACCTGCCCCGCGAGGTGGCCGGACGCCGCTGCGCGCAGGGGGTTGCGCTGCATTCCTTCCTCGAAGCTGTGCGGCACGATTTCCGGGTGTTGTGGAAGGGGCTGGAACGGGTGGCCGGGCCCGAGGGCGTTCCGCTGCTGATGGCCAACATGGACCGGGTGTTGGACACCGTGGAGCGTTACGTCAGTGACATCCAGCAGGCCTTCCTGGAAGAAGAGGCCCTGCAGGCCCGCAACCGGCAGCTCTACCGGCAGCGGCTGATCACCCGGCTCTTCAGCTCCGAGGCGGTGGACCTGCACGAGACCGCCCGCGGGCTGGGCGTGAGGCCGGATGAGCGGTTCGAGCTGCTCGCCGTCACCGGGCCGGACCTGCCGGCCGCGCAGCGGCTTGCCGTCTCCGCACAGGGAGTGTTCGCGTGGGAGCAGGGCGCAGTGTTGTATCTGTTCCGTCCCCGGCGCGCCGGGCAGACCTGGGCGGAGCAGCCGCCGTCCTTGTCCGCCGGCTACGTGCCCGATGCCGGCGCGCTGGCCGACCTGCCCGCGTCGGCTGCGTCCGCGCGGGTCCTGGCGGCGGCGGCCGACGGCGGGTTGTTCACGGTGGACTCCGCTTGGCTGGCACTGGCCCGCGGACATCTGGAGGAGGCCTTTCCCGGCTTCGCGGACCGGGCCCGGCATGCACTGGCCGGCTGCACCGCCCATGAACGGGAACGGCTGCTGGAAGCGGCGGCCACCTATGCACGCACGGGATCAATCAAGGCCACCGCCGAGGAGCTGTACTGTCACCGCAACACCGTGGTGAACCGCCTGCACGCCCTGCAGGAACTGATCGGTTTGAACCTGACCGTGCCGCTGCAGGCGGCGCGGGCACTCGTGATGCTCGCCGACGAGCCGGCCCTCCGGCGGGCGCTGCTTGTGAAAACGCCCAAAGCACCAACCAAAGATGGGTGAAAAACGCCATTGTTTGGGCTTTTAGCCCACCACTACGCTCAGAGAAACGTCACCCCAGCGTCGGGGAGTCCCGACCTGCCGACGCCGGGGCCGTCCGGAGGATCCCGGCCCGCGCCCGACGTTCCCCCCACTGCACGGCAGCAGCCGATTATTCGATGCTGCACGCTCGAAAGGCACACTCGTGAGCACCTCTTCCACCGCGCCGGCGACGGCGCCTCCGACAGTCTCCGGCAAGGACGCGGGAAAGATCGCCCGCGCCGCGTTCGTCGGCACGGCCCTGGAATGGTACGACTACTACCTGTTCGGGACGGCTGCGGCCCTGGTCTTCAACCGGCTCTTCTTCACCGATATGAACCCCACGGCGGCGCTGCTGGCCTCCTTCGCCACCTTCGGCGTCGGCTTCCTGGCCCGCCCGGCGGGCGCTGTCCTGTTCGGCTACATCGGTGACCGTTTCGGCCGGCGGCCGGCGCTGCTGTCCACGATCGTCATGATCGGCGTGGCCACCGGGCTCATCGGTTTCCTGCCGGACTTCGGCTCCATCGGCCTGGCAGCGCCCATCCTGCTGGCCGTGCTGCGCCTGGTGCAGGGCCTGGCGGTGGGCGGGGAATGGGGCGGCGCGGTGACCATGGCCGTGGAACACGCCCCGGTGGAGAAACGCGGCCGGTACGCGGCGCTGGTGCAGATCGGCTCCCCGGTGGGCACCCTGCTCTCCTCGTTCGCATTCACGCTGGTGCTGCTGTTCCCGTCCGAGACGTTCGACGCCTGGGGCTGGCGCCTGCCGTTCCTGGCTGCCTTCCCGCTGCTGATCGTGGCGCTGTGGATCCGCGTCAAGGTTGAGGAATCACCGATCTTCAAGGACCTGCTCGAGCAGGAGGAAACCGCCAAGGTGCCCGCCGTCGACGTCATCCGCAAGTCCGGCGGCCGGCTGCTGGTTGCGGTGCTCGCCGCGCTGCTGGGCGTGGGCGGCTTCTACATGATCACCACGTTCATCGTCAGCTACGGTTCCAATACCTTGGGCGTGGAGCGCAGCGTGCTGGTCAACGCCACCATGATTGCCGCCGTCGCGCAGATCTTTGTCACCATCGCCATGGGCCGGCTGTCCGAGAAGCTCGGTCCGGGCAAGGTGACCATGTGGGGCGGCCTGCTCACGGCCGCCGCGGCGTTCCCGATCTTCGCCATGGTGGACACCCGCTCGCCGTTGATGATCACCTTGGCGATCACGCTCGGCATCATGCTCGTGGCGGTGGCGTACGCCGTGAACGGCGCCCTGCTGACCGAGCTGTTCGATCCGCGGCTGCGGTACTCCGGTGTGGCGCTGGGCTACAACATTGCCGGCGCGACCAGCGGGTTCATGCCGATGATCGCCACCGCCATGCTGGCCGTCTCCGATAACCGGTCCTGGGGTGCGGCGCTGATCCTCGTGATCATTTCCCTGCTCACGGCCCTGGGTGGGCTGCTCGGTGAACGCCTGCGGGTCAAGGACAAACAAATCGTGGCCGCCGACTAACGGCGGTCCCCGCGCCGGGACGACGGCGCCACGACGACGGCGGGAATCCGGAGCACCGGGTCCCGCCGTTGTCGCGCCGACATCCGGCTCTGTCGCGCCGACATCCGGCTCTGCTGTCCGGCGCGGTGCCGTGCCGGTCCCGGTATGCGGGTGTCAGAGCTCGCAGGCGTCGGCCAGGTTCTGCAGCGACTCCAGATAATCCAGGGCCAGCTGGTAATCGGCGGATTCGACCTTCTCCGCCGGCATCAGCATGACCTCGCCCACGGTGCGCAGGTCATCCGACAGATCCGGGTGCCCGTTCTCGGCCAGGTCCAGCAGTTCGGAGCCCACCTGGCGGGTCTGCTCGGTGCCGGTTTCGGTGACCTGGCCCAGATTCAGTTCCTGGAGGCGGGTGCAGGTTTCCTCGCTGCCGCCGGCGCAGGCGGTGAGGCTGACGAGCAGGGCGGCGGCCAGGGCGGCGCCGGAGAACGTCTTCACGGTGAAGTCCTTGATGTCATGCTGGGGGAGGAGCCGCGAGCGGGCCCTTTCACGATACCAGCGGGGCCGCCGCGGGAATCATGGGCCGCGGCCCGGTGCACGAAGGCCGGACCACAGTGCATGACCGTCGAACGCAGTCGAACGCTGTCGAAGGCAAAGGAGCTGCCGTGCAACCCGTTCCCGTCGTCCGCCACCTTGACGAGGTGCAGGAGATCACCTGGTCCGATCACCGCGGCCGGATTTCCTTCCGGACGGCGGTCGGAGACGGAACCGTGCCCACCGCGGACCTGTGCTCCGGCGTCGCCCGGCTGGAGCCCGGCGGCTGGCTTGCCCTGCACCGCCACGCGGCACCCGAGGTGTACCAGGTGCTGTCCGGGACCGGAGTGGTGACCCTTGACGGGCAGCAGCACGAGGTCGGGGCAGGATCGGCGGTCTACATCCCGGGCAACCGGGAACATGGCATCCGCAACAGCGGGGACGGGCCGCTGGAGTTCGTCTACGTCTACCAGACCGATTCGATCACCGACGTCGACTACGTGTGGTCCCCGGCCGGCTGAGCCCGGCGCCGCCGGTTCCTCCCGCAACGGGCGGCCTGCGCCCTACTGGCCGCCGGCCACCGTGATCACGGTGCCGGTGATGTAGGCCGCCTCCGGGGCCAGCATCCAGAGCACGGCTGCGGCCACCTCCTCCGGTTCGGCCGGGCGGCCCAGCGGAATCCGGGCCGCCACCCGGGCCGGGCGTCCAGGGTCGCCCGCAGCGGCGTGGATGCCGGTGTTGGTCGTTCCGGGCGCGACGACGACGGCGCGGATCCCGGCCGGGCCCAGCTCCTTCGCCAGCCCCCTGGTGAAGGTTTCCACCGCGGCCTTGGACGCCGCATAGGCAAGGTATTCGCCGGGGGAGCCGGTGCCCGCCGCGGTCGAGCCGATGTTCACGATGCTGCCGGCCGTGCCGGCGTGGAGCCAGGCCCGCACCGCCGCCCGGCAGAAGCCGAAGACCTGGTGCACGTTGACGTCGAAGATCCGCCGTTCGGCCTCCTCCTCCGAGTCGGCGAACGCCCCGAGCGGTCCAGTGATGCCGGCGTTGTTGACCAGCGCCGTGACCGGGCCCAGCCCTGCCTCCGCCGCCGCGTACTGTTCCGCGGGAGGCCGGTCTGCGGCCAGCGCCCGGACGCGCACGCCGTCGCCGGCCAGCTCCGCGGCGAGCGCTTCGGCCTCGGCGAGGCTGTTCCGATAGGTGAAGGTGACCGCCCAGCCCTGGGCCGCCGCACCGCGGACGATCGCCGCGCCGATGCCGCGGCTGCCTCCGGTCACCAGCAGATGCCTGTCCATGGTTTCCTCCTCCGCTTTCCGGTCCGGTGTGCCGCCGCCGGCTCCGGTGGTCCCCAGCCTAGGCTGAGGCCCATGACTTTTACGCCTCCTGAGCCTCCCGACTGCGCCGACGAGCGGGACACGCTGAACGGTTTCCTCGACTACCTGCGCGGCGCCGTCGTCGTGAAGGCCACCGGGCTGAGCGACGCCGACGGCGCCCGCCGGCTGCTGCCCTCGCTCACCACGGTGAGCGGGCTGGTA
This sequence comes from Arthrobacter sp. Y3222053, assembly GCF_059092805.1. NCBI lineage: Bacteria > Bacillati > Actinomycetota > Actinomycetes > Micrococcales > Micrococcaceae > Arthrobacter > Arthrobacter sp. Y3222053. Next base: position 291,274 of record NZ_JBNHIA010000001.1, on the reverse strand, counting down.
CGCCACCTGGCCGACGTCGAGCGGTCCTGGTTCCGCGAGAAACTGGACGGGCAGGCCGATGTGCCCACCCGCTGGAGCGATGCGGACCCCGACGGCGAGTTCCGGGTGACGGCCGACGACTCGCTGGCGGAGATCATCGCCGACTACGAGGCGGCCTGCGCCGAGTCGCGGGAGGTCGCAGCCCGATATGAGCTGGATGACCTCTGCCGGAAGCCGGGCGTCAAGCACAACCTGCGCTGGGTGCTGACGCACATGATCGAGGAGACCGGCAGGCACGCCGGGCACGCGGACATCCTGCGGGAAATGATCGACGGGGTGACCGGGGACTGAGTTCCTGCGGGCGCCGCCCGTCGACACTCCCGCCGCGGCTTCCTAGGCTGGAAACCTGCGCAACCCGCGCACCTCAGCACATCGCGGGCGGCACGTGCCGCCCGCTCACCGCACCCGGCATCCCGCTGACGAACGGAACCGGACATGGCCCTGCCAGGCAGCACCGACACCCTCATCATGGGCGCCTTTGCCCCCTCGCCGGGCCTGGTCGCCGGGATGCGGCAGGGCTTCTTCGCCCGGCACGGCATCGACCTGGTGATGGAGCACGTCGGTTCCTCCGATGAGCAGTTCCGCGGGTTCGCCGAAGGCCGCTGGGACGTGCTGCAGACCGCACTGGACAATGTGGTGAACTACCGGTTCAACGGGTCCAACGACCTCGGCCGCACCCTGGACGTGCAGGCCGACTTCGCGCTGGACCTGGGCATGGAGCTCACCGCCGTCGGTGCCCGCGACGTCGAAACGGTGCAGGACGTGCGCGGCGGCCGGGTAGGCGTGGATGCCGCGGACAGCGGCTACGCGTACGTCCTGTACTGGATGCTCGAGCAGGACGGGCTCACGCCCGGCCGGGACTACCAGGTGGTGTCGCTGGGCGGGGTGGCGGAGCGGTACGCCAGCATGGTCGGGCCGACGCCGGGCGTGTCCGCCACGCTGCTGAGCAACGGCTTCGAGGCGCTGGCCCGGCAGCAGGGGCTCCGGCACCTGGGAACGGAGGACAAGCTGCCCGGCCCCTACGTGGGCTGCGTGGCCGCCTACCGGGGAACCTGGTACCGGAACAACCAGGACCTCGCCCAGCGCTTCCGCGCCGGCTACGAGGACGCCCTGTCCTGGGTGTTCCACCCCTCCAACCGGCAGCAGGCCGTGCGGTTGGTGGCGCAGGCGCGCCGGCTCAACGAGAAGGACGCCGCCGTGGTGCTCGACGCCGAGCTGGGCCGCTGGGGCGTGGCCCGCGAGACGAAGATCCAGGAGGATGCCGCCGTCGCCGTGTTCCGGCTGCGTGAGCACTACGGCGGGTTCGACGCCGGCGGGCTTCCGGACGCGGAGCAGCTGGCGGGGCTGTGGGTGGAAGGCGAGCCGAAGTAGCTGTTTGCCGTCCGTTCACCCGGATGCCGTTCACTGAATGGCAACGGCAACGGCAACGGCAGCGCCAGCGGCAGTGGCAGCGGCGGTGGCAGCACCGGACGCTGCGCGCCGTCGGGGGCGGGTGGCGTGGCCGGCCCGGGGGCGGGCGGACGCGGTACAGGAAAGGAACAGCGATGGGCAGGGACGCGGGCAGCGGCGCCGACGCCGGTGGTACTGTGGGCGGCGCCGACGGCACCGTGGGCGGCACCGAAGCCGCGGCGCCGGGAAGCGTGCGGGAGGTCTTTGGGGCCTTCCTGCGCCTGGGGCTGACCTCCTTCGGCGGGCCGGTGGCGCACCTTGGGTTCTTTCGCGAAGCGTTTGTGCAGCGCAGGCGCTGGCTCAGCGACCGTGAGTATGCGGACCTGGTGGCGCTGTGCCAGTTCCTGCCCGGCCCGGCGTCCAGCCAGGTGGGCATGGCGCTGGGGCTGCAGCGCGCCGGCTGGGCGGGCATGCTTGCGGCTTGGGTGGCCTTCACGCTGCCGTCGGCGGTGCTGCTGGTGGGCTTTGCCTACGGCGCCGCGGCACTGGACGGGGCGGGCACGGGCTGGCTGGACGGGCTCAAGGCCGCCGCGGCCGCCGTCGTCGCGCAGGCCGTGCTGGGCATGGCCCGCACCCTGACCCCGGACCTGCGCCGGGGCGGCATCGCCGCCGCCGTGCTGGTTGTTGTGCTGCTGGTTCCACATCCGCTGACCCAAATCGGCGCGATCGTCGGGGCCGGGATGCTGGGGCTGCTGCTCCTGAGGACCTTGGGGCCGCCGGCCCCGCCCGAGGCTGGGGCAGCCGGGGAGCAGGGCCCGGCGGTGCGGGCGGCGGTGCGGGTGCCTCGGGCGGTGTCGGTGGCCTCGCTGGCGCTGTTCGTTGCCCTGCTGGTGCTGCTGCCGGTACTCGCGGCGCTCACGGGCAGCGCCGTGCTGCGCCTGACGGAGGTCTTCTACCGGGCCGGGGCGCTGGTGTTCGGCGGCGGGCACGTGGTGCTGCCGCTGCTGGAAGCCGGCATGGTCCCGAGCGGGATGGTGCAGGCGGACGCGTTCCTCGCCGGCTACGGTGCCGCGCAGGCGGTGCCCGGGCCGCTGTTCACCTTCGCCGCGTACCTGGGTGCGGTGGCGCAGGTGCCGCCGGGCGGCGTCGTCGGCGCGGCCCTGGCCCTGGCGGCGGTGTTCCTGCCGTCGATGCTGCTGGTGCTCGGCGTGCTGCCGTTCTGGGACCGGCTGCGCCGCCGCCCGCGGCTGCGGCGGGCGCTAACCGGGGTGAACGCGGGCGTGGTGGGGCTGCTGGCCGCGGCCCTCTACAACCCGGTCATCACCACAGGCATCACGACGCCGGCGCTCGCCGGGCTGGCCGCCGTCGCCTTCGCCGCCCTGGCCTTTGGCCGGGTGCCACCGTGGGCGGTGGTGATCGGGGCGGGAGCGGCCGGCTGGCTGCTGTTCTGAGCCCGCCGACGCGCCGCCCTGGCAGCTGCAGCGGCCCTGGCTGCTACAGCGGCAGCGCGCCGCCGTCCTTGAGGCTCTTCATGACGATCGTGCTGTTCAGCTTCTCCACGCCGGGCAGCCGCACCAGCACCTCGTCGTAGAAGCGCTGGTAGGCGGGCAGGTCCTCGGCGATCACCTTGAGCAGGAAGTCGGGTTCGCCGAACAGTCGGTTGGCCTCGACGATCTGCTCGATCCGCTCCACCTCCTGCTCGAAGGTGAGCATGTTCTGCCGGTCCTTCAGGGTGACGAACACCAGGGCCTGGAACCCCAGACCGACGGCGGTCGGATCGATGACAGCGCGGTAGCCGGTGAGCACGCCGCGGGCCTCCAGCTCCTTCAGCCGGCGGTGGCACGGCGCCACGGTCAGACCCACCTTCGCCGCCAGCGCGGTGGCAGTGATTCGTCCATCCTGCTGGAGGTGCCGCAAAATTTCCCGGTCGATCGCATCAATCACGCAAAAATCCTATCGCCGCAGCGGCCTGTCGGCGTTAATCCGGTCAGCACATTTCGCGGCGGAATTCCTAGGGTGGAACCCATGGATCCCCAGCAGCTTCTCGGCTTCGCGGCCGTCTCGATCACCCTTGCCATGACCCCGGGGGCTGACTGGGCGTACGCCATCTCCGCCGGCCTGCGCCCGGGACGGATCGCACCGGCCATCGCCGGCCTCTGCGCCGGCTACCTCGTGCACACCGCGCTCATCGTCGCCGGACTGGCCGCGCTCATTGCCGCCCGGCCGGAACTGCTGACCGTGCTCACCGTGCTGGGCGCCGCGTACCTGCTCTGGCTGGGGATCACCACCATCCGCTCCTGGCGCTCGGCGGGCTTCACGGCCGGCTCCGATCCGGCGGATCTGCCTGCAGTGCCCGACGCCGTCCCCTCGGCTTCCTCGGCCCTCTCGCCTGCCGGCGTCGTGCCGTCCGCCGGGGTCGCGGGGGCTGCGGCGGTGCCGCGGGCAGGCGACGCCGGCCCTGCGCTCCTCACAGTTCCACGTGAAACCGAATCGGTTGATTCCACGCCGGTGCCGGAGCACGCCGCGTCCGACCGCCGGGCCTTCTTCAAGGGGCTGGGCACCAGCGGCACCAACCCCAAGGCGCTGCTGCTGTACCTGGCGCTGATTCCCCAGTTCATCGCTCCCGGTGCCGCCTGGCCGGTCCCGCTGCAGTCCACGGTGCTCGGGCTGTCGCACCTGATGGTCAGCGCCGTGCTCTACACCTGCGTGGCCCTGGGCGCCCGGCGGCTGCTGCGCTCCCGGCCCGGTGCCGCTCGGCTCGTCACGCTGGGCAGCGGCATCATCATGGTGCTGCTCGCCGTCGGCCTCGTGGGCGAGCAGGCTGCGGCCCTGTTCTAGCCGGGGTCAGCCCAGCTCGAGGCGCATCAGCACCCTCGGGAAGCCGGCAAGTACCGACGTCGTATCAGCGGCTTTGCGAAAACCGGCCTGCTCGAACAGTGCACGGGTGCCCACGTATGCCATCGTCAGGTCCACTTTCACGCCGGCGTTGTCCACCGGGTACCCCTCGACGGCCGGCGCCCCGTGGCCCCGGGCGAACTCCACGGCGCCAGCCAGCAGTCGGTGCGAGATGCCCTGCCCGCGGTGCCCGGGCCGGACCCGGATGCACCAGATCGACCAGACGTCGGCGTCGTCGACATGCGGGATGCGGCGGTTCGTCGCAAAACTCGTATCCGCCCGCGGATGGACCGCAGCCCACCCGGTCACCTCGCCGTCGTCGTACGCGAGAACTCCCGGCGGCAGGTCCTCGGCGAGCAGCTCCCGGACCCGGTCCCCGCGGTCCGTTCCGGCCAGCTCCCGGTTCTCCCGGGAGCTGGTCAACCGGTAGCTCAGGCACCAGCACACGTTCGCGTCCGCACGCTTCGGGCCCAGCACAGCCTCGACGTCGTCGAACACCTCCGCCGGGCGCACCTCGATGGACATGCCGCCCAGCGTACGCCCGCAGGCGTTGCTGCATGGACTGTCACGGGATTTTGCGGGCCCGGCGCACCCCACTAGCCTTCGGAACAGACGCCAACGGCGCTGGATCGCCCTGCCGCCGCGGGCGCCCGATCCAGAAAGGCCCGCATGTACGCTGCCGCGAACGGCACCTCAGCATCTCGGCCCGCAGCCTGGCTGTGGGCGCTGGTGGCGGCCGCGATGCTCAGCCAGTCCGCCATCAACCTGGCCCGGCCGCTGATCTCCTACAAGGTGCTGGCGCTCAACGGCGATGCCGTCGCCGTGGGCGCCGTATCCGCCTCGTTCGCCCTGCTGCCCGTGGCCTTCGCAATCAGCCTGGGCCGGCTCTCCGATCGCGCCGCACGGTTGAGGGTGCTGCTGAGCATCGGACTGGCGCTGCTGGTGGGCGGAGCAGTGCTGCTGGCGGCAGCCCCCGGCCTGGTGCTGCTGGCTGCCGGCGCAGCCGCCCTCGGCATGGGGCATCTGGCGTTCACCATCGCCGGGCAGTCCGCGATCGCGAAGTTCGCGCCGCCGCACCGAGTGGACAGCGGGTTCGGGTGGTTCACGGCAGCGTTCGCCGTCGGGCAGCTGGTGGGCCCGCTGCTGGGCGGGGCGCTGCTCGGCGCCGAGGCCGGGGTGGATGCGGGCGGACGACTGCAGCGGATCGACGCCGCGCTGCTGCTGTCCGGTGTGATTGCCCTCCTCGCGCTGCCCGCCTCCCTGGCCCGGTTCCCTCTCGCCCGGCGCCCATCCGGCGGCTCACTGGCCGGAACTCCATCGGCCGACGCGTCGCCGCAGGGTGCCGCGGGCGGGACTCCGCCGGTCGGCGCCGGGCAGGTCCAGACGGACGGCGGCAGCCGGCCCCGCAAGGAGCCGATCAGCGCCATTCTGGCCCGGCCGGGCGTTAAGGCGAACGTGGTCGCCAGCCTGGCGCTGCTGGCCACCACCGACATCCTGCTGGCGTTCCTGCCGCTGATGGGCGAGGAGGCCGGCGTTGCGCCCGTCGTCGTCGGGGCACTGCTTGCCGTCCGGGCGGCGGCGACCATCTCCTCGCGGCTGCTGCTGGGCGTGCTGGTGCGCCGGTGGAGCCGGGAGCAGCTGGTGCGGGCAAGCCTGCTCGGAGCCGCGGCCGGGCTGAGCACGACCCCGTTCGTGCTGGGCAGTACCTGGGCGGCGGTGTTGAGCCTGGTGGTGGCCGGCTTCTTCCTCGGTCTGGGCCAGCCGATCACCATGACACTGGTGTCGCAGGCGGTGGCCCCTGAGTCCCGCGGTGCGGCGCTGGCGCTGCGGCTGCTGGGCAACCGCATCGGGCAGGCCGCGCTCCCGGCCCTCGCCGGCGTGGCGGCGGCGCCGTTGGGACCTGCCGGGGCCGTGTGGATGTCCTGCCTGGTGCTGGCGGGCGCCGCCGTGGCGCGGCGGCGGTGGCATCGTTTGGAATAGCGGGTCACTATGCCTTGCCTGGGGCACTCAGGAGCAGCGCTTATTGAGTTCTCGTTGCCTGTTGGAGCGCAACCGGATTGCCAAAGCACTTTCACGCGTGGCGGTGTGAGAGACGGCAATCTTTCGTGTGTACCCGCTATCGTGTCCGGGTGAGCAGTCAACACCCCAAACCAGGAGGAGCCAGTCAAGCCGGTGGGGCGACGGCCCGTGGCGAGGAACGCGAAGACGTTACGGCTTGGCTTGTTGTAGATGAGGAATCAGGCGGAGACGAGGTCAAGTTCTGGCTGGCTCAAGGGCGAGGAGATAGACAGAGCGATTGGTGGCTCTTCAAAGAGTTCAAGCAGGGGTTTCAAGCCGGTGAGCCGTACAGGAGGCGCGACGACTACTCGGAGCGGATTGCTAGCCGCTTGGCTGCCGTAATCGGCCTCCCCGCGGCCGACGTGCGACTCGCTGTACGTGCGGGCGTGGATGGAGAACTGCAAGACGGCGTTATTTCGAAGAATGTTTCACCCGAAAATTGGAGCCTGCAGCCCGGAAATACATACCTTTCCGAGTATGAGGGGTATCTAGACTGCGCTTCTGAGCTGCGTCCCCCCAATCGTATCGGCCATAACATCACGAATATTCACAACCTATTAGGCGGCCTGCCGGGCCCCCCCAATACTGCGTGTGAAGAGATGCCTGCCTATGAGGTCTTTGTGGGATACCTTCTTTTTGATGCCTGGATCGCGAATACGGACAGGCATGCTCTGAATTGGGGCATTCTTAGCCGCGGCGGGGAACAGCGACTGGCTCCTTCCTACGACCATGGGGCCGCACTGGGCTCGGGACTCAGTGACGAGAATCTCCATATGCGCCTCGCCCGCAACTCTGTGTCCAAGTGGTGCAGGGGGGCCAGGGCGCGTACGTTTGAAGATGGCAAGAACCGAAGCTTGTCTGCTCTGGCGAGCGAAGCTGCTTCGCTCGCCCCGCTCGCAGGCGCATACTGGCTAGAGCGGATCCATGCCTGTGAGGATGGGGTCCTGGAAGCACTCGTTGCGGATCTTCCAGGAATGTCGGAGGCTGCACGTACGTTTGCGGTGGAAGTGCTCAAGGAAAACAGGAAGAGGCTGTCTGATGGCAACTAGCGTAATGACCCGTCCCGGCGTGGACTCGTCTCTGGCTGCTGTCAACAAGCTACTTGTCACGCAGCAATTCCCCGGGTCCCGCACTTATAGGGCGGTAGGTATTCTCTTTTGTGAGGAAGGCGAGTACGTTTTTCGCTATTTCCGCTCTGCCGTTGACGCAGATTGGTTTGTTCCCTTGCCGGGGCTCAGTAAAGTGCGGCACACCTATAGATCTGAGACCTTATTCCCCATTTTCTCGGAGCGTGTTATCTCCAGTCGACGCCCTGATCGGGCGGTAGCGCTAGAGGCTCTAGGGTTGGACCCAGACGCAGGTCCTTTCAATATACTCCAGCGAACCGGCGGTCGAAGGGTTGGGGATAGCATTGAACTCGTTGCGATTCCCGCAATCGAAGTCGACGGTAGTGTGTCTGAGTTTTTCCTAGTACATGGCGTGCGCCATATGGACGCTGAGGCGCAGAGCGTCATTGGGGGATTGGGGCGACATGAAGAGCTTGCATTAGCCCCCGAACCTGAAAACGTTGTGAATCCTCGTGCTATTCAGGTAATACATCCAACTGAGGGTGTGGTTTTGGGGTATGTGCCTGACCCGCTGCTTGAGCTAGCCCATGAGGTTATGCGTTGCCGTGGCTATGAGCTACGGGTGGAAGTAGCAAGCGGGCCGGAGATTAGGCCCAACTTTCGGCTTCTCGTGCGGCTGCATGGGAGAGTCCGCCCAGAGTTCCGGCCTTTCACCGGGCAAGAATGGGAACTGGCCTAGCCGGTTACCCGAGCACCTCCGCCAGGCCGCGGACCAGCCAGGGGTTCCACCACGCCCAGTCGTGCCCGCCGGTGATGGAGCGGAAGCCGATGTCCGCGCCGGTGCGGACAAGGTCCCGGTGCAAAGCCTCACCGGCCCGGTGGATGGTGTCCTCATAGATGCCCGCCTGGATCCGGATCCGGACCTGCCGGGCCACGGCGGCCAGCGGATCGGCGAGGTCGTACCGCCACAGCGACGGCGACTGCGCCAGCGCCACGCCCACGAGGTCGGGGAAGCGGGCCAGCTGCCAGAGCGAGGCCAGCCCGCCGAAGCTGGCCCCGGAGGCCACGGTGCGCGCCGGATCGGCTGTGACCGGGAAGCAGGTGCGCAGCAGCGGCAGCAGGTCGCGGGCCACGAAATCCACGGTGCCGGTCGGGCCGGACAGTTCCCGGGTCCGGGTCGGCACATCCAGCGAATCGATCATCGCCACCGCCAGCGGCGGCAGGACCCCGCCCGCGGTCGCCGCGTCCAGGGTGGCGGCCAGGTTGAGGTACTTCGCCCAGACCTGCCCGTCGTGCAGCAGCACCAGGGGCAGGTCGGCGGTGTCCGGGCCCAGCTGCGGTGGCAGATACAGCCAGATAAGCCGGTCCCGGCCGGCACCGGTGTCGGGAACCACAAGCTCACGTAGCCCGGTGACTGCCGCCCCGGCCCTCCGGACGCGGGCCGGATCGCCGGCACCAGCCCCCATCACCGACGGCAACGTGCTTCCGGCCTCCGGAGTCGCCGCGGCCAGCCACGTTGCGTCCGGCGCCCCGGGCAGCTGCAGCAGCGACTGCGGTGCCCCGCTCATTCCGGCGCCGACCATCGGATTCAGCGGATCCGGGGCCCCGGCGTCGGCGGCCAGACGCACGGTGCGCCGGTCCGCTCCGGGCAGCCGCCAGGGCGGCAGCCCGGCCCCGACATGGGCGGTGATCCGGTAGCCGGCCTGCCAGTCGGCCGGCATCCGCAGGGTCAGCGCCCACAGGTCGGAGTCGTCGAGCCGGTCGAATTCCATGGCGGCCGGGTTGCGGTGATCCAGCAGCCCGTTGGCCGAAAGGATCACCGCCGACGCCGCGGCGTGCCGGTGCAGGAACGTCACCGCACGGAATCCGGGATTCCCACGCGGGTCCGGCTCAATCAGCGGAAGGGACCCGGCGGGCAGGTCGTCCACCAGCTGTTCCCGTTCGCGGCCGCCCCAGGACGCCCACCGGTTCCGGAACCAGCCCGGCAGCACGGGCGACGGCGGCGGGGTGGGCGGCACCGCCGGCCGCGGCGGCGGAAACGGCGCGTCGAAAAAGGGCCCGGGTGGAACGTCCGCCGGTGCCGTGGCCGGCTGCGGCTCAGTGCGCATGGGCGTGCTCCTGCCCGGGCAGCACGTCCGCCAGTTCTCCGCGCTCGCGGTCATGGTCGGTGCTGCGGGTGTACCCGGTTTCGGTCATGCCGCGGTGCCAGTAGCCGATGATCAGCTGGTGCCGCCGGTCAAAACCCAGCCGCTTCAGGTGCGCGCGGGCAAAGCGGACGACGGCGGACTCCGCCGACACCCAGATCCGCACCTGCCCGGCGGCCAGCTCCGCAGCCGGGAGCTCGACGGCGGCCAGCGCCTCCTGCAGCAGGGTCGTCGTGCCGGCCGGCGCGGCAGGGCCGGACGATGATGCCTCATCCGCCCGGGTCCGGCGGTGCAGCCAGCGCACCTCAAACCCGTCCGGGGCGGCGAGGTCCTGTTCCTCCTCGGGCCCGGCGACCTCGATCAGTGCCAGCCCGCGCTGCTCCGGCCGTTCCGCGGAGAAGCGTTCCAGTGTGGAGCCGATCGCGGGCAGCGCGGTTTCGTCGCCGGCCAGCAGGACCCACCCGCCGTCGCGCACCACCAGCCCGCCGCCGCCCAGGGCGCCCAGCTCCGCGCCCGGCGCCGCGCGTTCGGCCCAGGCGGAGGCCAGCCCCTCGTCGCCGTGCCGGACGAAGTCCACCGCCAGCCGGGATGCGTCCCGGTCCAGGGTCCGCACCGTGTAGGTGCGCACCCGCTCACGCTGGCCCGGCGCGAAGCTCCAGCGTCCGTCCACCTTCACGGGCAGGTCCAGCTCCGCGCCCGGAACCGGGAAATACAGCTTGATGTTCGGTACGTGCGGTCCCGCCGCCACATAGGAGGCGACGCCGGGGCCCGCGAAGACCACGCGCCGCATGCCGGGGGTGAGGTCCTCGACCGATTCGACGACCAGTCGGTGCCCGCCCTGGGCTGACCGGCTCCGCTCTCCCTCGTCCCGGCCCTCGGTGCCGGCCGATGCCGCTGCTCCGCCCGGCGCGCTCATGTCGGCGCCCCGGCTGCGGTGACCTGTGCGCCGGAGCCGGCTGCCGCCGTCGCGCCCGCCGACCGTGGCCTTGAGTCCTGTTCCAGCGGCACCACCAGCGGCCCGCCGGTGCCCGGGTCCTCGATCACCACGGCGTCGATCCCGTAGATCTCCTTCATCAGTTCCGGGGTGGCAATCTGCTCCGGCGGGCCCTGCGCCACGATCCGCCCGTCCTTCATGGCAATGACATGGTCGGCGAACCGGAACGCCAGTGACAGCTCGTGCAGCACGGTGACCAGCGTGTAGTTGCCGGATTCATGCAGCCGCCGGCACAGCCGCAGCACCTCCAACTGGTGGGCGATGTCCAGGAAGGTGGTGGGCTCGTCCAGCAGCAGCACCGGGGTGTCCTGGGCCAGCACCAGCGCCAGCCAGACCCGCTGCCGCTGCCCGCCGGAGAGCTCGTCCACGGTGCGTCCGGCCAGGTCGGCGACGCCGGTGGCGGCCATCGCGGCGTCGACCGCCGCCTGGTCGGCGTCGGACCACTGCCGCAGCAGCGACTGGTGCGGGAACCGGCCGCGGGCCACCAGGTCCGCGACGGTGATGCCGTCCGGGGCGGCGGAGGACTGCGGCAGCAGCGCCAGCCGGCGCGCGACGTCGCGGGTGGAGTACCGGCCGATCTCCCGCCCCTGCAGGAACACCTGCCCGGTCTGCGGCTTCAGCAGCCGGGACAGGGCCCGCAGCAGTGTGGACTTGCCGCACGCGTTGGGCCCGATGATCGCGGTGAAGGACCCCGGCGGGATCACCACGTCCAGGTTCTCGCTGATCGTGTGCCCGTCGTAGCCGAGGGTCAGGGCCTCGGCGGAGAGGACGTCGGACATGGATGCCTCCTTGGGAGCGGAATGCCGGGAGTCAGGGCTGCGGGTCACGGTTACACCTGCCGGGACCGGGTCAGCAGCCACAGCAGGTAGATGCCGCCGACCAGGCCGGTCATCAGCCCGATGGGCACGGCGGCCTGGATCGGCAGGTGCTGGGTGAGCAGATCGGAGCCCACCATCAGCACCGCGCCCATCAGCGCGCCGGTGCCGATGGGCACGCCGGGGGAGCGGGTGAGCCGGGCGGCCAGCTGCGGGGCGGCCAGCGCCACGAACGCGATCGGGCCGGCGGCGGCGGTGGCCAGGGCGGTGAGCCCGACGGCGGCGGCCATCGCGGTGATCCGCACCCGTTCAGTGCGGATGCCCAGGGCGCGCGCGGCGTCCTCGCCCATTTCCATCAGCGACAGCTTCCGGCCCAGGCCCAGCAGCAGCGGCAGCAGAAGCCCGACGGCGGCCAGCACCGGCAGCGCGTGCGCCCAGGTGCGCGCGGCGAGGGAGCCGGAGAGCCACAGATGCGCCTGCGCGGCCAGATCCGAGTCACCCTTGGCGAGCAGCACCGTGTTGAGGGCGCTGAGCATGGCGCCGACGCCGATGCCGATGAGCACCAGCCGGTACCCGCCGGTGACGCCGCCGCGCAGCGAGAGCAGGTACACCGCAGCGGCGGCGGCCAGCCCGCCGCCGACCGCCCACCCGGCGGTGGCCAGCGGGCCGCCGTTGAACAGGACGATCTGCGCCACCGCGCCGGTGGCGGCGCCGGTGGTGAAGCCGATGATGTCGGGGGAGCCCAGGGCGTTGCGGGAGATGGACTGGAAGGTGGCGCCGGCGGCGCCCAGGCAGGCGCCCACGGCCAGGGCAGTCACGGTGCGCGGCAGCCGGATGCGCTGCACCACGGCCTGGGTGCGCGGCTCCCCGTTGTCGAACACGGCCGCGAGGACGTCAGCGAAGGCCAGGGCCAGGGTGCCGGTCTGCATGGACAGCACCGCCAGCAGCGCCGCGGCGGCGGCCAGGGCGAAGCCGACGACGGCGGTGCGGGCCGAGACCCGCAGCCGCACCGGCCCGAGGGCCAGGACGCGCGGGGAGACGATCGGGGAGGGGCCGGCGTCGGGAGCGGCATCGGGGGCGGTGCCTGTCCGCCGCGGCGACGTTCCGATGCTCACAGTTTCACCAGCTTCCGGCGGCGGGCCAGGGCAATGAAGAACGGGGCGCCGACCAGGGCGCTCATGACACCGGCCCCGATTTCGGCGGGCGCGGCGACGGTGCGGCCGAGGATATCGGCGACCAGTAGCAGCAGCGCGCCGAGCAGCATGGAGAAGGGCAGCAGCCGGCGGTGGTTCGGTCCGGTGACCAGACGGGCGATGTGCGGGGCGGCCAGGCCGAGGAAGCTGATGGGCCCGGCGGCGGCGGTCGCGGCGCCGGCGAGCAGCAGTATGGCGCCGGTGCCGGTGAGCCAGGTGGTGCGCATCTTGACGCCGAGGGTTTGCCCCAGGTCCCGGCCGAGGGAGAGCGAGTCGAGGCTGGGCGCGGTGGGCAGGGCGGCGGCGATCGCCAGCACGCAGGCGCCGGCCACCCAGGGCAGCACGTCCCAGCCGCGGCCCTGCAGGGAGCCGGTGGCCCAGGCGGCGTAGGCGGTGAGGTTCTCTTCGGTGCCGGCGATGAGCAGGATCGAGGTGGCTGCGCCGAGCATCACCGACAGTCCCGCGCCGGCGAGGACCAGGCGCACCGGGTTGGTCCCGGCGTCGTGCGCCCGGCCCAGCAGGTAGACGACCACGGAGGCGGCGGCGGCGCCGGCGAACCCGAACCACATGTACTGCATCGGTGCGTTCGCGCCGAAGAACCCCAGGCCCACGGCGACGGCGAACGCGGCGCCGGAGTTCACGCCGAGGATGCCCGGCTCGGCCAGCGGGTTGCGGGTCAGCGCCTGCATCAGGGCTCCGGCCAGGCCGAGGGCCGCGCCGACGCAGATCGCCAGGACGGTCCGCGGCAGCCGCAGTTCGCGGACCAGCAGATGCGCGTTCCGGGTGGGATCGAAGGCGGTCAGGGCGGCCCAGGTCTCGGCGGGCGCAATGGGGCGGGAGCCGACGGCGAGGCTCACCAGCGCCAGCAGCACCAGCAGGGCCAGGCCGGAGATCCAGCCGAGGCCCTGCCGGTGCCGGCGGCGCGTTTTCTGCAGCACGAGGGAACGGTCCTTGCGGTACCTGCTACTTGGCGAAGGTGTCGCCGAACCAGGTCACGATGTCGGCGGCTGAGTACGGGTCCATCCGGAAGGAGGCCAGGCCCAGTGCGAAGACCGTGTCGTTCTGTACGGCCGGGATGTTGGCCAGGGTGGGGTCGGCCTTGAACGCGTCGACCTTCTTCTCATCGGCGCTGATCAGGAACGTGTAGTCGCCGGTGACGGAGTCGGCCAGGCCCTCGTAGGAGGTGAAGGCGAAGTCCTCGCGCTTCTGGGTGGAGGTGTCGAACTCGGCTGGCGGCTCGTTGACGGTGAAGCCGAGCTTTTCCAGCAGCTGCGCGTGCGGGCCGGTCGGCTTGCCCACGGGCGAGGTGTCGCCGGCGTTGTAGGAGACGACGGAGGTGGTCGTGCCCTCTTCGATGCCGATCTTCGCGGCGGTTTCGTCGACCAGGGCGTCGAACTCGGCGACGGCGGCTTCGGCTTCGGCCTCGAGGCCGGTGGCTACGCCGAGCTCCCCGGCCAGGTCCTGCCAGGTCTGGTCGCCGTAGTTGACCACCACGGTGGGGGCGATGCCGGAGAGCGCCTCGTACTGGTCCAGCACGGAGTCGGCGCCGGAGGTGGAGACCACGATCAGGTCCGGGTCCTGGGCGATCACGGCTTCCAGGTCGAACTCGCCGACCGTGTAGAGCGGTTCGACGTCGCGCTCGACGGCGGTTTCGGCCCACTGCGCGAAGAACCCGTTATCGTCGGTGGTGCCGGGCCGGGCCGCGGTGACGGCGGTGGCGGTGACGGGCGCGTCGATGGCCAGCAGGGTGCCGGTCACGGACAGGGACGTGGACACGATCCGCTCAGGGTGGGCGTCAATGACGGTTTCGCCGGCTTCGTGCTCAATGGTGCGCGGCCATTCGGCGGCGGTGCCCGTTGCGGGCGTTTCCGATTCGGCTTCGGCGCTGCCGCCGCAGGCGGCCAGGGTCAGCGTCAGGGCAGCGGCGGCGGCCAGGGCCGCGGTCTTCTTGGGCAGGAACAACTGTGTTCACTCCTTGTTCAGGGCAGCCGCCGGTTGGGAAAGGACGGGCGGCTGTGGCTCAAGTGCCGCGTGGGGGAAGCGGCAAAGCTAAGGCTAACCTAAGCACCGTCGGATTACGCAACATGAACGTTGCGTATTCGAGTGCCGGCACTTTGCCTCAACCCTCCGGCAGGAGTTGCACCGGGTGCAACGATGCACCTAGTGTCGTTACGTGACCGTTTCCGCCGCCTCCTCAGCACCGGACCGCCGGTCCAGCCTGAAGCAGCGCCACCGCCGCGCCATCATCGACGCCGCTGCGGCGCTGATGAGCGAGCAGGGCATGAACTTCAGCGTGGACGAGCTCGCGGTCCGGGCCGACGTCGCCCGCCGCACCGTCTTCAACCACTTCAGCTCCTTGGATGAGGTGATCGTCGAAGCCTGCAGCGAGCTCCTAGGCAGCACCCTGGACGAGCTGATCTCTCCCATGAAGCACGGCACCGGGGTTCCCGGGGGCATGGCGGACCAGGTGATCGCCGCACTGCGCGGCAGCGACGTTGTCGGCCCGATGGCCCGGCTCACCGCCATGCTCGGCGACGGCGGGCAGCTGGGGGACGCGCGCCCCTCACCGCGTTCGGCGCTGATCGCCCTGCGCTCCTTCACGGCCATCACCCGACGGATGTCGGCGGAACTTCGCCTCGCCTATCCGGAGGCGGATCCGCTCGACGTCGACCTGCTCTCCGGAGCCTTCATCGGCGGCCTCGCGGTGCTCTATCAGCACTGGAGCGCAGCCACCGGCGCGGCCGACACCCCTGAATCCCGCGAAGTCTGGACCCGGCTTCGTGAACAGTTCCTCACCGCACTCCAGTCGGGGCACGGCACCACGGCCGTCTCCCGCACGTTCCCTGTTTCACCCACCTCTGACGGAAAGTCTCCCCTTGGCTGAATTCCTTTACCGCCTGGGCGCGGCCGCCGCGCGCCGGGCCAAGACCGTGATCGGGCTCTGGCTCGCGTTGCTGGTCGCGGCCGGCGCCGCGTTTGCCATGTTCGGCGGCACCCTTGCCACCAGCTTCTCCATCCCCAACACCCCCACCGCAGAGGTCACCGAGCAGCTGCAGTCCGAGCTGCCCGAGGCTTCCGGCGGCACCGGCAGCGTGGTCCTGCAGACCGAGGACGGCTCAGCCTTCACCCCCGAGCAGCGTGAGCAGATCAGCGCGCTGGTCACGGAGACGGCTGACGTGGACGGCGTGGAGAACGCTGTCGACCCCTTCGAAACCGAGGCCCAGCGCGCCGAGCAGCGCGAGCAGATCGAGGCCGGCCAGCCGCAGCTCGACGCCGGCCGCGCCCAGCTGGAGTCCGCCCGCGCCGAGCTGGATGCCGGCCAGGCCCAGCTCGACGCCGGGCAGGAGCAGCTGGACGCCGCCCGCGCCCAGGCCGAGGCCGGCGGGATGCTCGACGCCGCCGCGCCCCAGCTGGACGCACAGCAGGCCCAGCTCGATGAGCAGCAGGCGCAGCTCGACGCCGGGCGGGCCGAGCTCGAGGCCGGCGCCGCCGAGCTCGAAGCACAGGCCGTGCAGCTGGAATCCGGCGCCTCGCTGCTGGACATGGCCGCCGAGATCCGCACCGTGTCCGAGGACGGCAGTGCCGCCATCGTGAACGTGGTCTTCTCCGAAGCGCAGCTGGACATCTCCAAGGACACCACCGACGCGCTGGTCGCCGTCTTCGAGGACCAGCGGATCGACGGCGTCACCGCCGACTTCTCCGCAGAAATCGCCGGCGGGGTGCCCAGCATCTTCGGCGTCGGCGAGGTCGTGGGCCTGGTCGTGGCCGGCATCGTGCTGGTGATCATGCTCGGCACCCTGATCGGCGCCGGCCTGCCCATCATCACCGCGCTGATCGGCGTGGGCATCGGTGCCCTGGGCTCCATGGCCTTTTCCGGCGTCGTCGAGATGGCCTCGGTGACCCCGGTGCTGGGCCTGATGCTCGGCCTGGCCGTGGGCATCGACTACTCGCTGTTCATCGTCAACCGGCACCGCCGCCAGCTCAAGGGCGGCTACGACGTCGAGGAGTCCATCGCCCTGGCGAACGGCACCTCCGGCAACGCCGTGGTCTTCGCCGGCATGACCGTGTTCATCGCCCTGCTGGCCCTGAACGTCACCGGCATTCCGTTCCTGGGCCTGATGGGCACCGTGGGCGCCGGCTGCATCGCCATCGCGGTGCTGATCGCCGTCACCCTGACTCCGGCGCTGCTGAAGCTGGCCGGCATGCGGGTGCTCAGCCGCAAGGAACGTGCCGCCCGGGACGAGGCGCACGGCACCGGCACGACGGCGGGACAGGCCCCGGCAGCCGTGCACGGCGCGCACGCGGCCGGCTCCGACTCAGACGGGTCCGACACGGCAGGGTCCGCCGATGCATCCGACGCCGGCTCGGACGCTGCCGGCTCTGCCGGAGCCTCGGTTCCGGGTGCCGCGCAGGCCAAGCCGATGGGCACCGCCCGCGCGGTGCTGACCGCCCTAGCCTGCATTGCCGGCCTGCTGCTGGTCGCCATTCCGGCCCTGGAACTGCGCCTGAACCTGCCGGACGGGTCCTCCGAGGCGACCGACTCGACCCAGTACCAGGCCTACACCGCGGTGTCCGAGAAGTTCGGCGAAGGCCAGAACGGGTCGCTGCTCGTGGTCGCCGAACTGCCCGAGGCCCCGGCCGACGAAGCCGCCGGCCTGGCCGCGCAGCAGGAGATCGCCGAGACCCTGTTCGAGCAGGACGACGTCGCCGCCGTCGCGCCGATCGGCAGCTCCGAGGACGGGCAGACCACCGCGTTCCAGATCATCCCCGAGGAGGGGCCGACCAGCGAGTCCACCGAAGAGCTGGTGCACACCCTGCGGGACCTGTCTCCGCTGAACGGTGAGTACGAGCTGGGCGTGGCCGGCTCGGCGTCGGGCAACATCGACATCTCCGACAAGCTGGCCGAGGCGCTGCCGATCTACCTGGCCGTCGTCGTCGGGCTCTCACTGATCATCCTGATCCTGGTGTTCCGCTCGATCTTCGTGCCGATCGTGGCCACGCTCGGGTTCATCCTGTCCTACTTCGGTGCGCTCGGCGGCGTCGTCGCCATCTACCAGTGGGGCTGGCTGGCCGGAGTGTTCGGCGTGGAGACGCCCGGCCCGATCCTGAACTTCCTGCCCACCATCCTGGTCGGCATCCTGTTCGGCCTGGCCATGGACTACATGCTCTTCATCGGCTCCGGCATGCGTGAGGCCTACGCCCACGGCGCGCCGGCGCGGCTGGCCGTGGTGCAGGGCGTGCGGGCCGGCCGGTCCGTGGTGACCGCCGCGGCGATCATCATGATCTCGGTGTTCGGAGGGTTCGTGTTCTCGCACAGCGCGATGATCCGGCCGATCGGCTTCGCGCTGGCCTTCGGCGTGCTGCTGGACGCCTTCGTGGTCCGCATGCTGCTGATTCCGGCGCTGATGCACCTGGCCGGCGACAAGGCCTGGTGGCTGCCGAAGTGGCTGGACCGGATCCTGCCCGACGTGGACGTGGAGGGCGCCTCCCTGGAGCGCCGCCACCCGCACGTGGACACCTCCGCTGCCGGTGACGGTGACGGCGGGCAGACGGTGGCGGCCGACGCCGAGGCGGGCTCCCGCCGCTAGCTGAACGCCGCGGCCGGCTGCGAAAGGCCGCGGTCGGGTACAGTGCACGCCGGCTGCGCAGGTGCCGCCTTCCCTCCGGGGGAGGCGGCACCTGCCGTTTTAGGGGCGGACCTTCCCCCGACCGGGTTACCTTTCCGGGCCGGTATCGGGGTTTCCGCGTGCCGGTCCGGGCGGGAAACACCGCTCCGACTAGGGTGTCTTCATGGGGAGACAACACAATGAGGGTCGGCCGCCGGCTGTTGCGGCCGCTGATCTGGCCGACGCTGCGCGGGCGATGGAAGCAGCAGGAATCCCGGATCCCAAGGCATACGCAATGACGCTGCTGCGGGCTGCCGAGACGCTCTACATCACCGGTGAGCCGGAGGAAGGCGCGGCGGCCTGCGAGCAGGCGTGGGCCTATACCGAGTCCGTTCCCGCGCTCACCTATGACCGCGAGCTTGCCATCCACCTGTTCACTGCGGCGTGGGACCTGCGCAGCCCGCGGGATCCCTACTACCTGATCGGGGCGTTCCCCCTGGCTGTGGAGGAATACGGGCCGGGCAGCCCTTGGGTCCGCTTCCTGATGCGTGAGCTGAGCCTGTACACCGAGGACATCGCCGACTGGGGACAGCTCGGGTCGGTGCAGGACGACGAGCTGGCCGCGCACCTGCAGCAGATCGCCGAGCAGGCCCTGCGCGAGTTCCCCCTCGACGGCGATGGGGCGGACGGCGGGGAGATTCGCCGGCTGCGCGCCGCCGTCGCCGGCCACGCCACCGTCCTGCTCTTCTACACGGGCAGCCACCAGTGGCGTGAAAGCGTGCTGGAATGGCTGGACGGGCCGATATACGACTACTCCTCCGGGACCGAGCAGGTGCGCTTCCTGCTGGGGCTTCAGGCTTACGAGGCGGCGCGGGCGGCGGCGGAACGCACGCTCGCCGTCGTCGACGCCGACCCGGTCGCCACCGACGGCGAGAAGGCCGGGACGGTGCTCGACGTCGCGTTCGGCATCACCATGGCGCCCGACGACGCCGGGCTGGCCCGGCTGCCGGAGCTGGAGGAACGCGCCGGGGCGCTGGCTGCGGGGCCGCTGACCGACGCCGAGGCGTACCTGGTCCGCGAGAAGATGTACCGCTATGTCGCCCAGCGGATCACCGAGGATGAGGATGAAGCGGCCCAGGCCGAGCAGCGGCAGATGTTCGAGCGGCTCCGCTTCGACCCGTTTGCGGCGCCGACGGGCGGAGAGCCGTGAGCGTGGCGCGGCTGTGACCGGGGGAGCCGGGGCGGGACCGCAGGAACCGGGCCCGGAGCCTGCTGAATCCGGCCCGGGCGGTTCGCCGGGCCGGCCCGCGGAGCCCGGGCCGGGTGCGGCCGCGGACCGACGCGCGGAGGCTGGCCCTCCCTCGTCGTCCCTCCCGCCGGGAACCCCGCTGAAGGAGTCTTTGGCGGGGGAGTGGCTGCGCCCGCGCATTGATTCGACGTGGGGCACCATGCACATCGTCGTGCCGCGTGGCTTCGAGGCGTATGCGCGGGTGTTTCATCCGGTGCAGCGCGACTGGCCGGAGGGATCGGGGTGGGACCGGCAGCCGCCGGACTGGCCTGACGTCCGGGCACCCTCGTACCGGCAGCCGACCATCGAGGACGAGTACATCGGCTGGAGTGCGGTGGCCGAGGCCATGGGAACCACCATGCACCCTCTGGCCCAGTTCACACGGCTGATCAAGCCTGGGATCGAGAGCGTATACGGCCCGCTGGATGCTCAGGGGAGGCGCTATTCGGAGCCGCAGGAGGGCAATCTTGCGGCAGATGTCCTGGCCCGGGTTGCAGGCCATCTGGCTGCCCACACCACTACGCCCGACGCCGGTGTGGCGGGGATCTGGAATGGGTACGGCGGGCTGACGGGTTCCGCCGGGTACGCTCAGCTCGAAGTCGCGTGGTTGGCTGAGGATGCTGCCCCGGAGGACGACGACGAGGAGCGAAGCGAATCCGGGGACGTGGGCGGCGTCGGGCCTGATGAAGCCGGATCTGACACCCCCGGGCCTGACACCCCCGGGCCTGACACCGTGGGGCCTGACACCGTCGCACCTAGGGCGGCCGGGCCCAGGACGGCCGGGGCGGAGGATGTGGATGCCGGCGGTGCAACCAGATGGGTCAGTCTCGAGGAAGCTTATAGCCGGGGCGTTGACCCACGTGTCGATGCTCCGCCGCCGGGGTCGGGCCTGCTGCCGGCCGACGTCGTGCTCGCCCCGACCCTGGATCTTCCGGACCGCAGCTACTACCTTTTCGCCGCCGGCGTGCGGTTCTTTCAGGATCCGGCATGGGTTGAGCGGGTGCCGTGGCACCACATGCCGTGGTTTCCGCAGTCGCCCAACCTGCTGTGGCCCGCGGACCATGCCTGGGTGCTGGTCTCGGAGATCGACTTCGACTCAACGATTGTCGCCGGCAGCAGGGAGCTCATCGCGGCTCTTGTCGCGGATCCGGAGATCGAGGCCCTTCCGCTTCCGGAAGGGGCAGACCTCTCCTGGGATGCCGACGAGCTGAACCGTCCTGACCTGTCCTGAACGTCGGAGGCGACCCGGGTCGGCCGGAACGGACCTGAACCGACCTGAGCAAGGTCAGCGGCCTGTGCGGGACAGGCGTCGGCCGAAACCGGGCTGAACCGTCGTGAACCACGTTCGTCTGAGCAGGTATTTGCCGGCTGAAAACACAGGTAAAAACTGCCGGAGGACCGGTAACGAACGGTGCTGGATAACCCCCTTTTCGGCCCTGTTTTGTCAGTGCCGGCTGAAACTCTTAACGCATGGAA
This sequence comes from Arthrobacter sp. Y3222053, assembly GCF_059092805.1. NCBI lineage: Bacteria > Bacillati > Actinomycetota > Actinomycetes > Micrococcales > Micrococcaceae > Arthrobacter > Arthrobacter sp. Y3222053. Next base: position 270,310 of record NZ_JBNHIA010000001.1, on the reverse strand, counting down.
AAGCCGCAGACAAACACCGGGCAGAGACTGCTTTTCGATGCTTCGGTGTCGGCTGTGCCGCCCGGACCTGTGGCCTCCTTGAGCGCGGGACCTGAGCCTACGGTGCCGTTGCTCCCAACGGGACTGCTGAACGAGCGCGGGGTCGCCCTGACCTTTAGTGCGCAGCCAGCTGCATCTTCTAATGCCCAGCCCGATGCATCCTCCACGTCCGCACCGCCGTCACTGCCTGAGGGATTCGACGGCTGGTTGTCGCTGAGAGCTGCGGAATCCCTCGATGATGCCGAGGCCGCAGCCACGCTCGCCCGGCTCGACGCCCTGATGGGGTGGGCGCAGGCGCAGCAGGCCCGGGTGGTGGCGCGGGTCGAGGAGTTGGTGGACCGAAAGGCGAAGTCCCTCCTACCTGCGGAACAGACAGAGGGAGCGGTCCTGTCCGCCACGGCCGCCGAGGTGGGCGCGGCGCTGCGGCTGCCGCACATGAGCGCCATGCGCCTGGTCTCCGAGTCCGGGAAGCTGACACGGGAACGCTCCGCCACGCTGGCGCACCTGTCGTACGGGGCCGTCACGTATCCGCAGGCCCGGGTTCTGCTGGAGGAGGTGCAGTTCGTCCCGCCGGAAGACGCCCCCGCCTTCGAGACCGAGGCGCTGCAGGCGGCCCGAAACCTGACGGCAGCGCAGCTGTCCCGCAGGGTCCGCTCCCTCCGCGAACGGCGTTATCCCGACACCATCAGACAACGGCACCGGGATGCCTTGTCGAAACGGCGGGTCTGGCTGGAACCTGCACCTGACGGCATGGCCTGCCTGGGAGCGATGATGGCCGCCGAGAAGGGCATGGCGCTGTTCGCGGCGCTCTCTGCGGCTGCCCGGGGCCGGAAAGACAGCGGCGACGAGCGGACCATGGATCAGCTGCGCACGGACCTGCTGACCGGAACCCTGCTGGGGACGTCGGGCCGGGAGGAGCTGACCCGCACCGGGGCGCCCGCCGCTTCCTCCGGGTCCGCTCCAGACGTGGCCGCCGGCGCAGGAACCCACCCGGTCCGCGGCGCTGCCGCCCGCACAGAGGGCCTTGATGCAGACACCGACACCGACACCGACACCGACACCGACACGGATTTTTCGCGGGCCAAGGCCGAGATCATGGTCATCATCAACGCAGACACGCTCTTCGGAACCGACGACCAACCCGCGGAGCTGGCCGGATACGGTCCGATCAGCGCCGACGCCGCCCGCCGCCTCGCCCGACGGAGCAGGTACTGGACCGGACTGGTCCGGGACCCCGCCACGGGAGAAATCCTGGCCGTTGGACGGCGTCGGAAAGTGCCTGCCGGCCTCTCCCGCTGGCTGCGCGCCCGAGACGGAACCTGCCGATTCCCCGGATGCAGCGTGAACGCGGCCAGGTCGGAGATCGACCACACAGTGCCCTGGTCCCAAGGGGGCCGGACAGACCATGACAATCTCGCCCACCTGTGTCCGAAGCACCATCGGCTGAAAACGCAGGGCTTCTGGAAGGCATGCCAGAGAAAGCCCGGGCAGCTCACATGGGGTTCCTCGTTGGGCGGGAGCTACACCACTGATCCTCAACTCACGCTGAGACCTCCAGGGGCTGGCGCTGTGGACGGAGAGCCGCATAAGGCAGGTGCGGCGGCCATCGCCCCGGGCACGATGCCCGGGCAGGAGGCGAAACGGGAGGCATGGCTGGAGAACGCCCGGCTCCGACGGTTTCCTGCCATGCCGCCCGTAGAGCAGTCCGGGGCTGCACCCGCCACACCGGAAATCCCGCCGCCGTTCTAGGGCGGCTCCTGGCAGCGGCCTGCATATCCACAACCTGAAGGCGCCGATGCAGGGCATCGGCGCCTTCAGCGGCGTCCTGGTTCGGCTCCGTCCGGACGGTGTGCGGCAACGCCCGCGGAGACCCGGAGCTACTTCCGGACGGTGTACGGCAACACCAGCCGGGACTGGTGTTCGGCGTCGCGGTAGATCTTGTGCGTCACCGGGCGGCCGACGGGCAGGTGGAAGGCGTCGGGCGGCAGCAGCGCGTTGTGCTCGTCGGCCAGTGGTTCATTGTTGGACAGCTCCGCCACCAGGCGATGACCGGGACGGAACGTGTTGGCGAACGGATACAGCCGCACCACATACTCCTCGACGGACCCCGGTTCCACCGGCACTGCCCGCGTGTGCGGGTGGTACGGGTTGCCCTCCGTCGTCCGCTCCTCGTCGAGCTCGCGGTGGGAGGCCTTCAGATAACCGGTGGTGATCAGCTGCCGCTTGCCGTTCGGAGCCGCGTCCCACAGCCGCAGGATGAAGTTTGTGTCGGGCTGGTCGATCTCCGCGAAGATGTGCGCGGCACCTGTGCCGATCATCTCCGTGGGCTCCTCGAACACATCGCTGCTCCAGGTCAGAATCTCCACCTTGTCCGTCACTGTGAGCGGAGCCTGATAGAAACCGTCCGGGGCGGCGTATTCGACACCCATGCGTTCAGGCTCAGCCGACAGCCTGCGACGGGTCCGCAAATACAGCGGCCGGTACTCAATCTCCTTCGGTGGCCACTGGTCGGCGGTGACGACCTCGCGGGAACCCTCCACAAACACAGACACCGCGGGCTCGTCCATGACCCCGTTGTCTATGCCCTTGATCCAGTAGTCGTACCACCGGAACATCTTGTCGTGCTCTTCGATGAACGGGCGCGACTGCATCGGCGGGTACGGGCCGATGTCGAGCTTCTTCGGACCCTTCAGGGCGTTGTAGAGCTCGATCGTCCCGTCCAGGGTCCATCCTCGGCCCTGGTCAAGCTGCAGCCACACCGGAATGTCGATATTGGGAGCCAGCGTGATCGGGTTCCGCTCCTCGTACCACTCACCGTCCAGGTCGTTCATCACGATGTCGAACCACGCCTCGTGGTTCGTCGGGTAGTTCAGCACATGCACCAGGTTCGGCCACGCCGCGACGTCCGGGTCCTGAAGCCGCCGGGCGACCAGCTTCTTCAGCTCCTCGGGCGAGTGCTTCTCGATCATCCGCGACTTCACCCGGTCAGTGAACGCCCAGCCTGAGTCTCCGCCCCGGCCCTCCCGTGCCGCACGCGGCATGAACCACATGACGCCGCCGTGATAGGTCGTTTCGTAAAAGTCGTAGTGCCCGCCGGAAACGAAAATCGCCTTCAGGCTCGGCGGCCGTTCCGCGGCAGCGAGGACCTGCATCGACCCGAAGTAGGAAATGCCGACCATGCCGACATTGCCGTCGCACCACGGCTGCGCCGCCACCCACTCGATGAAGTCGTAGGCGTCCTGGCCCAGGGACACCCCGCCGGCGTTGTAGTTGCCGATGTGTTCACCCCCGGAATCGCCGGAACCGCGCAGGTCTCCGATGACGTGGACGTAGTCCTCCTTCACGATGCGGGCAATGTCGCCGGCCTCAATGCACCCGTCCCACATGGGGCTGGGCCGGCGCTGCGGCGGCATGGTCAGGGCCAGCGCCTGCAGCTCCTTGCCGTACGGGCTCAGCGCCACCAGGGCCGGCCGCGGCTTCTCCTCCGGGCCCTGGTAGGCATCGGCGGCGAGCTCGACGCCGTCGCGCATGGGTACGCGCAGGTTCTTCCGGACCGAGATCGGCAGCCCGCCGGCGCGGATCGTCTGGAAACTGGCCATCTTGTCGTGAAACTCCTCAGTCATGACGTATGGGACGTCTGATCGAACTGGATGCGGTAGCCGTGCAGCGTGGTGAAGAACGGTGACGGTTCCAAGGCCGGGTCGGCCTCATAGCCGAGCTCTTCGGCCACCGGGGCGAAGGGGGAGTAGGCCGACCCGGTGTCCTGCAGGCCCTCCCGCAGGCAGCGGCCCACGCTCTGCCGGATCCGGTCCTCAATGGCCAGGCTTTCGGCCAGGGCGCGGGACGCTTCTCCGGCATCCAGCTCGACGCCGTACGGGGAGCCGTCAGCGGCACGGTATGGGTGGCCCAGGTACATCCGCTGCGGGCGCACCTCGTCGCGCAGGTATCGGAGGCTGGCCCGGTAGGCGTCTGGATGCGCGTAGCCGGGGAACCGATTGGCGGCGCCATGGACCTGCACCGCGTCACCGGTGAACACGGCCCCCTGGCCGTCCAGTTCGTACGCCACCGACCCGGCGGTGTGGCCCGGAACGGAATGCACCGACACCGTTACGTCTCCGCCCAGCGACAGCCTCTCGCCGCCCCGCACCAGGACCTCCGGCTCCATTTCGCCGGAAATCGCGTGCTGCACGGTCCGGGTCTGCTGCCCGACGCCGTCGGGATCATTCAGGTACCGGCCACGCCCGGCCTGATACTCGTCCACATGGGCCTGCCGGGAGCGCAGCAGGTGCGCGTCGGCTTCGTGAATGACAACCTTCGCCCTGCCGCCGGTCAGGTCATGCAGGGCCTGCGCCCCGCCGAGATGGTCGATGTGCCCGTGCGTCAGCAGGATCCACCGCACCTCGTCAATGCTGCGGCCCAGCTGTTCCAGCGCCGGAAGCAGCCCCTCCGCAGGTGAGGACGCGATACCGGTGTCCACGATCGCCGGTTCCGGCGCGTCAATGAAGTAGGAGTACAGGCCGAACCGCCCCCACGGCGAAACCAGCGGATGGACAGCGGCCCCCATCAGGCGCCCTGCCCGCGCCGCAGGAAACCAGCCGTTTCCTTGAAGGCCTCGTAGAACTCGGGAATCCAGGAGAAGTTGGCCACGAACCCGTGGTTGGCGCCCGCGTACCGCGACTGCACGACGTCGACGCCGGCCTCCGCCAGCTTCCGCGCGTACAGTTCGCCCTCGTCACGCAGCGGATCGAATTCCGCGGTGATGGCCAGGGCCGGGGGCAGGCCGGACAGGTCCGCGCGCTTGATCGGCGAGACCAGTGGGTCCGCCGGGTCGGCGCCGCTGTCCAGGTAGAACGCGTTGAACGGCTTCAGCCCGGCCGTTTCCAGCCCGTAGCCGACGGCGTTCTCCCGCAGCGAGGGGTACCGGTCGACGTCGAAATCCAGGTCGAGCGACGGGTAGAACAGGATCTGGTGGGAGATCGCGTCGAATCCGTCGTCCCTGGCCATGCCGGTGACCGCGGCGGCGAAGGTCCCGCCGGAACTGTCTCCGGCCACAGCCAGGCGGGTGCCGTCCCAGGCCAGCTCGGACCCGTGGTCCGCAGCCCACCGGAGAACTGCATAGCAGTCCCGGAGTCCGGCCGGGAAAGCCGCCTCCGGAGCGCGGCGGTATCCGACGGAGATGACCTTGAATCCGGTCTCCTTGGCCAGTGAGCGTGCCACGTGGTCATGCGTCTCCAGGCTGCCGAGGAAGAAGGCCCCGCCGTGGAAATAGACCAGCACACCGTAGGACTCCGCCTCTGCCGGGGTGTAGATCCGCACCGGAACGGCCCCGTCCGCCGTCGGAACGGCAACATCTTCGACGGCGTGCAGCGGCAGCCGGTCCTCCACGGGAGGGACCTGTGACTCCTCCCCGGCGCGCATCGCCGCCGGGTCCAGGGGGGAGCCGTCGGGCGCGGGTATGGTGGCGAGGATCTTGGCGATTTCGGGATGTACTGGCATGGCTGGCCTTCGTGTTGGTGCTGGCTTTCGCCGCCGGGCTGCCGGCGGCCGGGTCTGGATGTGCCGCTGCTCCGGCCGAGCCCCGGATCGGGGGCCGGCCGGAGCCGCTGCGTGCGGGTCCGGCTGGGGCAGGACCGTTAGCTGATGGAGGACTTTTCCGGGAACGCAGTTTCGACGGCGGCCGCGTTCCAGCCCAGCCGGGACAGGCGCTGCAGCTCGTCCGTCAGCGGCTTGCGTGCGGCCTGGTAGCGGGCCAGCGCATCCGGCACGGAGCCGGCGGCCAGCAGCGCGTCGGCCAGCCCGCCGGCGTCCTGGATGGCGGAGTTGGCGCCCTGGCCCTGGTGGTGCAGCATCGCGTGCGCGGCGTCACCGAGCAGGACCACGGAATCCGTGTGCCAGCTGTCCACCGGATCGATGTCGTATACCGAGCGGCTGGTCACGGTGGCGAGGTCGAGGTTGCGGGCGATCTCCACGATCCGCTCGTCGAACCCTTCGAGCAGCGACACCAAGTAGTCGTTGGTGATCTCCGGCGCCCAGGACTCGTCGGTGGACGGCGCGGTGATGTCGTACGAGACCTGGCCGCGGTGCCGCAGCGGCAGATTGTAGGCGATGGTGCCGTTGCGGCCCATGTAGAAGCGCGGGTTGTCGTCGATGACCAGGCCCTGGGCATCCTCGAGGGCAATGACCGCACGGTAGGCGTGCTCGCCGGCATGCACGGGCTCGTTCTGCGAAAACAGCGACCGGCGGACCAGGGAGCGGATGCCGTCGGCCCCGATCACCAGGTCGGCGTCCACCTGGACGCCGTTGTCGAACGTCAGGCGGGCCGTCGTGCCGAGGTCCTCAAGGGCGGTCAGCTTGTGGTCAAGGTGTACGACGTCCTCCGGCAGGGCGCCAAGGAGCGCGTCGATGAAGTCGCCGCGGTGGATGATGCGGGTGTGGTTGGGCTCTGCGTAATCGTTCAGCTTCGGCCACACCTCATGGGCCAGGACCTGCCCGCCGTCGCCGGTGAGGATTTCCAGGTAGTCGCTGGGGGAGCTGACGGCGGCGATCCGGTCGAAGATGCCCCACTGGCGGAACAGCTCGACCGTCGGCGGCCGTAGGCCGATGCCGGCGCCCACCTGTCCCAGGGCGGGTGCCTGCTCGTAGACGTGGACATTCTCGGCGCCGATGCTACGCAGGGCGATGGCGGCGGCTGCTCCGCCGTAACCGCCGCCGACGACGGCAATGTGGAGGTTCCGGATCTCAGAGGTTTGCATGGCTGTGTCACTTTCTGTGTGCGGCGCTTCGCTGCGCCGGACGGTGGAGGGCAGTGCCCGGCCGGCTGGAACCGGGGACGTGCGGCTGGGTCAGCTGCGGATGGTGAGGAAGTCGGCGGGGTTGTCGATAAAGAGGGTCTCGACGGCGGCGTCGTCGAGACCCGCGGCCCGCAGGTCGGGAATCAGGTCCTCGAAGATGTAGTTGACGGTGTGGCCCTTCACCCCGGGCCAGCCGAGCGGGCTGCAGTTCGCGTCGGCCGAGGCCAGCAGCTGGTTCAGGTGGCCCTTCTTCACCAGGTCCAGGAAGTGGTCGAGGCGTTCCCTGCGCGGCCGGGCCCAGAACGGCGGATCCGGCAGCTCGGTTTCGTAGCCGAAGGTGTCGAAGCCGATCCGGCCGCCCTGGCTCATGATCCATTCACTGGGCGTGTTCGGGGCGTTCAGCCCGTCGTCGGCGTGGCCGAAGAGCACCCGGTCCAGCGGCAGGCCTTCCTCGGCGAAGATCCGGATCGCCGGTTCCGGATCGATAGCCAGATGGGTCAGGATCGGTACGCCGGTGCGGACGGCGGCACGCGCCGCTGCCCGGTAGATGCGCTTGTCCAGCTCGGTCATCCGGCCGCCGCGGCTCACGCCCACCTTGATGACGCCGGCCTTGGCGCCGGTGTCGCCGATGCCGACCGTGATCTCGTGGATGAAGACGCCGGCCAGGTAATCGACCGAAGCGCGCGCGAAGTGCGGCAGGGCGGTGTCGCCGCCGACGAAACCCGTGCAGGCGACAATATGCACGCCGGTCTTCTTCGACAGCGACTTGTAGTAGTCGACGTCGCGTCCGTTGCAGATGCCGGTGGCGTCAACGAAGGTCCCTCCGCCGTACTCGTGGAACCGGCGCAGCTTCGGCACCGTCTCCGCGTAGCGCTCCTCCGGCGTCTTCCACCAGCGGCTGTCCAGCTCGCTGCCGGGCATGCCGTAGCCGATGTGCTCATGGACGGCTACGATTCCCAGCTCTTCGGCCGGGATCGTGCCCAATACAGTGTTTACCTTCGACAAACCAACACCTCGAAAACCTAGAAGAAACCGTGGATACCGGACCGACGCCGGTCAGCGCACCGTCAGCAGGGACTGCGGATTGTCCGCGAGGATGCGTCGGGTGAGCTCCTCGGACAGCCCCTGCCGGTGCAGAAGGGGAACGAAACCGGCCAGGACGTGGTTGAACGGCAGGTCGTAGTCGGGCTGGCCCTTGGCCACTCCGATGCAGTTGGAAGAGAGCAGGATTCGGTCGGCGAATCCCGCCTCGGCGAGCTCGGCGACCAGGGCAGCGCGGGCGCCGTCGTCGATGTACGCGTCGTCGTCATTCAGCCCGACGTGGTCGATGGCCACATAGGCGCCGCGGCGGGCTACTTCCAGCGGCGCACCTGCTCCCACCGCGTCCTTGCGGTCCAGGCCGCCGACGACGATCCGGTCGGCGGGAAGCTGCTCGTCCAAAACGACGTCCAGCTCACGCAGCGCATCGGCGCCGAACCGGACCGAGACCGGAATACCCGTCGCCAGGGCCGTCCTTGCGGCACCGCGGAACAGACTTTCCTCCGTGGGGGTCATCCCGGTGCGGTCGGCCGCCGTGGCGACCAGGCCGGCCGGAGCCCGCCGCTCGAACCGGGGGATCACCATGCCCTCGGTCACCTCCCGGCTGAACAGCTCCGCGAACTTTTCCGCCGGCCACGGCGTGGGCGGGTTGGTCTGCGGGGTCAGGAAGTAACCGCCGAGCATTTCCTCGGGGCCCATGCCGGTGGACGCGACGATGTGCACGCCGGTGGACCGGGACAGCGCCTCGTAGAGCAGCAGGTCCCGGCCGTGGAACATGCCGGTGCTGTCCACGATGGTTCCGCCGCCCCGGGCTCGGTAGTCGCGCAGCTTGGCGGCAAGGACCTCGAAGATCTCGGCGCGGTCCATGCTGATCTCCGGCGCGTATTCGGCGCCCGGGATCACGGAGAGCAGGGCCTCGTGGACTGCGGTGACGCCCAGTTCCGCTGCGGCAACCGGGCCAAGGACGGTGTTGACCACGGCGTTCCGGGCGGCAGAGCTGGGGGAGGTGCCGGCGTCGTCGCCTGCGAAGTGGCTCAAGGGCCTCTCCTTTGAAGCTTGGTTCGGCAGCTCAGTGATCCAAGCCACTGGCTGATGTGACCGCCATCATCACAGCTTTCTTTACATGATGTCAAGCAAACACAGTGATCCGCATCTCTCTCGATGCAGCGTAGGCAACCTTGACAAGGAGTAAAGCCTTCTTCCAGACTGAGGTCCTGTGATACGCGTCACGGCCGGGAAGGCCCGGCGCAGCGGCTCCCACCGCCCTACCGCTCCCAGCCGGCCGCCGTGGCCGGCTGGTCCTCACCCCAATCCGCAACCGACAGGAGGCCGCACGTGGCAACACCGGCTGAATCCGACATCGACCTCTGGGACGACGCCGTCCTGGTGAACCCGCATCCCGCCTACGCCGTGCTGCGTGAGACCGCTGCCGTGGTCCACCTGCCAAAGAACGGCATCTACGCCCTCACCCGCTACGAGGCCATCCGCACTGCGCTCGGCGATCCGCAGACCTTCTCTTCGACGTCCCTCGGCTTCAATCCGGTGGTGAACGAGGCGCTGCAGGGCACCTCCCTGGCCTCCGATCCGCCCACGCACACCCAGCTGCGCGCCACGCTCTCGGAGAACCTCACCCCGCGGGCGCTGCGAGGACTGAAGGTCACCATCGAGGCAAAGGCGGACGCGCTTGTCGCCGAGCTGGTCGAACGCGGCAGCTTCGAGGCCATCGACGCCCTCGCCCGCGCCTTCCCGCTCGAAATCGTCGCCGACCTCATCGGCTTCAGCGGCAGCGTCAAAGACAACATGCTGCGCTGGGGCCAAGCCGCCATGCAGGTGCTCGGCCCGCTCAACCCGCGCACGCAGGAGAACTTCCCCATCGCCGGCGAGCTGTACGCCTGGTGCTCCTCGGTGACCGCGGCGGACCTGGCACCGGGCTCCATCGGCCGCGGCATCTTCGACGCCGAAGCGCGCGGTGACATTCCCGCCGGCTCCGCCGGACACATCATCCACCAGTACCTGGGCGCCGGCGTCGACACTACCATCGCCTCCATCGGCAACATCGTGGCCTTGTTCGCCGAGCATCCGGACCAGCTGGCCCTGGTCCGCGAGCAGCCCGACCTGGTGTCCGCCGCGCTGGCCGAAGTCCTGCGTTACCAGCCGCCCATCCACGTCTGGGGCCGCACGGCCACCCGGGACGTGGAGATCGACGGCGCCCTGATTCCGGCCGGCGCGCAGGTGGGCATCCTCTTCGGCGCCGGCAACCGGGATCCGCGGCACTACGAAAATCCCGATGTGTTCGACGTGCGCCGCAACCCGGTGGACCACCTGTCCTTCGGCTACGGCCCGCACGGCTGCGCCGGACAGGGACTGGCCAAGCTGGAAGGGCAGGCCGTCATCGGCGCGCTGGCCCGCCGGGTGAAGTCCCTGGCGGTGGCGGATGAGGAACGGATCCCGGCAAACATCACCCGCAGCATCGAAAGGCTGCAGGTACTCGAGGTGGAGGCAGCATGAAAATCGAACTGGACCGGCCCCGATGCGAGGGCCACGGCCTCTGCGAGGAAGCCGCACCGCAGCTGATGCACCTGGACGACGACGGCGAACTCGTCATCGACACGCCCGAGGTCTCCGACGCCGAGGTCCCGGCGGCGCAGGCCGCGGTGCGGATCTGCCCGGTGGCGGCCCTGAAACTGGCCTCGTGAGCATGCGCCGCATCGTGGTGGTCGGCAACGGCATTGCCGGTATGACCGCCTGCCACACCCTCCGTGACGCCGGGTTCGACGGGGAGCTGACCGTCGTCGGAGCCGAGCCCCACCAGCCCTACAGTCGGCCCGCGCTGTCCAAGGCCCTGCTGCACGACGGCGGCGGGGGTGCGGTGACGGCACACGAGCTGCCCGCGCCCACCCACGGCGCGGTCGAGCTGCTGGGCATCGGTGCCGCCGGGCTCGACGTCGCCGCCCGCCGCGTCCGGCTCGAAGACGGCGGCGAGCTGCCCTACGACGGACTGGTCATCACCTCCGGGTCCTCGGCCCGGAGGCTCGCGCCGGTGTCGGGCAACGGGCCCGCCGGAGTTTCCGCCGCAGCCGGGACGGAAGCGCCCGACGCCGGGATCGGCTCCCGCGAGCTGACCCTGCGGACCATCGAAGACGCCGTTGCCCTGCAGCAGCGGGTGGGGCAGCGACCCTCCGTGGTCGTCGTCGGCGGCGGCGCGCTGGGCATGGAAGCAGCCTCCGGCTGCCTGCACGCCGGCTGCGAGGTCACGCTGGTCAGTCCGGAGCCGCCCCTGCTGCGGCAGCTCGGCCCCCGCCTCTCCCGGGTGTTCGTCGACGCGGCGCAGCGAAGGGGCCTGCGCGTGCTGACCGGCGGCCGGGCCCGGCTGCATGAGACAGCCGACAGCACCCGGGTAGTGCTCGCCGACGGCACCGCACTGGAGGCGGACCTCGTGGTTTCGGCAATCGGCGACGAGCCGAATACCGGATGGCTGGCCGGCAGCGGGCTGCCGGTGGGCAGCGCATCGGAGGGCCGGGCCGGAGGCAGGCCGGCGGGACGGAACACCGGCGCCGGGAGCATCCGGGCCGCCGGCGCACTGGCCGCCGACAGCCGCGGCCGGGTGGCCCCGGGCATCGTCGCGGCCGGCGACGTGGCCGCCTTCCCCGGCCCCCGTGGTCCGGTCCGGACTCCGCTCTGGACCAGCGCCATCGAGCAGGCCAAGGTCGCCGCTCTCGCCCTGCTGCAGGGTGGGAAGGCTCCGGAGCTGCAGTTCCAGCCCTACTTCTGGACCGAAGGCTTCGGACTCTCGCTCAAAGCCGTGGGTCCGTTGCCCGTCATGGGGCCGCCGGAGTACGAGGTGGCCGGAGACGGGCCCGGGGCCATGCTCCTGCGCTGGGAGGGCAGGGAAGGCGGCGGGACCGCCGTCGCGGTCAACTACCGTATTCCGGTTCCGAAGCTGCGCCGGCTGGCCGCCGCGGCGCCGGCGCTGTCAGCTCCGTCGGCACGGGCCTAGGCAATACGGGCACGGTCAGGGCGATGCATGGAGGCACGGCCCGGGCGGGGAGGGACGGCCCGGGCGGGGAGGGACGGCGTCGGCTCTGTCGCCGCACTCACGGGTGCCTTTGCACGCCCGGGCGGGTGCCCCGTCACGGGCTCCAAACCGCGGCCGCCGGGCCGCATTCTCGGTTAGGGTTGTTCCATGTCGTCGCTGCGAGAAGCCCAGAAACAACTGACGCGCGACACCATCGTTGAGCGGGCCCTGGAGCTCTTCACGGCCAAGGGCTACGCCGCCACTACCATCGACGAAATCGCGGCGGCGGCCGGCACCACCCGGGTGACCTTCTACGCCTACTACCCCTCCCGTACCGAGCTGATGAAGGACTTCATGGCGCGGGTCAACGCCGTGCTGGACCGCGCCTACGGGCCCGACAGCGCATCCACCGCCGCGGACCTGGTCGACGTCGTCCGTGCCGGTGAGCTGTCCGGCATCCACACCTGGCTTCAGTCGCGGGCCGCGCTCTGGCCGGTCTTCCGGCCGTACCTCGACGTGCTTGATGAAGCGGCCGCCGTGGATCCGGAGATCCGGACCATCATGGACGCCTGGCACGAAGAGGTCATTTCGGACATCGTGCGCGGGCTGGAGCTGGCCGGCCGGTTCCCTGAAGAGACCCGCCATATCCGCGGCACCCTGGCCTTCACGCAGCTGGACTACGTCGCCACCCTGTGGACCCGGCGCCGGGTGGAACCGAACCGCGAACACGCCCTCGAGGTCCTCGCCGACAGCTGGCACCACCTGCTCTGCGACGGCTCCTGAGCAGAACGCGCGCTCGCCGGCGCCGTTCCGGGCACCTCCTAGAATGGTCGGGCAGCGTCCGCTGCCAGCAGTTCCATCGTCCGGAAAGACTCATGGCCCGAGGCAAGCACCACCCACCGCGTCCCAAACCCGCCGGCAGCGAAGACTTCTTCATCGCCGGAGACCTGAAAAAGGACCGCGGCTGGACCGACGCGCAGATCAAGACCTTCCTGCCCGAGCCGGACAAGACAGCGCGCAACCCGTTCTCCCGCAAGGCCGCACCCATGAAGCTCTACGCCCGGGACCGGGTGCTGGCCGTGGAGGCCACCGCCGAGTACCAGCGGGCCCGCGAGGCCTCCCGCACCCGCCAGCTGGCCGCCCGGGAACGGGCGCTGGCGAAGAAAAAGGAAGCCGTCGCCGTCGCGCAGTCCCTGGAGCTGCGGATCGACGCTGAACCCTGGGACACGATGCGGCAGAAGGCCATTGAGCATTACAACAGCCGGCTGCGGCGCAACCAATCACCGGCCAGTCTGAAAACCGCCCCGGCACGCCTGGACCGGCTGACCGTGAACTACCTGCGCCACCGCCAGACCTCCTACGAGGAGGAACTGAAGGAGTTCAAGGGCGTGGTCGGCGTCGGCGAAGCCTATCTGGTGGTCCGCAACCGCATCCTCGATCTCATCGCCCAGGCTTATCCGCAGCTGCGCGCCGAGTGCGACAAGCAGAAGTTCGAGGAGCCGGAGCTGCCCGACGGCATCACGCTCTGACCAGCGGGGGAACCGGCAAGCCGGACCCGGGCAGCCCGCGGGGCCACCCGGACAGAGGCCCGGAAGTCAATACCTCACACAACTTTCGTCCAGATTGCTTGCCTAGTGTTGAAGGTATGACCAATCCCGTCCTCTCCGCACGTGACCTGCGGAAATCCTACGGCCGCGGCGAAACCCGGTTCGATGCGCTGAAGGGGGTCGACCTGGACATCCACCAGGGCGACTCCCTGGCCATCATCGGCAAGTCCGGCTCCGGCAAATCGACTCTGATGCACCTGCTCGCCCTGCTGGACCGCCCGGACGGCGGCACCCTGACGGTTCACGGCCAGGACGCCGCGACCCTGGGCAAAGCGGACCTGAACCGGCTGCGCAACCAGGACTTCGGGTTCGTGTTCCAGCAGTTCTTCCTGACCCCCAACGCCTCCGTGCTGGAGAACGTGACCCTGCCGCTGGCCATCGCCGGAGTTCCCGCCCGGCAGCGGCGCGAGCGCGGCATGGCTGCCCTGGAGCGCCTCGAGCTGGCGGACAAGGCGCGCAACCGCGCCACCGACCTCTCCGGCGGGCAGAAGCAGCGCGTGGTGATCGCCCGCGCCCTGGTCAACGACCCGGCGGTCATCTTCGCCGATGAGCCCACCGGCAACCTGGACACAGCCACCGGCGAGGTGGTCGAGGCCATCCTGTTCTCCCTCAACGCCGACGGCATCACCCTGGTCACCGTCACCCACGATCCGGACCTCGCCGCCCGCTGCGCCCGCCAGCTGCATATGCGCGACGGCCGCCAGGTCGACGCCCGGCAGGAGGCACGCGCATGAGCGCCTGGGACATCATCCGCCGCGCGGTGGCGAACACCTTCCGCAGCAAGACCCGCACCGCGCTGACCGTCGTCGCGATCTTCATCGGCGCCTTCACCCTGACCCTCACGACGGCGATCGGCAACGGCATCAGCTCCTACATCGATGCGCAGATGGAGTCCATCGGCGGCGAGGACATGCTGCTGGTCACCGCCGCCGCCGACACCGAAGCCGCCGGCACCGGGCCGGCACCCTACGATCCGGCCGCGGAACAGCCCGCCAACGCCATGCCCACGCTCGACGATGCCGACCTCGAGGCCATCCGCGGCACCGAAGGCGTCCGCAGCGTCGAGGCCGCCGTGATGCTCAGCCCCGACTTCATCGAATACGGCGACAACGGCAAATACGAACTGACCGTCGGCCCGGCCGCCAGCGTCGCCGATGTGGACCTCGCCGCCGGCCGCCAGCTCGACGCCGGCGCCGAGGCCCCCGAGGTCATCCTGCCCGTCTCCTACGTGGAGGCGATGGGGTACGACGACGTCGCCGCCGCCCCCGGCAGCACGGTCACCATCGGCGTCGAAGACTACGCCGGGACGCTGCACCAGCTGGAGGCCACCGTCGTCGGCGTGCAGAACGACTCGCTGTTCGCCGCCGGAGCGGGCATGAACACCTCGCTGCGCGCCGCCATCGCCGACATCGAAGCCGCCGGGCTGCCGGCCGAGCTCACCGGCGGCTACATGATGGCCTTCAGCTACGTGGAGGACGGCGCCGATGAGGCCGCCACCGCCGCGGTCAAGGACGCACTCTCCGCGCAGGGATACACGGCCCTGACGGTGTCCGATCAGATCGGAGCGGTGCAGACCGTCCTGGACGGGCTGATCGGCGTGCTCAATGCGTTCGCCGTGATCGCGCTGATTGCCGCGGGCTTCGGCATCGTGAACACCCTGCTGATGAGCGTGCAGGAACGGACCCGGGAGATCGGGCTGATGAAGGCCATGGGCATGGGATCAGGGCGGATCTTCGCCCTGTTCAGCACCGAAGCCGTCTTCATCGGCCTGCTGGGCGCCGCCCTCGGCGCCGGGGTGGCCGGCATCGTTGGCACCACCGCCAGCAATCTGCTGGCCGCCGGGCCGCTCGCCGACCTGCCGGGCCTGCAGATCGCCGCCTTCGACCCCGCAACGGTGGCCGGCATCATCGGGCTGGTCCTGCTGATCGCCTTCATCGCCGGAACGCTGCCCGCCGCCCGGGCCGCAAAGCAGAACCCGATTGACGCGCTGCGCTACGAGTAGCGCCGCGGAAAACAGAGGGCAGGCGGGCCGGTCCTGATCAGGGCCGGCCCCGCCCGCCGTTGGGCGTGCGGCGCCGCCCGCCCGGGGCAGCTCAGTCCCGGTGCCGGCGGCCGCGGCAGATCGGCGGCGCCGTGGGGAAGGCAGCTCAGTCCCGGTGCCGGCGGGCCTGGAACCGGAACCGGTCTCCGCGGAACAGTGACCGCGTCCATTCCGCCGGGCGGTCTTCGGCCAGCCCCAGCCGATGGACCATCAACAGCGGAAAGCCCATTTCCAGGCCCAGCAGCGCCACCTCGTCCGGACCGGCCAGCCGGGTCTGGACCGTGTCCTCAGCCTCCGTGATCCGTACCCCGTAGCTCTCCTGCAGCGCCGCATACAGCGATCCGGTGCGTTCCAGCGCCTCCGCCAGATCCGGCAGCTCGCCCGGCAGCAGAGCCGTCTCGTGCGCCAGCGGCTCGTCATTGATCAGCCGGATCCGCTCCACCCGGGTCAGGGGAGAGCCCTCCGGCAGCTCCAGGCGGACGGCCGCCTCGCCGTCGGCCGCCACGGTGGAGATGCCCAGCAGCCGGGAGGAGCTGCGCAGCCCCTGGGCGCCGGCGTCCTCCGTGAACGAGGTCAGCTGCCGCACATAGGTGGGCCGGTTGTACGCCACGAAGGTCCCGTGGCCCTGCTGCCGGTCCAGCACCCCCTCGGCCACGAGCTCGCCGATGGCCTGCCGGACCGTGGTCCGTGAGGTGCCGAATTGCGCGGCCAGCGCCCGCTCCGTGGGCAGCAGCGAGCCGGGTTCGCCCGCCGCCGCCAGGGTGCGCAGGTGCTCCTTGAGGCGGTAGTACTTCGGAGCGCCGCGAAATTGTGACATCACCGCGACAGCATATCGATTGACTCAGAAATTGGTCTAGGCCAAACTGAACCTCATCGACAGCCCCGGAGCCGAGGCGCCGGGAACCCTAGGGGAAGGGCAGAAATGCGTTCATCGAAAGGCACCCGGCTGCGCGCCGGGTCCGTCAGTGCGTCTCTCGCGCTGGCACTGATGCTGACGGCCTGCGGCGGCGACGACGCCGGCAACGCGGCCGACGGCACGCTCGAAGTGTGGGCCCACTCCGGCCAGGCCGCCGAGGCCCAGGCGCTGGAAGCGCTCGTGGAAAAGTTCAACGACGCCAACGACGACGTCACGGCCAACCTGACCCTGGTGCCCGAGGCGGACTACACCAGCACCATCCAGGCCACCGCGGCCGATGACCTGCCGGACATCATGGAAATGGACGCACCGACGATGGCGTCGTTCGTCTATGACCGCAAGCTCGTGCCGCTGGAGGGCATCGTCTCCGAGGAGGTGCTGGAGAACCGCATCGGCGGCGTCAAGGAATCCGGCACCTACAACGGCGAGACCTACGCCGTCGGCATGTTCGACGTCGGCCTGGGCCTCTGGGGCAACGCCTCGCTGCTCGAGGCCGCCGGCATCGAAGCGCCCACCACTGCCGAAGAGGCCTGGACCGTGGAGGAATTCCGCGCCAACCTGGCCAAGCTCGCCGAGGTCAGCCCCTCCGGCAACGCCATCGACCTGGGCGAAGCCAACTCCTTCGCCGCTGAGTGGGGCCTGTTCACCACCAGCCCCAACCTCTGGTCCGCCGGCGGCACCCTGATGAAGGACGGCGCCGCCGACGGCGTGCTCAACTCCGAGGAGAACGTCGCCGCCCTCGAGGAATGGGCCTCCTGGAAGGAATACACCGACCCGAACACCAGCGGCACCGCGTTCCAGGACGGCCAGGTCGCCCTGACCTGGACCGGCAACTGGATGTACCCCGGCTTCAGCGAAGCCCTCGGCGAGGACCTGGTCCTGATGCCGCTGCCGGACTTCGGCAACGGCACCAAGGCCGGCCACGGCTCCTGGCAGTGGGGCGCCACCCCGGCCGCCGAAGGCAACGAGGAAGCCGCCGGCGCGTTCCTGGACTTCCTGATGTCCGATGAGTCGATCACCGCGATGACCGAGGCGAACGCCGCGATCCCGGGCAGCACCTCCGCCCTGGAAACCAGCGAACTGTACGGCGAAGGCAAGCCGCTGGCGCTCTTCGCCGACAACCTGGCCTCCGCCTGCGGCTCCGAGGACGTCACCGCCGAGTGCATCGCCGTCGCCCGCCCGGTCACCCCCGGCTACCCGACCGTGACCAGCTCCGTGGGCAGCGCCCTGCTGGCCATCTGGGGCGGCGCCGATGTGAAGGACGAGCTCGACAAGGCCGCCCGCGCCATCGACTCCGACTTCGCCGACAACAACGGCTACGAGGACGAATAAGCCTGGCCGCAGCGGTACCGGGCGCCTGCGGGCGCCCGGTACCGCCGCACCCGGGACGGAGGAACGTGCCATGACCACCACGCCACTGCTGCCGCCCAAGGCCGGCAAACCCCCGACGCCGGCGCGGCCTGCCCGGCGCCGCGGCACCGCCGGACCGGCCATGGCCGCCCCGGCCATGCTGCTGCTGATCCTGTTCGTGGCGGTGCCCTTCGTGGCCGCCATCGGCTTCTCGCTCTACAACGTGCGGCTGGGGGACCCCCGCGAGCCGAACTTCATGGGCTTCACCCAGTACGTCCGGATCCTCACCGATCCGGACGTCTCCGCCCAGTTCCTCAGCTCGCTGGCGCACAACCTGATCTTCGCCGTCATCGTGGTGCCGGTGCAGACCGCGCTGGCCCTGGCGCTGGCGATGCTGGTCAAGCGGGCGCTGCCGGGCATGGCCGTGTTCCGGGCGGTGTACTTCCTGCCGGTGGTCTTCCCGATGGCGCTGGTGGCCATCATCTGGCGGCTCATCCTGGCCCGCGGCGACCAGGGCCTGCTCAACGCCACCCTGAACTTCTTCTCCGGCGGCAGCTTCGGCGCCCAGGACTGGCTCGGTTCCGAGCTGACCGCCCTCGGCTCGGTGATCGTGCTGTCCATCTGGCAGGGCTGCGGCTTCCAGATGGTCATCCTGCTCGCCGCCCTGCAGCAGGTGCCCGGCGAGCTCTACGAGGCGGCGGAACTGGACCGCGCCAACGCCTGGCAGCGGCTGCTGCACGTCACCCTGCCCGGCATCCGCACCACCCTGGTCTTCGTGGCCCTGTACACCACCATCCTGTCGCTGCGGGTCTTCGACCAGATCTACGTGCTGGCCAAATCCGGCGGCGGGCTCAACGAAGATGCCACCCGTACGGTCATGTACCAGGCCGTCACGGCGGCCTTCGACCAGAACAACATCGGCCGGGCCAGCGCCATCTCGGTCGTCTTCTTCATCCTGGTGCTGATCCTGTCGCTGATCCAGCGCCGGCTCACCCGCGAACGGGAGGCCTGAGCATGGCAACCACCACGCAGAATCCCGTCCCGTCCGGCCCCGGCACGCCGGCGGCCGCAACCGGCACGACGACGGCGCCGTCCCCGCGGCTGCGCCGGTCCAGCCCGCGGCACCGCGCCGGCATCGCCGCGCACTACCTGGCGCTGGTCGTCACCGGCCTGGTGTTCCTGGCCCCGGTGGCCTACATGGTCGCCGCGTCCTTCGCCCCGGCGTCGGACACCCTGGCCGGGTTCAAGGTCTTCGACGTCACGCAGTGGGGGCTGCACAACTACTCCGGGGTCTCCGCCAGCCTGTCCTCGGACAGCACCGGCCACCTGTGGCGGTTCTTCCTGGTCTCCTTCACGGTGACCGTCGCCGTCGTCGGCCTGGGCCTGGTGGTCAACTCGATGGCCGCCTTCGCCCTGTCCCGGCTGGAATGGCGGGGCCGCGGGCTGGTGCTGCTGGGCATCCTGATGCTGCTGATCGTGCCGTTCGAGGCCGTCGCCGTGCCGATGTTCTACCTCTACAACGACGCCCGGAACACGCTGTGGATCCAGATCGTGCCGTTCATCGGCAACGCCCTGTCGATCTTCCTGTTCTACTCCTTCTTCTCCGGCATTCCGCGCAGCATCGACGAGGCCGCGCGGCTGGACGGGGCCGGACCGTGGCGGATCTTCACGCAGATCATCGCCCCGATGAGCAAGCCCGCCTACGCCTCGGTGGCCATCCTGACCTTCCTCACCCAGTGGGGCGCGTTCCTGTGGCCGGTGCTGATGGTCTCCGAACCCAACCTGCGCCCGCTGCCCCTGCAGATCAGCGTCTTCGCCGGACAGCTGCCGCCGGCCTGGGGCCAGGTCATGGCCTTCGGCGTGCTGCTGGTGCTGCCGGTGATCGTCGTCTTCCTGCTCTTCCAGCGCTGGTTCATCGAAGGCGTGGCCAGCTCGGCGGTGAAGGGCTGAGCATGGAGGCTGTGAGCATCAGCGCCCGGGCGGACGGAGGCACGGCATGGAGGTGGTGATCCTGCCCGACGGCGACGCGGTCGCCGACCACGCGGCCCGCCTGGTCGCGGAGCTGGTCCGGTCCCGGCCCGACGCCGTGCTGGGCGTGGCGACCGGATCCTCCCCGGTGGGCACCTACCGCCGGCTGGCGGCCGCCGTCGACGCCGGAGAGCTCTCCTTCGCCCGCGCCTCCGCCTTCGCGCTGGACGAGTACGCCGGCCTGCCGCCGGAGGACCCGCACAGCTACGCCGCGTACATTGCCGGACACGTCACCGGGCCGCTGGGACTGGACCCGGCCCGGGTGCACGTGCCGGACGGCAACGCCGCCGACCTCGCCGCCGCCGGCGACGCCTACGAGGCCGCGATCGCCGGCGCCGGGGGAGTGGACCTGCAGATCCTGGGTATCGGCGCCAACGGGCACATCGGCTTCAACGAACCGTCCTCCTCCTTCGCCTCCCGCACCCGGGTCAAGGCCCTGACCCGGCAGACCCGCGAGGACAACGCCCGGTTCTTCGGCAGCCTCGCCGACGTACCCACCCACTGCCTCACCCAGGGGCTGGGCACCATCATGGACGCCCGGAAGATCGTGCTGGTGGCGCAGGGCAGCCACAAGGCGGCCGCCGTCGCCGGCGCCGCCGAAGGTCCGGTGACGGCCATGTGCCCGGCGTCCGTGCTGCAGTTCCACCCCGACGCCGTGCTGGTGGTGGACGAGGCCGCCGCCGCGCAGCTGGCCCTGACCGACTACTACCGCACCGCCTTCGAGGCGGACGACGCGAAACGGGGAACACATGGCTTTCCGCCTCAATGACCACTGGGCCTGGGACAGCTGGCTGGCCGACGACGGGGAGCAGTACCACCTGTTCTTCCTGCGCGCCTCCCGTGCCCTGCAGGACCCGCAGCGCCGGCACTACCGGGCATCGATCGGCCACGCCGTCTCCACCGACCTCGAGGACTGGTCCCTGCTGCCGGATGCCCTGGTCGCCGCCGACGCGCCCGCCTGGGACGACCTGGCCACCTGGACCGGCTGCACCGTACGGGGCGACGACGGACGCTGGCACCTGTTCTACACCGGCGTGAGCCGGGCCGAGAACGGGCTGCAGCAGCGCATCGGCCACGCCGTCTCGGAGGACCTCATCACCTGGCAGCGCCTGGACCGGCCGCCGCTGGAGGCAAACCCCCGCTGGTACGAAAAACTCGGCGAGGGCACCTGGCCGGACGAAGCCTGGCGGGACCCGTTCGTCTTCCGCGACGAGGACACCGGCCTCTGGCACATGCTGATCACCGCCCGCGCCAACGAGGGCGACCCGGCCGGCCGCGCCGTCGTCGGGCACGCCGTCAGCACCGATATGGAGGAGTGGGAGGTGCGCCCGCCGCTGACCTCACCCGCCGGCTTCGGCGAGATGGAGGTCATCCAAGCCAAGGTCGTGGATGGGCAGCCGGTGCTGATCTTCTCCTGCCTGCCGGAGTTCGCTCCCGGCGTGGACGCCTCCCGCCAGCCCACCGGCACCTGGATCGCGCCCGGCGGCTCGCTGCTGGGGCCCTGGAAGCTCGAGGAAACCGCCGAGTTCTACCTCGAGGGCATCTACGCGGCCCAGCTGGTGCAAAAGCGCGACGGCGAGTGGGTGCTGTTCGGTTTCCAGAACGGCAACTTCACCGGCGAGATCGCCGGGCCGACGCCGCTGAAGGAGCTCACCGGGGGCAGGCCGCTGTTCGGCTGAGGGCCGGGCGGGTCGGCGGCGCGGTTTCCCTCCAAGGGCCAACGATGGTAGACCATAAGTACCCTTAGTAAAACGGCGAAGGAGGACCTGCGATGCTCACTGTCCGCGAGATCATGACCGGCAACGCCGAGTGTATCGGCGAGAACGACACGCTTGAGGCCGCCGCCCGGAAGATGGCGGACCTCGACGTCGGCGCGCTGCCTATCTGCGGCGAGGACAACCGGCTCAAGGGCCTGGTGACCGACCGGGACATCGTGGTCCGGGTGCTGGCGGAGGGCACGGATCCCCGCAGCGTGAAGGCCGGCGAGCTGGGCACCGGAGAACCGGTGACCATCGGTGCCGACGCCGGCATCGACGAGGCCATCGAAACGATGAAGACCCACCGGATCCGCCGGCTGCCCGTGATCGACGGGCACGATTTGGTGGGCATGCTGAGCCAGGCCGACATTGCCCGCAACTATCCGGAGGACGAGGTCGGCGGGCTGGTCGAGTTCATCTCGTACTAGGCTGGAGGACTCCGGCGGACCGCCCGCTGCGGTGCCCGCCGGCCGACCCGGAACGACGACGGAACGAGGAGGAAGCATGGCGAGGAACACCGAAGACTCACCGGCCCTGCCCGACGGCTACGAAGCGGACCGGCTGGAGCAGGAACTGCCGGCCGTGCCCGAGGACGGGCCCGACGTCGGCGGGTCCGCTACGGATGCCCCGCTGGAAGGCGGATCGGACGCCGACCGGCACGAGCAGCAGCTGCCCGCCGTTCCCGGCGGCGGGGCAACGCTCCCGACCGGTGACGACGTGCTGCCCGGCGGCTCCGAAGCGGACCGGCTGGAGCAGGCACAGGCCCTCTCCGGCGCCGATGATGACGAGTACCCCTACGGGGCCGAGGATGAGGCGGCGTCCTATGAGGACGCCGTAGACGATCAGGATGACGAGCAGCAGTAGGCCAGCTCGGAAGCCGCCTGGCAACGGGGAGGGACGGGAATATCTCGGCCCTCCCCGTTCGTTGATATTCAGTACTGCAACTGAATACGGGGATGATCGCGGATCAGCCGCAGCGTCTGCCACGCCGGCTGGGGCCGAGAACCCCCATTTCCACGAAAAAGGGAAGCGCCGCACGCTTCCCTTTTTTGCTGCCCCGGTGTCCAGCCGCTGCCGGCTGGTGTCCCCGAATGGCTAGGATTGAAAGCCGGCGGGCGGTGCTGCCCGCATCCGGCGAAAGGGCGCATCAACAATGGAACTGCACGGGTATGCCGCAACCGTGGTGCTGCTGCGGGACGGCGCCGGCGGGCTCGAGACGCTGCTGCTGCAGCGGCCCAGCCGCAGGGGTTCGTTCGCGGGCGCCTGGGTCTTTCCCGGCGGTTTGGTGGATCCGGAAGACCACGCCCCGCAGCCGGACGGGGCGGCGCCGGTGGCGGAACCCCTGGCGGGCGGGGAAAGCGTCGATGCCGTTGTCGATGCCTCGACGGCGTCCGCCGTCCGCCGCGCCGGCGTCCGGGAAACCGAAGAGGAAACCGCCCTGCTGCTTGACCCGGCCGCCCTGGTGCCGCTGTCGTGCTGGATTCCGCCCGCCGAAGTGCCCCGCCGGTACCGGACCTGGTTCTTCCTTGCGCCGGCTCCCGAGGGCAGGATCCGGCTGAGTCCGGACGAGCACGTGGACGGTGCCTGGTTGACACCGGCCGAAGCCCTGGACCGGCACCGCCGCGGAGAGATTGAGCTGGTGACTCCCACCTGGGTCACCCTGCATCACCTAGCCGGCTTCGGCTCCGCCGAAGAGGCGCTGCGGGCCGCGGCGGCTGCGGCGCCGGAAACCTTCATCAGCAGGCAGCACCCGGGCGACGAGCCCGGCACCGCCATGGTGATCTGGCAGGGCGACGCCGCCTACCCCGGCGCGCCGGGCACCGTCCCGGCCGCCCGCCACCGGCTGGTGATGGACGGCCGGAACTGGACCTACGAACGCACCCCTGCCTGAGCACGCACCCCGGCCTGGGCAAGCGCCCGGGCCTACCGGAACGCGGGAATGCCGGTGACGTGGTTGCCGATCACCAGGGTGTGGACCTCGTCGGTGCCTTCGTAGGTGCGCACCGACTCGAGGTTGTTGGCGTGGCGCAGCGGTGAGTAGTCCAGCGTGATGCCGTTGCCGCCGAGCATGGCGCGGGCCTCGCGGGCGATCGCGATGGCTTCCCGGCAGTTGTTCAGCTTGCCCACCGAGATCTGGTGCGGCTGCAGTCCTCCGGCGTCCTTCAGCCGGCCCAGCTGCAGGGCGAGCAGGGTGCCCTTGTTGATTTCCAGGGCCATGTTCACCAGCTTTTCCTGGGTCAGCTGGTAGCCGGCCAGCGGCTTGCCGAACTGCAGCCGTTCCTTCGAGTACTCCAGCGCGGTCAGGTAGGAATCCCGGGCCGCGCCCATGGCGCCCCAGATGATGCCGTAGCGGGCCTCGTTGAGGCATTCGAACGGTCCGCGCAGGCCCTTGGCCTTGGGCAGCATGGCCGACGCCGGCAGGCGCAGGTCGGTCAGCTCGATCTCGCACTGGATCGAGGCGCGCATCGACAGCTTCTGCGTGATCGGGACGGCCTTGAAGCCCGGGGTGTCGGTGGGCACCACGAAGCCGCGCACGCCGTCGTCGGTCATCGCCCAGATCACCGCCACCTGCGCCACCGACGCCAGGCCGATCCACCGCTTGGTGCCGTTGAGCACCCAGTCCGCGTCGTCGCCGGCCCCGTCCCGCCGGGCGAAGGTCTGCATTCCGGCCGGGTCGGAGCCGGCGGTCGGCTCGGTCAGCCCGAAGCAGCCGATCGCCTCGCCGGCGGCCATCCGGGGCAGCCACTCGTTCTTCTGCTCCTCGGAGCCGTGCTTGTGGATGGCGCTCATCGCCAGCGAGCCCTGCACCGAGACGAAGGTGCGCAGCCCGGAATCGCCGGCCTCCAGCTCCATGGCGGCCAGCCCGTACTCGACGGCGGAGCGTCCGGGGCAGCCGTAACCGGACAGGTGCATGCCGAGGACGCCGAGCTGCGCCATCCGGGGCACGATCTCCAGCGGGAACTCCGCCCGCTCGTACCAGCCGGCGATGTTGGGGCGGATGTCGGTGTCCACGAAGGCGCGTACCTTGTCGCGGACGGCGATCTCCTCAGCGCTGAGCAGGCCTTCGATGCCGATGAGGTCCGAATTGTCGTTCACGGTTCTTCTTTCAGGTCGTTGGGTGGAGTCGGGGTTTGATGGAAACGGCGGTCAGCCCGGACCGGGACCGGGGCGGGCGCCGTCGATCCGCTGGGGAATGCCCCACGGGTTGTCCGGCGCGACGGGAGGCGGCAGCACTGCATCCGGTGCGTTCTGCACCGCTACCGGCCGCACGAACCGTTCCAGCGCGCCGGCGCCGACGCTGGTCGCCTCCGGCCGCGAGGTCGCCGGCCACGGGCCGCCGTGCTGCTGCGCCCAGGTGTTCGCGACGCCGGTGGGCCAGGCGTTCACCGCCACGCGGCCCACCCGGGGAACCAGGGCGGTGACGGCTGCTGCAGCGTCGGCGTCGTCGTCTCCGCCGGAAAAGACGGAGGCGGCGAGGGAGGGCTGCAGCGCTGCGGCCAGCACCAGGGCTTGGCTGAAATCCTCGTATTCGCAGATCAGGGCCACGGGCCCGAAGCACTCCTCAAGGAGCCTGGAGCCGGGCACCAGCTGCTCCGGGCGGACCTCGATCAGCTCGGGGGCGGCCTGCCAGCCGGCCGCCGTCCCGGCGTCGGTCGGCGGCGCCGGAGCGCCGGCTGCCTCGGTGAGGGCGGCAAGGCCGGTGCGGTAGCTGCCGGCGATGCCGGCGGTCAGCAGCGGGGCGGGCACGACGTCGGCCATCACGCGGCGCACGGCCTCGGGCAGGCCGGCTCCGGCGGGAGCCAGCAGGAGCCCCGGCTTGGTGCAGAACTGGCCGGCGCCCAGGGTGAAGGAGCCGGTGAAGCCGGCGGCGAGGTCGCGGACGGCTGCCTCGTCAGCAGCTGCGGCGGGGGTGACCAGCACCGGGTTGACGGTGCCCATCTCGGCGAATACGGGGACGCCGCGGCCGGCGGCGCGCTGCACCAGGGCCATGCCGCCGGCCTGGCTGCCGGTGAAGGCCACCGCGCGGATCAGCGGGGAATCCACCGCCTGCAGCCCGGCGTCGAACCCGGTGACGAGGCCGAACACACCCTGCGGCGCGCCCGCTTCGGCCAGGGCGGCGGCCGCCAGCTCGGCGATCTGCACGCTCAGGCGCGGGTGGGCCGGGTGGGCCTTGGCGACCACCGGGCAGCCGGCCGCGAGGGCGGAGGCGGTGTCATGGCCGAAGACGCCGAAGCCGAAGGGAAAGTTGCTGGCCCCGAAAACCGCCACGGGCCCGAGGGGCACCTTGAAGCGCACCAGCGTGCCGGCCGGAGTGCTGTCCCGGGCCGCGCCGAGCCAGCTTCCTTCGGCGGCCACCCGCCCGTAGAAACGGGCGCTGGCCGCCGCGCCGGCCACCTCGCCGGCCAGCCGGGGCAGCCCGAGTCCGGTTTCCTCATCGGCGAGGGCGGCCAGGTCATCGGCGGAGGCTTCGAGGGCGTCCGCGACGGCGTTCAGCCAGCGCTGCCGTTCCGCGGGGGCGACGGCGGCGACGGCGCCGGCTGCCGCGGCAGCGGCGGTGAGCAGGGCCTCGACGTCATCCGGAGCAGTGTGCGCGACGGCGCCGTGCTGTTCGCCGGTGCGCGGATTGAAGCTGGGATCGGCTGCGGTCCGGGCGTGCTGCGTGTCCTGGCTCATGGAGCCACCGTAGCCGCTGCCGGTGCGCCGGCGACGGTGCGGATGGCGCCGGCGAGCACCTGGAGTCCGTCCCGAAGCAGCTCCTCGCCGATCACCAGCGGCGGCAGGAGCCGGATGACGTTGCCGTAGGTGCCGCAGACCAGCACCAGCACGCCCTGGGCGTGGCAGGCGGCCGCGGTTTCGCGGGCCAGGTCCGGGCGGGGTTCCAGCGTCTGCGGGTCGG
Organism: Arthrobacter sp. Y3222053; assembly: GCF_059092805.1. NCBI lineage: Bacteria > Bacillati > Actinomycetota > Actinomycetes > Micrococcales > Micrococcaceae > Arthrobacter > Arthrobacter sp. Y3222053. The sequence continues at coordinate 243,831 of NZ_JBNHIA010000001.1, read as the reverse complement.
CGAACTCCAGGGCGAGCATGGCTCCGCGGCCGCGGATCTCCGCCACGGCGGGCACCTCGGCCTGCAGTGGTTCCAGCACCGCGCGGACGGCCTGCTCGATGGCGCGGGCGTTCGCCAGCAGGGTGCCGTCCTCAAACTGGTCGAAGACAGCCAGGGCGGCCTCGCAGGCGAGCGGGTTGCCGGCATACGTGCCGCCCAGCCCGCCGGCATGCACGGCGTCCATCAGCTCCGTCCGGCCGGTCACCGCGCTGAGCGGCAGGCCGCCTGCGAGGGCCTTCGCGGTGAGGGTCAGGTCCCCGGCCACGCCCTCATGCTCGCTGGCGAACAGGGTGCCGGTGCGGCCCATGCCGGCCTGGATTTCATCCATCACCAGCACGATGCCGTGCCGGTCCGCGATCCGGCGCAGCCCGGCGAGGAAGCCCGGGGCCGGCACGATAAACCCGCCCTCGCCCTGGATCGGTTCGATGACCATGGCCGCGAAGGATTCCGGCCCGTGCTCGGCCAGGACGGCCTCGACTCCGGTCAGCGCCTCCTCGGCCGTCCGGGGCGTTCCGCCGCGGTTCAGCGGTGCGGCGGTCGGCGCCCGGTGCACCGTGGCGGGGAAGGGCCCGAAATTGAGCCGGTACGGGTTCTCCTTGGCGGTCATCGCCATGGTGAGCAGGGAGCGGCCGTGATAGGCGTCGTCGAACACCAGCACCCGCGGCCGTCCGGTGGCGGCGCGGGCGATCTTCACCGCGTTCTCCACCGCCTCCGCCCCGGTGGAAAACAGGGCGGTGCGTTTCTCGAAGTCGCCCGGCACGTGCCGGTTCAGCCAGGCGCAGACCTCGGTGAAGGCGCTGTATTCGGTGACCATGAAGCAGGTGTGCGTAAAACGCTCCAGCTGCGCGGCGACCCGCTCGCGCACGGCGGGGTTGGCCGCGCCGACGCTGGTCACGGCGATGCCGGACGCGAAGTCGATGAGGCGGTTGCCGTCCACATCCTGCAGGATTCCCCCGTCGGCGCGGTCGATGAAGACCGGCAGGGTCACCCCGAAGCCGGCGGTCACCTCCTGCTGCCGGCGGGCGTGCAGCTCGGCGGACCGCGGGCCGGGAACGGCCGTGGCGAGATGGCGGGTCTGGGGCAGCGTCGTCGTCATGGGTTCACGCTAGCCAGCAGCCCGCGTAACAACACTGGTCAGGATGGCCCCGCAGGGGAGCCGCCGGGGATAATTCATCCAACGAACGCCCCGGCGTTCGGCGGCTTCCAAGGGAGGAACAATGATCAGTCTCGCCCAGCTCTGCGGGCAGGTGGGGGCGGACCTCCAGCCGTTCGACGGGACCCGCGTCCCGCGCCGCCAGCTCAGCGGCGTCCACATCTCCGAGCTGCCGGATCCGCTGCCGTACCTGGAGGGCGGGGAACTGCTGCTCAGCACCGGCATCCCGGTGGCAGGCAGCGCCGAGGCGACCGCCGGGTATGTGCGCCGGCTCGCCGCCGGCGGAGTCGCCGCCCTCGGGCTGGGCCTCGGTGCCGGGCTGGACACGGTGCCGACGGCGCTCGCCGACGCCTGCGCCGAGGCGGACCTCGCACTTCTGGTGGTGCCGGACGGCGTGCCGTTCCGCAACATCTCCCGCGCCTACTGGGATCTTGTGGCCCGCACCGGACAGGCGGACCTGACGGCCAGCCTCGGTACCCAGACGGCGCTGGCCCGGGCCGCCACCCGCCCGGATGCGCGGGCGTCGGTGCTGAAGGCCCTCGCCCAGGCGCTGGGCGGGTGGGCGGCGTATCTGCCGGCCGACGGCGGGAAGGTCACCTGCTGGCCGCAGTCCGCCTCGGCCCTGGTGCCCCGGCTGCGTGAAGAGACCTCCCGGCTGAACACCGCGGCCACGCACTCCGCCGCCACTTTCCAGCTGCACGGCACCGACGTGGTGGAGCATCCGATCCTGCTGGGCCGGCGCCTGGTCGGTTTCTTGGCGATCGGCGCAGGCCGCAAGCTCACCCGCGCGGACCGGCAGGTGATCCTCACCGTGTGCGTGCTGCTGTCGCTGCGGGAGCAGCAGGAGCAGCACGCGGCGGACACCGAAGCCGTGCTCGACGCCGCCGTGGCGAAACTGGTGCTCCGCGCCCACCCGGTGGCGGCCCGGACCCTGGCCGCCGAGCTGGGCCGGGCGCCGCTGGCCGAACAGGTCCGCGTGCTGGTCCTGCGCCCGCCGGCCGGAACGGAGGCGCTGCCCGCCGCGGCGGACCTCGCCCGCATCGCCGCCGGGCTGACCGTGCCGCCGGGCACCGGAACGCCGTGGCCGGCGCTCGGCCCGGCAGTCGCCCGGGCCAGGTTCCGCTACCTCGACTCCGGCCTCGCCTGCCTGCTGCTGCCGGCCGACGCCTGCAGCGACGGTGTTCACCTCATCGCGGCGGGTGCCACCCACGCCGCAGGTACGCCCCTCGCTGCGGCGGCCGACGTCGCCGAGTGGGCCGGCGCGCTCAGCGAGGCCGTGCCCCTGGACCGTGCAGCGGACCAGCTGGCCGCGACCTGCGCGGCGGCCGGCGCCGCGGCGCCCGGCACGCTGGCCATGAGCGCCGGACTGCTGGATCCCCGGGTGAGCCAGTGGGTCGCCGCGCTGCAGGCCTACGACCGGGCGGACCTGGCCGGCACCGTCCGCGCCTATCTGCGCCACCGCGGGCAGTGGGAGCCGGCCAGCCGCGAACTGGGCGTGCACCGCAATTCGCTGCGGCACCGGATCGGCGTCGCCGGCCGGCTGCTCGACGCCGACCTGGACGACCCGGACGTCGCCGCCAGCCTGTGGCTGGCCCTGCGCTCGGTTCCCGCGCAGCCGGCCGGCAGCTAGCCTTCGGGACGCCGCAGCCAGGCGCGCAGCGCCTCGCTGTGCTCGCCCAGCTGCGGCGGGGCGCCGGTGCGCGGCGTGAGCGGGGGAGTCCAGGTGGCCGGATGCCGGATCTGGCGGCCGACGGCGGTGCCTGCGGCGTCGTGCACGTCGATGGTCGGTTCCAGGCCCAGCGTCTCGGCAAAGGCGAGGCCCTCGTCGATGCCGGCCACCTGTCCGGCGGGAACGCCCGCATCGGTGAGCTTCTTCTGCCAGGCGGCCGCGCCGTCGGCGGCCAGCGCGCGCTCCAGCAGCGGAATGAGTTCGTCCCGGTGCGCCACCCGCGCGTCGTTGGTCGCAAAGCGCTCATCCCGCGCCGCCTCCGGCATGCCGAGGGCGGCCGCCAGCCGGGCGAACTGGCCGTCGTTGCCGCAGGCGACGGCCAGCGGACCGTCGGCGCAGTCGAGCAGCTGGTACGGCACGATCGAGGGATGCGCGTTGCCCATCCGGTGCGGCACCTTGCCCGCTCCGAGCCAGGCCTGGCCCTGGTTGGCCAGCGCGCCCTGCAGGCTGGAGAGCAGGTTCAGCTCCAGCCGGGCGCCGCGTCCCGTGCGCTGCCGGTTCGCCAGGGCGGCGAGGACGGCGATGGCGGTGTCCTTGGCGGTCAGCACATCCACCAGGGCGACGCCGGCCTTCATCGGCCCGCCGTCGGCGTCCCCGGTGATGCTCATCAGTCCGCCCAGGGCCTGGACCACGAAGTCGTAGCCGGGCAGGTCCGCACCGCCGCCGCTGCCGAAACCGCTGATCGAGGCGTAGATCAGGCCCGGATTCTCGGCCGAGAGCTCCTCCCAGCCCAGGCCGAGCCGGTCCAGGCCGCCGGGCTTGAAGTTCTCCACCAGCACGTCCGCGCGCCGGGCCAGGGCACGGGCCAGTCCGCGGTCCTGCGGATCGGACAGGTCCAGGCAGACCGATTCCTTGTTCCGGTTCACGGACTCGTAGTACGTGGCGCCGGTGGGCGAGTAGGGCGGGCCCCAGCTGCGGGTGTCATCGCCGGTGCCGGGCCGCTCCACCTTGATCACACGTGCCCCGAGGTCGGCGAGGGTCATGGTCGCCAGCGGGCCGGCAAGCACCCGGGAGAAGTCGGCGACGAGGATGCCCTCCAGCGGGCGGACTGCGTCCATCAGGCGCTCCCGGTGCCGGAGACGGTGCTGACACCGGCGGCCACGGCGCCGGCGGCGGACCCAGCGGCCAGGGCGGCGGCGCCGGAGTCGGACGACTCGGCGGCCAGGGCAGCGGCGGCCTCGGCGGCGGCACGGCGGCCGGAGGTGACGGCGCCGTCCATGTAGCCGTTCCACACCTCCGCGGTTTCGGCTCCCGCCCAGTGGAGGCGCCCCACCGGCTCACGCAGCGACCGTCCCAGGCGCTTCCACAACCCGGTGCCCAGGCGGCCGCCGTAGCAGCCCCGGGTGTACTCCTCCTCGCTCCAGTTCCGTTCCAGGAAGTCCAGCGGTTCGGCAGCCTCCGGCCCGAAGAGCACCGCCAGCTCCGCCAGGACCAGCTCGCGGCGCTGCCCGGGCGTCAGGTCCGCGGCGTCGCGGGCGTGGGCGCCTTCAATGAACGCCACCAGCACCCCGCAGGACGCGTCCGGCGGGCAGTTGTCGTAGACCAGGCCCACGTGGCCGTCCAGGTTCAGTGCGGTGCCGCTGAGACCGGCGTCCCGCCAGAAGGCCCGCTCGTAGGCCACCTGGAATTTGATCACGGTGCCGGCGGGCATCTGCTGGGTGAGGCTGTCCCGGTTCGCGGGCAGCGGCGGGCTGTACCGCAGCCGCCCGGCAAGCACCGGGGGCAGCGCGACGATCACCCGACGGGCGCGGACAACGCCGCCGTCGAAGTGCACGCGCACCCCGTCCTCCTCCTGCTCCAGATGCCGGACGGGGCAGCTCAGCCGCACGCGGGAGCCCAGCTGCGCGGCCATGGCCTCGGAGATCCGATGCGTGCCGCCCAGCACCCGGGAATCCTGCGCCCCGCCGATGGTGGACATCAGCCGGACCAGCCCGCCGCCGGAGCGGACATAGAACAGCAGGTGCAGCAGCGAGAACTCGCAGGTGTCGGCGGCGAAGATGGTGGCCAGCATGACGTCGTAGAACCGCCGGGCGGTCTCGTCGCGGACGTTCTCCCGCAGCCAGGCATCGGCGGTGACCCGGTCCCATCCGGCGGCATCCGGCCCGGCCCCGGGATCCGCCAGGTCCACCTGGGCGGCGAGGTCGTCAATGAGCTCCTGCACCCGGTTGAACTCGGCCAGCGCCGCCTCCGGCAGCCCGAACGCTCCGCCCTCCGCATAGGTGAGCCTTCCGTCCATCCGGAGCACGGACCGGCCGGCGTCGTACACCTGGAAGGTCTGGAGGCCAAGCTCGGCGATCAGCGCAAGCACCGCGTCCTGGCCCGGGCCGACCCACTGGCCGCCCAGCTCCACCGGAACCCCGTTGCGGAGGACGGCGCCCTCGTTGCGGCCGGCCACCCGATCCCGGGCCTCCAGCACCAGGACGTCCAGGCCCTTGGCGGTCAGCTGACGGGCGGCGGACAGCCCGGCCAGGCCGGCGCCGACCACCACCACGTCATGCATTGGCGCGTTCTGCACGTACTGCTCCTTCCGGTATCCGAGGAGTCTAGCCACGCGGTGCAGGGGAATTCCTTGGATGATTCATCCCGGACGTTGTTCAAACCGGCGGAAAGCCGGTCTTGTCCGCGGCCGACACGCCTCTGTAGCGTCGGCGCTTATCTTCATCGGGCCGAGGTCCCGAGAGGCATCCCCCCGCAAGGCCGCACCCCACGAGACCGGAGCCGATATGACCGAGCCCCCAGCAACCTCCGCCGCCCCACTCTCCGCCCCGGCACCCGCCCGGCTGAAGCGGGTCATGGGCACCCCGTCGCTGGTGGTCTTCGGCCTGGCGTACATGGTGCCGATGACGATCTTCACCACCTACGGCCTGGTCACCACCATCACCGAGGGCCATTTGTCCGCGGCCTACGCGGTGACGCTGGCGGCCATGCTCTTCACCGCGTTCAGCTACGCGTTCCTGGTGCGCGTCATCCCGTCGGCGGGCTCCGCCTACAGCTTCACCCAGCGGATCTTCGGCCGGCACGTCGGCTTCCTGACCGGCTGGACCGTGATGCTGGACTACCTGCTGCTGCCGATGCTGAACTATCTGCTGATCGGGCTGTACCTCAACGCCCAGTTCCCCGCCGTGCCCACCTGGGCGTTCACGCTGGCCGCGATCGCCCTGGTCACGGTGCTGAACGTCGTCGGCATCACCGTGGTGCGCAGCGCCAACCTGGTTCTCGTGGGCGCCCAGGCGGTGTTCGTCGTCGTGTTCGCGGCGCTGGCCCTGACCCGCGTGCGCGGGGGACAGTCGCTGCTCGAACCGTTCGCCTCCCCGGATATGTCGCTGCCGCTGATCATGTCCGGCGCGGCGATCCTCTGCCTGTCGTTCCTGGGGTTCGACGCCGTGTCCACCATGTCCGAGGAGGCGAAGGATCCGCGCCGCACCGTTCCGCGGGCCATCATCCTCACCACCCTGATCGGCGGCGCCGCCTTCATCCTGGTGTCCTGGGTGAGCCACTTGGCCTTTCCCGACTGGCAGTCGCTGACCGATCCGGACGCCGCCGCCGTCGAGATCATGGACAGTGTCGGCGGGCAGGCCCTGGTGGCCCTCTTCCTGGCCGCCTACATCGCCGGGTCCACCGCCTCGGCCATGGCCTCGCAGGCCTCCGTGGCCCGGATCCTGTTCGCGATGGGGCGCGACGGCGTGCTGCCGCGCCGGGTGTTCGGCCGGGTCAGCGCCCGGTTCCGGTCACCGGTGGGCGCCGTCCTCGTGGTCAGCGCGGTGGCCCTGCTGGCGCTGGCCGCGGACCTGGAGACCGTCGCGTCGGTGGTCAGCTTCGGCGCCCTGGCCGCGTTCTCGCTGGTCAACCTTGGCGCGGCCAAGCACTTCCTGGCCGGCCGCACGCCGTCCCTGCCGGACCTGCTGCGCTACGGACTGGTTCCAGCCATCGGCTTCCTGCTCACGGTCTGGCTGTGGTTCAGCCTGTCCGGCGCCGCCCTGATGGCCGGCCTGGCCTGGCTCGCCGCCGGCGCCGCCTACCTGCTGGTCCTGACCCGCGGCTTCCGCCGCCCGCCGCCCGCCGTCGACCTGGACGCCGAGCATGAGCCCCTCCCGGCGCCGGGGGTGCCCGCCGCCGCTCCGGCCGGGATGCGACCCGGATCACAGGAAAGGTAACGTAAAGCCGCATGAGCGTGTACAAGACAGTGAACCCCGCCACAGGCGAGACCGTCCGGGAGTTTCCCGAAGCCACCGACGAACAGATCGGGCAGGCCGTCGCCGCCGCCCACGAAGCCTTCGCCGGCTGGCGGCGCGAACCGGTGGAAACCCGGTCCAAGGTTCTCTCCCGCGTCGCGGAACTCTACCGGGAGCGGGCCGGCGAGCTGGCTGACCTGATTGCCCTCGAGATGGGCAAGCCGGTGGCCCAGGGCCGCGGCGAGGTCGCCCTGGTGGCCGACATCTACGACTACTACGCCGCCGAGGGCCCCGGGTTCATGGCCGACGAGCAGCTGGACCCCAAGGGCGGCGGCACCGCCGTCGTCCGGACCGAGCCGGTCGGCGCGCTGCTGGGCATCATGCCGTGGAACTACCCCTACTACCAGGTGGCCCGGTTCGCCGGCCCGAACCTGATGCTGGGCAACACGGTGGTGCTCAAGCACGCCAACAACTGCCCGCAGTCCGCGCTGGCCATGGAGGCGATCTTCCGGGAAGCCGGGCTGCCGGAGGGCGCGTACGTCAACGTCTTCGCCACCAACGCCCAGGCGGCCGACATCATCGCCGACCCCCGGATCCAGGGCGTCTCCCTCACCGGATCCGAACGCGCCGGCTCCGCCGTCGCCGAAGTTGCCGGCCGGCACCTGAAGAAGGTGGTGCTGGAGCTGGGCGGCTCCGATCCCTTCATCGTCCTGGACACCGCCGACCTCGACGGCGTGGTCAAGGCCGCCGTCGCGGGCCGGATGGGCAACTCCGGGCAGGCCTGCAACTCGCCCAAGCGGTTCATCGTGATGGAGGAGCTCTACGAGGAGTTCGTGGCGAAGATGGCCGGGAAGCTGGCCCGCATCCAGCCCGGCGATCCGCGCGATCCGGGCACCCGTTTCGGTCCGCTGTCCTCACAGGCCGCCGCCGACGGGCTCGTGGAGCAGATCCGCGATGCGGTGGACAAGGGTGCGCAGCTGCACATCGGCGGCGGCCTGCTGGACGGCCCCGGCGCCTACGTGGCCCCGACCCTGCTGACCGGCATCACCCCTGAGATGCGGGCCTTCTCCGAGGAGCTGTTCGGCCCCGTGGCAATGGTCTACAAGGTCGCTGACGAGGACGAAGCGGTGGAGCTGGCCAACAACTCCCCGTACGGGCTCGGCGGCGCCGTCTGGAGCACCGATGAGGACCGCGCGCTCGCCGTCGCCGACCGGCTCGACACCGGAATGGTGTGGATCAACGGTGTGGCCGGAACTCAGGAGGACCTGCCGTTCGGCGGTGTGAAGCGCTCCGGCGTCGGCCGGGAGCTGGGCCGGTACGGCATGGACGAGTTCGTGAACAAGAAGCTGATCCGCCGCCCGGGCAGTCGCTGATCCGAGCCGGCTCCCTGCACTGTGTCCCGCCTCCTCCGGTGGATTAGCTGCCGGAGGAGGCGGCCGTGCGGTCGTCGGTGCCTGTGTCGGCTTCGGTGCCGGCTTCAGTGTTGGCGTCGGAACCGCGCGGGGCGTTGAACACGATGTAGCGGTAGGCGAAGTAGCGGAACACGTTGCCCAGGGCCACGCCCACCACGTTGCCGGAGATGTTGTCCGCCACCGGGCCGGTCAGCCCAAGGACGTAGTTCGAGACCACCAGGCATCCCGCTGCGATGAGCAGGCCGACGGCGTTGGTCAGGGCGAAAAGAAGCGTCTCGCTGCGCAGGCTGCGCCCGCGGGTGTGCCGGAAGGTCAGGTAGCGGCTGCCGAGCCAGGACACCGCGGTGGCCACGGCCACGGAAATGACCTTCGCGGTCACTGGATTCCCCTGCAGCACGGTCTGGTTGAGCAGGTTGAACAGCCCGACGTCGACGACGAAGGCGACCGCGCCCACGGCGGAGAAGGAGCCGACCCTCTTGACGACCTTCCGGGCAGTCCGGTTCATGCCACCTGTTTTCCGTTCCTGCGCCCCGGGGCGCCCTGGGCGCTGCCGGGCCCGGATTCTCCGCGGGCCGCAGCGCGGTCTTCCTGCTTTGGATATTTGCACGCTGCGCAGACAGGGACAAAATCGGCCGGGGAATCGTGATGGCCCCGTGACCGGCGGACGAAATGCGTCCGGATCACCGGGCCGAACGGCTGCCGGCCTCAGTCGACCGGCAGCAGGACCGTGAAGCAGGTACCGCGCCCGGATTCGCTGCGCAGCGTGATGGTTCCGCCGTGGGCCTCGACGATGTTGCGGCTGATCGCCAGGCCGAGCCCGACGCCGGGAATCGCGGCGCGGCGTGCACTCACGGAGCGGAAGAACTTGGTGAACACCTCGGACTGCTCCGATTCGGTCATGCCGATGCCCGAGTCCTCGACCTCGATCCGGACCGCGCCGTCCTCCCGGCGGGCCCGAACGGTGGTGCGCCCGCCGTCGGGCGAGTACTTGACCGCGTTGGAGAGCAGGTTGTCCAGGACCTGGCTGATCCGCTGCCCGTCCACCACGGCGGGCAGCCGCTCCGGCATTTCGACGGCCAGCTCCACCCCGTTGGCCTCGGCGCGCGGAGCCACCGACGTCATGGCGGCACGGATGATCTCCGCCAGGTCCGTCCGGACCGGCTCCATGCTGGTCTGCCCCGCCGCTGCCGTCAGCAGGTCCGAGACCAGCTGCAACAGCTTCTCAGAGTTGCGCAGCGCGACCCGAAGGGCGGACGCCACATGGGCCGGCAGCTCCTCCTCCTCTTCAAGGGCGAGGTCCAGATAGCCCATGATCGAGGTCAGCGGGGTGCGCAGCTCGTGGCTGACGTTGGCTACGAAGTCGTCCTTGGCGGAGATGGCGCTGACCAGGTCGGTGACGTCGCTGAAGGCGATCACCGATCCGGTGAAGGACTCATCGTCGCCGCGGATGGGCCGCGCCGTCGTGGACAGCGCCCGCTGCCCTTCCCCGGTGCCCACCCAGACCAGTTCATCGGAGTAGGACTGGCCCATGGTCACCCGCCGGATCGGGCGCATGTCGGTGGGCAGCGGCGTCACCCGGTCGGGGCCGAAGAGCAGCAGCTGGCACTCGTCCGGCCGTTCCATGCCGGCCGGAACCGCACGTTTGAAGTTCGCGCGCTGGCGGGCGTTGGTCAGCACGGTGTTGCCCTCGGCGTCCACCACGGTAACGCCCACCTCCACGGTGTTCAGCACTGATTCCAGGAGGGTCTCCTTGCGCCGGCTGCTGGCCTCGGCGGCGGCCCGCGCCGCTTCGGCCTCCTCCGCCTTGCGCAGCGCGGCCACCAGCTCCCGCTCGTAGAGCCGGCGTTCGTGGGCGTTGAAGACGATGATCCGGTCCAGGTCGGGCAGCCCGCCCGTGCCCGCGGCCCGGGTGCCCGAGAGCAGCGCCGGAAGCCGGGCGCCGTCGGCGCCGCGCAGGTCCACGGCCAGTTCCGCGAACGCGCCCATGAGCCCCAGCTGGGAGAGGGCATGGGTGGTGTAGACGATGCGGTCGCCCACCGGGAGCAGGTCCAGCAGGCTGGAGCCGATCACCTCGTGGCGGCGCCGGCCCAGCCAGGCCAGCAGGGTGGCGTTGGCTTCAACGATGGTGCCGTCGGTCCTGGTGACCAGGTATCCGGACGGCGCGTCGTGGAACAACGCGGCGTAGTCGACGTCGGCGCGGGCGGGGTCGTGGGACACGGGCCTCTTTCGGTGCGTGGACGGGCGGGGCGGAGCGGCGGGAGGGTCAGGCCGGCTGCCGCAGGTAGCCGAGGATGAGGTCCGCCGTTTCCGCCGGCGCGCTGACGTGCGGCAGGTGGCCCTCGGCCTGCATCACCCGGAGGGTGCCTTCGGGCAGGCGCTCGAGCAGGTAGGAGCCGATGTGCGGGGGCACCAGCGCGTCGTTCGACGCCTGGAGGATCAGCGCGGGCACCTTGACATCCGACAGCAGGTGGCGCACATCGGAAAGGAAGGCGACCCGGGCGAAGTCACGCGCCACGGTGGGGTTGACCCGGCAGAAGCTTCCGGCGAGTTCGCTGTGCAGCTCCGGCTGGGAGGGATTACCCATGATCATCGGGGCCATGGAGTTTGCCCAGACAAAGTAATTGGAATCGAGGGCAACCAGCAATTCATCGAGGTCCGCCTGCGAGAAACCGCCCCGATAACCGTCCGCGGGATAATCCAGATAGCTCGGCGAGGGCGCCAGCAGGATAATGCGCTCAAAACGGGAGGGATCTTTGGCTGCCGCGGCAACCGCCACCATCGCGCTGACGCTGTGGCCCACGAAAGTCACCGGGCCGCCGCCCAGCAGGTCGCAGATGTCCAGCACGTCTTCGACATAGCCGTCCAGGGCGGAATAACGCGCCGAATCATAGGCATCCAGGTCCGAATTCCCCGACCCGACGTAGTCAAAGACCACGACGCGGTAATCGTCGATGAAGCGCGGCAGCACCCGCTGCCACATGCCCTGGTCACAGCCGAAACCGTGCCCGAACATCACTGTCGGCCCGTCTTCCCGCCCGAGGATTCTTACGTTGTTGCGTGCACGAATATCAGGACCCATTCACCGGCCGCCTGTCAGTGGTAATCGAAACTTGCGCTGGCGTAAATCCTACAGGTATATGCAGCGGTTATTCGGTGCGTTCGGCGGCCGGGGAGGGCGCCTGCCAACGGTCCGCCCGGATGTAGCGCAGCTCGACGGCGCCGCCGTCGAAGGCAGTGGTGGCCGCCAGGGTGAACCGCTCCGTTGGGCCGGCGACGGGCAGCAGCCGACGGCCGCTGCCCAGCGCCACCGGCATGTAGGCGACACGCAGCTCATCCAGCAGGCCCGCGTCCTGGAACTGGGCCGCGACGTTGCCGCCGCCGACCACCCAGACGTTGCCGCCCTGCGCCGCGTCCCCGGCCGCCCCGGCGATCTCCCGCACGTCGCCGGCCGCAAACCGGACCGGAGCGCCCGGGGGCGGAGCGAGGTCATGGCTGGTCAGCACCCAGCAGGGCAGCGAGCCGTAGGCCCAGGTGTCCGGTTCCTCGCGGCGGAGCCACTCGTAGGTGCCCGAGCCCATCACCAGCGCCCCGACACTGGACAGGAACCGGTCATATTCCTGTTGGAAGGCTTCGAAACCGAACGAGAGCAGCCAGTCAAGGCTGTCATCATCGGTGGCGATAAACCCGTCCAGCGAGCACGCCACGTAGTAGATGGTCTTGGGCATGCCGGAAGGATAGGCGGCGGCCCGCGCCCCGGTCTACTCCGCGAGGGCCCCCAGCGCGAGGCGGCGCACCACTTCGGTCAGCACGGCGACGCCGGCCAGCATATCGGCGTCGCTGGTCAGCTCGCGTTCGTTGTGGGAGATCCCCTCGACACTGGGCACGAACAGCATGACCGTGGGCACCACATCCTTCAGGTTCGTGGAGTCGTGCCCGGCCAGGGTGCTCACCGGGCGGGCCGGCAGGCCCAGGTCCGCCGCCGCCTTCGCCGCCAGTTCCACACCCTCCGGCTGGTAGGGGGTGACGGGCCAGCCGTGCGATACGCGCTGCTCGATCCTGACCGACGCGGCCGCCTCGATCGCGGCGATCCGCTCATGCAGCCAGGCGTCGGCCTCGGCCAGCAGCGGCATCTGCGCGCTGCGCAGGTCCAGCACCAGCTCCACGCGGCTGGGCACCACCACCGGGGAGTTGGGGTACACGCTCAGCTGGCCCACGGAGGTGATGACCTCGCCGGGGAAGCGGTCCGCCGCCTCCCGTGCGGCCACCACCAGCATCGAGGCACCCAGCAGGGCATCGCGCCGGTCCGCGATCACCGTGGAACCCGTGTGCGCCTGCTCGCCGTGCACCACGAACTCGTACTTGTTCACCGCCCAGTTGGAGTCCACCAGGCCGATCGTGATGCCGTCCCGTTCCAGGCTGCGGCCCTGCTCGATATGGATCTCCGCGCAGAAGGCCGCCGTCGGGCCCGGGCCGTCGCCCAGGCAGCCGATGGACTCCAGGGCCTCGCGCACCGTGATCCCCTGTGCGTCCCGCACGGCCAGCGCCGTCCCGGCGTCCAGCTTGCCGGTGAAGACGCTGCTGCCCAACATGGACGGCTTGAACCGGGAGCCCTCCTCGTTGAACCAGTTCACCACGGCGAGGTTGAACCGCGGCCGGGTGCCGGCGGCGGTGAACTCCCCGGCGAGCCGCAGGCAGGCGTGGGCCGAGGCGAGCACGCCGTACACGCCGTCGAACCGGCCGGCGGTGGGCTGCGAATCCAGGTGCGAGCCGGTCAGGACGTAGGGGGCGCCGGGTACCAGCTCAAGCAGAGCGAACTGATTGCCGACGCGGTCGTACTGCACCTCGAAGCCTTCATCGGAAAGCAGCTGCGCGAGCCAGCGGCGCTGCTCGCCGTCGGCCGGCGTGCCGGCCTGGCGGTCCACTCCGCCGCGTTCGGTGGCGCCGAAGCGGCTGAGCACGGCGAAATGGGCGAGGAACAACTCATCAGTGGGGGCGTGGCCGGGCACGGCGGTTCTCCTGTCGGGGGAAGGGATCAGAGGGCATTGTGGGTGAATTCGCCGCCCACGAGGGTGGCGCGGACCTGAATGTCGCCGATCTCGTCCGTGGGCACGTCCAGGGGCGAATCGGAGAGCACGGCGAAGTCCGCCAGGAGGCCGGGAGTGATGCTGCCGAGGCTGCCCCGCCGTCCGGTGGCTTCCGCGGCGTTGACCGTGTAGGCGGCCAGCGCCTGGTACGGGGTGAGGCCTTCCCCCGGTCCGCCGAAGACTTCGCCGCTTCCGCTGCGCCGGTCCACGAAGGCCTGCAGGCAGCGCATCACGTTGCCGTCCGCCACCGGGCGGTCCGAGCTGCCCGCCAGCAGCACGCCGGCGTCCACGAAGGACCGTCCACGGTAGGCCAGCCGCACCCGCTCGGGCCCCAGGGATGCGGTCATGGCGTCGCCGAGGGTGGCGAAGAACCCGGCCTGCGGAGTGACCGCGATCCCGGCCGCCGCCAGCTTCGGCAGGTGCTCGTCCCGGGTGATGGAGGCGTGTTCGATGCGGTTGGGCACCGCCCGCCGTCCGTAGGTGTGCTGGCATTCGATGAGCACGTCCAGGGCGAAGTCGACGGCGCGGTCCCCGATGGCGTGGGCGGCGATGGACCAGCCGGAACGGTAGGCGGCGAGGATCCGGGAGCGCATCTGCTCCGGGTCGTCTTGGAAGTAGCCGGTGTTCGTGCCGTGGTCGTGCCCGCAGTACGGTTCGGCCACCGCGGCGGTCTCGCTGATCAGCGATCCGTCGGTGAAGACCTTCGCCGGGCCCAGGGACAGCCGGTCGCAGCCAAACCCGGTGACGATGCCCAGGTCCAGGCCCAGCCCGGCGTCGTCGTCGGCGTGGCCGGTGAGTCCGTGCAGCGCGTCGATGGCGGGCATGACCTGGGCACGGGCATGCAGCCGGCCGCCCCGCAGCGCGGCCGTGTAGGCGGCCAGCTCCAGCGGGGAGTGGCCGATCCAGCCGCCGCCGATCCCGGCCTCCGTGAAGCTGGTGATGCCTTCGCGGGCGTAGCAGGCGGTGCCGCGGTCCAGGGCCGCCTCGATGGCGGTGAGGGAGTAGGGCTGCACCAGGTCCTGGACCAGCCGCTGCGCGGTCTCCTGCAGCAGCCCGGTGGGCGTGCCGTCGGGGTGGCGGACCACCCGCCCGCCCGCGGGATCCGGGAAGTCCGGGGCATCCACGCCGGCCAGCCGCAGCGCGGCGGTGTTGGCCACCGCCATGTGTCCGGAGTTGTGCCGCAGGTACAGCGGCCGGCCGGCGCAGATCCGGTCCAGCACCCGGATGTCGGGGAACCGGCCGCCGTGGTCCACCTGGTTGAACCCGGTGCCCATCACCCAGCCGGTGCCGGTGGTGTCAGGCTGCGCCGCGGCCGTTTCGAGCAGGGTGTACAGCTCCTCCATGTCGGCGGCGCCGGACACATCAGTTTCGGCCAGGCCCAGCCCGAACCAGGTGGTGTGGCAGTGCGTGTCGTTGAAGCCCGGCGTCATCACCGCCCCGCCCAGGTCGACCGTCTCGGCGGCGGGCAGGTGCGCGACGTCGTCGTCGAGCCCCACGATCCGCCCGTTCAGGACGCCGACGGCGGACGCTGCGGGCCGTGCCGTGTCCATGGTGATGATGCGGGCGTTGCGGATCAGCAGGTCGAGTTTCACAGGGGCCTTTCCTCGGGGATGCTCCGGCTGAGCGGGGCGCGGACCGCCGGGTCCTGCAGCACGTGCAGCACCGCCGGGCGGCCGCTGGCCGCCGCGCGTTCGAAGGCGGCGGCGAAGTCTTCGGTGTGTTCCACGCGCTCGCCGTAGCCGCCGAAGGACTGTGCCCAGGCGGCGAAGTCGGGGTTCACCAGGTCGGTGCCGGAGGGCCGGCCCGGATAGGACTGCTCCTGGTGGCCCTTGATGGTGCCGTAGCCGGCGTTGTCCACCACGATGGCGGTGAACCTGGCGCCGGCGGCGACGGCGGTGGCGATCTCCTGGGCGTTCATCAGGAAGCAGCCGTCCCCGGCTACTGAGATCACCTGCCGCTCCGGATAGGCCAGGGAGGCGGCGACGGCGGCGGGGATCCCGGCGCCCATCGCGCCGTTGCGCGGGGCGACCAGCGAATCCGGTCCGTTCAGGCTGAGGAACCGGCCGGCCCAGCCGGTGTGGTTGCCGGCTCCGAAGGTGAGGATCGCGTCCGGCTCCTTCCGTGCCTCGACCGCGGCCATGGCCAGGCCCAGGTCGACGCCGCTGACCGCGTCGGGTGCCGGGATGCGTGCGGTTTCCCAGGCGGCGCGGGCGGATTTGAGCCAGCCCTCCTCGTGGGCGGGCGCGGCGCCGGGCAGGGCGTCCAGCCGCGGCAGCGCGGCCGCGAAGGCTGCCGGGCCGGCGATGAGCTGCAGGTCCACCCGGCCGTCGTGGCCGAGCAGTTCCGGATCGGGGTTCACGACGGCGGTCACCGCCGAGCCGCCCAGCCGGTATCCGTCGGAGAGCACGTCGGAGCGGACGCAGCCGACGAACAGCAGCAGGTCGGCGCGCGCCAGGCAGGCTGCGGTGGACTCGGCGCGCCCGTAGCCGAGCCCGCCCACGTAGGCCTCGCTGGCGTGGGGCACGGAGTCGAAGGCGCGGAAGTCCGTGGCCACCGGGATCCCTCGGGCCGCGGCCCAGCCGGCGACGGCGTCCGCGGCCTGCGCCGTCCAGCCCTCGCCGCCGGCCACCAGCAGGGGCCGGCGGGAGGCGGCCAGCAGGTCGGCCAGCCGGGCCAGGGCGGCGTCGTCGGGTGCCGGGGCGGCCACCGGCCGGGGCGGGACGGTGGCCGCCGGAACCTGCCGCACCAGCAGGTCCTCCGGCAGTCCGACGACGACCGGCCCGGGCCGGCCCGACGCCGCCGTGTGCAGCGCCGCGTCGACGATCCGTGCCGTCGCGGCCGGGTCCTCCAGCACCAGCACCTTCTTTGCGGTGCTGCCGAACCAGGCGGCCGGATCGAACTCCTGGAAGGACTCCCGGCCACGGTCCGCCACCGGAACCAGTCCGATGAACAGCACCAGCGGCGTCGCGTCCTGATAGGCGGTGTGCACGGCGATGAACGCGTTGGCCGCGCCGGGGCCGCGGGTGACCATGGCGACGCCCGGCCGGTCGGTGAGCCGGCCCTCGGCCAGGGCCATGAAGCCGGCCCCGCCCTCGTGGCGGGCCACCACCGTGCGGATGGGGGAGGAGTGCAGGCCGTCGAGCACGTCCAGGTAGCTTTCCCCGGGCACCGCGTAGATGCGGGGGATGCCGGCGGCCTCCAGCTGGGCGACCAGCAGGTGCCCGGCGCTGACCGTGCCTGCTGCGCTGCTCACCGCAGCAGGCCCTTCTCCACCACCGACCAGCGCGGAATCAGCAGGCCGGAGACCGCCGTGAAGCCGGCGATCACCATCAGCAGCAGGGCGATCGGCACGATGGAGTTGGAGGCCGCGGCGAGCAGGGCGGTGGCGGCCATGGGCACGAAGCCGCTGATCACGCTGGCGGCGTTGGAGGCGATCGCGACGCCGGTGTAGCGGGTCTTGGCGGGGAACAGGCCGGTGAGCGCGGTGCCGGACACGGCGTACGGCAGCGACAGGCAGGCCACGCCCACGGTCACGCCGAGCACCACGAGGATCGGTTCTCCGCTCTGCACGGCGAGGAACACCGGGAAAGCCGCGAGGACGGCGGCGACGCCGCCCCAGAGGATCACCTTGCTGGCGCCGAACTTCTCGCCGAGCCGGCCGCCCCAGACCAGGATGGGGATTTCGACGGCGGCTGCCACCAGGGTGGCCAGCAGCATCAGGGCCTGCGGCAGGCCGAGGATGGAGGTGCCGTAGTACACCGAGAAGGTGGTGACGAGGTAGAAGCCGCCCACGCCCAGCAGGGTGGAGGCCATGCCGATGAGGATCTGCCGCCAGGACTCCAGGAAGGTGCGGCGCACCGGCGCGTGCTCGGTTTCGCCGCTGGCCATCAGCGCCTCGAATTCGGGGGACTCGCTGAGCCGGCTGCGGATCCACAGGGCCACCAGCAGCAGCGGAATGGCGGCCAGGAACGGAATGCGCCAGCCCCAGGAGTCGAAGTTGTCCTCACTGATCAGGGCGGCGACGAGGAAGAAGCCGCCGGAGGAGAGCAGGGTGCCGATGGGCGAGCCGATCTGCGGCATGGCGGCGTAGCGGGCACGCTTGGCGGGCGGGGCGTTCTCCACGGCGATGGTCACGGCGCCGGACCATTCACCGCCCACGGCCAGCCCCTGCAGGATGCGCAGGACGATCAGCAGCACGGGAGCGGCGACGCCGATGCTGGCATAGGTGGGCAGCAGGCCGATGAGGCCGGTCACCACGCCGATGCCGACGATGGTGATCATCAAGATCTTCTTGCGCCCGAACTTGTCACCGAGCATGCCGCAGATGACCCCGCCGATGGGTCGGGCGACGAAGCCGACGGCGAGGGTGCCGAACGAGTACAGGGTGGCCTGGACCGGGTCCTCGGAGATGAAGTACTGCACGTTGAACACCAGGGCCGAAGCGGTGGTGAACAGGAAGAAGTCGTACCACTCCAGG
This sequence comes from Arthrobacter sp. Y3222053, assembly GCF_059092805.1. Lineage (NCBI taxonomy): Bacteria > Bacillati > Actinomycetota > Actinomycetes > Micrococcales > Micrococcaceae > Arthrobacter > Arthrobacter sp. Y3222053. Next base: position 225,765 of record NZ_JBNHIA010000001.1, on the reverse strand, counting down.
GCGGTGCCGACGAGGGCGGCGAAGGCCACCTGTCCCGCGGTCTTCTCGCTGATCTTCGCCGGCGCGGCGGGTGCCGGGCCGGCGGTGCTTGGCTGGGCCATCGGGGAACTCCAAGGTCGCAGGGTGGCGCGCATCACAGCGCGCCGGGACTGCTTTCATCCTGTCAGTGAAAAACCGCAGTTTCCCGAGTAAAACAACACGGAAACGGGCGAATAGGGTGTGCATATGCACACTTCGCTTAATCCGGAGGAGCAGGAACGGTGGCGGCAGCTGCTGGTCCTGCTCAGCGGGCGGTCGGACCTGCTCACCGAACGCTTCCTCGGACAGTTGGGCAGCATCGAGGACTACGCCGACCTCGCCCGTTCCGATGAGGTCCGGGCCACCGCGGTCCAGACTTTCCGAGGCCTGCTCAGCAGCCTGGCCACCGGCTCGCCAGCACCCGAACTGCTGGACCTGGCACGGGAACTTGGGTCCCGGCGTGCCCGCCAGCGGGTTCCGCCGGATTCGCTGACGGCGGCGGTGCGGCTGGACTTCGGGATCATCTGGAACGCCCTCCTGGAGATCTCCTCCCCGCAGGACGCGGATCTGCTCACCCGCCGGGTGGAGCGGGTCTGGCAGGTGGTGGACGACTTCGCCACGCAGACCTATCTCAGCTATTCGGCCGAGCGGATCGCCATGGCCCGGGAGGAGGCCGATGTGCGCCGCGGCTTTATCGACCGGCTGTTCGACGCGGCCCCCTCGGAGGAGGGACTGGCCGCGATTGCGCAGGCCCTGGGCGTGCGGGCACAGGACACCTTTACCGTCGTCACCGCCGCAGCGCCGGTCGCAGCCGCGCTGCGGGCCGCCGTCGACGCCGCCCGGGCCGCGGAGCGCGACGTGTTTACCCATCAGCAGGGGCAGTTCCTGACAGCTTTCTGGGTCCCGCCGACCGGCCCGGGGGCCGGCCGCCTGCTGCCCGGGCTGGAACGCCTGCCGTGCGGGCTGGTGCCGCGGGTGGCGGGCCTGCGGGCGGTGCCCGGCGCTGCCGCGGCGGCGGGGCGCCTGTCCGGTCTGCTTGACGAACGGGACCGGGGGCCGGTCAGCCTCTCGGGGGGATGGGTGCGCCTGGCCAGCCACCTGCTGCTGGATGCGGGCGTCGACCTGCGCGGTCCGCTGGATGATGCCCTGGGGCAGAGCCGGCTGAGCGAGCGGGAGCGCCTGAAGGAGACCGTGGAGCTGTACCTGGCCACCGGTTCGGTCAGCCAGACCGCGGCGGACCTCTACTGCCACCGCAACACGATCCTGAACCGGCTGCGCCGCTTCCGCGAACTGACCGGCCTGGACGTGACGGTGCCGGACCAGGCCGCCCGGGTGGTGGTGGCCTGGGCCTAGGGTCAGGATGGAAGCAGACGGAAGGAGCAGCATGAACCGGCGGATCTATCTGGACAAGCAGCACCGCGAGGCCTACCGGGCGCTCGCCGCGACCGCGGCGCAGGTCCGTGAGGCGGCGGCCGACGCCGGGCTGGACCGCCGGCTGATGGAACTGGTGAACCTGCGGATCTCCCAGCTGAACGGCTGCGCGTATTGCTTGGACCTGCACACGCGGCAGGCGCTGGAGGCCGGGGAGGAGCCGCGCCGGCTGGCTGTCCTGCCCGCCTGGTGCGACACCGAGGTCTTTTCGGACACCGAGCGGGCTGCCCTGGCCCTGGCGGAGGCGATCACCGACCTGCCGCCCAAGGCGGAACGGGAGGGGGCCTTCACCCTGCTGCGCAGCGGCCTGACCGATGAACAGTTTTCGGCTATCAGCTGGGCTGCGGTGACGATGAATGCCTTCAACCGGATCTCCATCATCTCCGGCCACCCCGTCCGGGCGGATCAACCCGCCCGCTGACCGAGGCCCGGGCCCGGACGGGCCCGGGGCGCGCCGACCCCGCGCGGCGCTCCCGGACCCAGGCTTTTCGCTAGAAGGGGTAGCGGGCGATCTCGGGACGCATGGTCAGCCACTGCGTCTCGGTGAACGCCTCGATGTTCGCGGCCGCGCCGCCGAAGCGGGAGCCGGTTCCCGAGGCGCCCATGCCGCCGAACGGCGAATTCGCCTCGTCGGACACGGTCTGTTCGTTGATGTGGACCTTGCCGGTATTGACCCGGTCCGCGACTTCCATGGCCAGCCCGACCTCGCCCAGCACGCCCAGGGAGAGCCCGTACTCCGAGGCGTTCGCCAGCTGGACCGCCTCGTCGATGGTGGAGAAGCCCAGCACGGGCGCCACCGGGCCGAAGATCTCCTCCGTCCACGCCGGGTTCCCGGGCGTCAGGCCGGTGAGCACGGTCGGCCGGTAGAAGAGGCCCTCATAGGTGCCGCCGGCGGCCACCTGCGCGCCGTCGTCCTTCGCCGCACGCACGAGCCGGTCGATGTTGTCGCGCTGGCGCTCGTCGATGATCGGTCCCAGCGCCACCTGCCCGGTGCTCGGGTCCCCGACCGGCAGCGCGGCGGCCTTCTCCGCCAGCCGGTCGACGTACTCCTGAAGCAGGGATTCGTGCACGATGTGCCGGCCGGTGGTCATGCAGATCTGTCCCTGGTGCATGAAGGAACCGAAGGCCCCGGCCGAGGCTGCGAGGTCCAGGTCGGCGCCGGGCAGCACGATCAGGGCGTTGTTGCCGCCGAGCTCGAGGTGGGCCCGCTTGAGCAGCCGTCCGGCGGTCTCGCCGACCTTGCGGCCGGCCGCCGTCGAGCCGGTGAAGGAGACGATGCGCACCTCCGGCGCCTCCACCACCGCCTGGCCCACTTCGGCGCCGCCGGGCAGCAGCTGCAGCACGCCGGCCGGAAGGCCGGCCAGCTCGAAGACGCGCATGATGGACACGCCGCCGGAGATGCTGGTCCGGGGGTCCGGCTTCAGCAGCACGGCGTTGCCGAGGGCCAGGGTCGGGGCAACGGAGCGGATCGAGAGGATCAGGGGGAAGTTGAACGGGGAGATCACCGAGACGACGCCGGCGGCGCGGCGGCGTGCGAAGGACCAGCGGTCTTCGTTGCTGGTCAGTACGTCGCCGGCCGGGTGGGCCGGGAGGGCCGCGGCCTCGTAGCACTCGTTCGCAGCAATGTGGGTCTCCAGGGCTGCCTTGGCGGCAATGGACCCGGTCTCCCGGATGATCCAGTCCTGGATCTCTCCGGCATGTTCCTCGAACAGGGCGCCGGCGCGGCGGAGCACGGCGGCGCGTTCCTCCGGCTTGGTTTTGGCCCAGGCCTGCTGGGCGGCCGCGGCCCGGGTGGCTGCGGCAAGCGCGTCGGACCGGTCAGCGGCGCCGACGGACCCCAGCATGCGGCCGGTGGCGGGTTCCACGACGTCGAGGACCCCGGCGGACCCGGCGGTCCATGCATCGGTGTGGATCTTGCCGTGCCAGGCGGAGGTGGCGAGGAGGGTCATGGCTGCTCCTAAATGCAGAGAGGGAAGAGACGGAAGTGAGGCGAAAACGGGTCAGATGATGGAACGGACAGGGTTGGAGAAGAGGCTAGGCGGTTTCGGAACCGGGCGCCCGGATCAGGCCGGCGCGGCGGCGCCCTTCTCCCGGTCGGCCGCGGCGGCTGCTCCGGCTCCGGCTCCGGCACCGGAATCGGTGTCGGCCTTGCGGACGGCGCGGGCCTTCGCCTTGCGGCGCTGGACCAGGGTGGCGGCGGAGACGGCGATGAGCAGGGCAACACCGTTGAAGATGTTCGTCACCCACGTCTTGGCGCCGAGGATCACCAGGCCGTTGGCCCCCACGGCCAGCAGGTACACCCCGGCCACGGTGCCCCAGACGTTGAAGTAGCCGGCGCGGATGGCGGTGGCCCCGAGGAACGCGGCGGCATAGGCAGGCAGCAGGAACTCCGGGCCGAGGTCGGGCGTGGCGTTGCCGGCCCGGGAGGCCTGCAGGGTGCCGGCGAGGCCGCCGAGCAGCCCGGCGCCGATGAACGCGGCGGCCAGGTAGCGCTTGGTGCGCACGCCGGAGAGCTCGGCGGCGTCACGGCCCATGCCGGTGGCGCGCAGGTAACGCCCGAACGGGGTGCGCTCCAGGACGAACCAGAGCACCAGCGCGGCGGCCAGGAAGTAGAACACCACCACCTGCAGCCCGCCCGGCAGGCGGACGCCGGTCAGGGCCGAGAACGCGTCGGAGGAGTGGGTGATCAGCGTCGAGTTGGTCAGCAGCAGGTTGAAGCCGGCCAGGATGGTGGCCATGCCCAGGGTGGCAATGAACGCGTTGACGCCGACGACGATGGTCATGAAGGCGTTGATCGCGCCGATCAGCATGCCCAGCGCCAGGGTGGCGATGAGGACCAGCGGCAGGGGCAGGCCGGTACCGGCCAGCACGATGCCGGCGATGGTGCAGATGCCCAGGTTGGCGCCGACCGAGAGGTCGAATTCGCCGGCGGCGAGCGGCAGGATGACGGCCAAGGCCAGGATGCCCGGCACGGCCTGGTCGGCGAGGATCTGCCGGAAGTTGCCGGAGGTGGCGAAGGTGTCCGGCATGAGCAGCGAGAAGACGGCGATCATCAGGACCAGGAAGACCACGATGCCGTAGTTCCTCATCAGCAGGCCGGGGTTGAAGCGGGCGTTCACTGTGGTGGCTCCTAGGAGAGGTTGGAGGGGGTAGGGGCGGCGGGCCGGGCCGGTGCGCCGGCCTGGCAGGCCAGGGCGATGGCGTCCTCGCTGATCTCCGGACCGGCCAGTTCGGCGGCGACCCGGCCGCGGTCCAGGACCACCACCCGGTCGGCCAGGCCCACGAAGTCGTCGTAGTCGGTGCTGGCGACCAGGACGGCCACGCCGTCGTCGGCGAGCTCCTTGAGCAGGCGGCTGATTTCCTGCCGGGCCAGGGCATCCACGCCCTGGGACGGTTCGTCCAGCAGCAGCATCCGCGGTGCGCCGCTGGCCGCGCGGGCGACAACGACCTTCTGCTGGTTGCCGCCCGAGAGGCTGCGGACGGGGGCGGAAAGGGACGAGGTCTTCACCAGGAACCGCCGGGACAGGTCGGCGGCGGCGGCGGTTTCCGCCGCCCGGTCCAGGAGCGGCCCGCGGGTGTACCGCTTCAGCCGTCCCAGGGTCAGGTTGTCGCCGACCCCCAGGTCCAGCACGACGCCGTCGCGGCGGCGGTTCTGCGGCACGCACGCCACGCCGTCGGCGATGGCCGCGGCGGCCGTGGCGGGGGCATAGGCCTGGCCGCCGAGGGTCATGGTGCCGGCGGACGGGCGCTGGGCGCCGGCAATCAGGCGGACCAGTTCGCTGCGCCCACAGCCGATCAGCCCGGTGACGCCCACGATCTCGCCGGCCCGGACGTCCAGGTCGACGCCGTCCAGCCGGGGTCCGCTGAGGCCGCGGGTGCTCAGCAGCACCGCGCCTTCGCGTTCCTCGGCGGGGCGGATGGCAGGGGCCTCCAGTTCGCGGCCGATCACCAGGGACACGATGGCGGCGGCGTCGCGCTCGCCGAGCGGTTCGTCGGCAACCAGCCGGCCGTCGCGCAGCACCGCAACGTTGTCGGCGATGCGGCGGACCTCCTCGATCCGGTGGCTGACGTAGACCGCGGTGCCGCCGTGGCTGCGCAGCATGTCCAGCAGCGCCAGCACGCGCTCGGCCTCATCTGCGGGCAGCGACGCGGTGGGCTCGTCCAGGACGAGGATGTTCCGGCGCAGCGCATCGACGTCGGCTGCGTCCGCACCGTCCCCGCCGTCCGGCTCGCCGGAGCGGTGCTGGAAGGCCCGGGCGATGCCGACCATGGTGCGGGTGGAGGGCGTCAGGTCCCCGACCAGCCGGCCCGGATGCTCGTTGATGCCCAGCAGCTCCAGTGTGGCGGCCACGTGGGCATATTCGAGCCGGAGCCGGACGGGGGACAGGGCGGTCCGCGCGAAGAAGCCGTCGGAGAGCGCGAAGTTGTCCGCGATGGTCAGCGCGTCCACCAGCCCCAGGTCCTGGTGCAGGAAGCGCAGGCCGGCGGCGTGCGCAGCGGCGGGGGTCAGGGGCAGGGACAGATCCTGCCCGCGGACGCGCAGCGCCCCGCCCGGGTCGGGGGAGTAGACGCCGGCCAGGATCTTGATGAGCGTCGACTTGCCGGATCCGTTCATGCCCAGCAGCGCGGTCACCGCGCCGGCCTGGATATCGAGGGTGACGTCGTCGAGCGCCCGCTGTCCGGTGAAGGTCTTGCTGATACCGCGGATGCTCAGGGCGGCGGTGGGCTGCATGTGGTGCTCCTGAAGATGGGTGCCGGGGCGGAACAGGGTGCGGCCGGCCCGGTGAGGCCGGGCCGGCCGCGAGGGGTCCGCGGAGTCAGCCCGCGTTCTCCCACAGGGCCGTGAAGGAGGACTTCCAGTCGGTGTCTCCGGTCCACGGCAGCTCGGGCAGGGTCTCCTGCAGGACCATCCGCTTCGACATCTCGATCACCTCATGGCCGGAGGAGCCGTTGGCGAAGAGCTTGTTCATCTCGTGCACGGACAGGTAGCCGGCGTGCTCCATGGGCTTGATAACGTCGGCGAACTGGCTCTTGCCGTCCTTGATCAGGTCCAGGTTGGCGGAGTTGCCGTCGTAGGACACCATCTTGATGGAGTCGCCGTTGGCGCTGCGGGCCACGGTGGCCTGGGAGGAGACAACGGCGGCGCCGGTGTGGGTCCAGATGTAGCTGATCTCCGGGTTGGCGGTGAGGGTCGCCTGGATCTGCGGCGGCAGGCCGGACTGCAGCTGGGACATCTGCGTCTCGATGGTCTCCACGATTTCGCATTCGGGGCACAGCTCGGGCAGCCACTTGGTGAACGCCTCGGTGCGGGCGGTGATGGACGGGAAGGCCGGGTCGGTGGTGACCAGCACCTTCGCGGTGCCGCCGCTGTCCTGGGCGATGGCGGCGGCCATCATCTTGCCGGAGACATCCTCGTCGGGCACGATCTCCACGTCAAAGCGGTCGTCTGCGGGGGACATGCTGTTGACCAGGAAGATCCCGGCGTCGCGGGCCTCCTGGAGGGCATCGCTGATTTGGTCGCCGACGGCGGCGGTGAAGATGATTCCGTCGGCGCCGAGCTGGATCGCCTGCTCGACGGCCTGGCGGGCCTTCTCGGGGTTGCCGGCGGGATCGATCATGCGGGTCTCCCAGCCCAGTGACTCCGCGGCCTCCATGGCGGCGTCCGCGCCGCGGGCGCAGGCCTCGGAGGAGTAGGTGCAGGGGATGACGACGATGCTCTTGTCCTCGGCGATGGCCGGCGACTCCGTGGGCACCTCTTCGTCGAGGGGCTGCTGGAATTCAGTGAGCATGGTGTCAAGCGCGGCGGTGTCGATGGAGGAGGAGCCGCCCTCGGCGGTCGGGGACTCAGCGGCGTCGGAGCCGGAGCAGGCGGCGAGGGAGAAGGCCAGCGCCGGGACGGCGAGCAGGCCGAGCAGGCGTGAAGTGTGTTTCATGGGGTCCGGAGCCTTTCGGGGCGGAGCGACACTGGGTGTGATGCAGATCCCACTGTCGCTTCGCCGCCCGCGCCGCAGAAGGGCGTGTCCGGATCAGGCAAGCCGGCGTCCGGATCAGGCAACCGCACATCTTCGCTGCCGCACATCTTCGCTGCCGCTGCCGGCGCGGCCGCTGCCCGCGCCGCGGCCGCGCCGTCGCTAGCCGCCTGCCGCCTCCCGGGCCTCGCGCGGGCTGAAGCCGAAATGCTGCCGGAAGCTGCGGGAGAAGTGCGCGGCGGAGACGAAGCCGGCCGCCGCAGCGACCTCCGCCACGGGGACGGCGGCGTTCGCGGGGTCCGCCAGCAGCCCGCGGGCCCGCTCCAGCCGGCTTTCCAGCACGTACCGGGCCGGGCTGGTTCCCTCCTCGGTGAAGATCCGGGTCAGGTGGCGCTCACTGACCCCTACGGCCCGGGCCACCCGGGCCAGGGAAAGGTCGGGCTCGCCGAGGTGTGCCCTGATGTAGTCGCGGGCCGTGGCCAGGTAGGCGCGCGACGGCGCCCGGCCGGGTTCGCCGGTGATGAGCGAGAACGTCTCCAGCACGCTTTCCTCCATGCCGGCGGTGTCGGGAACCGCGTTCCGGAAGGCGCCGAGCACGGTATTGGCGGTGCTGCGCGCGTGGACGGCGGCGGGGGAGCCGGAGATGCGCAGCACCCGCGGCCGGAAGTACTCCTCCCGGACCGACCGCTCACGCAGCAGGGTGCGAGGCACCTCGACGATGACCTGCCGCATGTCGGTGGAGAAGCCGTACATGAAGGGCCGGTTCGCGTCGTACACCACGGCTTCGCCGGCAACCAGCGTTTCGCAGCCGGCGTCGTGGTAGAAGAACGCGTTGCCTTCCAGGAGCAGGCAGAGCATGACGGCGTCCACCGGGTTCCGCCGGATGTTCTCCGGCGCGCGTTCGATGACATGGTCGTTGCCCTGGATGTGGGTGAGGCGGATGCGCGGCAGTTCAAGGTTGGTCTGGGTGGCCAGCAGGCTGCGCTCCGAGAGGGTGCTGCAGCGCAGGCTGAACAGCGCCAGCTCGTTGTATTCCTCCCAGAGGCCCAGCCGCTGGGCCAGCGGCGCCTGCGCGGTGGAGAACCGGCTGGTGCGGCCGGCGGCGTCGTCGGCCTGCCGCGGCTGCTGCGCCGTCGGGCTCGTTGAACCCCTTGAACTCGGCACGGCTTTCACCTCCAGGTGGCATCGTCGGCACGGAACGGGCAATACCCCCAAAGGGTACGTGATTGTGGCCCGGGCCACATGATGTGAAGATGCGCGTCCGGGCATGCGGCGGGGCGGCCATTGCCGGAGGCGGGGTTTCCGGTTTGCCTGCCGGTTTGGAATAGTGGTGCCCAACCATAAGCAGGCTGATGAACCGTCCGCACCGCGGGCGCGGAGGGAGTGGCATGAGCGGGAAACTGGTGGCCGACGTCGTCGTGGAGCGGCTGCGGGCGTGGAACGTGCAGCGGATCTTCGGCTACAGCGGTGACGGGATCAACACTGTCCTCGGCGCGCTTCGGCGCAGCGGGGAGATCGACTTCGTGCAGGCCCGGCACGAGGAGAACGCCGCGTTCATGGCGGTGGGACATGCCAAGTACACCGGCGAGGTGGGAGTGATGCTCTCCACCCAGGGCCCAGGGGCGGTGCATCTGCTCAACGGGCTCTACGACGCGAAGATGGACGGCGTTCCGGTGGTCGCGATCGTCGGGCAGCAGTCCCGCAGCGTCCTCGGCTCCGCCTACATGCAGGAAATCGACCTGCTCAACCTGACCCGCGACGTCGCTTCCTCCTTCCGGCAGCAGATCAACAGTCCCGAACAGGTGCCGCTGGTGCTGGACCGCGCCTTCAAGTCCGCGCTGGCCACCCGCTCGCCCGCCGTCGTGATCCTCCCGCACGATGTGCAGAAGCAGCCGGCCCCCGAACTGGAACAGGAACACGGGATCCTCTCGACCGCCCCGGTCTGGCGGCCGGCGCACGCGGTGCCCGCGGCCGACGACATCGCGGCCGCCGCGGCGCTGCTGAACGAGGCGCAGCGTCCGGCGCTGTTGGTGGGCCAGGGGGCCCGGCACGCGCAGGAACAGGTGCAGGCACTCGCGGAGCGCATCGGCGCCGGGATCACCACCAGCCTGCAGGGCAAGCCGTACATTGATGAGTCGCATCCGCTCGCAGCAGGCACCATGGGCCACCTCGGCACCGCCTCCAGCGGCTGGGTGCTCGACAACTGCGACGCGCTGCTGATCATCGGCTCCAACGACCCGTGGACCGAGTTCTATCCGGCGCCCGGCCAGGCCCGGGCCGTGCAGATCGACGTGAACCCGGCGGCGATCGGCAACCGGTATCCGGTGGAGGTCGCGCTGCCCGGCGACGCTGCGGCCGCCCTGGACGCTCTGCTGCCCCAGCTGGAGGAGCGGCCGGAGTCGGCCTGGCGTGCCCGGGTGGAGGAAGCGGTGCGGCGCTGGCACCGCCTCGCCGCAGAGCGGGCGGAGGTGTCGGCCCGGCCGGTGAACCCGGAACAGGTGGTCGCCGAGCTGAGCGCCCGGCTGCCGGAGACCGCGCAGGTGGCGGTCGACGTCGGCAGCTGCGTGTACTGGTACGCCCGGCAGCTGCGCCTGCCGGCCGGCGTCCCGGCGCATCTGTCCTCCACGCTGGCCAGCATGGGCTGCTCGGTGCCGTACGGGCTGGCCGCGAAGCTGGCCGCTCCGGACCGCCCCGTGGTGGCGCTCTCGGGCGACGGCGCGATGCAGATGGCCGGCGTCAGCGAACTCATTACGCTCAGCCGGCTGTGGCCGGACTGGGCCGATCCGCGCTTCGTAGTGTGTGTCTTCAACAACCGGGAGCTGACCGAGGTGACCTGGGAGCAGCGGGAGATGGAGGGGGATCCGCGCTATCCCGAATCCCAGGCGCTGCCGGACTTCCGCTATGCGGCCTATGCCGAGCTACTGGGCCTGGCCGGCCGGACGGTGGAGGATCCTGCCGACCTGGGCGCGGCCTGGGACGACGCGCTCGACGCCGACCGGCCCTTCATCCTCGAGGTGCTCACCGACCCGGAGATCCCGCTGCTGCCGCCCTTCCCCGGCGGGGCGGCGCAGGGGGAGTCGATGCTGTCCGCGCTGGAGCAGGAGCCCGACAGCGGGCATGCGGTGGAGCTGCTGCGGACCTACCTGGGCCAGGAACAGGGGCTGATGGACGGGATCTAGCGCCGCCCCAGGGCCGCCCCGGCCGGGGAACTACTTGGCCGGGGCGCCCAGCTCCACAGGCTCGTCGTCGTTCAGGTACGCCGACTCGGCGTGCGTGGCCAGGTCGATGCCCTGCAGCTCGCTCTCGGGCGGAATCCGCAGGCCCATGGTCATGTTCAGGACCTTCGCAATCACCCACGTGAGCACGAACGAGTACGCAAGGACCGCAGCGGTGGCCACCGACTGGACGCCCAGCAGCGACCAGCCGCCGCCGTAGAACAGGCCGCTCACTCCGTTCGGGGCGGCGTCGGTGGCGAACAGGCCGATCAGCAGGGTGCCCAGCACGCCGCCGACCAGGTGCACGCCGACCACGTCCAGCGAATCGTCGTAGCCCAGCCGGTACTTCCACTCAATGGCCAGCGAGCAGACGATTCCGGCCAGGGCGCCGATGGCCAGCGCGCCGAGCGGGCTCACCGCCCCGCAGGCCGGGGTGATGGCGACCAGGGCGGCGATCAGGCCCGACGCCGCGCCCATCACCGAGGAACGGCCCAGCCGCAGCCGCTCGGTGGCCGCCCAGCCGAGCAGCCCGGCGGCGGCGGCGACGGCGGTGTTCAGGAAGACGACGGCGGCCGCCTGGCCAGCGCTCAGCGCCGAACCGGCATTGAACCCGTACCAGCCGATCCACAGCAGTCCGGCGCCGAGGACCACCAGGGGGCGGCTGTGCGGCTTGCCGTGCGCATGCGGCCAGCCCGCGCTGCGGCCGAGCACCAGGGCCAGGGCGAGTGCCGCGATGCCGGCGTTCATGTGCACTGCGGTGCCGCCGGCGAAGTCGATGGCCCCCAGGGTGTTGGCGATCCAGCCGCCGGTGACGGTGCCGTCCCCGCTGTCGAAGGCGAACACCCAGTGCGCGACCGGGAAGTACACCAGCGAGGCCCAGAGCCCGGCGAAGACCATCCAGGCGCCGAACTTCATCCGTCCCGCGGCGGCGCCGGCCACCAGGGCGGTGGTCACGCAGGCGAACATCAGCTGGAACGCGGCGAACAGGGCGCCGGGAATCACGGCGTCGGGGTCCTCGGCCAGCAGCTGGCCCAGGCCCGCGTACTCGGTCGGGCTGCCCAGCAGGCCGAGCCCGGCAACGGAGTCGCCGAACGCCGCGGAGTAGCCGAAGGCCACCCAGAGCACGGCCACTAGGCTGGCGCTGCCCAGGCACATCAGGATCATGTTCAGGGTGCGGCGGGATCCGACCATCCCGCCGTAGAAGAAGGCGATGCCCGGAATCATCAGGCAGACCAGGGCGGCTGCGGCCAGCAGCCAGGCGGTGTTTCCAGCGTCCATGGAGGGTGCTCCGTTTCGCTACGGCGGCGGCAGGGCCGCGAAGGGCGGATGGGACCAGCTGAGACCGAGACCGGGGAACGCATCCAGCTTGCTGCCGGTTTGTTACACGCAGCAGATCCGGAGTGTTAGCAGCGCGTTAACCACTGCTGGGAGGACACTGGGCGGTCGCTGGATGCGCCCCCGCTACACTTCTCACGACGCCGGCGCAGGGCCGGCCCGCTGGGCGACAGGAAGAAGCGACCATGGACAGCACGGAGCCGGCGGTCAGCGTCCGGGGCCTGACGAAAAGGTACGGGCCCACGACGGCCGTGGACGGGTTGTCCTTCGACGTGGCACCGGGCAGTGTGTTCGCCTTCCTGGGCACCAACGGGGCGGGCAAGTCCACCACCATCTCGTGCCTGACCACGGTGCTGGGCTTCGACGCGGGCGAGGCCTCGGTCTGCGGAGCCGATGTGCGCACGGCCGCGGCGAAGGTGCGCCGGCAGATCGGCGTCGTGTTCCAGGATCCGCTCCTTGACCCGCTGCTGACCGGGCGGGAAAACCTGCGGTCCCGCGGGCGGTTCTACTCAGCGGACGCGGCGGCGAACGAGGCGCGGATTGAGGAACTGAGCCGGCTGATCGGCCTCGCGGACTTCCTGGACCGCCGCTACGGCACGTATTCCGGCGGCCAACGCCGCCGCGTCGACATCGCCCGGGCCCTGCTCCACTCGCCCGCGGTGCTCTTCCTGGATGAGCCGACCGCCGGCCTGGATCCGGCCAGCCGCGCCGTCGTCTGGTCCACCATCCGGCAGCTGCGCGAGGACAGCGGGCTCACCGTGTTCCTCACCACCCACTACATGGAGGAAACCGAGGAGGCGGACCGGGTGTGCATCATCGACCGCGGCCGGATCATCGCCGACGGCACCCCGGAGCAGCTGCGGGCCCGGTACAGCGCCTCCGTGCTCAGCATTGCCACCACGGACCGGCCGGGCCTGCTGGAGCTCGCCCGCGCGGCGGGTGCCGAGGTCCGGGCCGCGGACGACGACGGCGTGGTGCGGCTGGTGGTCGACGGCGCCGGCACGGCACGCGCCCTCCTCGCCCGGCACGGGGAGAAGGTCGTGGACTTCGAATTCCGGCACGGCACCATGGACGACGTCTTCCTGGCCCTTACCGGGCACGGTTCCGGGACGCCCTCCGGCCGCAACGAAGCAGGGACGGGAGCGGCATGAACGTCGTCGGCACACTGGTGGGCAGGAACCTGCGGCTGTTCTTCCGGGACCGGCTGGGGGTGTTCTTCTCGCTGCTTTCGGCGCTCATCCTGTTCCTGCTCTACACCCTCTTCCTGGGCAGCACGCAGGTCGAGGACCTGCAGCAGTCCTTCCCCGGCGCCACCGAGGGCGAGGTGAAGGGCTTCGTGGACAGCTGGATGTTCTCCGGCATCGTCGGGATCACCGCCATCACCACCGGGCTGGGGGCGGTGAACGTCTTCGTGGAGGACTCGGAGTCGGGCAGGTTCCGCGACTTCCTGGTCTCACCGATCAGCCGCGAAAAGCTCATCCTCGGCTACCTTGTGTCCGCCGGGATCATCGCCCTGATCATGACGACCGTGGTGCTGATCGTCTCCCTGGCCTACCTGTACCTCGTGGACGGCATCAGCTACACGGCGGCGGGCATCGCCGAAATCTACGGCTTCCTGGCGCTGAGCTGCCTGGCCTTCGCCTCGCTCAGCGCCTTCGTGGTGTCCTTTGTCCGCACGGCGGGCGCGTACTCCGCCCTGTCCACCATCGTCGGCACCATCCTGGGATTCCTGGCCGGTGCCTACATCCCGGTGGGCGCGCTTCCCGACGGTGTGCGCACGGTGGTCAATGCGCTGCCCTTCATGCAGGCGGCCGTGCCGATCCGGCAGGAAATGACCGGCGATGCCCTGCAGGCCATGGCCGGCAGCCAGCCGGGAGCGGTCGAGGAAATCGAGGGGATCTTCGGAATCACCGCGAGCGTGGGGGGCCGGGAGATCACCGGGGTGTTCGTGGTCGGTGTCCTCTGCGCCATGCTCGTCGCCTTCACGCTGCTGGCCGCGGTCCGGATCCGGCGCCGGATCCGCTGATCGGCGACGGTCATCCCCGGGGCTCAGGCGTGGCGGGCCGCGCCCCGGCCGAAGGTCAGGGCGCGCACCAGCTGGACCACCCCGAGCAGCAGCAGGAAAATCCCGCCGAAGACCACCAGTGCGGCCAACGAGCTGACCGGCAGGAACAGCACCACGACGCCGGCCAGCAGGGAGATCACCCCGTAGGTGATGGCGTACCAGCGGGAGCCGCCGGATTCGACCTCGGTCAGGGCCATGACACCTTCCACGATCCAGGCGATGCCCACGACCATGCCCAGGACCGTCAGGGAAGCCAGCGGATTCCGGATGGCCACGATGCCCACGATCACCAGCAGCACGCCGACGATGATGCTCAGGACCCGCAGCCCGGCGGAAAACGGGGTGATGATGCCGCTGATGATCCGGATTCCGCCGCTGATGACGAAATAGAGGCCGAACAGGACAGCGATGACGTCCAGCGTGGCCCCGGGCCAGAAGAGCACCACCAGTCCCAGTATCAGGCTGACGGCGCCCGTGACGCCGAGCGCGGTCCGGAAGGCCCTGAGCGCGCTCTGCGTCAGGTCCTCGACGTTCAGGTTCAGGGTTGCGCGTGGATCGAACGTGCTGCTTGAGAAGGACATGGCTGCCTCCGCTTTCGGTTGTCGGGGAACGGACGGCCGTTTCCCTGGCGCCGCGGCCCGGCTGCTGCGCTAGCGCGCCGCAGCCGGGCTCTGGCTGTGGCGTCCCGGCTCGGGCCGGGACAGGTGGTCTTCGACCATGGCGGCGACGGCGGCCATGCCCTCACGGTTCGGATGGAAGGGCAGGGGAGCGTCCTCGCCGCCCGGACGCAGCGCCGCGCTGGTCCACGGCTCAGCCGACCACGCGTGGTGCTCCCCGCTGGCATCCGCGACGGCCACCAGCTCACATCCCGCGGTTGCCGCGGCCTCCTCGGTGGCCCGCTTCAGGGCGGCTGCAAGCCGGCGTGCCCGGGCCGCCTGCCGGGCGGACAGCACCGGCACCCGGGTGCGCGGATCCGGAGGAACGACGGTCAGGTATTCCACGAAGAGGATCCTGGCCATGGGGGCCCGGCGCCGCAGCAACTGTGCCACCAGCAGCATGGATGCCGGAAGCAGGGCAAGGTTCCGCGGGGCGGCGGCAGGCACCGCCGCTGCGCGGACCAGATGTGCGGCGCGGAGCAGCGGCACGCTGCGGGCCGGCAGGCCGGCGAGCATCAGCGCTGTCGCGTAGCCGATGTCGTTGCCGCCCACTGTGACGGTCACCAGCCGGGTGTCGAACGTCAGCGCGTCCGCCTGAGGAGGCTGGCCGTGCTGCCGGGCCCACAACACCTGCGCGGTCGTCGCCCCGGAGCTGGTGGCGTCCACCAGGCGCATCCCGAGCCGTTCGGCCAGCAGATGGGGGTAGTTGCCGGTGGTCCGCCGGGCCTGGGCCACGGAGCCTGCGGCACGCGGCCCGAGGCCGGGGCCGGAGGCGAAGGAGCTGCCGAGGGCAACGTAGCGGGCGCCCCGCCACTGCGGGGAGCCGGCGGCCCCGGAAGCTTCCTCCATAGGGTCAATTGTCGATTTCAGCGCGGGCTATGGCCATCTGTCGGCACCGGTTTGGCCTGCCCGGCCCCGGATTGCGGCTTCCGGATCGCGGACCGGCGCGGAGCCTCAGCCGGCGGCGAGCAGCCCGGTCACCTCGGCGTCCGTGGTCTGCGGAAACTGCCCGTACGCCATTCCCACCGCCGCCAGGCGCGGCGGCTGGTACGGGACGACGACGTCGTCGGCCAACCCGCCGACGGCGTCGGACGCGCCCCCGCAGCTTACGGGGGCGGCGGCGACCAGCCGTTTCGCCCCGGCGGCCCGCGCGGCCAGCAGGGCCGCGCGCATGCTGGCGCCGGTGGCCAGGCCGTCATCGACCAGCAGCACCGTCCTGTCCTGCAGCGACAGCGGCCCCCGCCCCCGGCGGTACAGTTCCTGCCGCCGGTGCAGCTCGCGCTCCTCCGCCTCGGCCGCGGCCTCGAACGCCACCGCGGCGCGGGCGGCGCCGTCACGTGCCTCCCACCGCCGGTACACATCGTCGTTGACCGCGCGGACCAGCTCACCGGCCACGCCGGCCAGCGCTCCCACGGCGAGTTCGGGCTGGGCGGGATGGCCGATCTTGCGGACCAGGAGCACGTCCAGCGGCGCGTCGAGGCCGGCCGCCGCCTCCGCGGCCACCGGAACGCCCCCGCGCGGCAGGCCGAGCACCAGCAGGCCGGGCGCTCCCCGCCAGGGCTGCAGTGCCGCGGCCAGCTGCCGGCCGGCGTCGTGCCGGTCCTGATATCGCTGTGTCCCGTCCACGCTCCACACGCTAGGAGCCGCCCGCCCGGGGTTCAAGGACGCCGTAGACGATCGTTGCCAAAGTTTCCGGCAACGGCAAAGGTGTAACCCATGAGAAAAACAGCACTTGTCACCGGAGCCACCTCCGGGCTGGGCGGTGAGTTCGCCCGCCAGCTGGCCGAGCGCGGGCACGCAGTGGTCCTGACCGGCCGCAACGAAGCCCGGCTGAAGGAAACGGCGGAGGAACTGGCAGCGAAATGGCAGGTGCCCACGGAGTGGCTCGCCGCCGACCTCGCGACGGCCGACGGCGTTGCGGCCGTCGCCGCACGCGTGGCTCAGCCGGACATCGGCATCCTGGTCAACAACGCCGGCTACGGGCTGAAGAACGACTTCCATGCGAACCCCCTGCAGGACGAGGTCGACCACTTTAACGTCCTGGTGTCCGCCCCGCTGCAGCTCTCCCACGCTGCGATCAACGGCATGCTCGCCGCCGGCGGCGGCACCATTCTCAATGTCGCCTCCGTGGCCGGGTTCCTGCCGCGCGGCACCTACAGCGCCGCCAAGGCCTGGGTCATCAGCTTCAGCCGCTGGGCCAACATCCACTACAAGGGCCGGGGCGTGAACGTCACCGCCGTCTGCCCCGGTTTTGTCCACACCGAATTCCATCAGCGCATGCAAATGGACAAATCCGTGTATCCGAACTGGATGTGGCTGGATGCTCCGCGGGTGGTCCGCGAAGCGCTCGCGGACGCCGACGCAGGCAAGGCCGTCTCCATTCCCACCAAGCGGTACAAGGTGCTGGCCGCCATCGGCGCCCGCGGCCCGCAGCGGCTCGTGGCCCGGATCGCCGGCCGCGGCCGGTAGCCGGGGCAGAGCCGACAGGTCAGGCCGCCCGGTCCAGATCGGCGCGGGTGAGCCCGGCTGTCCCGGCCGGACGGACTGCGCCGGAAGCCTCCGAAGACGCGCGGGTGAGCCCGGCCGGGCGGCTCTTGCGGACGGCGTTCTTGCGGATCGCGGACTTCACCGGCGAGAGGGCGGCCCCGGGGCGCGGGCAGGTCCCGGTTCCCGGGCCGGCCGGCGCCGACGCCGGAACCAGCTGCGTCCGCGGCGCCGCCGCAGATGCCGCCCTGGACGGTGCCAGGGCCCGCTGCACCTCGGGCGTGCCGGTCGCGCCTGCAGGGACCAGGGCTGAGAGGAACTCCTCGCGCGCGGCCGAGGTTGCCGCCAGGAAGGTCCGCAGCGCCTGGGCCTCCTCGCGGCGGGCTCGAACCTCCGCCGCCCGCCGCACCCGGCCGCAGGCCAGCCAGACCAGCACCAGCAGGGCGATGCCGGTGAGGTAGATCAGCGCCAGTCCCAGGGGCAGCGAGGCCGCGCTGCCGGAGAACAGCCCCAGCGCGGCCGCGGTGAGCCAGGCGGCGGACGCTGTTCCGGCGGCCGCCCGCGCGCGTGCCTCCGGCGGGGCCTGGTGCCACCACTGCCGCAGAGCTCGGACTCCGTCAGCCGGGGAATACCGGCGAAGCACAGATGCGGCGCGGCGCACAGCGGCGAAGCGGACGGGTGCGGGCTGCCCGTCGGCAGCCGGCATCGGAACGGACACGGTGACCTACCTTCCACACAGCGTGGGCGAATGAAAGACGGGAACAGGAGAGTTAGCACTCTCCGGTTGCAAGTGCTAATCTACCGACGAAGTTGAGCGAAGCCAACTCAACTTCGGCGAAGACCTATCAGCACGATGCTTCATCGACTGCGAGTTGAAGGAGTTGATTGTTTTGGACCGATTCGATCCCATCCGCGAACTGGACCGCTTTGCCCAGGCCATGCGCCGCGAAACCCTGCGCGGGATGCCCATGGACCTCTACCGCGAAGAGAACCGGTACGTCCTCAGCGTGGACCTGCCCGGCGTGGACCCCGGCTCCGTGGACATCGACGTCGACGGCCAGCTGCTGACCATCCGCGCCGAGCGCACCCTGCACGGCGGCGAGGGCGTCCAGTGGCTGAACCGGGAACGCGAGGGCGGCTCCTTCCTGCGCCAGCTCAGCCTGGGCCGGGAAATCGACACCGCGAACATCACCGCCCACTACGACAACGGCGTCCTCAACGTCGTGATCCCGATCAGTGAGCAGGCCCGCCCGCGGCGCATCGAAGTGCAGTCCGGTTCGGCTGCCGACGCCGCCGCCGGATCCCCGACCCGGCAGGTCGAGGCAGCCACCGCGTAGCCCACGGCGGATCGGGCCCGCGGACCGGTGTCCGCGTAGCCCACAGCGGATCGGGCCCGCGGACCGGTGTCCGCGGGCCCGAAAGCGGTCAGGACCTGTCCGCAGGGACATGGACACCCTCTGGCTGCCCATGACAGCATTTCGGCCGTCGGCAGCCGAGAGGGGAGAAGCCATGGAGCGCAGCACGGCAACAGAGGAAGAGTCTGCGGTCCATGCACCGGCCAGCCATGCGCCGGTCGGCGGCGCAGCGGCCGGCAGCCGGGGCCGGGACGCCATCCGGGTGCTGGGCGCCCGCGTGAACAACCTCAAGGACGTCACCGTCGAGGTCCCCAAGCGGGCGCTGACGGTCTTCACCGGCGTGTCCGGGTCCGGAAAGAGCTCGCTGGTGTTCGACACGATCGCCGCCGAATCCCGCCGCCTGATCAATGAGACCTACAGCGCCTTCCTGCAGGGGTTCATGCCCGCCCTGGCCCGCCCCGAGGTGGACCGCCTGGAGGGACTGACCACCGCCATCTTGGTGGACCAGGAGCGGATGGGCGCCAACCCGCGCTCCACCGTCGGCACGGCCACCGACGCCAACGCCATGCTGCGCATCCTGTTCAGCCGCCTGGGGCAGCCGCAGATCGGCTCGCCCAACGCCTATTCCTTCAACGTTCCCTCGGTGCGGGCCAGCGGGGCCATCACCGTCGAACGCGGCGGCAAAACGAAGGCGGAAAAGGCGGTGTTCAACCGGCTGGGCGGCATGTGCCCCCGGTGCGAAGGCATGGGTGCGGTCACCGACTTCGACCTCACCGCCCTGTTCGACGCCGGCAGGTCCCTCAGCGGGGGCGCCCTGCTGGTGCCCGGCTACAGCATGGACGGCTGGTACGGGCGGATCTTCTCCGGCTCCGGCTTCTTCGACATGGACAAGCCGCTGGGCCGCTACACCAAGCGGGAGCTGCACGACCTGCTCTACCGGGAACCCACCAAGGTCAAGGCCGACGGCATCAATGTCACGTATGAGGGGCTGATCCCCAAGATCCAGAAGTCGATGCTCTCCAAGGACCGCGAGGCGATGCAGCCGCACATCCGGGCCTTCGTGGACCGGGCGGTCACCTTCACCACCTGCCCGGACTGTGAGGGAACGCGCCTGTCTCCGGAGGCGCGGTCCTCGAAGATCCGCGGCATCTCCATCGCCGACGCGTGCGCCATGCAGATCAGCGACCTTGCCGAATGGATCCGGGACCTGGACGAGCCGTCGGTGGGCCCGCTGCTGGCCGGGCTGCGGCACCTGTTCGACTCGTTTGCCGAGATCGGCCTCGGCTACCTGTCCCTGGACCGGCCGGCGGGCACCCTTTCCGGCGGCGAGGCGCAGCGCACCAAGATGATCCGGCACCTGGGCTCCTCGCTGACCGACGTCACCTACGTCTTCGACGAACCGACCGTCGGCCTGCACCCGCATGACATCCAGCGGATGAACCGGCTGCTGGAACAGCTGCGGGACAAGGGCAACACGGTGCTCGTCGTCGAGCACAAGCCCGAGACCATCGCGATCGCCGACCACGTGGTGGACCTCGGCCCGGGCGCCGGCGGCGCCGGCGGCACGGTCTGCTTCGAAGGCACCGTCGAGGGCCTGCGCCGCAGCGGCACCCTCACCGGCCGGCACTTTGATGACCGCGCCTCGCTCAAGGACACGGTCCGGTCCGCGACCGGCGCGCTGGAGGTCCGCGGTGCCTCCACGCACAACCTCCGGGACGTCGACGTCGACATTCCGCTGGGGGTGTTCTGCGTCCTCACCGGGGTGGCCGGATCGGGCAAGAGTTCGCTGATCAACGGCTCCGTGGCGAAGCGCGACGGCGTGGTCCTGGTGGACCAGGGGCCGATCAAGGGGTCGCGGCGGTCCAATCCCGCCACCTACACCGGCCTGCTGGAGCCGATCCGCAAGGCTTTCGCCAAGGCCAACGGCGTCAAGCCGGCCCTGTTCAGCTCCAACTCGGAGGGCGCCTGCCCGGCCTGCAACGGCGCCGGAGTCATCTACACCGACCTGGGCGTCATGGCCACGGTCGAATCCACCTGTGAGGACTGCCAAGGCCGGCGCTTCCAGCCCGCCGTGCTGGAGTTCACGCTCGGCGGGCGCAACATCGCCGACGTGCTGGCCATGCCGGTCACCGAGGCCCGGGAATTCTTCGGCGCCGGGGAAGCCCGCACGCCCGCGGCACGGAAGGTGCTCGACCGGCTCGCCGACGTCGGGCTCGGCTACCTGCACCTCGGGCAGCCGCTGACCACCCTGTCGGGAGGCGAGCGGCAACGGCTGAAGCTGGCCGCGCAGATGGCCGAAAAGGGAGACATCTACGTCCTGGACGAGCCCACGACCGGGCTGCATCTGGCCGACGTCGAGCAGCTGCTGGCCCTGCTGGACCGGCTGGTGGAGTCGGGACGCACCGTGATCGTGATCGAACACCACCAGGCGGTGATGGCCCACGCCGACTGGATCATCGACCTCGGCCCCGGTGCCGGGCACGACGGCGGCCGCGTGGTCTTCGAGGGCACGCCGGCGCAGCTGGTCGCGGACCGGTCCACGCTGACCGGACAGCACCTGGCCGCCTACGTGGGCGGCTGAGCTGGGCGCCTGAGCCGGCGGTTCAGGCCGGGACCGAGGCCGCCACGATGATTTCCCGGCTGGCGTCGGGGTCCAGTGGTCCGCCGTTCCAGTCCCCGAACCAGTCGACGCGGACAAAGCCGCCCTCCGCCAGCAGGACCGCCAGCCGGGCCGAGGACGTGAACCGCAGGGTGCTGCGGCTGGCGAAGGCCGCGCCGTCGGCCAGGAACCGGGTGCGCTCCTCGAAGGTGACCAGGACGGCGCCGTGCTCCTCCTCAGCCACATCAAGCAGCGACCGTTCACTGGCAATGTGGCCCGCCGAGGTCTCCGACAGCTCGGGCCCGTCCTCCGCCGAATCCCAGCCCAGCCAGGCCCGGGCGGCGGGGTTGCGGGATTCGAACAGGAACCTGCCGCCGGGCGCCAGCCGGCTGCGCACGGCCGCCAGGGTTCCCCGGATGTCGTCCTCGTTCGGCAGGCACTGGAACGCGTGGCCGGTCATCACCGCAACGTCGTAGGGCCCGTCCGGTGCGGCGTCGGCCGTGCCGTCCACCCAGCGCACCGTACCCGCACCGGGACGGGCCCGGCCCGCCGCCAGCATGCCCGGCGCCGGATCAACGCCTGTCACCGTATGACCGGCCGCCGCCAGCCGCACGGCGAAGGACCCGGTCCCGCAGCCGACGTCCAGCACCCGCAGCGGAGCGGTCCCGATCAGCCCCGCATAAAAGTCCGTGTCCCAGCTCCCGGCGTTCTGTTCGTCGTACAGCGCCACCAGGCGGGGCTCGGCATAGTGCAGGTCTTCCACGATCCTCCAGGGCTTGGGTCGGGCCGCGAAGTTCCGCCGCGCCGCCGAGGGAGAAGCATAGCGTCGGCGTCCGCGGGCGGGACAGGCCCGGCGCCGCAATACGTTAACAGGTGGCCGCGGGGAACCTGGACGGTTCTAGGGTGGGCTCTATGAACCAGCCCACCCAGCCCAGCAGCAGCTACCTCGACCGCCTGGAGTCGGAAACCGAGGCCCGCCGCAGCACTGCCCGCACGGAGGCGTCGCCGTTCGCCGGCGCGCCGGGGCAGCTGGCCGAGGCCGTTGAGCAGCGCGTTGACGCCCTCGCCCCGGAGCTGGCCGCGCTGGCGGCCGCGCTGCACGCCGACCCGGAAACTGCCTACCAGGAGCACCGGAGCGCTGCCCGCATCGCCGGCCTCCTCGAGCGCCACGGGATCCAGGTCCAGGCGGGAGCGCACGGCGTGCCGACGGCGCTGCGCGCCGAGGCCGGCAGCGGGGGCCCGGCCATCGCGGTCCTCGCCGAATACGATGCGCTGCCCGAGGTGGGACACGCCTGCGGCCACAACGTCATCGCGGCCGCCGGCACGGGCGCGTTCCTGGCGCTGGCCGAAACGCTTCGGGCCGATCCGCACGCCTTCCCGGGCCGGGTCGTGCTCCTCGGCACCCCCGCCGAGGAGGGCTACTCGGGCAAGGAGGTCCTGGCCCGGGCCGGCGCGTTCGACGGGATCGACGCCGCGATCATGGTCCACCCCTACGGCTACGACCTGGCGGACCAGGTCTGGCTCGGCCGGCGCCTGCTGACCGTCACCTTCACCGGCGTCGCCGCGCACGCCTCGGCGCAGCCGTTCATGGGCCGTAACGCGCTCGACGCCGCCACCCTCACCTACCAGGGCATCGGCCTGCTCCGGCAGCAGCTGCCTCCGGTGGACCGGGTGCACGCGGTCATCGCCGACGGCGGCACTCGGCCGAGCATCATTCCCGAGCGGGCCGTGATGAAGCTCTACGCCCGCTCCAAGTACCCGGAGACCCTCCGTGAGCTCAGCCGCCGGCTGGAGGACGTGGCCCGCGGCGCGGCCCTGATGACCGGCACCGGCGTGGAGCTGGCCTGGGACGAGCATCCGCCGTCGCTGCCGGTGCGCACCAACCAGGCACTGACGGGCCGCTGGGTTGCCGCCCAGCGCCGTCGGGGCCGCAGCCCGCTGCCCGGCGGCGTGGTGTCCGAGACGATCGCCGCCTCCACCGACTTCGGCAACGTCAGCTACCGGATTCCCGGCATCCACCCGCTGATCGGCATCGCCGACGCCGACGTCGCCCTGCACACCCGCGAATTCGCCGCCGCCGCCGGGTCCCCGGTCGCCGGACGCGGAGCGGTCGACGCCGCCGCCGGACTGGCCCTGACCGCGCTGGACTACCTGTGCGACCCCGCCCTGCGGGACGCCGTCGCACAGGAGTTCGCCGACGCCGGCGGACCGGTGGACGTGCCCGCCTACTTCGACTGACCCCTGCACCGTCATCCGATCTGCCCACGAGGAGGAACACCGCATGAGCGCAGCACCCGCCGGGGCAGGCCCCGGCTCTGCCCGCCGCACTGACCGCCTGCTGGCGGGCATTGAACGGGCAGGCAACAAGCTGCCCGACCCGTTCCTGCTCTTCCTGATCCTGTTTGCCGCAGTGGCCGTGACCTCCACGCTGATGGCCTGGGCGAACGTCACCGTCCGGGTCCCGGGCAGCGACGAGGACACGGTGATCAAGGGCCTGTTCACCGGGGAGGGGCTGGCCTGGTTCACCACGACGCTCGGGGAGAACTACCTCGGCTTCCCGCCGCTGGCCACGGTCCTGCCGATCCTGCTGGCGGTGGGCGTGGCCGAGAAGTCCGGGCTGCTGGCCGCCTTGATCCGCCGCGCGTTCGGGTCCGCGCCGCGCTGGGCCCTGCCCTACGCCGTCGGGCTGGTGGGCGTGGTGGGTTCGATCATGGCCGACGCCGCGTTCGTCATCATTCCGCCGCTGGCGGCCCTGGTCTTCCGCGCCGCGGGCCGGCACCCGGTGGCCGGGCTGCTGGGCGGCTTCGCCGCTGCCGGAGCCGGCTACTCCACCTCGCTGGTGGTCACCAGCCTCGACGCGCTGTTCGCAGGCATCACGACGGCGGTCACCGAGACCCTGCCCGACCCCGGGGCGCCGGTGAACCCGCTGTCCAACTACTTCTTCAACATCGCCTCATCGGTGGTGCTGATCCTGCTGGCCGGGTTCCTGATCGACAAGGTCCTGGAGCCGAGGCTGATCCGCCAGGGGATTCCGCGCGAGGAGTCGGACCCCGACGACGACGACGCGGCGGTCGCCCCGGGGACGACGGCGTCGGGCCCGGCGTCGGCGCAGCCCGCCGCCCCGACAGCCCTGGATCCGCACCTGAGCCCGGTGGAGCGGCGCGGAGTGCGGCTGGCGCTGCTGATCGGGGCCCTGACGGCCGCCGCAATCGCCGCCGCGGTGCTGGTGCCGGATTCGCCCTGGCGCAACGAGGCCGGCGGCTTCCTGCCCCGGTCCCCGCTGCTGTCCTCGATCGTGTTCGTGGTGTTCGTGCTGTTCATCATTCCGGGCCTGGTCTACGGCCGGGTGACCGGATCCATGCCGGGCGCCCGCGACATCCCGCGCGTCATGGGCGCCTCGATCAAGGACATGAGCGGCTTCCTGGTCCTGGCCTTCGTGCTGGGCCAGTTCATCGCCCTGTTCAACTGGTCCGGCATCGGCAGCTGGATCGCGGTGATGGGCGCCTCGGGCCTGGAATCCATCGGGTTGACCGGCTATCCCGCCATCCTCGCCTTCGTCGCCCTGGCCTCCCTGCTGAACCTGTTCATCATTTCCGGCTCCGCGATGTGGACCCTGATGGCGGCCGTGTTCGTGCCGATGTTCGCCCTGCTGGGCTATGAGCCGGCCTTCGTGCAGGCCGCCTTCCGGGTGGGGGACTCCGCCACCCAGGTGCTCACCCCGCTCAACCCCTACATGATCGTGCTGCTGACCATGCTGCGCCGCTACGAACCCGCAGCCGGCCTGGGCACGGTCATCGCCCGGATGCTTCCGTTCACGGTGGTGTTCTGGCTCGCCTGGACCGCCGTGCTCACCGTCTTCTACGTCCTGGACCTCCCGCTGGGGCCGGGCAACGGCATCTTCATCCCGTAGTTCTCCTCCGGGCCCGTCCGGGGCCCACTGACCGAAAGGCCCGCCCATGGCATCCGCTGCACCCCGCATCTTCGCCCTGCATGAGAACCCCGAATGGTTTCCTCCCTTTGCCCGCGCCTTCGAAGCGGAAGGCCTGCAGGTGGAGGAGTGGCTGCTGACCGACGGCGTGCTGGACCTCGACTCGGTTCCCCCGGAAGGCATCTTCTGGTCCCGGATCAGCGCCTCCGCCCACACCCGCGGGCACGGGCTCTCCAAGGACTACGCCCGGGCCGTGCTGGCCTGGCTCGAGGCGCACGGCCGCCGCACCGTGAACGGCCGCCGGATCCTCGAACTGGAGATGAGCAAGGTGGACCAGCTCACCGCCCTGCGCGCGGCGGGCATCGACACGCCCCGCACGGTGGCCGCCGTCGGACGGGAACAGGTCCTGGCCGCCGCCAAGGAGTTCCAGGCCCCCTTCATCACCAAGCACAACCAGGGCGGCAAGGGGCTCGGGGTCCGGAAGTTCGAGTCCCACGGCGAGCTCGCGGACTACGTCGCCTCGGCCGATTTCGAGGAACCGCAGGACGGCATCACCCTGATCCAGGAGTACATCCAGGCCGCCGAGCCGTTCATCACCCGCGTGGAGATCGTGGGCGGGGAGTTCATCTACGCAATCCGGGCCGACACCGCCCGCGGCGGCTTCCAGCTGTGCCCGGCCGACGCCTGCGCCGTCGACCCGCTGACCGGGCGCCCGGTGCTGCCGCCGGGGGCGACGATCACCCCGGATCCGGACACCCAGCTGTTCAGCCTGCGGGAAGGTTTCGACGCCCCCATCATCGGGCAGTACCTGGAGTTCGCCCGCCGGATGAAGCTGGAGGTCTGCGGCATCGAGTTCATTGAGGCGGCCGACGGCCGGGTACTGACCTACGACGTGAACACCAACACCAACTACAACGCCGCGGTGGAGGCCGTCGCGCCGCGCTCGGCGCCCCGCGCGCTGGCCCGGTACCTGGGCTCCCTGGCTGCCCGCTGGTAGCAGGACGGCCCGGCGCCGGGACGCGCTGCCGCCCTGACCGGGAGATATGCCGGAGCGGGCATATCGTGTTTCAGTGTGCCCGCGCGCGGTGGCTATAGTCGGGGTTAACCAAACCCGAAGGAGCTTTGCCATGACCGCTGTCCAGGAACCGCTGTGGGTGCGGAACTACCAGCCCGGCGTGCCGGCGGAGATCGAGCTGCCCACCGAATCCCTGACAGCCATGATGGACGACGCCGTGGCCCGGTTCGGGCCCAAGGTCGCCCTCGAGTTCTTCGGCGCCGAAACCACCTATGAGCAGCTGGGTGAGCAGATCGACCGCGCAGCCGAGGGCCTGCGCCGGATGGGCGTCCGCGCCGGCCACCGCGTGGCCGTCATCCTGCCCAACTGCCCGCAGTACCTGGTGGCCTTCTACGCGGTGCTGCGCCTGGGCGCCGTCGTCGTGGGCCACAACCCCCTCTACACGGAGCGGGAACTGCGCCACCAGTTCGAAAACCACGGCGCGCAGGTGGCCATCGTCTGGGACAAGGCCGTGGAGAAGATCCAGGACTTCCCCGGCGACGTCCGCGTCACCAGCATCGTCGCCGTGGACATCACCAAGGCCATGCCGCGCCTGAAGCGCATGGCGCTGCGCCTGCCGCTGCCGTCGATCCGCCGCACCCGCGCCGGGCTCACCGCGAAGACCGAACGCACCACCTCCTGGGAGCAGCTGCTCTCCGCCCCGCGCCTGGACCCGGCGCACCCCAGGCCCTCGGTGAAGGACCTGGCCGCGCTGCAGTACACCTCCGGCACCACGGGAGTGCCCAAGGGTGTGATGCTCACCCACTACAACCTGCGCTCAAACGCCCTGCAGGGCCGGGCCTGGATGCACGGCGCCGAGGAAGGCAAGGAAGTCATCTACGGCGTGCTGCCGATGTTCCACGCCTTCGGCCTGACCCTCTACCTGACGTTCTCGGTGCTGATGGGCGCGAGGCTGGTGCTGTTCCCCAAGTTCGACGTCGACCTGGTCCTGGCGGCGGCGAAGAAGTCCCGGCCCACCGTGTTCTGCGCCGTCCCGCCCATCTATGAGAAGACCGCGCACGAGTCGAAGGAACGCGGCATCGACCTGTCCACCATCCGCTACGCGATCTCCGGGGCCATGACTCTGCCCGCCTCCACCGTCAAGCTGTGGGAGGAGGTGTCCGGCGGCCTGCTGGTCGAGGGCTACGGCCTCACGGAATCCTCGCCGGTGGCGCTGGGCAACCCCTTCGCCGAGACCCGCCGGAACGGCACCATCGGCGTCCCCTTCCCCAGCACGCTGATGCGGGTGGCGGATCCGGAGCACCCGGAGCAGGACGTGGCGCAGGGCACCCCCGGCGAGCTGCTGGTCAAGGGACCGCAGGTCTTCGCCGGGTACTGGAACAACGCCGAGGACACCGATGAGGTGCTGCTGCCCGGCGGCTGGCTGCGGACCGGCGACATCGTCACGGTGGATGAGGACGGCTTCGTCAAGGTCGTGGACCGGCGCAAGGAACTGATCATCACCGGCGGCTTCAACGTCTCCCCGTCGGAGGTGGAGGAAGTGCTGCGCAGCCACCTGGACGTCGCCGAAGCCGCCGTCGTCGGTCTGCCGAGGCCCGACGGCGGCGAAGAGGTGGTGGCCGCCGTCGTCATGAATCCCGACGCCGAACTCGATGAGGCCGCGCTGCGCACCTACTGCCGCGGACGCCTGACGCCGTACAAGGTGCCGCGGCGGATCGTGGCTATCAGGGAGCTGCCCAAGTCGATGCTGGGCAAGGTGCTGCGCCGCCAGGTGCGCACCCAACTGCTGGAAGCGGAGTAGCCCGCGCTGATCGGCGTCACCTATTGACGCTCCCTGCCCTGCGGTCTGCAATGGTAAGTAGGCTTGGGATTGCCGGAAGGGACCCTTCCGGACATTGGGTTCCAGGCCGTGCGACCCCCATTCGCTGCGGCAAGGAGAACAGGATGATCAACAATCAGCAAGTCGAAGGTCTTATGTCAGGGTCCGGCAACGTCCTCGGCCCGAACGGTGACCGGATCGGCGCCGTCGGGACGTTCTATCTGGATGACCAGACCAACGAACCGGCGTGGGTGACGGTCAACACCGGGCTGTTCGGCGGCAATGAGAGCTTTGTGCCGCTCAGCGAAGCCACGGTGGAAGGCGTCGACGTCCTGGTTCCCTACAGCAAGGATGAGGTGAAGAACGCTCCGCAGGTCGAGTCCGACGGGTCGATCAGCCCGGAGGAGGAGGTCATGCTGTACCGGTACTACGGCTTCAGCTATGACGACGGCTCCTCGGATTCCTCCGGCACCTCGGGCACGGACTCCTCGGGCACGTCCGGTGGACTGGGCACGGACACGTCCGGAACCCACACCGGCATGTCGGACACCTCGTCGGGCCTGTCCGGGGCCGACACCGGCACGCACAGCTCCGGAACCTCCGGACTGTCCGGGACCGGCACCTCCGATGCCTCGAGCACCCGCGGCGCGAACATCGACGACGCGATGACCCGCTCCGAGGAGCGCCTCGACATCGGCACCCAAAAGCGCACGGTGGGCAAGGCGCGGCTGCGCAAGTACGTCGTTACCGACACCGTCACTCAGCAGGTTCCGGTCAGCCGGGAAGAGGTGCGGATCGAGCGGGAGCCGATCACCGAGGAAAACATGGATGCCGCCCTGTCGGGGCCGGAAATCACCGAGAATGAGTACGAGGTCACCTTGGAGGCCGAGGAACCGGTCGTGTCCAAGCACACCGAGCCCGTCGAGCGGGTTCGGCTGCAGAAGGAGAAGGTGACCGGCACCAGCAACGTCTCGGAGGATGTGCAGAAGGAGCGGATCGAGACCGACGTATCCGACTCCGAAAGCAGCGGCCGGCACGTTTCGGGGAACTCCTCCGGTCTGGACGACTCATCGGGAATGGGCGGCTCGGGCGGCTCCGGCGGTTCGTCCGGCCATGGGTCCGGTTCGGGGGACAGCCGCTAGGGACAGGGCAGAAGAAAGCCCCGCGGGAACCGGCAGCAGCCGGTGCCCGCGGGGCTTTCCGTTGTGTCCGCTCAGGCGGCGAACAGCTCGAACTCGTCGGTGCTGATGGCGACGGCGCCGCCGGTGTCCTCGTCGCGCAGCCAGATCGTGGACAGGCCAGGGGCGGTATCCCTGACTTCTCCGCGATAGGCTACGCGCCCGCCGGCGCGCGCTTCGATCAGGTCGCCGCGGTGAACGGCACGGGGGTTGCGGATCCGTCGCATCCGCGGGGCAGGTGTCGGGGTGTTTTCATGCAGGACAGGAACAGACAAACGTTCTCCCTAGGGTTCGCTGGATAAGGGGTGCAGCTCTCGCAGGCGGGCAGCCGCGCGGCGGGCCTGCACCTGACCCAACCTCCGTTTTGGGCA
Organism: Arthrobacter sp. Y3222053; assembly: GCF_059092805.1. Classification (NCBI taxonomy): domain Bacteria; kingdom Bacillati; phylum Actinomycetota; class Actinomycetes; order Micrococcales; family Micrococcaceae; genus Arthrobacter; species Arthrobacter sp. Y3222053. The sequence goes on along the minus strand of NZ_JBNHIA010000001.1, from coordinate 196,327 downwards.
AAATATTCCCGGTACGGAATCGAGCCGCTGACGGCTGCGGCGCTGCGGCGTAGCATCATCGCCATGGACATCGTGGATTTCCTCCTGTCCCGCCTCGAGGACGAAGCCACGGAGTCGCGCAAGCTCCTGGCGCGGTCCGACCTCCCGCTCTCCGACAGGTGGTACGAAGAACGGCTGCTTCGCGAGTGCGAGGCCAAACTCACGCTGCTGGAGATCATCGGCGCTGCCCGGCGCAGCACGCTGGCCCGGCTGCTCCTGGGCGGCACCGAGGAGGATGGGCAGCACCCCTCGGAGCTGGAATGGACCACGCTCGCCCTCGCCGCCCTTGCCGAGCCCTACGAGGAGCACGACGACTTCCAGGACGCGTGGCGCCTGACCCGGCGGACCCGCTGAAGCCCCCGACGGCCCCCCTCCCGCGGCCCGGCGTCGGCCTGCCGGCGGAACCCGGCACCTGCGGACCCGGCGGGATTCGCCTAGATTGGTCGCATGACTGATAAGCACGCTGACGAAACGCCCGACGCCGATCTGCTCCGCCTCGCCGAGAGGCACCGCGTGGCCACCACCTTCACCGGGTGGAACGGCGGCGAGGAACAGGTCGGCAGGGCAACCCTGCTGCGCGTGCTCGAGGCGCTGGGGATCAGCGCCCACACCGAAGCCGAAGTGCGGCGTTCACTGGCCGAAGCGGACGCTGCTCCCTGGCGCCGGCCGCTGCCTCCCACGGTGGTGCTGCGCAGCGGCCACCCCTCCACTGTGGCCGTCCACCTTCCTGCGGGCGTCCGGGCGGACATCACCCTGCGCCTGGAGGGCGGCACACAGCAGGTGCTGGACCTGCCCGCCGCCCCGGCGGACCGTCGGGAGGTGGACGGGCGGAACCTGGAACGCTACGAACTGGAGCTGCCCGGGGACCTGCCGCTCGGCTGGCACCGGCTCCATCTGGAGGGCGGCGGCCTGCAGGCCGAGGCAGCCCTGGTGGTGACCCCCGACCGGCTGAGCACGGCGGACCGGCTTCGGGAACACCGGCAGTGGGGGCTGATGGCCCAGCTGTACTCCGTCCGCTCATCGAAGTCCTGGGGCATCGGTGACCTGAGCGACCTCGCCGAACTGGCCGCGACCCCGGCCGGCGGGTTCCTGCTGATCAACCCGCTGCATGCCGCCGAGCCCGTGCCGCCCCTGGAGGACTCGCCGTACCTTCCGGCCACGCGCCGGTTCTTCAATCCCCTTTACATCCGGGTGGAGGACATCCCGGAGTGCGCCCTGCTTTCCGAAGCCGATCGGCAGGCTATCGAAACGGCCGCCGCGGAGCTGGGCCGCGCCAACGCCAGCGATGCCCTGCTGGACCGGAATGCGACCTATGCGGCCAAGCTCGACGCGCTCGAGCTCATCCACCAGGTGCCGCTGGAGGAGGTCCGCCGGCAGGACTTCGAGCGGTTCGTCCGCGACGAGGGTCCCGGCTTGGAGGATTTTGCGCTCTGGTGTGCCCTGGCGGCCGAACTGCCGCCCGGGGATCCGCGCTGGGAGGAGGCACAGGCCCCGGATTCGCCCTATGTGCGGGAGCACCGGGAGCATCTGGAAGTCCGGGCCGGGTTCTACAAATGGCTGCAGTGGATCTGCGACGGCCAGCTGGCAGCGGCCGGGCGGGCTGCCGACAGCGCCGGCATGCCGATCGGCATCGTCCACGACCTGGCGGTGGGGGTGCATCCGCAGGGTGCCGACGCGTGGTCCCTGCGCGGCGTGCTGGCCCAGGGTATCTCCGTGGGTGCTCCGCCGGACATGTTCAACCAGCAGGGCCAGGACTGGAGCCAGCCGCCGTGGCACCCGGAGCGCCTGGCGGAGGCGGGCTACGCCCCGTACCGGGACATGGTCCGCACCATCCTGCGCCACGCCGGCGGCATCCGGGTGGACCACATCCTCGGCCTGTTCCGGCTCTGGTGGATTCCGGAAGGCGGTTCGCCCGCCGAAGGCGCGTACGTGTACTACGACCATGAAGCACTGGTGGGCATCCTGGCGCTGGAGGCGGAGCGGGCGGGTGCCGTCGTCGTCGGCGAGGACCTGGGGGTCTTCGAGCCCTGGGTCCAGGAGTACCTGGCCGAGCGCGGCGTGCTGGGCACCTCCATCCTCTGGTTCGAACGCAGCGGAGATGAGCCCAGCCGCCCGGAGCAGTACCGCGAAGGAGCGCTGACCACGATCGGCACGCATGACCTGCCGCCGACCGCCGGGTACCTTGCGGGCGAGCATGTGGAGCTGCGGAGCAGCCTGGGTCTGCTGGGTCGGCCCGTGGAGGAGGAGCGTGCCGCCGACGAGGCGGCCCGCCGGGACATCCTGGGCCTGCTGGACCGGCTCGGGCTGCTGCCGGACGGCGCGGTCAGCCCGGCGTCCGGGCTTCCCGACGACGAGGACCAGGTCCGGCAGGTCGTGGAGGCGCTGCACCGCTTCATCGCGCAGACACCGTCGGTCCTGCTGGGCGTCTCGTTGGCGGACGCCGTGGGGGAGCGGCGCACCCAGAACCAGCCGGGCACCTCCGACGAGTACCCCAACTGGCGGATACCGCTCACGGGCCCGGACGGGAAGGCCGTGCTGCTTGACGGCCTGGCCGGCAACGCACGCTTCCGGGCCCTCGTGGCACTGATGCGTGACGCGGTGGAGGGGAAGGGCTGACCAAAAAACTGTTGACAGTTTCAACTATTTAAGTTCTCATGATTTGACCGAGGCCCGGCAGGCCTGCGGCCTGCCGGGCGGGTCCACCGCCCACCTCAAGGAAGAGGACAGTCATGAGGCAAGTCAACGCGCGTACGTTCGCCCGGACCTTCGCCGGCGGAGCAGCCCTGATGCTGGCGCTGGCCGGATGCGGATCCGGCTCGCTGTCCGGTCAGGAGGGCGCCTCGGAATCCGCCTCCGGCGGCAGCGGCAACGGCGAACTTGAGCACGTGGTGGTGGGGATCCTCACCATTGCTCCGTCGTCGGCCGTGCAGTACGGCATTGACGAGGGCATCTTCGAAAAGCACGGCCTGGATATCGAGCTGCAGACCGGCACGGGCGGCGCGGCCATGCTGCCGGCGGTGTCCACCGGCGACATGCACTTCGCCGTCGGCAACCCGCTCACGGTCATGGTGGCCAAGGACAAGGGCCTGGACATGAAGATCGTCTCCGGGTACTCAAACTCCTACCGCGAGGGCAACGACATCAACGGCGTCGTGGCCCGGGCGGATTCGGGCATCACCTCCTTCGCCGACCTTGAGGGCAGGACGGTCTCCGTCAACGCCGTCAACACGCAGGGCGACCTGACCATCATGGAGAGCGCGGCGCTGGCCGGCGCCGATCCGACCGCCATCAGCTTCAGCGAGATGCCGTTCCCGGACATGGAGGCGCAGCTGGAGCTGGGCAACACGGAGGCCGTCTGGCTGCCTGAGCCGTTCCTCAGCCGGGCGCTGGCCGACCCCGCCAATGTCCTGGTCGGCTATCCGAACCAGGAGGCGCTGCCCGGCATGCCGACCATGGTTTCCTTCACCTCCGGCCGCTTCGCGGAGGAAAACCCGGAGGTGGTGGCCGATTTCAGGGCCGCCATGAAGGAAACCCTGGAGCAGGCGGAGGCCAACATCGACGATGTCCGTGCCGTGCTGCCGGCCTTCATGAGCATGGATCCGGCGGTCGCGGAAAAGCTGACCATGGAGGAGTTCGATCCGCAGATCCGCACGGAGGAGCTCAGCCAGCTGGGCAGCCTGATGCGCAAGTATGAATTCGTCGGCACGGAACCCGACGTCGATGCCATGACGGCCAGGTAGGGCGCCGCCATGCTGAACCAGGGGATCGGGGCATGGCCCGGCCGGCTGCAGCGGAAGTTCGGGCCCAAGCCTGCGGTCGTCTTCAACGGTGAGGCCCTGACCTACTCCGCGCTCCACCGCCGGGCCCTGGCCCTGGCCGGTGCCCTCAGGGCCCGGGGCACCGCGGCCGGAGATAGGGTCGCGTTCCTGGGCGAGAACCACCCGTCGTTCCTGGAGACGTTCTTCGCGGCCGGGATCCTGGGGGCGGTCTTCGTGCCGCTCAACACGCGGTTGGCGGCGCCCGAGCTGGAGTATGCACTGGCCGATTCCGGTGCCGGGGTCCTGGTGCACAGCGCCGGCCTCGGGCCCCTCGCCGTTGCCGGCAGCGCACAGGTCCAGGTCCGCCGGCTGGTGGTGCCCGACGCCGGGGCCACCGGCGCCCCTTCTCCGGTTCCACCGGAAGGGCAGGACGACGCGGGGGAGGACTATGAACAGGCCCTCGCCGCCGCGGCCGCCCCCGACGCGGAGACGCCGGTGGACCTCGCGGATCCGGCAATGATCCTCTACACCTCCGGCACCACCGGCCGGCCCAAGGGGGCGGTGCTGACGCACGGCAACCTGACCTGGAACTGCTTCAACGTGCTGGTGGACTACGACCTGGGCAGCAGCGACACGGCCCTGATGATCTCTCCGCTGTTCCACGTCGCCTCGCTGGACATGGGCGTGCTCCCCACCCTGCTGAAGGGCGGAACGGTGATCCTCGAACCGAAGTTCGACGCCGGCCGCGCCCTGGAGCTCATCGAACAGCACCGGGCCACCTTCATCAGCGGCGTCCCCACCACCTACCAGATGCTGTGCGAGCACCCGGACTGGGCCAAACGGGACATCGGGTCGCTGCAGAAGCTCACCTGCGGCGGCTCCGCGGTGCCGCTGCGGGTGATCGAGGCCTACGAGGCGCGCGGCCTGGCCTTCTCCTGCGGATACGGGATGACCGAGACGGCCCCCGGAGCCACCGCGGTTCCGGCGGACCGGTCCCGGGACAAGGCGGGATCAGCCGGGCTGCCGCACTTCTTCACCGGCGTCCGGGTGGCGGCTGCCTCCGGGGAGCCGGCACGCGCCGGTGAAGTGGGCGAGGTGCAGATCACCGGCCCGAACGTCATCCGGGAATACTGGCAGCGCCCCGACGCCACTGCAGCCGCCTTCGCGGACGGCGGCTGGTTCCGGTCCGGGGACCTGGGGTACCTGGACGACGACGGCTTCCTCTTCATCGTCGACCGGCTCAAGGACATGATCATTTCCGGCGGTGAGAACATCTATCCGGCGGAGGTGGAGCAGGCCATCCTGGCCCTGGAGCAGGTGACCTCGGCTGCGGTCATCGGCGTGCCGAATGAGAAATGGGGCGAGGTCCCGCACGCCGTCGTTGTCCTGCGGGAGGGCGCGGAGCTGGACGGCGACGCCATCCGGGCGCACCTGTCCGGCAGGCTGGCCCGCTACAAGATCCCGCGGACCTTCGAGTTCGTTCCCGAGATGCCGCGCACCGCCAGCGGCAAGATCCGCAAGACGGATCTGCGCCGGCGGCACGAGGGCTGAGGGTTAGGCCGGTTCGACCGGACGCGGCGCGGTCAGGCGGCCGTCGCGCATTTCGGCCACGCCATCGGTCAGTTCGACGAACCCGGTGTCGTGGGTGACCATCACGGTGGCCGTGCTGAACCGATGCGTCAGGTCCGCCAGCAGGCGCACCACCGACTCCGACCGCTCCTGGTCCAGGGCCGCCGTCGGCTCATCGACCAGCAGGACGGCGGGCCTGCCCATCAGGGCGCGGGCGATGTTGACCCTCTGGCGCTGCCCGCCGGAGAGCTGATGCGGCCGCTTGCCGGCCTCCCGGGTCATCCCCACCTCGTCGAGCATCCGCCGGGCCCGTTCCTCGGCGCTGCGGCGCCGCCGCCGCAGCCGTTCGGCGACGACCAGCTGTTCCAGGGCCGTCAGCGAGGGCAGCAGGTTCGGCTGCTGGAAGATGATGCCGATCTTCTCCCGGCGCAGTTCGGCCCGGTCCTGCTCATTGAGGAGCACGGTGTCCGCGCCCTCGATAAGTACCCGGCCCGACGTGGGCCGGATCAGGGTTGCCGCTACGGCAAGCAGGGAGGATTTGCCGGAACCGGAGGGGCCCACGAGCGAGAGCAGGCGGCCGTGGCCGACGTCGAGGCTGACGTCGTCGAGGGCCAGGAGGCGGGCCTCGCCGTCAGGGTATTCGAGCGAGACCGACTGCAGGGACAGGGGAGCGGGTTCGTCGGGGCGGCCGAAGCCGGTGGCTGCGGAAGCGTGCATGAGAGGAGTCCTTTCAGGAATTGAAGCGTGGGGCGGAGCGCCGGGCGGGGACGCGGCGTCAGCTCCCGCCCAGGGCGAGCAGCGGATCGACCCGGGTCACGCGGCTCACGGTGACCGCCGCCCCGGCCAGGCCCAGCAGTACGACTCCCAGGACGGGGAGCAGTACGGTGGCGGCCGTCAGCACGAACGGTGCCACCCCGGCGACGGCCAGCCCGGCGCCCGCCGCCACGAGGCCGCCGGCTGCTGCACCGCCGGCCAGCACCAGGCCCGCCTGGCCCAGCGCGTCGCCCAGCACGAAGCCGGAGCCGGCGCCCAGGGCCTTGAGGACGGCAATGTCGCGGGTGCGCTGGACCGTCCAGACGGCGAGGAATGCCACGATCACCAGCGCGGAAATGCCGTACAGGAAGGCCTGCATCATCAGCAGGGAACCGTTCTCGGAGCTGTAGGAGGGCAGGCCCGCAAACGAACCGCGCACGTCGGTCGAAACGGTGCCGGCAGCGGCGTCGGCTGCCTCGGCGGCATCAGCTGAGGCATCACTGACGATGGCGGTGGCAATCGGTGCCGGCCCTGCCCCCGTTTCGTCCAGGTGGGCCAGCTGCTGCCAATCCGCCAGTGCGATCCAGGCCACCGGAGTATGGCTGTAATACGTCTCCGCGGCCAGGGCGGCGACCCGCAGCCGGGCCCCTCCGACGGACAGGACGTCGCCCGGAGCGACGCCGAGAGCCTCGGCGGTTTCGGCGCCGAGGACAGCCTCTCCGGCAGCGATAGGTGACGGCGGCAGGGAGCTGCCTGCTTCGGTGCCGAACAGCGCTACCGAGGCAGTGGCGGCTGCGGTGGCGCGGGACTGAAGGATCCCGAGCGGCTCGGCGGAGGCGCCGCCGGCCCGGTGTGCCTCAAGCTGATCCGCGGTCACCTGGGACTCCGTGAAGGACACCTTCGGGTCGTTGCCGGGCGGAGCCCCGAACGTCACCCGCTGGAAGCCGGCGGTCCTCAGCCCGTCGATGGCCGAGGTGTTCTGCCAGGCCAGCCCGGCCGTCAGGCCGGAGAGCATCACCAGCAGCAAGGTGATCAGGGCGATGACGCCCCCCATGAGGATGAAGCGGCCTTTGGCGAAACGGATGTCACGCAGTGCGAGATACACGGTGGTTCCTCCTGGGCCTGGGGCCCGGTTGTCGGTACCTTTCCACCCTTTCGCCGATACGGGTGCCTTCCATCGCCGGCCCGGTTGATTCCGCGCATCCGATCGGGCGGGCCTTCGTTCAACCAATTGGACGATGCCGGTCCCGGCGCCGCGCCCTAGGGTGGGATTATGACCTCCTTGGGCGGCGGCTCGCCGGCGGACACCGTGCTGCGCGTGCTTCGGGTGGCGCTGCATCTGGCGTTCGCCGGGCTGCTGGTCCTGGCCCTGGTCCAGATGGGCCTGTCCCGCCCGCCGCTGCCGCTGCTGTGCGCCGTATATCTGGTGGCAGCGGTCCTGGCCGGTGTCTACCTGGCCGGTACGGTGGCTGAAAAGCGGTTTGCCGCTTCCGGGCGGGGCCCGGACCCGGGCCGCTGGGCGCACGTCTGGCTGGCTGCGGTGACCGTGCTGTGGCTGGCCCTGCTGCTGATCAGCGTGGAGTTCTCCTGGCTCGCCTTTCCCCTGTTTTTCCTGGACCTGCATCTGCTGCGCCGGGGGCCGGCCCTGGCAGCGGTGGCCGCTACGACCCTGGCGGTGATCGCCGCTCAGTGGGATGCAGCCGGATCCCTGAGCCTGCCGCTGGTCCTTGGGCCGTTGATCGGCGCCCTGTTCGCCGTCGTCATGGGCTTCGCGTACTCGAGCCTGCACACTGAAAGCATCAACCAGCGCCGTGCGCTCGAGGAGCTGCGCCGTACCCGCGGGGAACTGGCGGCATCCCAGCGGGAGTTCGGGGTGCTGGCGGAACGGGGGCGCCTGGCCCGGGAGATCCATGACACCCTGGCGCAGGGATTCTCCAGCATTGTGCTGATTGCCCGGGCCGCGGACTCGGCGCTCGCTGCCGGCAACACCGATCTGGCCCGGGAACGGCTGCGCACCGTGCAGGCCACTGCGGCGGAGAATCTTGCCGAAGCCCGCCGGTTCGTCACCGGGTTGTCCGCGGATGCCGGCGGCGCGCTGCTCGCGAACCTGGAACGGCTCTGCGCCGATGCCCGGCAAACGGCCGAGGCGAGCGGGAAGCCCGTGGAGTTCAGCCTTCGGGTGGACGGGGAGCCGGGGTCGGTGGAACCGGAAACAGAGGCGGCGCTGCTACGGGCCGCGCAGGCCTCCGTCGCCAACGTCCTGAGCCATGCCCACGCCTCCCGCGCGGTGCTCACGCTGGGCTGGACGCCGGACGCGGTCACCCTGGATGTGTACGACGACGGCTGCGGGTTCGATCCCGCAGCACTGCCGCACGAACCGCGCCCGGATGGCAGCGGTTTCGGGCTGCTGGGATTGCGCAGCCGGGTCCTGGGGCTGGACGGTAGTTTCGCCGTGGAGTCGGCCCCAGGCGAAGGCACCGTGGTCGCAGTGCGGGTTCCCCGCCGCTCCGGCCCGCCGGCGGGATCGGAGGAGCGGCAATGACGGAACAGGACATCCGGATCCTGCTGGTGGACGACCACCCGGTGGTGCGCGCCGGGCTCAGGGCCATGCTGGAGGATTTTCAGGGTATGAAAGTGGCAGCGGAGGCAGCCGACGGCGCCGCCGCCGTCGCCCAGGTGCGCCGGCAGGCGGCCTTGGGCACCCCGTTCGATCTGGTGCTGATGGACCTGCAGATGAAATCCGGGATGGACGGCGCCACCGCAACCCGTGAGATCCATGACCTTGGCGGCCCGCCGGTGCTCATCCTCACCACTTACGACACGGACGCCGACATCCACGCCGCCATCGGGGCGGGGGCTGCCGGTTACATGCTCAAGGACGCGGATCCGGAGGAGATCCGGCTCGCGGCGACCGCCGCGGCCGCCGGCCGCAGCGCGCTGGCTCCCCGGATCGCCGAACGGCTGATGGGCCGGCTGCGCCGGCCTGCGGTGGAGCTCAGCGCCCGGGAACTGGAGATCCTGCAGCTGCTGGCCACCGGCGTCGGCAACCGGGCCATCGCCCGGCAGCTGTTCATCTCCGAAGCCACGGTCAAGACCCACCTGGTGCACATCTACGGCAAGCTCGGCGTCGACAACCGGACGGCGGCGATCGCGGAGGCACAGCGGCGGCGCATCCTGCGCGGCTAAGGCGCGTGCCGGCAGGACGACGGCGGCGCGCCTCCCCGGTGGGAGACGCGCCGCCGTCGGCACGGGCCTGAGGGCTAGGACTCCAGCTTCATCGCCTTGCGCAGGGTCAGCGCCCCGCCGCTCTGCATGACGGCCCGGCGGTAGATCCGCTCGCCGAAGCGCAGCAGGCCGTAGGCCGCCACCAGCGCGATCAGCAGCGAGACCAGGGGCTGCCACAGGGGCACCTCGCCGTTGAGCATGCGCACCGGCATGGCCACCGAAGAGACCACCGGCACGAACGATGCGGCAACCAGCAGCTGACCCTTGGCGAACAGCCCCGCGAACAGCGCCACGATGATCACCGTGAGCACCGGACCGGAGCTGTTGTTCAGGTCCTCGCTGCGGCTGGCCATCGAGCCGATCATCGCCCAGGCGGATGCGAGGATCAGGAACCCGGCCAGGAAGAAGACCAGGAACCAGCCCGACGCCGGGATGATGCTGCCGACCGTTTCCGCGGTGCCGGTGAGGTTCAGGGCCAGCAGGGCGGCGCCGGCGTAGAGGGCCAGCTGGACCATCGCGAGGATGGTGTTGCCGGCGACCTTGCCGTAAAGCAGCTGCCGGATGGGAATGGCCGTGGCCAGGATCTCCACCACCCGGTTCTGCTTTTCCTCCAGCACGGAGGTGGCGATCGCCATGCCGAAGATGATCGCCGCCATGTAGAACAGGAACGCGAACACGAACCCGACGATGGTGGCCAGCAGCTGGTTCTCGGCATCGCCGTTCAGCAGGTCGGTCTGGAACTCGCTGTTCTCCAGCAGGGCTTCCGACGTGGTTCCGGCGTTGGCCGCATTGATCTCCAGGACGTGGGCGCGCAGCGCCTCGGCGAGACCCTGCTGCAGGTCAGTTGGCAGTTCTTCGTTGCCGACCAGCGTCCAGCCGTCGTAGGCCACCAGGAGCGCGGCGTCGGCCTCCCCCGAACGGACCAGCTCCCTGGCCGCGTCCGGATCCTCGGCTTCGACGGCCTCAAAACGGGTGTTGCCGCCGTTGGCTTGGCCGGCCTCATCGGCGGCCTCGACGATCTCCTGCCCCTCCGGGACGGTCACCGTGATGTTGTCATTCCCGTTCGTCACGGCAACCGTGTACTCCTCGCCGCGGGAGCTCATGAAGGCGTTGAACAGCACGGTGCCGACGATGATCAGCACGGTGACCAGGGTGGAGATGAGGTAGCTGCGGTCGCGGGCCTTCACCATCACCTCGCGGAGGGTGACGATGGCCCAAGGGGCGGTGGAACGTTCGGCGCTCATGCTGTGACCTCGCGGTAGATCTCGCTCAGGGACGGGCGGATGGGGGCGTACTCCTCCACGGAGCCGCGGGAGAGGGCGGCGGCCAGCAGGCGCTGCCCGGCGGCGTCGTCGTCCAGCTCGACGACGGCGGTGGGCCCGGCGACGTCGATGACCCGTACGCCGGGATCCTCCCGGATCCAGCCGGCGTCCGGGTGCACGGTGATGCGGTGCCGGTTCGCGGCGCGGGCCCGCAGGTCCTCCCCGGTGCCGGAGGCGATCATCCGGCCCTTCTGCAGCACCACCAGGTTGTCGCAGAGCCGGTCCACGAGGTCCAGCTGGTGGCTGGAGAACAACACCGGCACGCCCTGGGCGGTGTAGTCGCGCAGCAGTTCCACCATGGAATCGACGGCCACCGGGTCCAGGCCGGAGAACGGCTCGTCCAGGATCAGGGCGGTGGGCCGGTGCATCAGCGAGGCGATGATCTGCACGCGCTGCTGGTTGCCCAGGGAGAGTGATTCCAGCTTGTCCTTGGTGCGGTCGGCGAGGGTGAACCGCTCCAGCATGTCCAGGGCGGAGGAGCGGGCGTCGTTCTGGCTCATGCCGTGCAGCTGGCCCAGGTAGACCAGCTGGTCCAGGATCGGCTGCTTCGGGTAGAGGCCGCGTTCCTCGGGCATGTATCCGAACCGGGAGCGCATCTTCGCGTCCAGCGGTACGTCGTCCATCAGCACCTCGCCGGAGCTGGGGCTGAGCACGCCCATGATCATGCGCATGGTGGTGGTCTTGCCGGCACCGTTGGCGCCGACGAAGCCGGTCATCTTGCCGGAGGGAACGTCGAAGGTGACGTCGTCGACGGCGGTCTTGTCGCCGAACCGTCGGGTGAGGCTGCGTATCTGCAGCATGGCGGCTGCTCCTTTCCCGGCGGGCCGGGTGCGTGGGGGACCATCTGCTTCGACTTTAGGCAGAGGGACCCGCGCAGCGGATCGGCCGCGGGAGGGAAAGCGCCGGCTCAGCCCTCCGCGGGGCTGTCCCCCGCAAGGATGAGCCCCGATTCGTAGGCGAACACCACTGCCTGCACCCGGTCCCGGACCTGGATCTTCGCCAGCAGGTTGGACACGTGGGTCTTCACGGTGGCTTCGGCCACGAACATCTGCCCGGCGATCTCCGCGTTGGAGAGCCCGCAGGCCACCTTGGTCAGCACTTCGCGCTCGCGGGCGGTGAGCGTCTCCAGCAGCCGGGCACGCGCCGGATCAGGCTGCTGCACTACTGCTGCCGGGGCCGGGCCGGTGCCCGCAGGGCCGGTCTGCTCGGCGTCGAGCTGCCGGGCGAAGCGTTCGATCACCCGGACCGTGACCTCCGGGGCGAGCAGGGCGTGGCCGCTGGCCACGGCGTGGACGGCGTCGACCAGGTCATCGGGGTCTGCGTTCTTGAGCAGGAAGCCGCTGGCGCCGGCGCGGATGGCGTCGAAGAGGTAGTCGTCGCGTTCGAAGGTGGTGAGGATGATGACCTTCGCGGTGTCGGCGGCCGTGATCTGCGAGGTGGCGGCGATCCCGTCCAGCACCGGCATCTGCACGTCCATGAGGATGACATCCACCGGGTTCGCGGCGGCGAACTCCACCGCCTCCCGGCCGTTGGTGACCTGGCCGACCACTTCGATCTCGTCCTCGACGGAGAGCATCATGGCGAAGCCAGCGCGGACCAGCGCCTGGTCATCGGCCAGCAGGACTCGGGTCGGTTCCATGGACGTTTGCCTCTTTTCACGCACTGCATGCTTCGCATGACGGCCGGCGGGCCGCCCCCGCTCCACCGTAGCGCGTGGGGCCGCCGGTCAGGGAAGCGTGAAGCGCACCCGCACCCGCCACCCGCCGTCGGCGCGGGGTCCGATCTCGGTGCAGCCGCGGTGCAGGGCGGCGCGTTCGCGGATGCCGCGCAGCCCGAACCCGGAACCTCCGGTGGCGCCCTGGCGGGGCCGGCCGTCGTCGACGGTCTCCACCTCCACCCAGCGGGCGCCGTCCGGGCCGCCGGTGCGCAGCGCGACGACGGCGTTCCCGGCGGTGGAGTGCCGGCGGATGTTCGCCAGGGACTCCTGGACCGTGCGGTAGATGCTCAGGGCCAGCGGGGCCGGCACAGCGGCCAGGGTGCCGGGAACGTCCTCGGCCTCGGCGTAGCGGACGGCAAGGCCCAGCTCCCGGTGCTCCTCGATCAGTTCGGGAATCTGCGCCAGCCCGGGCTCGGGGCGGCGGGCGGCGGTGTCACCGCCGTCGGCGTCGGCGTCGGCGGACCGGAGCACCCCGAGCAGCGAGCGCATCTCCGTCACGCCCTGCCGGGAGGCCTCCTCGATGGTCTGCAGCGCGGCGGCGGCCGCCTCGGGCTTCTTGTCCAGGACCCGGCGGGCGGCGCCGGCGTGCACCCCGATCACGGAGACGTGGTGGGCGACGACGTCGTGCAGTTCCCGGGCGATGCGCAGCCGTTCGTCGATGACGGCCTGCCGGGCCAGCTCGGCGGACTGGGCGGCCAGCTGGGCGGACTGCTCACGCAGCTGCCGGCGCTGGTGCGCGCTGCGCCAGGAGCGCAGGCCGAACATGATCGCCCCGCCGAAGTAGGCGGTGTTGATGATCAGGTTGTAGATCGCCAGGCTGAGCAGCGGCGGCAGCAGGCCGGGCTGCCCGCCGTCCTCCTCGTACACCTCCTCCAGGAAAGTGTCGTAGGCGTTCGAGACAGTGAAGGAGAGCAGGATCCAGAGTGCCATTCCGGCGATCACGAGGATCATGGAGACCCAGAGCAGCCGGCGGTCGCGGGCCCAGGCGAAGGCGCTGTATATGACCGCGAAGTAGGCGATCTGGAAGCTGGGATGCGCGCTGATGGGCGGCACGGCCAGGCCGAGGACGATAAACAGGGCGCTGCTGAGCAGCAGCATGGCGATGGGGTACCTGCGCCGCCAGGCCAACGGAAGCACCATCAGCGCCATCACCAGGTGCTGGGCCCAGACGGGGGCGTCCGTCCCGGACAGGTAGTCCATGCCGCGGGCGACCTCGAGGATCCCGGCGCTGAGCACCACGAAGATCAGGGTGCCCAGCAGGTCGCGGCGCAGCTGCTCCCGGGTGGGCCGGGGGCGTTCCCAGGTTTCGGTGCTGCGCCCGGGCTGGGACACCTTGGAGAACAGGGTGCGGAGGGCGGGGCCGCGCCGGGCGGGCGCCGGCGCCTCGGCGACGTCGATCATGGGGTCCAGTCTAGGTCGCGGGGTGTCCTGAGGAGTTCCGTCGCAGGGATGAGGATGGTTTACTGGCGGCACAGTTCCCAGCTGTTGCCGGCCCCCACTCGCAGCGGCGTCACCGCTACCCAGGAGTGCCATGCCGTTTCTTGCCGAAAGCCAGTCCCTGCTGCCGAAACTTGTCGCCCTCCGCCGCGAGCTGCATGCCGATCCCGAGGTGGGGCTGGACCTGCCGAACACGCAGAAGCGGATCCTGGAAGCGCTGGAGGGCCTGGACCTGGAGATCACCCTCGGTGAGAACTGCAGCTCGGTGACCGCCGTGCTGCGCGGCGGGGAACCGGGCCCGGCCGTGCTGCTGCGCGGTGACATGGACGCGCTGCCGGTCGCGGAGCTGACGGACCTCGAGTACGCGTCGAAGAACGGCAGCATGCACGCCTGCGGGCATGACCTCCACGTGGCCGGGCTGGTGGGTGCCGCGCACCTGCTGGCCGCCCAGCAGCGGGACCTGGCCGGCAGCGTCATCTTCATGTTCCAGCCGGGGGAGGAGGGCTTCCACGGTGCGGAGACGATGATCGCCGAGGGGGTGCTCGACGCCGCCGGCGAACGTCCGGTGGCGGCGTACGGCATCCATGTCCGGCCCGGCCCGCTGGGCGTGTTCCGCACCAAGCCGGGAACGCTGATGGCCGGCGCCAACGAACTGCGCATCACCGTGACAGGCTCGGGCGGGCACAGCTCCCAGCCGCAGGCCGCCCTGGATCCGGTGCCGGCCGTTGCCGAGATGGTCACCGCCCTGCAGAGCATGGCCACCCGCCGCTTCTCCGTGTTTGATCCGATCGTCCTCACGGTGACGCAGCTTGAGGCCGGTGAGGCGATCAACGTCATTCCCGACACCGCAAAGCTGGGCGCCTCGGTCCGCACCCTGTCCGAGGAGTCACTGAACCGGGTGATCATGGAGACCAAGGCCCTGGCAGAGGGGATTGCCTCCGCCCACGGGCTACACGCCGAGGTGGACTTCAACGTGCTCTATCCGGTGACGGTGAACGACGCCGCGCGCACCGATGAGACGCTGCGGGAGCTGCGCGAGCTGTTCGGCATGGACCGGGTCATCCAGTCCCGGGACCCGCTCATGGGCTCGGAGGACTTCTCCCTGGTCCTGGAGCAGGTGCCTGGCACTTTCATGTTCCTGGGGGCCACGCCGCCAGAGGTGGATCCGGCGACTGCCGACTGGAACCATTCCCCGCGCGTGCTGTTCGACGATTCGGTGCTCGCGGACCAGGCGGCCGCGCTGGCGCAGCTCGCCTACAACCGGCTTACGGAGGACCTGGGCGCGGAGCAGGAACTCTGAGCGCGGACGCGGGAACCGACGCGCCCGGAGAACCTGCCTACCAGCTGGTCCGCGCCGGGAGTTCGGACGCCGACGTCGGCCTCCCGACGCTTGCCGAGCTGCTGTCGCTGTATGACTCCGTCGGCTGGGGCGCCTACACCAAGGAACCCCGCGTCTTGGCTGCCGCGCTCACCGGGTCGGCCGCCGTCGCCGTCGCCCGGGTGGACGGGCAGCTGTCCGGCCTGGCCCGCGTGGTGTCCGACGGTCACACGATCTGCTATCTGCAGGACGTGCTGGTGCGTCCGGGGTTTCAGGGCCGGGGGATCGGGCGGCGGCTGGTGGAGATGGTGCTGGAGCCGTTCGCCCGTGTGCGGCAGAAGGTGCTGCTGACGGACGACGAGCCCGGGCAGGCAGCCTTCTACGCAGCCCTTGGTTTTGCCCGGGTCGGCGCCGGCGCCGGCGGGGCGGGGCTGCGCTCCTTCGTGCGGTTTGACTGAACTGCGCGGTTCGACTGAACGCCGTTCCGCCCTGGACTCGGAACGCGCTCCGGACGGCAGCGCAGGCGAATGGCAGAATCGGCCCATGCGATCCGCGCTTGTCCTGATCCTCTGCGCCGTCGGCTTCGTCCTGGGCATCGCGCTGTTTATCGCAGGCGGGGCCGACGACTCTCCCGGGCTGCAGGGGATTGGAGCCCTGGTCGGCATAGCTTCGGTGCTCGCCTGGATCCGATCCGCCCGCAATGCCCGGGCCGGAGGCAGGGGCGGGAAGCCGGACAGCTGAGCCGCGGGGCCGCCGTCGTCCACTGTGGACGCAGCCCAACCTGCTACCGTCTGCCCATGTCCCGATTCAGCTCAGCCGTCGTCCGTGCAGTCAAGGCTCCGGCGGCCAGGACCTCGAAGCCGCGCCGGGCCGCCGCCGTCGTGCTCGGCGCGTTCCTGACCTTTGCGGGCATCTCGCATCTGTCGTTCGCCCGCAGCGAGTTCCAAGCCCAGGTGCCGGACTGGGTTCCGCTGGACAAGGACCTCGTGGTTCTGCTGTCGGGTGTCGCGGAGATCGGGCTGGGAGCGTCGCTGATCCTGTGGCGGAAGCGCCGGGTGCCGGTGGGCCTGGCTGCTGCCGCGTTCTTCATTGCGATCTTCCCGGGCAACATTTCCCAGTACGTCACTCAGACCGACGCCTTCGGCCTGTCGACGGACCGGGACCGGCTGATCCGGCTGTTCTTCCAGCCGCTGCTGGTGCTCTGGGCACTGTGGGGCACCGGTGCGTGGAAGGCGCTGCGGGCGGAGCAGGAGAAGCAGTAGCCCGACGGTCTGCCTCTCACGGCACCTAAAATGTCAGGAATCCTTGACTTCCAATGTCAAGGATTCCTAACATCGCTGCATGGTTCCTCGAAAGGCTCACTATGCGAGTCCGGTGCGGGAGCGCCGGAAGCTGCAGCGGATGACACAGGCAGAGCTGGCTGAGCAGGTGGGCGTGAGCCGGCAGACAGTGATCGCCGTCGAGCAGGGCGACTATGCGCCGTCGGTCTATCTGGCCCTGAAGATTGCCCGGGCCCTGGGCGGAACCGTCGAGGAACTCTTCACGGACGAGACGGGAGACCGGAAATGACGCGCAGGACGAGCAGGCTCGACCGGGCCGCTGAGAAGATCATGGACGTCGACAGCCCGGCCTACGGGGACGAGCGGGAACGGGCCGTGATCATGGAATCCAATGCCTTCGGGTTGACGGCGGCACTCTACATCGGGCTGCTGGGCGCGCTGGTCGCCGCCTCTTTCGGACTGTTCCTTCTTCCGGTGGCCCTGCTGGTGCTGACCGGCATGCTGCCCTCGGTGGCGGCCCTTTGGTACGCGAAGCGGCGCGGAGTCAACCCGCAGAAGCTCGCCGAAACCGCAGGTGCCCGGTCAACGATGGTGGGTATCACCGTCTTTGGCATCGGCATGGTCCTGACCTCTGCCGCGATCGCCTACACGGTGTTCGCAGGCCAGCCCCTGCTCACCCCGCCCCGGTTGGACGTGACTCCCGGTGAAGGGTTCTTCGGCGGCATGGCGCAGGGTGCTCCCATCGGCGGCATCATCGGCGGCCTGGTCGCCGTCCTTGGCGGGGTGCAGGGCTACCGGCGGGCAAACCGGATGCGGGGCGCGGGAGAGGGGTAGCGGGCGCCGCTGTCTAAAACCGTGCCGGCTCTTGCCCAGAATGTCGTCCATGCCGGGTAGGCTCCCGGAAACGGAGGGAGCAAAGCGCCCCTTCACAAACACCGGGGGAAGTTATGCAGCTGCCTGCCATCCTGGGCGACGGCCACCAGTCCGAGGCCGCAGGGCTCGTTAGCGAGTACTACACGGGAGTCCTCAACTCGGGTCGGGTGCGCACCGGGGCCCGCTTTGACACTTGGGCCGGAGGTGGTGACGCACCGGAGGTGATGAACCGGGTCACCGCTGATGACCTGCTGGCCGCATCGTTCCTCTCCGTTGATTTCTCCCACCGGGCGGCGATCGGGATTCTTGAGACGCGGCGCACCGACATTGCCGCCCTTCTCTCCCGCATTCCGGCGGACCTTGACCTGGCCGATCTAGGGCAGGATGAGTTCAAGTCCGTACTCGGGGAGGGCAGCCCTGCCTGGGAACTGTGGGACCTGCTTCGGGGAAAGAGCGAAGGCAAACCTGACGAAAAGTGGGGGATCGGGCCTACCAAGGCGAGCAAGATACTGGCCCGGAAGCGCCCTCGGCTGATTCCGATCTGGGACTCCATCGTCTCCAAGGTCACCGGTGTTGATTCGTCGCTGACTCAGTGGACGGACTGGCACGCGGAGCTGACCGCTGAGGACAAGAAGCTGGCGAAGCAGCTCGATGACATCCAAGCGCAGGCACACGTTCCTTTCGCGTTCTCCCGGCTGCGAACGCTGGACGTAGTCCTCTGGATGCATGGCAAGGACACCGGGCTGCACGAGTCCGCCTTGGATGTGGAGAACGAAGACTGAAGACGGCAGAACACCTTCTCACCTGAGCCGCAGACGCTGGCGCATCCGGCTTGCGGAGCAGTCAACCCTACGCAGGGTCTTTCCAGCAGCTCGGCGCAGCGGGACCATGGAGGAAGCTGTGCAGCGGCGCAGCCGATCCGGCGCTGAAACACCAGCGAAAGGAGCACCGGCAGGCAACCCGTCCCCGAGGCGAATGAGGTCTTGCTCTTGTTGGAATTCCTGGCCGACCGCTATCCGCAGATCCTCTTTGCCGGGTGGCAGCACTTCAGCCTCGTCTTCCAGTGCCTGGTGCTCGCCACGGTCCTCGCGATAGTCATCGCGGCACTCACCTACCGCAGCGCGACCCTGAACGGCATCGCCAACGGCATCTCCGCCGTCGGGCTGACCCTGCCGTCCTTCGCCCTGATCGGGCTGCTGATCGCCCCGCTCGGCTTCGGCACGCTGCCGGCGATCATCGTCGTCGCGTTCTACGCCACCCTGCCGATCCTGCGCAACGCCCTCGTGGGGCTCTCCGGGATCTCCCCGGCCGTCGTCGAATCCGCCCGCGGCGTGGGCATGGGACGCGTACGGTCCCTGCTGCGGGTGGAACTGCCGCTGGCTTGGCCGGTGATCCTGACCGGCGTACGCGTCTCCGCGCAGATGGTGATGGGCATCGCCGCAATCGCCGCATATGCGCTCGGCCCGGGCCTGGGTGGCTTCATCTTCAACGGCCTGTCCCGCCTGGGCGGCGCCAACTCGCTTGAATCCGTCGTGGTCGGCGTCGTCGGGGTCGTCCTCCTGGCCCTGATCCTCGACCTCCTCCTGCTCGGTCTCGGCCGGCTGACCATCCCGCGAGGTATCCGTGTCTGAAACCCTTCCTTCCGCATCCAACGGGCCCGACGGCGGTGCTCCCGCCGGCGGCGCCGGCATCCTCCTGGACGAGGTAACCAAACGCTATCCCGGGCAGGACCGGCCAGCGGTGGACGGCCTGACCCTGGAGATCCCGCACGGCAGCGTGGTGATGCTCGTCGGGCCCTCCGGCTGCGGCAAGACCACCACCCTGAAGATGATCAACCGGCTCATCGAACCCACCAGCGGCCGCATCATCCTCGACGGCGACGACGTCACCGGCATGGACGGTGACCGGCTGCGCCGCGGCATCGGCTACGTGATCCAGGCCGGCGGGCTCTTTCCGCACATGACCGTGGAAGCGAACATCGCCGTCGTGCCCAGGATGCTGGGCTGGAGCAAGGACCGGATCAGCGGCCGCGTGGACGAACTGCTGGAGCTGGTCTCCCTCGATCCCGCGTTGTACCGGGGCCGGTATCCGAAGGAGCTCTCCGGCGGTCAACAGCAGCGGGTGGGCGTAGCCCGTGCCCTGGCCGCGGACCCGCCGGTGCTGCTCATGGACGAGCCGTTCGGCGCGGTGGACCCGATCACCCGGCAGCGGCTGCAGGAAGAGCTGCTGCACATCCAGTCGGAGCTGCACAAGACCATCGTCGCCGTCACCCACGACTTCGACGAGGCCGTGAAGCTGGGAGACTGGATCGCCATCTTCCGCGAGGGCGCCCGCCTGGTGCAGTACGACTCGCCGGAGCGGATCCTGGCCAACCCCGCCGACGAGTTCGTGGAGAACTTCATCGGCTCCGGCGCCGGGCTCAAGCAGCTCACGCTGACCCGGGTCAACGAAGTGAAGCTGAGCGGGGCGGTCACCGCCCGGGGCGGCGAGCCGGCCAGCGACGCGCTGTCCCGGCTGCAGGGCGCCGGCGAGCAGAACCTGGTGGTTTTGGACAGCCGTGACCGGCCGCTGCAGTGGCTCTCCCGCCGCCAGATCAGCCGGCTGGACCGGCTGCCCGCGACGGCGGACCCGAAGCTCCCGGTGATCGGCGCCCGGGCGACCCTGAACGACGCGCTGGACACGATGCTCGGCTCCAGCACCGGAGCGGCACTCGTCACCGGTCCGCGGGACGCGTTCAAGGGCCTGGTCACCGTGCAGACCGTCATGGACGCGATCACGGCGGCACAGGCCGCCGCCCGTGACGATTCCGCCGCACCCGTGGGCGTCAACACCGGCACGACGCCGCGGCATGAGACACCAGGACCCGCTCCGGCTCCGGCCGGCGCCACAGCAGCGGAGGACAGCTGATGAGCGCCGCGGGTGCCGGTGCCGCCGGCGGTGCGGCTGCGGCCTCCACCGCAAAGGGCACGACGGCGGCAGGTGCGCGAGGTGCCCGGACGGGCGCAAGGGCGACGCCCCTGGCCGAGACCGTCGATACCGCCCCGGGTCTGTCCTGGCGGCCGCTGCTGCTGCAGCTCGCCGGCATCGCCGTCGCCTTCGGGGTGCTGGTGCTCTGGCTGGCCAACGCCGATCTCAGCGCAACCGAGCGCGCCACCCTGGAACCGGTAACGCTCTGGGGCTACACCCTGCAGCATCTGGCGCTCACCGTGGTCTCGGCGGCGATCGTGCTGGCGGTGGCGATCCCCCTGGGCATCCTGCTGACCCGGGGCCCGCTGCGCCGGGTCAGCGGCCCGGTCCTGGCCGTCGCGAACCTGGGCCAGGCCGCCCCGGCGATCGGCCTGCTGGTGCTGCTGGCCTTCTGGCTCGGCTTCGGCTTCTGGCCGGCCATCGTGGCCCTGGTGCTCTATGCCGCCCTGCCGGTGCTGCGGAACACCATGATCGGTATCCAGCAGGTCGATCCGCGCGTGGTCGAGGCCGGACGCGGGGTGGGGATGAGCGCCGTCGGCGTCCTCTTCCGCCTGGAGCTGCCGCTGGCGGTGCCGGTCATGCTCTCCGGGGTGCGGACGGCGCTGGTGCTGCTGGTCGGCACCGCGACGCTTTCCACGTTCATCAACGGCGGCGGGCTGGGCATCCTGATCACCACGGGGGTGAACCTGAACCTGGAGGCGGTCCTGGTCACCGGCGCGCTGCTGGTGGCGCTGTTGGCCCTGACCGTCGACTGGATCGGCCGCGTCATCGAGCACGTCGCCCGGCCGAAGGGTCTCTGATGCGCAGCACCCCTACCCGGCCCGCCGTCCGCCCTCCCGCCGTCCGCCCTCCCGCCGTCCGCCCTCCCGCCGCCTGCCGGAGGAGGCGGCTGGCCGCGCTCGCCGCCGTCGTCGGGCTCCTCGCCGCCGGCTGCGGGCTGCAGCCCGCCGACTCCTACGTGCCCGAAGCCGAGCCGGGGGAGATCCAGCCCATCGAGGGCCTGCCGCAGGACGCCCCGCTGACGATCACGGGCAAGAACTTCACCGAACAGCTGGTGCTGGGCAAGATCGCGGTGATCGCCGCCAAGGCCGCCGGCTTCGACGTCACCGACCTCACCAACGTGCCCGGCAGCCAGCCGGTCCGCGAGCTGATGGTCTCCGGGCAGGCGGACATGACCTATGAGTACACCGGCACGGCCTGGATCACCTACCTGGGCCAGGGCACCGGCATCCCCGACCAGGAGGAACAGTGGCAGGCGGTGTACGACGCCGACCTGGCGAACGGACTGACCTGGGGGCGCCCCGCGCCGTTGAACAACACGTACGCGTTTGCGATCCGCAGCGAAGCCGCCGAGGAGCTCGGCGTCACGCGCATCTCCGACATCGCGGCGCTGCCGGTCGAGGAGCGCACCTTTTGCCTCGAGGCGGAGTTCAACTCCCGGCCGGACGGCATGAACCCCCTGCTGGAGGCCTACGACCTGCCCCGCGGCTCACCGGACGGCGTGCCCGAGGCGAACATCGGCATCTACGACACCGGAGCCGTGTACACCGCCACCGACACCGGGGAGTGCAACTTTGGGGAGGTCTTCGCCACCGACGGGCGGATCGATTCGTTGGGGCTGACTGTGCTGGAGGATGACCGGGCGTATTTCCCGGCCTACAACGTCGCCCCGGTCTTCAACACCGAGGCCCTGCTTCGCTATCCGGAACTCGAGGACGTCTTCGCTCAGATCAGCCCGCTGCTCACCGACCAGGAGCTGCGGAAGATGAACCTGGCGGTCGACGTCGAGGGCGGGGAACCGGCCGACGTCGCCTTCGACTGGATGGTCTCGGAGGGCCTGGTCACCGTTCCGGAGTGAGCGGGTGCCGGAAAGCGGACCTGAGGTTGCCTGTTGTGAAACATTAGGTGCGGTTTCCCCGCGCCCTATACCGTAGTGCGCCCAATCACTCCGCATCGCCTTTCAACGGGCAGAGCATTACAGGAAGGGGGCCCGGCATGGCGCAGCAGTCCGCCACCGAACCCTCATTGAAGAAAGTCCTTGGCCGGCTCGACGTCCTGGCCCTCGGCTTCGGCGCCATGATCGGCTTCGGCTGGGTCGTCCTCACCGGCGACTGGCTCAGCAACGCCGGAACCCTCGGCGCGGTCACCGCCATGGTCGCCGGCGGCACCATCATGGCCGTCGTCGGGCTGACCTACGCCGAACTCTGTGCGGCGATGCCCAAGGCCGGCGGGGAGCACAACTACCTCCTGCGGGCCATGGGGGCCCGTACCTCGTTCATCGGGTCCTGGGCCATCATCGGCGGCTACGTCACCATCGTCGCCTTCGAGGCCGTCGCCCTGCCCCGCACGGTGCAGTACATCTTCCCGGACCTCAGCCAGATTCCGCTGTGGACCATCGCCGGGTTCGAAGTAAACCTGACCTGGGCGCTCGTCGGTGCGCTCGCCGCCGTCGTCATCATCTGGATCAACATCCGCGGCGTCAGGGAAGCCGGCATCGTCCAGAACTTCGTGGTGCTGTTCCTGCTCGCCATCGGCCTGGTGATGATCGCCGGCGCGTTCACCGGAGGTTCCGCGGAGAACATGGAGCCGTGGTTCACCGGCGGCATGAACGGCTTCTTCGCCGTGCTGGTCGTGGTGCCGTTCCTGTTCATCGGCTTCGACGTTATTCCGCAGTCCGCAGAGGAAGTGAACATCCCGGCCCGGCAGATCGGCCGCCTGGTGGTCCTTTCGGTTCTCCTGGCCACGGCCTGGTACGTGATGGTCATCCTGACGACGTCCTCCGCCATGCCCGCCGGGGAGCTGGCCGGAGCGGACATCGCCACCGCCGACGCCGTCGGCGCGATGTTCGGCTCGGACCTGATGGCGAACATCCTGATCGCCGGCGGCATTGCCGGCATCCTCACTTCGTGGAACTCGCTGCTGCTCGGCGCCTCCCGGCTGATGTACTCGCTGGCCCGTGCCGGCATGCTGCCGGCCTGGTTCGGGCGGCTGCACCCGAAGTACCACACCCCGCACAACGCGCTGTTATTCATCGGGGCGCTCAGCTTCCTTGCGCCGTTCTTCGGCGCGGAAATGCTCGGCTGGCTGGTCGATTCCGGGGCACCCAGCATCGTGGCGGCCTACACCCTGGTGGGCGTGGCGTTCCTGATCCTGCGCCGCCGTGAACCGGAGATGGAGCGTCCACTGCGGATCGGCGGCCGCGGGCGCGGCGGCGTCGTCATCGGTGTCGCTGCCACCATCCTAGGTGCCGCCCTGTTCAGCCTTTACATGCCGGGCATGCCCGCGCAGCTGGGCATGGAACCGTGGATTCTGTTCGGCATCTGGTGGGTGATCGGTCTGGCGTTCTTCTTCCGGGTTCCGGGCGGCATCACGCCCGGGGCCGACGCCGAGGAGTGCGTCCTCGAGGCGGTCCGCGCCCGCCGTACCGCGCGCGCAAAGTAGGCCGACGGCAGCCAAACATGAGTACGACGACGGCGGCGCACCTCCGGGGGAGGGGCGCCGCCGTCGCTCTTGCCGCCCGGCTCAGGCGCCGTCAGGGTAGTACCGGCTGCTGATGCCGTACTCGGGGTCCAGTTCGGAGCGCAGCATCTGATGCTCGTCCGGATGCTCGGTGCAGTCGGTCGTGGCCAGGATTTCCACGCTTTCGGCGACGTCACCGTTGCGCGCATATACGGCGGAAAGGTCCATGTCGCCCTGTTGAAAACTCAGCACCCGAACGTCCCCCACTTCGTTCCCGGGATCGTCGGTTTCGCTGATGAGTGACCACCCATCGGTTTCGAGGGCTGCCCGGATGCTGTCGAGGGCGGCGTTCGCTGCGGCCGCATCGGCGGGCAGGCCTTCCAGCGATCCAATCCATCGGGTTTTCGTCTGCTGTTCCTCGATTTCGATACGGAGGCAGGACTCTTCACGGACTGCCACGACTTCCAGGTCGACCGTTTCCGCGGTTTCCTGCAGCAGCAGGGGAACCACGCGTTCCAGCGTGATTTGGGCGTCGGGTGCCGCGGCGTTTTCCGCGGGTCGGGTTTCCGCCGGTGCTGGCGGGGCGCAGGCGGTGGAGGACAGGGTGAGGACGGCGCCGGCGCAGAGCAGCCGGGCGCCGCAGCGGAGTCGGGTGTGGCGGCGGACCATTATTCTTCCAGAGCCTTTCACGGGAACAGTTCCACTTTCCTCGGGAGAATTCGTCGGAGCGGGCAAGCCGGCGGGAAAGACCGGCTCTCGGGCGCCTGAACCGTCTCGTCTCGGGGACAGCGTAACGCGGGGGAATGCACTCCCCGTATGGTGCAGGACTTCGCTACTGGCTGCTTACCTGACGCGATCAGGTCACCACTTATTCAGGGGAGATAATTGCCCTTGCGGGTCCTCAAACCAACTTCTAGCCTCGAACACATGTTCGAATATGACAGTGGAGGCAGCCCCTCAGTCCTTGCGCCCGACAGACCTGTGAGCGGCGTCGATAATGGGCCGCCGGCGCTCCTGCTTCCCATGTCTTCTCTGTCGTCCTTGCGTTCTCTGTCCGCAGCCGCCGTACAGGCAGTGACCGATCTCGTCGAGCGGCTGGGAGGGGAGCAGGCTGCCTTGCCGGTTCCGGAACCCCTCCACGCAGCGGATCTCATTGACCTGATCAGGTCCATGGAGGAACTGAAGGGCACGGCCGCGGCCGTCCAGGCGGTGGCGGCCGTCCGCTTCGACGAGATGCAGCGCAGGGAGCAGGCGGAGGCCGGCCTGCGCCCGCAGGATCTGGGACGCGGCGTCGGGGCCCAGATCGCATTGGCCCGGCGCGAATCGCCCCTGCGCGGAGGACGGTACCTCGGGCTGGGCAAGGCATTGCTGCATGAGCTGCCCTGCACGTTTCGGGCCCTGCGGGAGGGCAAGCTCAGCGAGTGGCGGGCAACGCTCGTGGCACGGGAAACCGCCTGTCTCGAGCCCGAGGACCGCGCCGCGCTCGACGCCGCCGTCCTGGGAGATCCCGACGAGGCGGAAAAGCTGGGGGACAGGGCCCTGGTGGAGCGGCTGCGACGGGGGACGTACCGGATCGACCCTGCTGCGGTCGTCCGGCGGGCCCGAAAGGCAGAAAACGAACGCTATGTCTCCTGCCGGCCGGCTCCCGACACCATGACCTGGGTGACCGGCCTGCTTCCCGTGGCGCAGGGGGTGGCCGTCTACGCCGCGCTGTCCCGGGAGGCGGACCGGATGCGCTGCATGGGCGATCCGCGCGGCCGCGGGCAGATCATGGCCGACACCCTGGTGGAACGGGTAACCGGTACACCGGCTGCGGCCGGGCCGCGGATCGAGGTGCAGCTCATCCTCACCGACCGCACGTTGCTTCGGGGGGCCAAGGAGCCGGCCGTACTGGCGGGCTACGGAACAGTCCCGGCCGACTGGGCGCGCGCGATGATTGGCAGCGCATCGGAAGCGGCGCTGCGCCGCCTCTACACCGCTCCAGCCAGCGGAGAACTGATGGCCATGGACTCCCGGGCGAGGACCTTTCCGCAAGGGCTTGCCCGGTTCATCACCACCAGGGACCAACGCTGCCGTACCCCGTGGTGCGGTGCGCCCGTCCGCCACATCGACCACGTGCAAAGCCACGCCGCTGGAGGTGGCACCTCGGCGGAAAACGGTCAGGGACTCTGCGAGAACTGCAATTACACGAAAGAGGCGCCGGGATGGTCATCGCATGCAGTTGGCGTCCATCCGGGCGGGCGATCAGCGGCTGGTGCCGGGGCGTGGCGCCAACGGGCCGACGACGGCCCGCCGGGGGAGCAAGGAGGTGGCGGTGACAGCCGGACGCAGCGCCGGCCGAACCTGGACAGCCGCTCCGGTCAGCGGGGCGGGGATGACAGGCATACTCAGGAGCCGGAGCAGGCGATCGAAATCCGGACACCAACGGGGCATCGCTACGTCTCCGCCCCGCCGTCCCTCCCGGGGACCGCGGATGCTCTGGCGCACGCCCACTCGCCCGGCTAGGGTTTGGGCGATCGCTGAAAAACCATTCCACGTAGCGATAAAGTGTTGCCCTACCTGGAAGGAAAGACATGGCTGAGCGCAGTGCCGCCGGCGGGGTGCAGTCCGTTGAGCGCGTCTTCGAGCTGCTGGAACTGATCAGCGACGCCGGCGGGGCAGTGACGCTCAGCGAGCTCGCCGGCTCCACGAACCTTCCCCTCCCGACCATTCATCGCCTGCTGCGGACCCTGGTCGGCCTCGGCTACGCCCGCCAGCTGCCGAACCGGCGCTACGCCCTGGGTCCACGGCTGATCCGGCTCGGCGAAGCCGCCAACAAGCAGCTCGGGGCGCTGGCCCTTCCGCATCTGAGCAGGCTGGTCGACGAGCTGGGGGAAAGCGCCAACATGGCCGTCCTCGATTCGGACATGGTCGTGTACATCGCCCAGGTGCCGTCCCGGCACTCAATGCGGATGTTCACCGAGGTCGGACGCCGGGCCCACCTGCACGCCACCGGCGTCGGAAAGGCCATCCTCGCCCAGCTGTCGGACGAGAGCGTTCGCGGCATCTGTGAACGGACCGGGATGCCGGCACCCACCAACCAGAGCATCGGCACCGCCACGGAACTGCTGGCTGAGCTGCAGAAAATCCGGGACCGCGGCTATGCCGTCGATGAACAGGAGCAGGAGCTGGGGGTGCGCTGCTTCGCCATCGCCGTTCCTGACGCCCCCACTCCCACGGCCATCTCCGTTTCCGGCCCCATCTCCCGCGTCGACGAGGCCTTCGCCGAACGGGCGGTGCCGCTGCTGCAGGAGGCGGCCCGGGCTGTCGGACAGGAACTGAACCCCCGCGCCTCCGTCCCGGGCACGCCCGCGCAGCGCTGACTTACACCACCCGGGCGTCGATCAGGACCGGGCCTTCCGTGCGGAGGGCCTTCTGATAGGCGGCGTCGAATTCCTCCCGCGTGGTCGTGCGGGTACCCGGAACGCCGTACCCCTCGGCCAGTGCCACGAAGTCGATCGCTCCGAGCGTCAGGCCCGGCACATCGGGCACGCCCATCCGCTGGGCGAAGCCGGCCAGGGCGCCGTAACCCGAATTGTTGACGATGACGAACACCGTCCGGGTGCCCCGCTGGGCCGCGGTGTACAGCGCGGTGATGCCGTAGTTCGCCGAACCGTCGCCCACGGTGGCCACCACGGTCGCCTCCGGAGAGGCCAGGGAGATCCCCACGGCGGCCGGCAGGCCGAAACCGAGTCCGCCGGACGCCGGGAAGTGGTAGCGTCCGGGCCGGTCGATGGCGATCCGCTCGAGGTAGTCCAGATCCAGCGTGGTCGTTTCGTTCACGTACACCACGCCGTCGTGCACGTGGGCGTTGAGCACCTCCAGGATCTCCGCCCCGGTCATGCCGTCAGGCGAGCCCGCCGCTGCGGTCAGCCCACGCGGCGGGCGACGCGTGCCGCGGTCCCGCACGCCGTCGGCCAGGACACCGATGGCCGCGGCGACGTCGGCGACGACGGCCGTTCCGAAAGGCGCCCGGGTGGCCTCGGATGCGTCCTGGGTGAGGTGCCACAGCCGGGTGCCGGCATCCAGGTAATCTCCCGGCTCCCACCGGTGGTACCGGAAGACCGGCGCCCCGATCACGAACACGGAGTCATGTCCGGAGAGTCGGCGGCGCACTGAATCGATCCCCGGGACCATGACACCGCCGAAGTTCGGATGCGTGGTCGGGAACGGGCAGCGGGGCGGGGACGGCGCGACGTACACGGTCGCATCGGCCTTCTCGGCCAGCCGCACAATCGCCTCGAACACCGCCGGATCCCGGACGGCGGCCGCGTCCACCTGGGGGCCAAGCACCAGCGCCGGGTTCTCCGACTGCTCGACGGCGGCAACGAGTGCGGCTGCCAGTTCGGGGGAGAGGCCGCCCGCCACCGTGACGGAGCGTTCCCGGAGCAGGGCATCATCCCGCAGCGCCGGCTCGTTCCAGTCATCCAGCGGAACCGACACGTAGACGGGCCCCTGCGGATGGGAGGAGGCCTCGAGGATGGCCTGCGAGAGCGTGCGTGGCACGTCCGCCGCGGCCAGCGGCTCGTGGGCAAACTTGGTCAGCGGAGCGGTCAGCGAGCCGGCCGCCACGTTCGCGAGCATCGACTCCTGGCCCACAGTGCGCCGGACCTGCTGGCCGGCCAGCAGCACCAGGGGTACGTGCGCGTACCTGGCGTTGGTCAGCGCGCCCATGGCGTTTCCGGTGCCGGACGCCGCGTGCAGATTCACCAGGACGGGCCGGCCGGTGGCCCGCGCGTAGCCTTCGGCCATCCCCACCACGGCCTGCTCGTGCAGCCCCAGGACGAAGTCGAAGTCCTTCCCCAGCCCGGCCAGGAAGGGCAGCTCATTGGAGCCGGGGTTGCCGAAGATCGTCGTCATCCCGTGAGTGCGGAGCAGGTCCGCCGAGGCTGCCAGGACCGTCCTGTCGTCTGCCATGAATCTTTTCCCATCGGTTGTGCGGTAGGGGTCGTCACGCCTCCGGCGGCCGGCGTCGACAGGCGGTGCCCCGCTCGGAAGGCTGTGACGTAGATCATTCTTAGCACCAATTTTCGAGTCGGCCGTTTTGGGTCAGCGCGGATGACCCCGGCGACAGCCGCGGCATTTCCATGCGCAGATGACGGGAAGGTCACAACTCCGCATGATCCCGGGAAATCCTTGACGGGATGTGATCCAGCTCATACGGTTGAAAAAAGAACACATGTTCACCATGCGAACAACTCAGCGCCACAGCCGTCGCCGGGTCACGGAACGGAAGCAAGCTGCCGCATGTCCTCTCGAATTCCCAGGAGCCACCGTTGAAACGCAGCCCGCTTCTCCTCGCCGCAGCCGCAGCCGCCGCCCTGACCCTCTCAGCCTGCGGTGGAGGTTCCCTCTCCGGCGGATCCACCGGGGAAGCGACCGGTGACGGCGCTGCCGCCGGCGAAGGGCTCACCGAGGTCTCGGTCGGCGTCATTCCGATCCTGGACACGGCGCCCATCTGGCTCGGCAAGGAGCAGGGCTTCTTCGAGGAGGCCGGCCTGGACCTGAACATCACCGAGACCTCCGGCGGCGCCGCCGCGGTTCCCGGCGTGGTCAGCGGGGACTTCCAGTTCGCCTTCGGCAACATCATTTCGGTCATGGTGGCCAACGACAAAGGCCTGGACCTGGAGTTCCTTGCCAACGGCATCTCCACCAGCGGCGACACCACCTCCGACGTCGGAGCCGTCGTCGTCCCCGCGGATTCGCCCATCCAGGCCGCCGCCGACCTGGCCGGCAAGACAGTCTCGGTGAACAACCTTTCCAACATCGGCGACACCACCATCCGCAGCGTGGTGGAGGAGGACGGCGGGGACCACGAATCGATCCGGTTCGTGGAGGTCGGCTTCCCCGACGCCCCGGCCGCACTGGCGAACGGGCAGGTCGACGCCGCGTGGATCCTCGAACCCTTCCTGACCCAGGCGCTCGACGACGGTGCCCGGGTGGTGTCCTACAACTTCGCCGACATGCATGAGGGGCTCGACGTCGCCGGGTACTTCACCACCAGCTCCTACGCCGAGGAAAACCCCGAGATCGCCGAAGCCTTCACCGAGGCCATGAACAAGTCGCTCGAATACGCGCAGGAGAACCCGGACGCGGTGCGCGACATCGTCGGCACCTACACCTCCATCGGTGACGAGATGCGGGCCCGCATGGTCCTTCCCGCCTACCGCTCCGACTTCAACCGCGAAGCGGCCGAAGCCCTGGGCTCCGCGGCGACCCGGTACGGCACCCTCTCGAAGGAACCGGACCTGGACGCCATGCTGCCCTCCGGCTCCTGACCCGCCGTGCACGCCAACCTCGGAAAGCGCCCATGAACCTCACCTCCCGTCGGCTGGCCGGGCCCGCGCTGGGCCTGGCCGGCATCCTCGGATTCCTGCTGATCTGGGAGCTCGTGCCCCGGCTCGGCATCGTCAACCCCACCTACCTGCCGCCGGCGTCGCAGGTGCTGGAGGTCTTCCTCGGCAACCTCGGGCTCGCCGCCTTCTGGCGGGCCGTCGGCCAGACCATGACCGGCTGGGCCCTGGGCCTGCTGATCGCGTCCACCGCCGCCGTCGTCCTCGGACTGCTCATCGGGTCCAGTCCGTTCCTGCGCCGGGCCACCCACTCCACCATCGAGTTCCTGCGCCCGGTGCCCTCGGTCGCGCTGATTCCGCTGGCCGTGCTGCTGTTCGGCATCCACCTGGAATCCACGCTGCTGCTGGTGGTCTACGCCTCCTTCTGGCAGGTGCTGATCCAGGTGCTCTACGGCGTGGCCGACGTCGATCCGGTCGCCGGGAACACCGCCCGCAGCTACGGGCTGGGGCGGCTGGCCCGCATCCGGTACGTGGTCTGGCCGACCACCCTGCCGTACCTGATGACCGGCATCCGGCTGGGCGCCGCGGTGGCGCTGATCCTGGCCGTGACCGCGGGGCTGCTGATCGGCACACCCGGCCTGGGCAACGAGATCACCCGCGCCCAGTCCGGCGGCGCCGTCGCCCAGATGTACGCGCTGGTGCTCACCGCCGGGGTGCTGGGCATCCTGATCAACGCCGGCATGCGCTTCATTGAGCGGCGGGCCCTGGCCTGGCACAGCTCGGTCCGTTCGGAGGTGGCCCTGTGAAAATGATCCGTACCGCGGGCTACGCCCTCGGCCTGCCGCTGGCGCTGATCCTGATCTGGTGGGCCGCCACGCTCGGCTCCACGAGCTTCTTCGTGCCCAAGCCGGGCGAGCTGGCGACCACCCTGGTGGACGTGTGGGTGGGGGAGCGGTTCTTCCAGGACATCCTGCCCAGCGTGGGCCGGCTGCTGCTGGGAGTGGCGCTGGCGATCCTGCTCGGCGTGGCCCTGGGCACCGCCATCGGCACCATCCGCTGGCTGCGCAGCCTGCTCGAACCGCTGCTCGAGTTCTTCCGCGCCATTCCGCCGCCGGTCCTCATCCCGGTGCTGATGCTGCTCATCGGCGTCAACAACCAGATGAAGGTGGGCGTCATCGTGATGGGCTGCATCTGGCCGGTGCTGCTGAACACCATCGAGGGCGTCCGCGCCGTCGACGGGACCCTCAGCGACACCTCCCGCACCTTCCGCATCTCCGGGGCGGCCCGTCTGCGGTACCTGGTGCTGCCCAGCGCCGGCCCGCAGATCATGGCCGGTGTGCGGCAGAGCCTGTCGATCGGCCTGATCCTGATGGTGATCAGCGAGATGTTCGCCTCCAGCGAGGGCCTCGGGTTCACCATCGTCCAGTTCCAGCGCAGCTTCGCCATCCCCGAGATGTGGAGCGGCATCGTGGTCCTCGGCCTGATCGGCGTGGCCATGTCCCTAGTTTTCCAGTGGTCCGAACGGCGCATCCTCGCCTGGTACCACGGCCAGAGAGAGGTTGAGCATGCAGAGTAACGTTACGAACCCCGACGGCGCGGCGCTGCTCTCGGTCCGCGGCATCCAGAAGGTCTACAAGGTCGACGGCGGTGAGCTCGAGGCGGTCCGGAACCTCACCTTCGACCTGGCCGACGGCGAACTGGTCTGCCTGGTCGGGCCCTCGGGCTCCGGCAAGACCACCCTGCTGAAGATCATCGCCGGCCTGATGGCCCCGACCTCCGGCGAGGTGCTGCTCGAATCGAAGCCGGTGACCGAACCGCCCAAGGACATGGCCGTGGTCTTCCAGGAGTACGGGCGCAGCCTGTTCCCCTGGATGACGGTCCGGGCCAACGTGGAGCTGCCGCTGAAGAACGCCCGGGTGCCCAAGGCCGAGCGCGACCGGCTGGTCGAGGAGGCGCTGGCCGCCGTCGGGCTGGCGCACGTGCCGCGCAGCTACCCGTGGCAGCTCTCCGGCGGCATGCAGCAGCGCGTCGCGATCGCCCGCGCCGTCGCCTATCAGCCCAAGGTGCTGCTCATGGACGAGCCGTTCGCTGCCGTCGACGCCCAGACCCGCGCCGACCTGGAGGACCTGGTCCGCAAGGTCTGGAAGGACCTGGGCGTGACCATCCTGTTCGTCACCCACGACATCGACGAGTCCGTGTACCTGGGGCAGCGGGTGGTGGTGCTCTCATCCTCGCCGACCGTGGTGCAGGAGGACATCCTGATTGATCTTCCGGCCGACCGGGACCAGCTCACCACGCGTTCACTGCCCCGGTTCGTCGAGCTTCGGAACCACGTCTACGAGCAGATCCAGATCGCCAAGGCCGGTGCCCGGACCGGGGCCGGCACCGGGAGCGCGCCGGCAGCCGAGGCAGCCGCCGGCGCATGATCCCCGGCCGCCGGGACCGGCGGCCGGATAGGCGGCGGAGCGGGCAGGTGCTAGCGGCCTGCCCGCTCCGCCGTGAACTCCTCGGTGTCGACGTCGGCCTGGGCGGCGTCCGAGTAACGGGCGCCGCGCACGGTGTGCTGGTTGATCAGGTGGCCGGCACGGCGCAGCACCGACTCGGGAAGGTCCAGGTGCGCGGCCGCCATGTTCTCCGTCAGGTGCGCCGTGTCCGTGGTGCCCGGCAGGGCGATCACGTGGCTGCCCTGGTCCAGCACCCAGGCCAGCGCCAGCTGGGCGGGGGTGACGGCGGCCTGCCGGGCGAGCAGTTCCAGTTCCTCCACCAGGTAGAGGTTGGCGGCGAAGTTGGTGCCCTGGAAGCGGGGCATGCCGCGCCGCAGATCCGCTTCGAGCAGTGTTCCGGGATCCCGCAGCGCGCCGGCCAGGAAGCCGCGGCCGAGCGGGCTGAACGCCACGAACGCGGTGCCCAGCTCCTGTGCGGCCTGCAGCACCCCGAGCTCGGGGTTGCGGGTCCACAGCGAATACTCGTTCTGCACGGCGGCGATTGGATGCACGGCGGCCGCCCGCCGCAGCGTCTGCGCCGAGACCTCGGATAGGCCGATGCCGCCGATCTTGCCTTCCCGAACCAGCTCGGCGAGAGCGCCCACGCTGTCCTCCACCGGAACCGCGGGGTCCAGGCGGTGCAGGTAGTAGAGGTCCAGATGGTCGGTGCGCAGCCGGGCCAGCGCCTGCTCGGCGGTGGCCCGGATCGTCTCCGGCCGCCCGTCGATCACCCTGCGGCCGCCGAGGTCGGTCATGCCGCATTTGCTCGCCAGGAAGTACTCGTCGCGGCGCGGCCCGAGGACCTCGCCCACCAGCGCCTCGTTGGCCGTGGCACCGTAGATCGCGGCGGTGTCGAAATGCCGCACCCCGTTGTCCAGCGCGTGGAGCAGCAACCGGGCGGCGTCCTCACGCGTGAGTGGCCGGCCGTAGGCATGGTTGATGTTCATGCACCCCAGGCCGATCGCCCCGACGTCCCGCTGCCCTATGGTGCGGCTGCCAGCAGCCATGAAGTCCCCGTTTCCGGACCCGCGGTCCTGTTGCGGTGCAGATGTGATCGTTCCTCCCTTGATAGCACGCGGGACGCCGGCCGGACATGTACGCGCGGTCCGCCGTCGCCCCGGTGCCCAGGGACGGGTGGCTAGACTGCCCGCAGAGGTTCCGCCGATTGGAGACGCTGCCATGGATCTGCCCGTGATGCCCCCGCTCGCTCCCATGCTCGCCAAGGCCGTGGCCCGGGTTCCGGCCGGAAACTACGGCTATGAGCCCAAGTGGGACGGGTTCCGGACCATCGTGTTTCGGGACGGCGGCGAGGTGGAGATCGCCAGCCGCAACGGCCGGGCCATGAACCGCTACTTTCCGGAGCTGGAGGAGGCCTTCCGCCGGCTGCTGCCGGTGCGGTGCGTGGTGGACGGGGAGATCGTGCTGATCGACGACGCCGCCCGTCGGCTGGACTTCGACACCCTCCAGCAGCGCATCCACCCTGCCGCGAGCCGGGTGCGGAAGCTGGCGGAGGAGACGCCGGCGGCCTTCGTCGGCTTCGACCTGCTCGCCCTCGGGGACCGCAGCCTGCTCGCGGAACCCTACGAGCGCCGTCGGGCCCTGCTGGCCGAGACCTTCGCGCAGCTGCCGCCGCCGCTGTACCTCACCGCCGAGACCCGCGACCGGGCGGTCGCCGAGGAGTGGTTTGACAGCTTCGAGGGCGCGGGGCTGGACGGGGTGCTCGCGAAGGCCCTGGACGCGCCGTACGAACCGGGCCGGCGGACCATGCTGAAGATCAAGCACGAACGCACCGCGGACTGCGTGCTGGCCGGTTACCGGACACACAAGAACGATCCGAAGGCCGTCGGTTCGCTGCTGCTGGGCCTGTTCGACGACGACGGCGCGCTGGTGCACGTGGGCGTCGCGAGCTCCTTTCCCATGCCGCGGCGTCGGAAGCTGTTCGAGGAGCTGCAGCCGCTGGTCACCGACGCGGCCGGGCATCCCTGGGCGCCGGCCGAGCAGCAGACCGGCACCCGCACGCCGCGCAACGCCGAGGGCAGCCGCTGGAGCGGTGACAAGGACCTGTCCTTCACATTCCTGCGTCCGGAACGGGTGGTGGAGGTCAAGTACGACCACATGGAAGGCGAGCGGTTCCGGCACACGGCCCAGTTTCAGCGCTGGCGGCCGGACCGGGACCCCGGGTCCTGCACCTACGCCCAGCTGGAGGAGCCCGTGCGGTACGACCTGGACGATGTCCTCAGAACCGGCGCGTAACGATGCTTGCCAGCTATGTTACTGCTCAGTAACATAGCGGCATGCACCTGCTCCTGCGCACCATCCTGACTCTGCTCCGCTCCCGCCGCCGACCTCCGCTGGATGTATTCGGGGTCTCCTCCGTGCCCATGCGGGTGCTGCCGACCGACATCGACGTCGCTATGCACGTGAACAACGGAATGTACCTGTCCCTGATGGACCTGGGCCGGTTCGACCTGATGGCCCGCAGCGGGCTCTGGAAGACCATGCGCCGCCGCGGCTGGACGCCCGTGGTGGGCAACGAGACCATCAGCTTCCGCAAATCCCTGCAGCTGTGGCAGCGGTACAGCATTGAAACCCGGATCATCGGCTTCGACGAAAAGTCGATCTACTTCCAGCACCGCATGGTGGTGGACGGCGAGGTTTACGCCGAGGCGCACGTCGCCGGCCGGCTGGTGTCGAAGAAGGGCCCGGTGAGCAACGATGAGATCTTCGAAGCCGCGGGCCGTCGGCCCCCGGCCGAGATGGTGCTGCCGGAATGGATCAAGGACTGGCGGCTCAACGTGGCCCTGCCCTCCACCCGCAAGCCGGCACCGCACACCTGGATGTCCTGAGCTGCCCGGGAGGCCTGCTCTCCCGAGGCGGTCGGTTGTGAGGTGCTGTCGGCCCGTTCCTGAACGTCTGCCGGGAACGGCCGGTCCGGCGTCCTGCTCTGGTGCCCGCACGTTCCGGCGACTACGTTGGGCGGCGCGGGTTACCGCCCGCTCCTTTCCCGGAAATCCCCGTCCAACGGAAGCCAGGAGCCTCATATGTCCAGTCTGTTCGCCCGCTCTGTCCACGACCTCACCGCCGCCGCATGGTTCGGCGGCTCCCTGATGGGGGCCGTCGGCCTTAACGGCGCAGCCGCCGAAGCCAAGGACCCGAGGGAACGCACCCGCCTCTCCAGCCTCGGCTGGAAGAAATGGGCCCCCGTGCAGTCCGCTGCGATCTTCGCGCATATCGCCGCCGGACTTCCCCTGATCTGGGACAACAAGGGCCGGCTCGCCAATCAGCAGGGCGTCGCCGCCTCCGCTGCCGTCAAGACGCTGGTAACCCTGGCTGGCGCCGGGGTGACCCTCTACGCCGGCATCCTGGGCGGCAAGGTCGAGAAGCTCTCCGAGCAGGGCGCCGAAGGCGCAACCGAGCCCTCGCCGCACGCCTCCGACGAGCTCAAGGCCGCGCAGAAGCAGCTCAAGATCCTGCAGTGGATGATTCCGGTGTTCTCCGGCACCGTCGTCGTCCTCGGTGCCCAGCAGGGCGAGCAGCAGCGTCCGACGCAGGTCAAGAAGGGCCTGTTCCATTGAGCGGAGGCGACCGCGCCCGGGACCCCGAGGACGGCGCCGCGCGAGACCCCGACGGTGAGGGCGCTCCCGAAGACCGCACCTGGGCCGGGGAGGGCGGCGCCGAAGGCGGCAGCCGGGACCGCGACGCCGGCGGCCCGGCTGAGGAGGACGTCAATCCGACGGGCGAGAAGGACCCGGGCGACAACCCTCCGTTGCCCCGCGAGTGGAACTAGGCTGGTCGCGGACACGCAGAAGGGGCGGATGCTGAGCATCCGCCCCTTCTGTTGTGTCTGGCCGGGAGTCCGGGCGTTCTCGGGCTAGTGCTGGGCCCGGCGGCGTCCGCCGAGCATCAGGACCAGCGGAATGGCCAGCAGCACCAGCGGGATGATGACCGCCAGGACAGCGGGGGAGGTGAAGATCCCGCCGGGCGTCATGGCGGAGGTGCGCTCCATCATGGTGTTGGCGCCGTCGGAGATTTCACCGTTGCCGCCGGCGAGGGTCTCGGTGCCCTCGGCGAGCGTCTCGGTGCCTTCGGCCAGGGTGGCGGCGCCCTCGTCGAGGTCGCCGGTGCCCGTGCTGAGCGTCTTGGCCCCGTCGTCGAGCTTCACGATGCCCTGATTCAGGGTGTCGCTGCCGGTCATCAGTCGGCCCGTGCCTTCGGAGAGGGTGCCGGCTCCGGTGGCGAGCTTCTGGTTTCCGGCGGCCAGGGTGCCGGCACCGGTCTGCAGGGTGTTCAGGCCGGTGGCCAGGGTGTTGGCTCCGGCGGCCAGCTGTCCGTTGCCGTCGGCCAGGGTGTAGGCACCCGACTCGAGTGTCTTGATGCCCGTATTCAGGTTGGTGGCTCCGGCGGATAGGTTGCCTGCACCGGCATAGAGCTCTGCGATTCCGTTAGCTGCGTTTTGGGCGCCTGCGGCGAGAGCCGGAGCCCCCTCCTCCGGGTGGTTCAGCTGAGCGAGACCGCCTGCCACCAGTCGCGATCCTGTAAGGAGGCCGGGTGAGCCGTCGGACTCGTCCTTCAGTCCTTGGTCAATGGTGTGAACGACCTCGGAAAGCCCTTCCAGCTTGACGGCGGCAACACGAAGACGGGCGGCACCGTCATTCAGTGCCTTGATGTCCTCGCCAGTGGGCAGCGTGAGCCCAGGGAACGAGATGGGAAGCCCGGCGACGGGTTCCAATTGCTTAGCAAGCGCCTCCAGCTGATCCGCGGCTGCAATAAGGTCCCTTGCCCCTTGGGAGTCGCCCGACGCGCGGTCAATGGCAACTTGACCCGCTACAGAGGACTCGCCAACGCCGGGAACTTGCGGAGTATTCAGGCCAGCGTACATCCGCTCTATTCCGGCATTGAGTGCAGCGGCGCCAGGAGCCAGTTGCTTGACGCCGTCCGCGGCTTTGGCTGCGCCTGCAGCCAAAGTAGGGGCGCCCTCAGCCAACGGCTTCATCTCCGTGTAGAGCTGGTTGGCGCCGGCAGCCAGCTGGTCCGAGCCTTC
This sequence comes from Arthrobacter sp. Y3222053, assembly GCF_059092805.1. Classification (NCBI taxonomy): domain Bacteria; kingdom Bacillati; phylum Actinomycetota; class Actinomycetes; order Micrococcales; family Micrococcaceae; genus Arthrobacter; species Arthrobacter sp. Y3222053. The sequence goes on along the minus strand of NZ_JBNHIA010000001.1, from coordinate 158,754 downwards.
CCGCGCGTTGGTGGCACCGGCGGCGAGCTGCCCGGCGCCGTCGGAAGCGCTGGCAGCACCGGCGGCGAGCTGCTGGGCGCCGCTGTTGGCGCTGGCGGCACCGGCGACGAGCTGGCCGGCGCCGTCGGCGGCACTGTTCGCGCCGTCAAGCAGCTGGGCCGCCCCGTCATTTAGATCCACAGCGCCGTCCTTGAGGGACTGGGCTCCGGTGCGGGCCGTGCCGAGGCCGTTCGACACGGTCTGGGCGCCGTCGTCGACCTTGGTGGCGCCGGCGGAGAGCTCGGCCGCGCCGTCCCGTGCCCGGGCCGCGCCGTCGCGCAGCTCAACAGACCCATCGGAGGCACGTTCGGCTCCTTCGCTCAGCTGCGTCGCTCCGCTGGCAACCTGGTTGCTGAACAGCACGAAGAAGGCCAGCAGAAGGATCAGGAACAGGGCGAGAAGGCCCGTCAGAATTGCATGCGGCCGGCTTGAAGCGCGGCCGGAGGTGGAACTCGTCATTGATATTCCCCATTTGCTGTGAGTGATGCGAGTGGCCAAGAGACCAGGTGCGGCAGGCAGCGCAAGCCGTCCGCCTTTGAGCTCAGGGAGCTTTCCGCAGCGCAGGAAAATCGTGCGGCATACCCCCGGAATGTGATGTCCGTTACATCTAAGCTACTGATGGGTAACAAATCAAGGGCTCCGGAAAAATTTGTTACCGGCGGGTAGGTTGCTTCCCCTAGGCGTTCCGAAAGCCCGAAAGGTGTGTCGGCGCTTTGCTCTCCTGCCCGCGTAGGCAATGCTTCTGACCCAACGATTGCGCCTCGGACAAGGGAGTTTCGATGAGCTGGCTGGACAGGGACAGGACCATTGCGCCGCCGGGATATAACCGCTGGCTGATACCGCCGGCGGCGCTGGCGGTGCACCTGTGTATCGGGCAGGTCTACGCGACCAGCGTCTACAAGACGGCGCTCGTGGACTACTTCGACGCATCGCTGACCCAGATCGGCGTGATCTTCTCGGTCGCCATCGTGATGCTTGGCCTCTCGGCCGCCGTCATGGGCACCTGGGTGGACAGCAACGGTCCCCGCAAGGCGATGTTCGTCTCCGCCGTCTTCTGGTCCGGCGGGTTCCTCGTGGGTGCCGCCGGCATCTTCACCGGCCAGCTCTGGCTGCTCTACCTCGGATACGGCGTCCTGGGCGGCATCGGCCTGGGCATCGGCTACATCTCCCCGGTGTCCACCCTGATCAAATGGTTCCCCGACCGGCCCGGCCTCGCCACCGGCATGGCCATCATGGGCTTCGGCGGAGGCGCGCTGATCGCCAGCCCGCTCTCCTCCGCCCTGCTCTCGCTGTACGACCCCAACTCCGGCACCCCGGGCTGGGTGGCCAGCGGCGACGCCGTCGGCAAGCTTTTCCTGACCTTCGCCGTGGTGTTCCTCGCCTATATGCTCTACGGGGCATGGAGCATCCGGGTGCCCGCCGCCGACTGGAAGCCCGCAGGGTTCGACCCCGCCAAGGTGGCCTCCAAGCCGCTGGTGACGACGGCGCAGGTCTCCGCCTCGAACGCGGTGCGGACCCGCCAATTCTGGCTGGTCTGGATCGTGCTGTTCTGCAACGTGACCGCCGGGATCGGCATCCTGGAGCAGGCCGCGCCGATGATCCAGGACTTCTTCCGCCAGCCCGACGGCGCGTCCCTGGTCACCGCGGCGGTCGCCGGCGGTTTCGTGGGCCTGCTGTCCATCGGCAACATGGCCGGGCGCTTCGCCTGGTCGGCCACCTCGGACGTGATCGGCCGCAAACGGATCTACATGGTCTACCTCGGCGTCGGCGCGGGCCTCTACGCAGTGCTGGCGCTGTTCGGCAACGCCAACACCATCCTGTTCGTGCTGCTGGCCTTCGTCATCCTCTCCTTCTACGGCGGCGGGTTCGCCACCGTTCCGGCCTACCTGCGGGACCTGTTCGGCACATTCCAGGTCGGTGCGATCCACGGCCGGCTGCTCACCGCATGGTCGGCCGCCGGCATCGCCGGGCCGCTGATCGTCAACGGCTTCCTGGACTCGCAGGGCACCCCCGGCGAGCTCACCGCCGGCGCCTACCGCCCGGCCCTGCTGACGATGGTGGCACTGCTGGTCATCGGCTTCATCGCGAACCTGCTGATCAGCCCGGTGGCCGCCAAGTACCACGAACCCCAGAAAAACCGCCCGGACGCTGACGACGCAGGCGGCGGTCCGGCTCCTGCCGACGTCGGGACCGGCCCCGGCACGACGACGGCGGCGGGAGAGCCGCAGTCCGCCGACGGCGCGGGCGCGCCGGAGAGGGAGGGAAACCGATGAACGCGCAGATGAACCATTCCGGGGACGACGGCCGACCGGAACACGGCGGGGCCGTCCGCGCCCAGCTGGTCGGCAGCTGGATCCTCGTGGGCGTGCCCCTGGGGTACGGGGTGTTCCAGACCCTGACCCGGGCGGCGGCCCTGTTCGGCTGACGGGAGCGCTTCGAGGGGGCCCGCCCCTGTGGCTGCCGCTGTCCGGGTGCAACCATTAATCAGCGAGTCACCAGCCAGCGACCCATCCACGACCGCGCCGGTACGCCCGGCACGGAGATCAGGAGAACGCCATGAAGGCTCTGCAGTACCGCACCATCGGCCAGCCGCCCGAAGTGGTGGAGATCGAAACTCCGGAGCCGGGGCCCGGGCAGGTGCGGCTGAAGGTCACCGCCGCCGGAGTCTGCCACTCGGACTCGTTCATCATGTCGCTTCCCGAAGACCAGTACATTTACGGGCTGCCGCTCACCCTGGGGCACGAGGGAGCCGGCGTCGTCGACAAGCTGGGCGAGGGCGTGGAGTATCTGGAGCTTGGAACGTCCATGGCGGTCTACGGGCCGTGGGGCTGCGGCCTCTGCTACGAATGCGCGCAGGGGCGCGAGAACTACTGCGTCAACGCCGCCAAGTACGGGATCCTGCCGCCCGGGCTCGGCTCGCCCGGAGCGATGGCGGAGTACATGATCGTCAACAGCCCCCGGCACCTGGTGCCGCTGGGGGACCTGGATCCCGTGAAGAACGTGTCCCTGACCGATGCCGGCCTGACCCCGTACCACGCGATCAAGGGCTCGCTGGAGAAACTGCACGCCGGCGCGACGGCCGTCGTCATCGGTGTGGGCGGGCTGGGGCACGTTGCCATCCAGATCCTGCGGAGCATGACCTCGGCGCGCGTGATCGCCCTGGATGTCAGCGAGGAGAAACTGACCTTTGCCACCGACGTCGGCGCTCACCAGGCCTTCCCCTCGGAGCCCGGGGCTGCGGTCGCGGTCCGGGAGGCGACCAACGGTGAAGGAGCGAACGTGGTGTTCGACTTCGTGGCGAACCAGGCGACGATGGACCTGGGGCAGGCGATGATGCGGGCGCAGGGCGATCAGGTGCTGGTGGGTGTGGGCGCCGGGACCCTGCCGGTCGGGCTCATGGCCGCACCGTATGAGACGAGCATCCGGTCGCCGTACTGGGGCTCGCGGTCTGAGCTGTACGAGGTGCTGGACCTGGCGCGCGGCTCGGGTATCGACGTGCACACCGAGGTGTTCTCGCTGGACAACGCCCCGGAGGCGTACGAGAAGCTGCACAACAACCAGCTGCTCGGGCGTGCGGTGATTGTGCCGTAGCTGCGGCCGCGTCGGGCCAGGCGGAAGGAGAGGGGTGGGAGAGGTCAGTCAAAGGCCACGCCCGGCGGGCCTTCGGGCACGTCGAGCGTCACCACGTTCTCGGCAATCCACCCGGTGGCCGTGTAGCGCGCCGCCATGCCCTGCAGGACGGGCCATTCCGTGCCCTCGTCGGTACCCAGCAGGACCCGGCCCGGTGCGTAGTACTCGATGTCGTCCTGGTTCAGGTTGACGTAGGCGACGTAGTGGCCGGCGTCGAGCTTTTCGAACTCAGACCATGAGTAGTTGATATCGACGTCGCCTCCCGTCATCCAGTCGTCGTCGCGGTAGCCCATCGCCACCCCTTCGGCCACGCGGCTTGCGACCTGGCAGTTGGGTCCGCTGATTCCTTGCAGCGGGCCCGCATCCCCCGTCTCGTAGGCATAGTTGACCAGCGCGTACCAGTACTCCGCGAACGCGAGCAGCCCCTCTTCAGTCTCGGGCCGTGCCTCCGCAGGCATTTCGGGAAGCCGTACGTTCAAGGCAGCACCCCGCGCGGTTCCGGGGCTGTACTTGGGGGTTGGACTGGATGAAGGTGTGGGTGTCGGCGTTGACGAGGTCGCTGCGGAAACTCCTGCCGGGACGGGCGAAGGGTCCTGCTGCGCCGATGGCGCCGTCGAGCCACAGGCGACTGTCCCCAGTAGTATCAGTGCTGCTGCGGCGCTGAAACCTGTTCGTCGGACCAACATAACCACCCCCGGGTGGGCCACTGCCCGGGGATCGATCCGGGCGACTGCAGCTGAGGGTATGGTGTGCGGCGTGCTTGCGGGCTGTGTCCACAGCAGGTATTTGTGGCTGCTCACCCGAGCGTGACAACATTTTCCGCTATCCACGCTCCAGCAACGTAGCGGCACTCCAAGAGCTGCGCGAAGGACAAATCCGGGCCCGGGCTTGTGGAAAGGCGCCCCTCGGGGGAGTGAAACTCGAGGTCGTCTTGCATGATGTCGACGACTGCCTGATACCGGCCTTCAGCCGTCTCAACGAAGGTGCTGCTGGCTGCCTTGACGCTGATTTGTGCGCCGGCCATCCAATCGTCGTTCGCGAAGCCATCTCCCACTTGGGTGACAACGAAGTTACACATCGTGCACCGCGGTCCGCCGACCGCCTTCAAAGGGCCAACATCCCCGGTTTCGTAGGCGTAGTTAACGAGGGCGTACAAGTGCCGGGCGAAGGCTTCCAAGCCTTCCTTCGTTTTCTCCTTCGCGATCTCGGGACTGAGCGGCAGAGGGACGTTCTGCGCCGGGCCGGCAGCAGAGGCGGGGCTGTAGGCCGCTGAGGGCCTGGGAGGTGGCGATGGAGTAGGGGAAGCGGACTTGGAAATGGTGGCGGAACCACCCGACTGGCTTGTCGTCGGTTCTTCTGCATCGGCGCCGCGGTCGGCACAGGCAGCGCTGCCCAACAGCAGCAAGGATGCCAGGCACGGGACGGCCAATTGCCGGGCAATAGAAGAGCAGCCCGTTGAACGCGAAGACATCGCTACCCCCGAAAGGAAACAGGACCGCCAAGCTGAGCCTTGACGGTCAGAGACTGCCGCTCAGAATACGCAGGACGCCTACGAACTCCACCGTATTCGGGGCCCTGTGCAACCGATACCCGCTGGAGGTAGTTCAGATGCGGGCTCTGCAGCGGGGCGGAAAGGGAGGAGCGGCGTCGATGGTATCGGGACCCGCCGCCGAACCGCCGCCACCGACCGCGGCGTCTCCGACTGCGCAGGAACCGGTGGGGGTCGCCCCGTGGCGTGTGGTCAGACCTAGCCAGCGTCGATCAGCAACCGATGCCGGAGGGATTGGTGATGCAGTCATCGGCGACGTTGCGTGATTCGGAGCGCCAGATGCTGACGGTCTGCGCCGGTGTGGAGACGGTGGCCCGGCCATCGATGGGGATCATGGGGCCGCCGTTGACGGAGTATTCGCCCGAGAAGTAGGTGGTGACGGACACGGGGTAGTCCCCGGTGCGTGTATAGACATGGCTGGTGGGCGTTTGTTCTCCCCATCGGTCTTCAGGCAGGGGGCCGCCGGGGACAGGGCTGGGGCCGAAAGAGGTGCCGTCCCCGTAGAACCACTCGAACTCAGTGGGAGTGGCGACGATGCGCAGGTTCTGCCCGAGGAGCTCCATGTCAAAAACCTGCTCGGCGGCGTCCACGAACATGTTGGTGTGCATGCCGACCAGGGAGTGGGGGCCGGGCTGAATGGTCACAGTGCTGGCAGCGAGGGGGCGTTGCTGGAACTCGGAAAGAATGACCTCGGCGATGCGTTGGCTCACGTCACCCGGGTCCTCCGTGTAAACGCAGCTGGGGCCTCGGTAGGGGCGCCAGAGAGCAGGGTCAGATAGTTTGGACCCGCGGTACCACTGGACCGCACGGCCGCCAGGGGCTGCGTCGCAGCGTATGCCCAAACCGCTGAAGCACTCCAGGTACCCGATGTCGCCCTCCCAACAGAGCAGCTCATGCCTGTAACCGTAGGGATCGTCTGCAATTCCTACCGGTACATCTACGAAAAGACCGGTCTCGGGATCCTGATCCCAAACCTTGGCAGACACCCCATCATCAAAAAAATCGGTGTCGTGTTCGGGCGCGGCTGTTGAAGGGGGAGTGTGGGCCAGGAGCATGCCTAGTACCAATGCCGTGACCACAGCAGCCACAGTCGATCTATTGGCCGATTGTGACGACTTCATCGGCTATCCATCCGGTTTCGCCATAGCTGGCTTCCATCATTTGTATAGCTGATTCATCTCGGCCGTTGGTGGTGCCAAGATGGCCGGAAGCACCGAAATACTGCAAGTCCTCTTGGGTAGCCTCAATCACGACTTGGTGTCTTCCCTCAGCTGTCTCTACGAAGGTGGAGACTGCAGAAATGACCTCCAGTGAGGAGCCGGCCATCCAGCCCTCCCCGGAAAAGCCGTCTTCCACCACTGGATACCACTTATTGCAGGCAAAGCAGTCAGGTCCGCTGATAGCCCGCAGTGGCTCAGTCTCTCCTGTTTCGTAGCCGTAATTGACGAGCGCATACCAGTGCCTTGCAAACGCCTCCAAGCCTTCCTTCGACTTCTCCTTCGCGATCTCGGGCATGACCGGAAGCGGGACGTTCTGCGCCGGACCGGCAGCGGAAGCAGGGCTATACGTCGCTGAGGGCGTGGGAATCGGCGATGGAGTCGGAGAAGCAGACGCGGCAGTGGCGTCGGAACCATCGGACGAGTCCGCCATCGGTTGCTCCGCATCGGCGCCCTGGCCGGCACAGCCGGCGCCGACCAACAGCAGCAGGATTGCCAGACACGGGACGGCCAGTCGCCGGGCAACGGAAGAGCGGCCGACCGTGGAACGCGAAGTCATTGGATACCCCCGAAAGGAAACAGGACCGCCGACGTGAGCCTCGGCGGAGAGACTGCCGCTGAGCATACGCAGGACCTCTACGAACGCCACCGTATTTGGCTGTGCCGTAAGGCCGAGCGGGAGAAGGGCCGTAGCGCCACCACCAGGAATAAGGCGATTGTCCATGGCCTACCCAAGGATCATGCTCCCCGTGCCCCACAAGGGCCGAACGTATCCGAGGGTACTCGCCGCGTGCATCATGCGGACGATATCCACAGGAGGTAGTCCGGAAACAGACGGTCTGCTTACGGGCCGCTGTGGCTCGGACAAGCGGCTGGGCGAGGTTCTGTGGCATGGGTCTTCCTCGGGCTTTCCGTCTCCGAGCATCACGCATAGGACGTCGGAGCGGCGGCGAGCGAGGCCGATGACCGCTTCGTTGTGGCGCTTGCGCACGGCGCCTTTTGCGCTTCTTGTTGCCCTGCCCGCAGCGGCTGCCGAAGGGGCAACTGGGAAGTGAGTAGACGGAAGGCCTCCTTACCTGCTGATGGTGACGACCTCGTCCGCGATCCAATTGCCATCGCCGTACACGCCTTTCATTAACTGAGCATAGGGGTGCTCGTCTCCTGGATGTGTTCCCTGGAGACCCGCGGGGCCGTAGTACTCGATCGGTTCCTGTTGCATCTCGATGAGGACCTGATAGGTGTTTTCATCGTTATTGAAGTACTGCAGCTCTACTCCATAGACCTCGACCCGCGCCCCCGCCATCCAATCGTCCCCTTGGTACCCACTGGTGACTTGGCGAATAACAAAATTGCACGCAACACAGTTTGGGCCGCTTGCTGCTCTGAGAGGCTCCAAGTCGCCGGTCATTACGGCGTAGTTCACTAATTCGTAGAAGTATCTGGCGAAGGCCACCAAGCCTTCCTGCGACTTTTCCTTCGCCAACTCAGGCATAAGCGGAAGTGGGACGTTCTGGGCAGGGCCCGCACCGGATGCAGGGCTGTACGAGGCCGAAGACGTGGGGGAGGGCGATGGCGTAGGCGAGGCCACGGCCGAAGTGCCGGCTGAGACTGTTGGGGCAGTACGCGTCGGACCTTCTGCACCAGCTCCGTTCCCGGCGCAGGAAACGCTGCCGATCAGCAACAGAGAGGCAAGAGACAGGATGCCTGCCCGTCTGACAGCGTTGGTTAATGTGTTCAGCGAAGTCATGGATACCTCGGGATGATGAGGGACCGCCGGCATCCGTCCCGGCGGTCAGAGACTGGCAGTTAGATCTGCAGGACGCATCGCGCGGAAGATATACGCAGGTGGAAGTCCAGATGCGTGCGGTCTGTTTTCTGGAGTGCCATGGCGGCGGGCCGTCCGCCGGACCGTCCATGGGCGGACGAGGAAACGGCTCGCAACCAATACCGTAAATGCCTGCTGTCGCTCCTAGCGCCCGAGTGAAACAACATTCTCCGCGGTCCACCTGCCTTCTGAATAGCGTCCCTCAAACAGCTGAGCGAAGCTCTCTGCGGTACCAGTGTTGGTTTGTAAATGTCCAGCGGGTGAATGAAACTCGATGTCTTCCTGTTTCAAATCGGCGAGGGCCTGGTATAGGCCGTCAGGAGTTTCAACGAAGTCCGAAACGACAGCTCGGATGTCCAACTGGCCTCCCGCAATCCAGTCCTCCCCTGCGAAGCCGATCTGAATCTGGTTGACAGCAAAGTTGCACGCAACGCAGTCTGGTTCGCTGATGTTTTTCAGCGGCTCGATATCACCGCTCTCATAGCCGTAGTTCACCACTTCGTAGAAGTATCTGACGAAAGCTTCCAGGCCTTCCTTCGATTTCTCCTTCGCCGCCTCAGGCAAGACTGGAAGCGGGACGTTCTGCGCTGGAGCTGCAGCGGAAGCTGGGCTGTATGTTGCTGACGGGCGGGGGAAGTGCGATGGGAAGGCCGAAGATGTGTTGCTCCGCGGGCTTTCAGAGCCAGGCGCGGCGTGCTCCTGTGCACCTTCATCATCGCCGTCGGAACAAGCGACGCTGCCCAGCAGCAACGAGACCAAGGACATGGCGGCCAGGCTCCGCGCAATGGAAGCGCGCACAAGTGAGGCACGCCAAGTCATTAGCGTCCCAGGAGTGGTACCTGTGGGTATCCGGCCTGTATCGTGTCTCAATGGCTGAGAGTGATGACGTTGTCAGCCTTCCACGCGCCATCCGTGTAGATGCCTTCGATGAGTTGTGCAAAGGACTCGGCAGGGCCGGTGTTGGTCCCAAGATGTCCCTCAGGAGCGGGAGCATAGAAGTCGATATCCTCTTGTTGCACGTCAGCCAGAACCTGATAGCTCCCGTGCTCAGTTTCGATAAACTCTGAGTCGACCGACCATACCTTCAAGCGGCCGCGAGCGATCCAGTCGTCTTCAAGGAACCCCTTTTCCACCTGATTCAAAATAAAGTTGCAGGTGACGCAGTTTGGTCCGCTTATGGCTCTAATGGGCGCTAGGTCGCCTGTCTCATAGGCATAACTGGCAGTTTCATAAAAGTAGCGGGCAAATGCCTCCAGCCCCTCCTTCGATTTCTCCCTCGCTATGTCCGGCATCACCGGCAGAGGCACATTCTGTGCGGGCCCTGCCGCGGACGCAGGACTGTACGTCGCAGATGGGGTGGGAGTCGGCGACGGGGTAGGAGAAACAGAAGCGGACTCGGCGCTTGGCCCGGCTGATGAGCCTGCCGTAGGTTCCTCCGCACCCGCGCCGTTGCCGGCACAGGAGGTGATTCCCCACGCCAGGGCCAGACTGAGGCCGGCAGCTGCAGTGCGCCGCAGGACGGCGAAAGCGCCGGTCGTGGATGTGCCGGTCATAGGGAACCCCCGAGGAAGGCGACAGGACCACCGGCAACCTGCCCGGCAGTCAGAGACTGCCGCCGACGATACGCAGGCACCCCCAAAACGCCACAGTAATGGTCGTTCTCGAGGCGGTACCGTCAGGAATGCGCCGGTGTGCGCACCACCCTAACGTCCAGGCCACACAGCCCGGAGAAATCCACAGCACGAAGTTCGACGACCTGCGCGGCCGTGACCGACGCCGCGGTCCCCGCCCGCCGCCGCCCGCTACCGCCCGGCAGCTTTCCTGGCGTCCGCCAGCAGCTGCGGCACCCCTGCTTCCAGAGCGGGAGCGAAACGGTCACCGGGCCGTTGCCCGCGCAGCCACCGGGTGTAGATCGCCTCGCAGAAGATGGCAGCCTTCCACAGCGCCAGCGCCTGGTACCAGGGCAGGGCATCCACGTCCAGGCCGGTGCCGGCCCGGTACCGGTCCACCAGCTGCGCGCGGGTCAGGTATCCCGGCGCCCGGGTGACGGAAGTGAGCTCCATCGGACTGGTCGCGCTGCCCGGCTCGGCATAGGTCGCCGTGAGGTAGCCCAGGTCTGCCAGCGGATCACCGATCGCCGCCATCTCCCAGTCCAGCACCGCCAGCACCCGGGCCGGCGCAGACGGCGCAAACATCAGGTTGCCCAGCCGGAAATCCCCGTGCAGGACGGCCGCAGCCTGGCTGTCGGGCATGTTGTCCGCCAGCCATTCGGCCAGCAGCCCGACGTCGGACAGGCTGCGCGTGGTGTTCACCTCCCACAGCCCGGCAAAGCGCTGCACCTGGCGGGACAGATACCCGTCGGCCCGCCCGAACGAAGCCAACGGGCCGGCGGTGGTGTCCACACCGTACAGCTGGACCAGGAAGTCCACCAGCGCCTCGGACGTCGCCGCCCGCTGCTCCGGCGCGGACAGCGCCTGCGGCACCGCGTCGGTGATGACCAGCCCCTCCAGGTGCGCCATCACGTAGAACGGCACGCCCAGAAGCGACTCGTCTTCGCAGACGGCCAGAATCTCGGGAACGGACAGTCCCTCGGCGCCGAGCATCTGCTGGATCCTTGCCTCACGCACCATGTCATGGGTGGAGCGGGGCAGCGGCGGCCGCGGCCCGCGGCGCAGCACAAACGTCTCCGCTCCACGCCGGATCCGGTAGGTGACGTTCGACTGCCCGTCCCCGATCCGTTCCCAGGCCAGCGGCCCCGATCCCAAACCCTGCGCGTCCAGCCAGGCCTGAACCGGCTCGAGCACCAGCAGCGGGGGAGACTCCAGCCCCGCCGCCTCCTCCGGGGTGCGGACCGTCTCGACGCCGTCGGGAACCGTGTGCATCATTCTCCTGCTCCGCCGCGCGCGGCGTCGGGGTGGGCGGCCGCGGCGCCGGCGCCGTCGACCCGGTCGAGGGCCGGTTCCCCGGCGTCGGTGCGCCGACGGCGGGCCGCCGCCGCCCGTCGGGCTATGGCCCACTTATGCGTCTCGTTCGAACCGTCGTAGATGCGGAACGCCCGCACCTCGTTGAGGTAGGAGGCCAGGGGCAGCCGGTTGGACACCCCGTCGCCGCCGCACAGCTGCAGGCTGCGGTCGATCACCCGGTACACGGCTTCGGAGACGTGCGCCTTGGCCACGGAGGACAGGGCGCTGCCGGCCCTGGGGTCCTCCTGCAGCAGCTGTGCGGTCCGGCTGATGATGGCGTCGGAGGTTTCAATGTCGATGACCGACTGCGCGATCATCTCCTGCGCGATGCCCAGCTCCGCCAGCTGCGAGCCGAACAGCTCACGCCGGTTGGCCCGGTCCAGCGCGATGTCGTGGGCCCGGCGGGCCAGCCCAAGCCAGCGCATGCAGTGGGTGAGCCGTGCCGGGCCCAGCCGCACCTGCGCGTACCGGAACCCTTCGCCCGGCTTGCCTAGCACGGCGTCGTCGGGCACGCGGCAGTCCTCGAAGTGCACGTGCGGGTGCCCGCCGGCAATGGCGTGGTCCAGGGTCTCAATGTGCTCCCCGACCCGCACGCCGGGATTGTCCATGTCCACCAGGAACATCGTCGCGCCGGCGGGGGCGCCGTCGGCGGCCCCGGTGCGGGCCATCACGATGCAAAACCCGGCCAGCTGCGCGCCGCTGATGAAACGCTTATGCCCGTTGATCCGCCACCCGTCCGGCACCTTCTCCGCGGCGGTGGCCAGCGCGGCCGGATCGGACCCGGCGCCCGGATGCGGTTCGGTCATGCCGAAGCAGGAACGGACCGTGCCCGCGGCCAAGGGCACCAGCCAGCGCTCCTGCTGCTCCGGGGTGCCGATCAGTTCGAGCATGTGCATGTTGCCCTCATCGGGCGCGGAGCAGTTCAGCACCGCCGGGCCGATCAGCGAGTAGCCCGCAGCCTGGAACACCGGGGACCAGTCCGCCAGGGGCAGGCCCTGCCCGCCGAACCGGACCGGAACATGCGGGGCAAAGACTCCGGCGTCCCGGGCGGCGGAGCGCAGCCGGGCCAGCTCGGCCTCGTCCAGCGTGGTGCCGGGCACGGGCTCGGCCGGGATCACGACGTCGCGGATAAACGCAGCGGTGCGCTCGGCCAGGCTCCGGGCGGCGACGGCGTCGGCTCCGACGGCTCCGTCGGCCGCCCCGTCGGCGACGGGAGTGCTCGACGGCGCCATGCCCGTCACGCTGATCCCCCGGCCACCAGCAGGCCGCCGTCAAGGTTCAGGACCTGCCCGGTGACCCAGCCGGCGTCGTCGGAGGCGAGGAAAGCCACCGCGCCGGAAACGTCCTCCGGTGTGCCGAGCCGCCCCAGCGGGTAGTTCGCGGACACCGTGTCCTCCCGGCCTTCATAGAGGGCGCGGGCGAAATCGGTTTTCACGACGGCGGGTGCGACGGCGTTGACGCGGACCGTGGGTGCCAGCTCCACGGACAGCGAGCGGGTCAGCTGCTCCAGGGCCGCCTTGCTGATGCCGTAGAAGGCGATGTTCGCGGCTGGGGTCTGCGCGCTGACCGAGGACAGGTTGATGACCGATCCTCCCCGGCCGCGGAGATCGAGCTTCGGATGCCGGCAGGCCTGCTGCACCCAGGCCAGGGAGCTGAGCAGGTTGACCTCCAGGATCCGCCGCGCGGCGTCCAGGTCCAGATCGACCAGCGGGCCGTACACGGGGTTGATCCCCGCGTTGTTCACCAGGATGTCCAGCTGCCCGTACTCGGCGGCGATTGTGTCCAGCACGTCGGCCTGGTGGTCCGGGTCGTCGGACTTGCCGGCCACGGCCAGGACCGAGCCCTCGGGGAAGGCCGCGGCGGCTTCGGCGAGCGGCTCCGGCTTGCGTGCGGTGATCACCACCCTGGCCCCCTCGGCAACGAAGCGCCGGGCGATGGCCAGGCCGATGCCTCGGCTGGCGCCGGTGATGAGGGCGGTCCGGCCCGCAAGCCGGGGAGCAAAGCTGTCCGTCATTGAGTCTCCCGATACTCGTCGCATACCGATCAGTTGCTCGGTAGACTGACAGTCTCGTGACGGCGGGACAATGTGTCAAGGGTCACGGCCTGCCGGAAGTGCGCAGCGGCGGCAGGGCAGAATGGACCTGAATCAAAACCAGGGGGGACGGAGCGGGATGGACAGGGCGCCGGAAAGCGTGGGCATCGCGAAACCAGATGGCGGCAGCTGGCGGCGCTACGACGCCGCGGCGCTGCCTCCGGTGCTGCAGGCCGCCCTCGACTGTTTCGGCGAGCACGGCTACCACGGGACCACCATCCGGGAAGTCGCCGCCCGCGCCGGGCTCTCGGTGCCGGGCATCTACCATCACTATCCGTCCAAGCAGGCGCTGCTGGTCGGCATCGCGCAGGAGGCCATGACCGAACTGTACGAGCGCACCCTCGCGGCGGCGGAGGAAGCCGGCGATGATCCGGTGGACCGTATCCGCGCCGTCGTGGAGTCCCTCGTGCTCTTCCACGCCCACCGGGGGCCCTCGGCGTTCATCGCGGCCAGCGAGATCCGCAGCCTGGACGGCGCTGCCCGGGCCGCCCACATTGCCGCGCGGGACCGGCAGCAGCGGCTGCTGTCCGACGCCGTCGACGCCGCCGCCGCGGCCGGGCGGGTCGGCACCCCGGTTCCGCACGAGGCGATGCGCGCCGTGACGACTATGTGCACCGCCGTCGCCCAGTGGTACCGGCTGGACGGTCCGCTGCGCCCCGAGGAGCTGGCGGCCACCTATGTCCAGTTCGCCCTCGACCTGCTGCGCATCGGCGGCGCCGGCCCTGCCTAGCGGTGCCCGCGTCATATTGACCGTTCCGGCGGCATTGCCGTTGACCCGCCGAAATGCAGCTGCCTAGGCTGCTGACAAGGAGGTTCCCCGTGGCTGTCTACGAATACCGCTGTCCGGACTGTACCGACTTCGAGGCCGTCTTCCCGATCGGCGAGGCTGCGGAGACCGTCCCCTGCCCCGCCTGCGCCGGGCCGGCCGGCCGCCGGATCAGCTCCCCGTTTCTCTCCCGCTCCGGCTCGTCCGCCTACCGGCTCATCGACGCCACGAAGCGCAGCGCGGATGAGCCCGCCGTCGTCTCCTCTCCCGGCCCCGGCACCCGCCGCCCCGCCCCCGTCACCACCAACCCGCTCCACCGAAAGCTGCCCCGCCCCGACTGAACCCCCGCCCCCCACCCCCCACCAAGGAGAACCGATGCCTGAGGTCCTGTTTCCCCTGGATTCGTCCAAGAGCTTCGAAGAGCAGCAGAAGCTCGGCCACAACCGCTGGCATCCGGACATTCCCCCGGTCGCCACCGTCAAACCGGGGGACTCCTTCCGGGTCGAGTGCCGCGAATGGTTCGACGGCGCCATCCGCAACGACGACTCCGCCGAGGACATCCTCAACGCCCCGCTGAACACCGTGCACAAGCTCAGCGGCCCGTTCGCGGTGGAGGGCGCGAAGCCCGGAGACCTGCTGGTGGTGGACATCCTCGACGTCGGGCCCATCCCACAGGAGGACGCCGGGCCGCTCGCGGGCCAGGGCTGGGGCTACACCGGCATCTTCTCCCGCAACAACGGCGGCGGCTTCCTCACCGACCAGTTCCCGGACGCGTACAAGGCGATCTGGGACTTCTCCGGCCAGACCGCCACCTCGCGCCACGTCCCCGAGGTCTCCTTTCCCGGCCTGATCCACCCCGGGCTCATGGGCACCGCGCCGTCGGCCGCCCTGCTCGCGAAGTGGAACAAGCGCGAAGGGGACCTGATCGCCACCGATCCGCACCGGGTGCCGCCGCTGGCGCTGCCGCCGGAGCCCGACGGCGCCGTGCTCGGTTCGCTGCCGCAGGAGGACTTCGGCCGGGTGGCCGGGGAGGCGGCCCGCACTGCTCCGCCGCGCGAAAACGGCGGCAACCAGGACATCAAGAACCTGTCCAAAGGCAGCCGGATTTTCTATCCGGTGTTCGTGGACGGCGCCAACCTTTCGGTCGGGGACCTGCACTTCTCCCAGGGCGACGGCGAGATCACCTTCTGCGGCGCCATCGAGATGGGCGGGTTCATCGACCTGCGGGTGGACCTGATCAAGGGCGGCATGGACACCTACGGGGTGAGCGAGAACGCGATCTTCATGCCCGGCACCACGGATCCGCAGTTCAGTGAGTGGATCGCGTTCTCCGGCACCTCGGTGACCCTCGACGGCGAGCAGCGCTACCTCGACTCGCACCTGTCCTACCAGCGGGCCTGCCTGCACGCGATCGACTACCTGACCAAGTTCGGCTACAGCCCGGAGCAGGCCTACCTGCTGCTCGGCGCCGCGCCGATCGAAGGCCGGCTCTCCGGCGTCGTGGACATCCCGAACTCCTGCTCCACGGTCTACATCCCGACGTCGATCTTCGACTTCGACATCCGCCCCTCCGCCTCCGGCCCGCACCGGATCGATCCCGGCATCGGGGCGCCGCGGGCGGCCAACCGGTAGGACGGCACCTCCGCACCTCCGCACCTCCGCACCTCCGACCACGAAACGGGGCGGCTGCCTGCCGGCAGCCGCCCCGCTCGCCTTTCCACCCCGCCGTTCTCCTCTACCGGTACCGGCGGTGCAGGTTCTCCTTCGGCTCCGGGCCGGCCGCCGTGGGCGAGATCCACGGCCCGGTGCCTTCGGACAGGTCGATGATGCCCTCCTCCAGCCATGTGTAGCGGTCCGCCAGCACCTGTTTCGCCAGCCGGGCGTCCTGCGCATCGGAGTTGCGCCAGAGCCCGTCAAACAGCTCCTCGATCCGCACCCGGGACTGGGCGCTGAACGCGTCGGCGAGCTCGACGGCGGCGGCGCCCTCTTCGGGATCGCGCTGCCGGATGGTGTGTGCACGCATGCAGGCCGCGGACAGCGCGAAGATCTCCGCGCCGATGTCCACGATCCGGCCCAGGAACACCTGGTGGTGCTCCAGCCCCGCCTGCCAGCGGGCCATGCCGTAAAAGGTCTGCCGCGCCAGCCGGCGCGCAGCCCGCTCGGCGAAACGCAGGTGCCGGGCGAGCACCCCGAACTCCGCATACGACGTCGGCCTCATCCCCGGCCCGGCGGCCAGCGTGGGCAGCCAGCGTCCGTAGAACCGGCTGGCCTTCACCGCGGAGCGCGCCTTGGCCGGCAGTGAGGAGTCGGCGACGGCGAGGTCGCCGGCCGCCTTGAGGTGGGCGTCCACGGCCTCCCGGGCGATGAACAGGTGCATGATCTCCGTGGAGCCCTCAAACACCCGGTTGATCCGCAGGTCCCGCAGCTGCTGCTCGGCGCCCACGGCACGTTCACCGCGCGCAGCGAGCGAATCCGCGGTTTCAAAGCCGCGCCCGCCGCGGACCTGCACGAGCTCGTCGGCGACGTTGTACGCCATTTCGCTGGCCCAGAGCTTGGCCAGGGCCGCCTCGATCCGGATGTCCTTGGTGCCGGCCTCCGCCATTTCCGCGCTGAGCTCGAAGACCGCCTCCATGGCGAAGGCGGTCGCGGCCATGAAGGCCACCTTCTTGCCCACCGCCTCGTGCCGCCACACCGGCCGGCCCCACTGCTCGCGGGCTCCGGTCCAGCCGCGGGCAATCTTCAGGGACCACTTCGCGCCGGCCGCGCACATCGCCGGGATCGACAGCCGCCCGGTGTTGAGCGTGGTGAGCGCGATCTTCAGTCCCTGCCCCTCCCGGCCCAGGCGGTTGGCGGCCGGCACCAGCACCTGCCGGAACCGGGTGACGCCGTTCTCGATGCCGCGCAGGCCCATGAAGTTGTTGCGGTTCTCCACCGTGATTCCCGGCGAGTCCATCTCCACCACAAATGCGCTGATCCCGCCCTTCTGCCCGTCATGCGGCGGAACGGCGGCCATGACCACCACCAGCTCGGCGATGACGCCGTTGGTGGTCCAGAGCTTCACTCCGTCCAGGACGTAGCCGCTGCCGTCGGGGGTGGGGACGGCGGTGGTGCGCATCCGTGCCGGGTCCGAGCCGACGTCGGGCTCGGTGAGCAGGAACGCCGTCACCGCGCCCGCCGCGCAGCGCGGCAGGTACCGCTCCTTCTGCGCCTCGCTGCCGAAGGTCTTCACCGGTTCCGGCACGCCGATGGACTGATGTGCGGACACCAGCGCACCCAGGGACGGATGGACGCTGCCAAGCACCATCAGCGCCCGCCCGTACCAGAGCAGCGACAGGCCGAGCCCGCCGTAGCGCCGGGGAATCTTGATCCCGAACACGCCCAGGTCGGCCAGGGCGCGCAGGTACCCGTCGGGAATGACGCCGGTCCGCTCGATCAGCCGGCCGTCCATGGTCCGGCAGTATTCGGTCAGCGCGTCGAGGAAATCCCGCCCACGGGCGGCCTCTGCGGGGTCTTCGGGCCGGTGCCGGATGAGGTCGAGGTCGTAATCGCCGAGGTAGAGGCCCTTGGCGAAGCTGGGGCGCTGCTCACCGGGGTCGCGGGCCTCCTCGGTGGCGGCCCGGGCATCATGTTCGGTAACCACCCGGTCCCGGACGGCAGCCGCGCCGTCGGGGTTCACGGCGTGGCGCAGTTCGGTGGAATCCATGGGGGAGCTTCCCTCCGTCGGGGCCTTCCGCGGGCCGGCCGCGGCTGCTGCGGCCCATTCTCACGCGGCGTTCCCGGGAGGTAAAGAGGGGTGCGGCCTGCACCTGTCCGAGGGGCCGGAACCCGGCCCCGGCTTGACAACACCCCCGTCCCTCGGCATCAAATGGTAAGCACACTGATTATCTCGGTGTTTGTCGTATATCGCTAACCGAAGTCAACTGAGGGAAGCAGGAATATGCAGGATGAGGGGGACTGGGAGGCAGTCCGGCTGCTGTCGACGGCGGCCCGGCTGGTGCGCAGGCATATGGACAACAGGCTGCGGAGCCTGGGGCTGACGCAGGAGCGCATTACGGTGCTGCGGGTGCTGATGGCCGGCGGGCCGCTGCGCCGGGCCGAGCTCGCCCGGCGGCTGCGGGTCACCGCGCAGACGCTGGGCACCTCCCTGGTTGCGATGGCGGACCAAGGGCTGGTGAAGGAAGTCGGCGAGGGCGAGGGTGCCAGCCGCAGGGCCGTGACCGTTACCGACCACGGACGCCGGATGCTCCATGAGGCCGAGGAGATCGAGCAGGGCGGATTCGTCGCGGAACTCGATCCGCGCCTGCGCAAGGAACTGGTGGGACTGATCCGCCAGCTGGAGGTCGGGCGGATGTCGGTCCAGCAGCGCCGCTGACTCAGGCCCGAAGAGGGCCGCTCCGGGCCGGTGCGGGCTACGGCGTCGTCAGCGGTAACGTGGAAGGCGGAAGCAGACCACTGCATGGCCCCGGGCCAGGACAGGAGAACCGTGAGCGAGGGCATCCGCGTAGCCGCCGTCGATGAGATCGACGAAGGTGAGGCCGTCGTCGTCGACGCCGAGACCGCCGGCACCGATGACGACATTTCGGTCTTCCACAGCGAAGGGCGCTTCTACGCCCTGAACGACACCTGCACCCACGAAGAGGCCTCCCTGGCCGAGGGCTGGATCGAGGACGGCGAGGTGGAGTGTCCGGTGCACTCGGCCCGCTTCTGCCTGCGGGACGGCAAGGCCCTGTGCCTGCCGGCAACGGTCGACGCGCGCACCCACCGGGTGGCGGTCGTGGACGGCGAGGTCTTCCTCTATCCGGGCGAGCCGCCGGCCGAGTAGCGGCGGGCGGCACGGGGCGCCGCAGCAGCCGGTGCCGGATTCACGGAAGGCCCGGGATTAGGCCATATTCATGTTGCGTAATTGGGTTGAACGTAGGTTAGCCTTACTTCGTAAACCACCGTTACGTCGTCCAAGGAGCCCCCATGGCCCTGTCCCGGATGCGCCGCGCTGCGGCCGCCGCCTGCATCGCCGTCCTCTCGCTGTCCGCCTGCTCCACCGGTTCCTCCGGCGGCCAGTCCCCGTCCGGCAACGCAGCCGGCGCCGAGGATGAATTCCCGGTCACCATCGAGCATGCCTTCGGCGAGACCGTCATCGAAGAGGCTCCCGAACGGGTTGCCACCGTCTCCTGGGTCAACGCCGACACCGCCCTTGCGCTCGGCGTCGTGCCCGTGGGCATGCCCGTCATCGACTACGGCGGAAATGACAACGGCACCACCCCCTGGATCGACGATGCGCTCGCCGGGCTGGACGCCGAGATCGGCAGCGAGAACGCGCCCGTGCAGTACTCAGAGACCGACGGCATCGCCTTCGACGAGATCGCCGCAACCAGCCCCGATGTGATCCTGGCGGCCTACTCAGGCCTGGACCAGGAGGACTACGACCGGCTGTCGGCCATCGCCCCCGTCGTCGCCTACCCGGAGGCTGCCTTCGGCACCGCGTGGCAGGAATCCACGACCATGATCGGCGAGGCCCTGGGCCGCAGTGCCCAAGCCGAGGAGCTGGTGGCCGAGACCGAACAGGCCATTACCGACGCCGCTGCCGAGCACCCCGAACTGGAGGGCAAGACCTTCATCTACGGGAACCTGGACCCCGCCGCCGCGGAGTCGATCTACGTCTACACCGCCGGCGACAACCGGCCCCGGTTCCTCACCGAGCTGGGCATGACCCAAGCGCCCGTGGTGGAGGAGAACACCACCTCGGAGGCCTTCTACATCACCTGGTCGGCCGAGCGCGCCAACGAGCTGGAATCCGACGTCTTCGTCACCTGGGTGCCCGACGCCGCGACCAAGGACGCGATCGCCGCCGATCCGCTGCTGAACCAGATTCCGGCGGTCCGCTCCGGTGCGCTGCTGGCCGACTCGGACAACACGCTGACCCTGTCCATCTCCGCCGCCAGCGTCCTGAGCATTCCCTACGCGCTGGAAAACTTCGTCCCGCTCCTGGCGGAGGCCGCCGGCAACGCCGGGTAGGTTCCGGGCTGGGCGGGCCTGTCCTGTCGGCGGCTTCCACTGGCCGCCGATTGGACAAGCCCCCCGCCCGGCCTGACAGCATAAAACCCATGGATGAACTGGTCTCCTCCCTGTCCGGCTTCGAACCCGTCATCGCCGTCGCGCTGGCCATCGGCGCCGCCCTGCTGGCGGCCCGGCTGGTGCGCACCGGAGTCACCCGCCTGTTCTCGAAGGTGCCGGGCATCCGCCAGATCACCACTCTGGGCCGCAACCCCCTTCGCCTTGCGCTCGCGCTGATCGGCACCCGGATCGCCCTGAACGCCACGGCCTCAGGGCAGCCCTGGTTCGGCCCGGTGGACTACGTGCTGGTCCTTGCCCTCATCGCGTCCCTGGCCTGGCTGGCGATCGTGCTGCTGCTGATCATCGAAGCGGTGATCCTCACCAAATACAGCACCGACACCAAGGACAACCGCCGGCTGCGGCGGTTGAAGACCCAGGTCACGCTCGGGCGCCGGATCGCCGTCGCGCTGGTGGCGGTGATGGCGGTGGCCGTGGTGCTGCTGACCATTCCCGAAGTCCGCGCGCTTGGAGCCGGCATCCTTGCCTCGGCGGGTGTGGTCTCCATCGTGGCCGGCCTCGCGGTGCAGAGCACGCTGGGCAATGTGTTCGCCGGAATCCAGATCGCCTTCACCGACTCGATCCGGGTGGACGACGTCGTCGTGGTGGAGGGGCAGTGGGGCACCATCGAGGAAATCACCATGACCTACGTGGTGGTGCACATCTGGGACGACCGCAGGCTGATCCTGCCCTCCACCTACTTCACCACCACGCCGTTCGAGAACTGGACCCGCCGCCAGTCCGCGATCCTGGGCACGGTGGAGCTCGACGTCGACTGGCGGGTTCCCGCCGCCGACCTGCGGGCCAAGCTCACGGAGACGCTGGAAGGCACGGAGCTCTGGGACGGACGCACCGGCGTCCTGCAGATCACGGACGCGGTGGCCGGCCTGGTGCGGGTCCGCATCCTGGTCAGCGCCGCCGACAGCGGCACGCTCTTCGACCTGCGCTGCCTGGTCCGCGAAACCATGGTCACCTACCTGCAGCAGCACCACGCCTACGCGCTGCCGCGCCAGCGCTGGGAACAGGTGCGGGCCGAGCCGCAGCCCCGGCGGGGCGGCCAGGTGCCCGCCGAGGAGACCGGCGCCTCGCAGATGTTCACCGGCTCGCTCGAAGCGGTGAACCGGCGCCGGGCCTTCTCCGGCCCGGGAGAGCACGCCTATGAGGACCGCAGCCAGGACGAGCCGCTGCCGTCCGCCGACGGCGCCCGCGGTGCCTGATCCGGCCCCCGGCCGCCCCTGATCCCGCCCGCACCGCCGCGCCGCGTTGACACGGGGAGCGCGCTGGGGCTGGATGGAGTCACCCTGTTTCCGACCGGAACGGGGAACTTCATGCAGGAGCCAGCAACCAGAGGCGAGGGGACCGGCCATGACCGACCAGTACGAGATCCATCAGATCCAGGGCGCCAACGTGTGGGCGAACGACGGCGAGCGGCTCGGCCTGGTCAGCGAAGTGCACCTGGACCGCGACACCGGGCGGCCGGTGTTCATCACCGTCGCGCTGGGCCTGTTCGAGTCGAGGCAGTACTTCGTGCCGCTGGCCGGCGCGCGCCGGGACGGGCAGGACAACATCTACGTCGCCTTCTCCAAGCAGGCGATCAAGGACTCCCCGGAGCTGCAGCCGGACGGGGCGCTCACCCCGGATCAGGAGAAGGCGCTGCAGGACTACTACGCCCGCGCCTGACGCCGGCTGCCGTCCGACGGCGTCGAGCGGCGTCTATGATGCTAAGTTCACTTATGAAGACGTTGCAGTGAACTGCCAGACAGATCAGGGAGGCCGCCATGGCGCAACAGGAGACCGGCACACCCGGGTCGGCACCGGACCCCGAGGACGCCCGCAAACCGGACGATCCCACCGAGGTCACCAAGCCCAGCTGGAAGTACATCTTCCGCAAGACCATCCGCGAGTTTTCCAAGGACCAGTGCACCGACCTCGCGGCGGCGCTGACGTACTACATGGTCCTGTCCCTGTTCCCCGCCCTGCTGGCGATGGTCTCCATCCTCGGACTCGTCGGCCAGGCCGAAAGCACCACCAACACTCTGCTGGACTACGTTCGGCAGGTCGCTCCCGAAGACGCCGTCGGCCTGCTTGAAGGCCCGATTACCCAGCTCACCAGCTCGCAGGGGGCCGGGCTCGCCCTGTTGGTTGGTATTGCCGGCGCCCTGTGGTCCGCGTCCGGCTACGTGGGCGCCTTCGGCCGGGCCATGAACCGGATCTACGAGGTCGAGGAAGGCCGGCCGATCTGGAAGCTGCGCCCGATGCTGCTGCTCGTCACCCTGGTGATGATCCTGCTCGCAGCGGCGCTGCTGCTGATGCTGGTGATCAGCGGCCCGATCGCCGAAGCCGTGGGCGACGTGATCGGCCTCGGCAGTCAAGCCGTCATGATCTGGAACATCGCCAAGTGGCCGGTGATGGTGCTCTTCGCGATCGTGATCATCGCGATCCTTTACTACGCCACCCCCAACGTGAAGCAGCCCAAGTTCCGCTGGATGAGCATGGGTGGGTTCATTGCCCTGGTCGTCCTGGCCATCGTGACCGCGGGCTTCGGTTTCTACGTCGCCAACTTCGGCAACTACAACGCCACGTACGGGACCATCGGCGGCGTGATCGTGCTCCTGCTGTGGCTCTGGCTGGCCAACCTCTCGCTGCTTTTCGGCGCCGAGTTCGACGCCGAGATGGAGCGCGGACGGGAGCTGCAGGCCGGCATCCAGGCCGAGGAGTCGGTGCAGCTGCCCCCGCGGGACACGCGCCAGATCGACAAGCGCCAGGAGCAGGAGGAGAAGGACATCGAGCAGGGCCGGAAGCTGCGCCAGCAGCACGCCGGCAAGGACTACGACGACGACCTGCACGAGTAGCCGCACCCCGGCAGCGCATGGAAGAGGCCCCCGCCGATGCGGCGGGGGCCTCTTCCCTGTCCGGGCGGCCGGGTTCAGTCGGCAGCAACGGTGGGGCGGACGCCCGCTCCCGGGCCTTTGACCGACCGGCGGATGACGTAGAGCACGGCGCCCACGGCAAGCAGGATGCCTGCGCGGAGCCAGATCCCGGCGTCCTGCTGGATCAGCAGCACGATGCAGGTGGCGATGGCCAGCAGCGGAAGCACCACCGGGGTGCGGAAGTGGGAATGGTCCACCTTGTCCTTCTTCAGCACCAGCACCGCCACGTTGGTGCTGAGGAAAACGATCACCAGCAGCAGCACCACGGTCTCGGCCAGTGCCGCCAGGCCCCCGGTCAGGGTCAGGATGATGGCCACCGCAGTCGTGGCGGCAATCGCTACCCACGGGGTGCGCCGGTTGGGCAGCACCTTGCCGAAGACGCTGGGCAGCAGGCCCTGCTCCGCCATTCCGTAGGCCAGCCGGCTGGACATGATCATGGTCAGCAGGGCGCCGTTGGCCACCGCCACCAGGGCCACCAGGCTGAACAGTTCCGCCGGCACGCCGAAGCCGGTGGCCTGCACCACCGCCAGCAGCGGACCCGAGGAGCCTGCAAGCTCGTCGGTGGGAAGTGCGACGGCGGCCGCCAGGCCGATCAGCAGGTACACGACGCCGGCGGTCAGCATGGCGCCGAACAGGGCCCGCGGATACACGCGCCGCACGTCGCGGACCTCCTCGGCGACGTTGGCGGAAACCTCAAAGCCCACGAACGAGTAGAACGCGATCACCGACGCGGCCAGGATTCCGGAGGCGGGGCTGACGTCCTCGCGGAACTGCAGCACCTGCTCCGGGTAACCGTCGCCCCGGCCGACCATGAGGGCCACGAGCACGATCACCAGGACCAGGCCGGAAAGCTCGATCACCGTCATCACCACGTTGCTGCGGACCGACTCCTTGATGCCCCGGGCGTTCAGCAGCGCCACCAGGAGCAGGAACACAATGGCCGCAGGTACCGCCGGCACGTCCAGGAACACGGCGAGATAGTCTCCGGAGAAGGCGAGGGAGAGGCCTGCAGCGCTGGTCACGCCCGCCGCCAGCATGGCGAAGCCGACCATGAAGGACACGATCGGCAGCTTGAAGGCCCGCTCGGCAAACACCGCCGCCCCACCGGCCTTCGGATACTTGGTGATCAGTTCGGCGTAGGAGGATGCGGTCAACAGCGCCATGGCCAGGGCCAGGACCAGCGGTGCCCAGATGGCGCCGCCCACGGCGCCCGACACCTCTCCGACCAACGCATAGATGCCGGCTCCCAGGACATCGCCGAGAATAAACAAATAGAGCATCTTCCCGGTGATGCCCTGTTTCAGTTTGCTGGGCGCTTCGGCCCTCTTCTCACTCATGGTGTGGATTCTAGGCCACTGTAAGGGTGCTGATGATCGGGTCCGGTCTGCAAGAATGGGCAGATGAAGGAAACCGGAGTCGACAGCTATGACGTAGTGGTGGCCGGAGGCGGCATCGCAGGCCTCACCACCGCCCTTGTCCTGGGCCGCGGCCGCCGGCGGGTCGCCGTGGTGGACGCCGGCTCGCCGCGCAACTCAGCTGCCGGCCATGTGCACGGCTACCCGGGGCGGGAGGGTATGCCGCCCCGGGACCTCATCGCCGAGGTCCGCCGCGAAGTCCAGGGGTACGGCGTGCAGCTGGTGCACGGCACCGTGGCCTCCGCGCAGGTCCCCGCCGCGGGGCCCGGCGAGGTGCGGCTGGGGGACGGACGCCGGCTGGCGTTCCGGCACCTGGTGCTGGCCACCGGGCTGCGTGACGTGATTCCCGATCTGGCCGGCGCCGCCGAGCGCTGGGGCCGGGATTTGCTGCAGTGCCCGTACTGCCATGGCTGGGAATCGGCGGACCGGCCGCTGGCGGTCCTCGGCACCGCCGAAAGCTCCATCCAGCAGGCGCTGCTGGTGCGCACCCTCTCCGATGACGTCACGCTGATTGTCCAGCCCGGCCTGGAACCCGACGCCGAGGCGCTGGAGAAGCTGAAGGCGATGGGGGTCGCCGTCGTCAGCGGCGCGGCATCCGCCCTTAAGGCACCCAACGATGCGCTGGCGGCCGTGGTGCTCGAGGACGGGCGGGAGGTGCCGTGCGAGGCCGTGTTCTGCGAGCCCGGCGCCGACGCCTCATCCGCCCTCGTGGAGGACCTGGGCTGTGCGCTGAACGAAGACGGCACCATCCACACCAACAGCCTGGGCGGCACCAGCGTCTCCCGGGTCTGGGCTGCGGGAAACGCCGCCGACCCGGCCCGGCAGGTGGTGACCGCCGCCGGGGACGCGTACCGCATGGCCGTGGCGCTGAACGCCATCCTGCTGGAGGAGGACGTCGAGCAGCGGCTCGCCGCCTACCGCCAGCCGGCCGCGCCCTAGCCGTATCCGATACACCCGGCCCTGCGGCTACTTCCGCCGCGGCGCCATCAGGTCCGAGCCGCGGACGCCCTCGCCGGAGGCCATGCCGTCCAGTACGTACTGCAGGGCCTGCAGGCTGGACACCGTCGGCGTCCAGCCCAGCACCTCCCGGGCCCGCGTGGTGTCCATGACCGGAGCACCGGCGGCCATGTCCACCCAGCCCGGGTCGGTCCGCTGGAGGCCCATCGCCCAGGTGGCGCCGACGACGGCGCGGATCAGCTTGGCCGGCACGTTCAGGATGCGGCGCGCGCCCAGGACCCCGGCCAGCAGCTCGGGCGTCACCACCGGGTCGGCCGCGATGTTGAACGGGCCCTCGGCGCGCTGTTCGATCACCCGCCAGTAGGCGTCGGCGATGTCGTCCGCGTGCACCACCTGGAAGCTGAAGCTGGACGGCAGGGGAATCAGGGGCAGGCTCAGCCGGTTGAGGAACGCCTTGGGGATCAGCGGGCCCAGGAAGTAGTTGCCGATCTCCGTTCCCGCCTCCGTGGAGAAGATCAGCCCCGGCCGCAGCCGGGCCACCGGAATCTCGGGATACTGCCGTTCGAACCGGTCCAGCAGGGCCTCCTGCTCACCCTTGTGCCGGCTGTAGTGCGAGCTCTCGATGCCGCGGGCCGGCCAGTCCTCTGAGGTCAGCCGGTCCTTGGGTGCGGGGGAATAGGCGCCCACGGAGGACGCGCAGACCACCTGGCGCACCAAGGCCGCCCCGGCGGCGTCGAGCACGTTGGCCGTGCCGTCCACGTTGATGCGGTGCAGCAGGTCTTCGTCCCGGTTGGGCTGGATGGCCCAGGCCAGGTGCACCACGGAGTCGACGCCGGCGAGCACCTCGGAAAGCTGCGCGACGGCGTCGGGGGCGGTGATGTCGATGCTGTGCCACTGCACGCCGTCATAGGGCGGCCGGGACGCATCCGGAAGACGGCGGGCGACGCCGACGATCTCCAGCGGTTCGCCGGACTCCGGGCGGGCCTTTGCCAGGCGGCGCAGCAGGGCCGTGCCCATGTTCCCGGTGGCACCAATGACGGCGATACGCATCTGCGCACGTCCTTTCAGATCCGGCGGCGGTATCCACGAAACGATACCGGTTCGTACCGGCGGCACGGGAGACGGCGAACGCGCGGGGCTTAGGCTGGGGGCATGGCCAACGAGAGCGTCCAGGCGGACCCCCACAGCACGCGCGGCTCCTACGTCACCGGTGGAACCGAGTACACCCGCGACACGAACTACATCGAAACCCGGATCACCCGCGACGGCCGGGACGGCTATCCGGTGGAGGCCGGCCGCTACCGGCTGATCGCCGCCCGCGCCTGCCCGTGGGCCAACCGGACCATCATCGTCCGCCGGCTGCTGGGCCTGGAGGACGCCATCTCGCTGGGCACCCCCGGCCCCACCCACGATGCCCGCAGCTGGACCTTCGACCTGGATCCGGACGGCAGGGACCCGGTGCTCGGCATCGAACGGCTGCAGGAGGCCTTCTTCAAGCGCGTACCCGGCTACACCCGCGGCATCACCGTGCCCGCCGTCGTCGACGTGCCCAGCGGTGCCGTGGTGACGAACAACTTCCCGCAGATCACCCTGGACTTCTCCACCGAGTGGAAGGACTTCCACCGCGAGGGCGCCCCGGACCTGCTGCCGGCCGAGCACATGGAGGAAATGGAGCAGGTCAACAGGCGCATCTTCACGGAGATCAACAACGGCGTCTACCGCTGCGGCTTCGCCGGTTCCCAGGAGGCGTACGACGCCGCCTACGACCGGCTCTGGACGGCCATGGACTGGCTGGAGGAGCGGCTGTCCAGGCAGCGCTACCTCATCGGGGACAGCATCACCGAGGCCGACGTCCGGCTCTTCACCACGCTGGTGCGCTTCGATGCCGTCTACCACGGCCACTTCAAGTGCAACCGCAACAAGCTCAGCGAAATGCCTGCCCTGTGGGGCTACGCGCGGGACCTGTTCCAGACTCCGGGCTTCGGCGACACCGTGGACTTCGAGCAGATCAAGGCGCACTACTACATCGTCCACGAGGACATTAATCCCACCGGCATCGTGCCCAAGGGCCCGGAGCTGTCCGGCTGGCTCACCCCGCACGGCCGGGAGGCGCTCGGCGGGCGGCCCTTCGGAGACGGCACGGCCCCCGGCCCGGTCCGTCCCGGCGAGGAGGTCGCGCCCGGCCACGGCGCCGACCGCTAGGTGTTATTTACGCAACTGAAGTCTTTCGTAACTCCCGCCTGCGTAGGTTAGCCTTACTTTAGCCATACGCGGGGAGGGAGGGTCCAGCATGAGCATGTCCGCTGCGGACGTTGCCGCCGCCCGCCCGATGCACGCCCACCGGCCCCCCGCCTCCGCGGTTCGGGGCCGCCGTGCGGCGGGCCTGGCAGCCGCGGCAGTGCTCCTGCTGCTCGCGGCCCTGGCCTCCGTCGCCTTCGGCGCCCGGCAGGTGTCCTTCCCGACGGTGCTCGAGGCCCTCACCGCCTTCGATCCCGCCAACGGCGACCACGCCGTCGTCCTCTCCCGGGTGCCGCGCACCGTGACCGGGCTGCTGGTCGGGGCGGCGCTCGGCCTGGCCGGGGCCGCCCTGCAGGGCGTGACCCGCAATCCGCTGGCCGATCCCGGCATCCTGGGCCTGAACGCCGGCGCCGCGTTCGCCGTCGTCACCGCCATCTACGTCTTCGGCGTCACCAGCCTCACCGGCTACGTCTGGTTCGCCCTCGCGGGCACCGCGGCCGCCGCAGCCGTCGTCTACGCCGTGGCCTCCCTGGGCCGGGAAGGCGCCACCCCCGTGAAGCTGGCCCTGGCCGGAGCCGCGCTCTCCGCCGGGCTGACCTCGCTGCTCTCCGCCGTGCTCGTGGGCAGCCAGCAGACACTGGACACCTTCCGGTTCTGGCAGGTCGGCTCGGTCTCCGGCCGAGGCTGGGACATCCTGGCCCCGGTGGCGCCCTTCCTTGCCGTCGGGGCGCTGCTGGTGCTCGGCGCCGGCCGGGTCCTCAACGGCCTCTCGCTCGGTGACGACGTCGCCCGCGCCCTGGGCCAGCGGGTGGGCCTGACCCGCGGCATCACCGCCCTCGGCATCGTGTTCCTCTGCGGCGCAGCCACCGCCGCCGCGGGACCGATCGCCTTCCTGGGCCTGGTGGTGCCGCACGCCGTGCGCGGGCTCACCGGGCCGGACTACCGGTGGATCCTGCCGTTTTCGGCGCTCCTGGCACCTGCGCTGCTGCTGGTGGCCGACGTCGTCGGGCGGCTGGTGCTGCCCCCGGGCGAAATCCCGGTCGGCATCATGACGGCCGTGCTGGGTGCGCCCGTGTTCATCTGGCTGATCCGGCGCCGGAAGCTGGCGGCCCTGTGAGCGCCCCGGTCCTGACACACGCCCCCGACGCCGCCCTCCAGCAGGTCCGGGCCGCCCGCCGCACCGGCCGCACCCGGCACGTGCGGGTCGCCGCGGTGCTGGCCGCGGCCGTCACGGCGGCCTTCTTCGTCAACATCCTGCTTGGCAGCTACACCGTCACGATCCCGGACTTCCTGCGCATCCTCGGCGGCGAGCAGATTCCCGGCGCCACCTACATCGTGATGGAGGGCAAGCTGCCCCGGGCGGTGACCGGCCTCATGGTCGGCGCGGCGTTCGGCATCTCCGGCACGCTGTTCCAGACCCTGCTGCGCAACCCGCTGGCCAGCCCCGACATCATCGGCATCAGCTACGGAGCGAGTGCCGCCGCAGTGGCGGCGCTGGTGTTCTTCGGCGCTTCCGGCAGCACGGTCTCCCTTGCCGCCCTGCTCGGAGCGCTGGCGGTGGCGCTGGCCATCTACCTGCTCTCCCGCCGCGGCGGCGCCGGCGGCTACCGGCTGATCCTGATCGGCGTGGGGTTCGCCGCCGTGCTGCAGGCCGTGGTCAGTTTCCTGCTCACGCGCACCGACGTGCGCACCGCCTCCGAGGCGCTGGTCTGGCTCAGCGGCTCCCTGAACGCCGCCACCTGGGAGCGCGCCGGGCTGCTGGTCCTGGCGCTGGCCGTGCTGGTTCCCGCCGCCGCGGCCCTGTCCGGACGGCTGCGCGCCCTGGAGCTGGGCAACGACACCGCCGCCGGGCTCGGCGTGCCCGTCGAACCGGTGCGGCTGGGACTCGTGATGACCGCCGTCGCGTTGGCCGCCGTCGCCACCGCCGCCGCAGGGCCGGTGGTGTTCGTCGCCTTCCTGTCCGGGCCGATCGCGGCCCGGCTGCGCGGCGGAGCGGCCAGCCTGCCCGCCGCGGCGCTGACCGGCGCGCTGATCGTGCTCGCCGCCGAGTTCACCGCCGCAAACCTGCTGCCGGCCACCAGCCTGCCGGTGGGCGTGATCACGGGCGCCCTGGGTGCCCCGTTCCTGCTGTGGCTGCTCATGCGAACCAACAAATCGGGAAGAGGCTAGCGATGCCCAACCTGCTGGAAGCCGAGAAGCTGGTGCTCTCCTACGAGGACCGGGTGGTGGTCGACGGGCTGGACGTCCAGCTGCCCGCCGGGAAGATCACCATCATCGTGGGGGCCAACGCCTGCGGAAAGTCCACGCTGCTGCGCGGCATGGCCCGGCTGCTGAAGCCCGCCGGGGGAGCCGTGACCCTGGACGGGCAGGACATCCACTCGCTGCCCGGCCGGGAGGTGGCGCGGAAGCTGGGGCTGCTGCCGCAGTCGCCCACCGCCCCCGAAGGCATCACCGTGGCGGACCTGGTCGGCCGCGGCCGGTACCCGCACCAGGGCTTCTTCAAGCAGTGGTCCGCCCGTGACGAGCAGGCCGTCGCCGCGGCGCTGGAAGCCACCGGCACCGCGGAACTGGCCGGACGCAGTGTCGACGAGCTCTCCGGGGGTCAGCGGCAGCGGGTGTGGATCGCCATGGCACTGGCCCAGGAGACCGGCATCCTGCTGCTGGACGAGCCCACGACCTTCCTGGACGTGACGCACCAGGTGGAGGTGCTGGACCTGGTCAGCGACCTGAACCGGGAACGCGGCACCACCGTGGCGATCGTGCTGCACGACCTGAACCTCGCCGCCCGCTACGCCGACCACCTGGTCGCCATGAAGTCCGGCGCCATCGCCGCGCAGGGGGCTCCGGACCAGGTCATCACCGCAGACCTGGTCCGTGACGTGTTCCGGCTGGACTGCGAAGTCATCTCCGACCCGGTCTCCGGAACTCCGCTGGTGGTTCCCGTGGGCCGCCACCATTCCCGCAGGAGGCCGCAAGGACGCGGCTACCTGCCCAACCCCGACGACCGTCTTCGCCGCGAGCCGGCACCGAACAATCTGGAGGCCGCCTCATGAGCCCAGCCGACCGCGCCCCCGCCGCGCGCCGAACCCGCGCCGCCGGCGCCATCATGTGCTTCGACGTCGAAGTGCGCCGCGTGAGCCGCATCGGGGCGAACTTCCAGCGGATCACCTTCGCCGGATCCTGCCTCGCCGAGTTCGGGGTGCAGGGCCGCACCGACGACCTGCGGATCAAGATCGTGCTGCCCTCCCGCACCCCGGACGGCCGCATCCTCCCGCTGCCGGACTTCGACTGCTCCGACCCGCGCTGGTACCAGGACTGGCTGCAGCTGGACCCCTCGGTCCGCGGCGCCATGCGCACCTACACCGTGCGCGCGGCCCGCTGCTCCGGGCCGGAACCGGAGATCGACGTCGACTTCGTGCTGCACTTCGACGCCGACGGCGTGGGCGGTCCGGCGTCCAGCTGGGCTGCCGAGGCGCAGCCGGGGGACCGGGTGGCCATCATCGGGCCCAACGTCGCGAACTGCGTCACCGCCGAGGCCTACGGCGGCATCGAATGGCGCCCGGGCCTGGCCCGCCACGTGCTGCTCGCGGGCGACGAGACCGCGGTCCCGGCCATCACCGCCATCCTGGAGCAGCTGCCCGCAGACGTCACGGGCTACGCCCTTCTGGAAGTGCCGGATCCCGCGGACATCCAGCCGGTCCGCACCGCCTCCGGCGTGGGCGTCCGCTGGCTGCCGCGGGAGGGACGCCCCCACGGCACCCTGCTCGAAGGGGCGGTGCGCACCGCCGTCGCCCTTCCCGGCGGGGCCCTGCCGCTGCCCCGCACCGGGCAGGAACCCGAAGAGGTCGACGTGGACCAGACCATCCTGTGGGAAACCCCCCAGCGGCTGGACCCGGAGGTGCTGAAGTCCAGCGCCAACCCGCACGCCCCGGCCGGCGCGCTGCCGTTCTACGCCTGGATCGCCGGTGAAGCCGCCGTCGTCCGCGGCCTGCGCCGCTACCTGGTCCGGGACGCCGGCATCGACCGCAAGCAGGTGGCCTTCATGGGCTACTGGCGGGAGGGCCGGGCCGAGGGGTAGCCCGAACCTCCGCGGAGGGAGGCTGTGAGCGGCCTCCCTGCACCCAGCCGCGCCCGGCTGGGGAGTTGCTCACAAAAACCTTCCGGTGAGGGGTTGACAACCCGGAGAATGGAATCGGTGCCGCGGGCGGGAGCCCGCCGCCATTCGCACCCCTGAGGCCAACCGATCCCGACCGCGCCTCACACTGGAATGATGCTTTGACCAGGAACCACACTTTTTTCTTTTCCCCTTCATCCTCCCTGGACGCCCTCCACACCGTTGGCTCGGCTATCGAATCGGAGGCGGACGCCGTCCGTGAAACCTCCCGCGCCGCGGCCGAACAGGTGCAGCAGCGCGGCCGCCGCGCCCGCCGTCGTGCCCTGCGCTGGGCCGCGGGCTCTCGCGGGGGCGGGCTGCCCGCCGGGCTGCAGCGGCGCCTGGGCGAGGGCACCCGGCGCCTGGTGATCCTCGGCGGGTCCGCCGCCGTCGCCCTCGGGACCGCCGTGGCCGGCACCGCCTCAGCCGCCCAGCCGCCGCTTCCGCTGATGCGGGCCGTATCGGTCGAGGACCTCGACCAGGCCGACGACGGCGGCGAACCCTCCGACGGCACCGCAGGCGAAGGCACCGGCAGCGGGGACGCAGGCGGGGACGGCGGAGGCACCGGGTCCACGCAGCCGCTCGAGGCCCCGACCGCGGAGCCTGCACCGGAACCCGCCCCCGAAGACGGCGCTCCCCGGCCCAACGTGCCGCTGGACTCCATGGAGATCACGTCCAACTTCGGCTGGCGCAACATCTTCGGCTCGGAGTTCCACACCGGAACCGACTTCAGCGCTGTGACCGGAACCCCGGTCAAGGCCGCCCGCGCCGGAACGGTCGTCTACGCGCACTGGCACTACGAGGGCGGCGGCGGACTGAGGATCGTCATCGACCACGGCGACGGCTTCACCAGCACCTACAACCACCTCAGCGCCATCGACGTCAGCGAGGGCCAGTGGGTGGACTTCAACCAGCACATCGGCGCGGTCGGCTCCACCGGCAACTCCACCGGCCCGCACCTGCACTTCGAGGTGCTCCGCAACGGCGACTACGTGGACCCCATGGCCTGGCTGGCCGCCTGACCGGCCGGAAGCCGGGCTCAGGGCTCCGGGTTGGTCAGGACCGCCGGGTCCTTCTTCCCGTAGGGCATCCGGATGCGCAGGGCGTTGGGATCCATCTCGAACAGGATGTGCGTGGCGTCGCCGAGATGGTCCCCGTCCATCTCGAACTCCAGCGGCGAGTCCGCCCACACCTCGGCCCGCTTGCACTGGAAGTACTCCACGGCCGTGCCCTTGCCCCTGCCCCTGCGCAGCAGCCCGGCCACCACCCCGATCCAGCCGAGCCGGCCCTTGGGTGCCAGGGTCAGGATGTCCAGCAGCCCGTCGTCGATCCGGGCGCCCGGGAAGATCTCCAGCCCGCCGGTGATCTTTCCGCAGTTGCCGCCCATGACGCTGCGCAGCCGGCGCTGGATCGGCTTGCCGCCGTCGATCGAAATGGTGGTCCGCACCGGCTTGCCGGGCAGGTTGCGGATGCCGGCGTCGACGTAGGCCAGCCAGCCAATGCGGTCCTTGAGCTCGTCGCGGGTGTCGGCCATCATGCCGGCGTCGTAGCCCAGGCCCGCCATGACCAGGAAGATGTCGCTGTCCACGGCCTCGTCCACGGTCACATGCACGACGTCGATGCGCCGCTCGGTGCCGGTCAGCGCGGCACGCACCGCCTGCGCCGGGTCGTCGACGCCGATGTCGAGGTTGCGGGCCAGCAGATTCCCGGTGCCCAGCGGCAGCAGCCCCATCGGGGTGTCCGTTCCGGCGAGCTCCGCGGCCACGCAGCGCACCGTGCCGTCACCGCCGGCGGCGATGACGAGGTCCACCTGCTCCTCGAGTGCCCGGCGCGCCTGGCCGTGTCCGGGGTCCTCCACCGTGGTCTCGAACCACAGCGGCTCCTCCCAGCCCTCCTCGCGGAAGACCTGCGCGGTCAGAGCCCGGATGTCCACGTCGGTCCGCTTGCTGGGATTGACGACGACGGCGGCGCGTCGTCCGGCCGGAGCTGAGGGTGCCATGGAGTCCTTTTTCGGTCGTGGGGCAGTCGCGCCCGGCAGGCCGGGCGCGCCGTCGCGGTGGTTCGAGTCTAGACGCACGCGGCCCGCGGAAACGGGACGGGCCCCCAAGTGGAAGTACCCTGACTAGGTGAGATTTACGCATCGATACGTGGCATTGGGAGATTCGTTCACCGAGGGAGTGGGGGACTGGGACGACTCCCGGCCCAACGGGGTACGCGGCTGGGCGGACCGGGTCGCCGAGCAGCTCTCCGCTGCCGACCGGGGCTGGGGATACGCGAACCTGGCGATCCGCGGCCGCAAGCTGCACCAGGTCCTGGCGGAGCAGATCGAGCCGGCCCTGGCGATGGAGCCGACCCTGGTCACCATCTACGCCGGAGGGAACGACATCCTCCGCCCCAAGGTGGACATCGATTCCCTGGTGGCCGCCTACGGCGAGGGCGTGGCCAGGCTGCGTGCCTCCGGCGCGGCGGTGCTGGTCTTCACCGGCTTCGACTCCGGCTCCGCCCCGCTGATCGGCGCCACCCGCGGCCGCACCGCGATCTACAACGAGCTGGTGCGTGAAATGGCCGAGGAGCAGGGAGCCGAGCTGGTCGACTACTGGCGGATGCGGCAGCTGCAGGACGAGCGCTACTGGGACGTTGACCGGCTGCATATGTCCGCAGCCGGGCACATCCTCGTGGCCAAGAAGGTCCTGGAGGTGCTGCGCAGCGCCGACACGATCGACGTTCCCGAACTTGAAACGCAGGCGGCCCGCGGCCGGCTCGACCAGCTGCGGCACGACGCCCGCTGGGCCAGGGAATACTTCGGGCCCTGGATCGGGCGCCGGCTGCGGGGCGTCTCCTCCGGCGACGGCATGAGCCCGAAATACCCCGAGCTGTGCTCACTGCAGCCGGTCGGCTGAGCCCGCCGGATCAGGGGCCGCCCCGAGCCGGGCGGCACCCCTGAACCGGCCCCCGATTTCGTCAGTGTGCTGATGATTCCCTAGAATCAAGTGCTTATCCGGTGAATTGCCGGGGTTAAGCACTGCCCGCACACGCATGAGGGGGAACCAAATGCCCGCCGAGCCGCCCAGCAATCCGCCCGCAGCCGCAGCCGCGAGGCAGCGCCGCCTTCCGCTCCGACGGCGCCGGCTCGAAGTCGAAGACGTCAACGTCGTCGACCACGCCATGATGAAAAAGGCCGTCGGCGGCACCGTCGTGGGCAACACCATGGAATGGTTCGACATCGGCGTCTACGGCTACCTGGCCGTCACCATGGGCGCCGTGTTCCTGTCCGACGCCGATCCGCAGGCCCAGCTGCTGTTCAGCCTCGGCGTCTTCGCGGCCACCTTCATCGCCCGGCCGCTGGGCGGTGTCGTCTTCGGGCGCATCGGGGACCGGATCGGCCGGCAGAAGACCCTGGCCGCGACGCTGATCATGATGGCCGCATCCACCTTCGCCATCGGCCTGCTGCCCGGCTACGCGCAGAGCGGCGTCGCCGCGCCGGTGCTGCTGGTGCTGATGAAGCTGCTGCAGGGCTTCTCCACCGGCGGCGAGTACGCCGGCGCCACCACCTTCGTCTCGGAATACGCCCCGGACAAGCGCCGGGGCTTCCTGGCCAGCATCCTGGACCTGGGCAGCTACATGGGCTTCGCCCTGGGCGCCGGCGTGGTGTCCGCGCTGCAGCTGACGCTCAGCGAGGAAACCATGCTCGAGTGGGGCTGGCGCATTCCGTTCCTCATCGCCGGGCCGCTGGGCGCCGTCGCCATCTACTTCCGCCTGAAGATCGAGGAATCCCCGGCCTTCCAGGCCACCCTGGACGCGCAGGAGGAAAGCGCCGCCACCGCAGCCGGTAAGGACCGGGACGCCGTCGCGCAGGGAACCTTCGGCATCTTCCGCACCTACTGGCGGGGCATCGTGCTGGCCATGGTGCTGGTGGCCGCCGCCAACACCGTCGGCTACGCACTGACCTCGTACATGCCCTCCTACCTCACCGAGGCCAAGGGCTACGACCCGCTGCACGGCACCCTGCTGACCATCCCGGTGCTGGTGGCCATGGCCCTGTGCATTCCGCTCACCGGCCGGCTCTCCGACCGGATCGGCCGCCGGCCGGTGCTGTGGATGGGCGCCGGTTCCACCATCGTGCTGGCCGTGCCCGCCTTCCTGCTCATCGACCGCGGCCCGGTCTGGTCCACGCTGCTCGGCCTGGCCCTGCTGGCCGTGCCGGTGACCTTCTACGTCGCCAACCTCGCCTCGGCCCTGCCGGCCCTGTTCCCGACCGCCAGCCGCTACGGCGCCATGGGCATCGCCTACAACTTCGCGGTCGCCATCTTCGGCGGCACCGCCCCGCTGATCATGCAGGGCCTGATCGCCGCCACCGGCGACGACATGATGCCCGCGTACTACCTGATGCTCACCTCGGCCATCGGCGCCATCGCGATCGGCGTCATGAAGGAATCGGCCCGGCGCCCGATGCCCGGGTCCATGCCCAGTGTGGCGACCGAGGAGGAGGCCCGCGAACTGGTGGCCGGCCAGGACCGGAATCCGCTGCTCGACGTGGACGAGCTGCCCTTCGACCTGGTTGACGCACAGCGTGCGGAGGGATCCGCCGAATCCCCGGCCAACCGTTGAAGCCTCAACCAGCTGTGGAAGAATTGGACCATGGATGACGCATCCGGGCAGCCCGGCAGCCAGGAGGCCCCGCGCTGGCTGGCCCCCGAGGAACGCAGGGCGTGGCTCGCCCTCTACGGGGTCACTCAGTGGCTCCCTGGCCGGCTCGACGCCGACCTCTTCCGCCGGGCCCGGATCACGCTGTTCGACTACCACGTCATGGCCATGGTCTCCGAAACCCCGGAACGCAAGCTGCCCATGAGCGAGCTGGCCGCCCGCTCCAACGCCTCCCTGTCCCGGCTCTCGCACGTGGTCAAGAAGCTCGAGGGCCGGGGCTGGATGCACCGCGCACCCTCGCCCGACGACGCACGGGTCACCACCGCCGAGCTGACGGACGAAGGGTTCGACGCGATCCGGGAACTGGCCCCCGGCCACGTCGAAGCCGTCCGGACCGCCGTGTTCGACGGCCTGGACGCGAAGGACATCGCGGACCTGGAACGGGTCGGGAGCAGGATCCTGCGGCGCCTGGACCCGGGCAACACCTTCATGTCCCGGCCGGACGCCTAGGCCCCGGCAGGCTCCGCCGCCGTCGACCATCAAACGCCGACCCCGAGAGGAAACGCACCCATGCGCACCCCACGGATACTGAGCATCATCCTCGCCGGCGGCTCCGGAGGCCGCCTCGGCAGCCTGACGGACCACCGCGCCAAGCCGGCCATGCCGGTCGCCGGCTCCTACAGCCTCATCGACATCGCCCTGTCCAACCTGCACAACAGCGGGTTCGGCGATGTCTGGATCGTGGAGCAGTACCAGCCCAAGTCCCTGAACGACCAGCTGGTCAGCGGCCGGCCCTGGGACCTGGACCGCACCAACGGGGGGCTGCGCGTGCTGCCGCCGTTCCAGGGCGGGGAGGGGGAGGGCTTCGCCGAAGGCAATGCCGATGCCCTGCACCGGCAGGCGGACTACATCCGCGAGTTCGATCCCGACCTGGTGCTGGTGCTCAGCGCGGACCACTTGTATTCCCTGGACTACCGCGACGTCGTCGAGACCCACCGGAACGCCGGCGCGGACCTGACCGTCGTCACCAACCGGATCCGGAACAACCCCTCACAGCACGGGGTGGTCGAGGTGCGGGACGGGCGGGTCACCGGGTTCGAGTACAAGCCCGGGGAGCCGAAGAGCGACCTGGTGGCGGCGGAGGTCTTCCTCTACGACGCCGCCGTGCTGCTGGACACCATGGACGCGCTGGCTGCCGAACACGGGCAGCTGGAGGACTACGGCGACCAGCTGGTGCCCTGGCTGGTGGAGCACCGCACCGTGGCCGAGCACCGGCTCGAGGGGTACTGGCGGGACATGGGCACCCCGGCCAGCTACCACGAAGCGCACATGGACCTGTTGGAGGGCCGCGGCCTGAACTTCGACGACCCCCGCTGGCCGATCCTCAGCGCCAGCCCCCGCCGGCTGCCCGGCTTCGTGGGGGAGCAGGCCGAGGTCCGCACCAGCCTGCTGGCTCCCGGGTCACGGGTGGACGGCACGCTCGTCCGCAGCGTGGTCGGCCCCGGAACCGTGATTGAAGCCGGGGCGGAGGTGGACTCCTGCGTCCTGCTGGACAATGTGATGGTTCCCTCAGGTGCCCGGCTGCGGAACCTGGTGGTGGACTCCGGCGTCGAGGTCCTCGCGGACGCGGTGATCGACGGCGCCGGCGGCGACACCGGCATCGGCGTCGTCGCGCGCAACGGCGACGTGGAGCGCAGCTGACCTGCTGTGCCGCGGCCCACAGGGCGGCCCTGCCCGGCGGGCCGCCCGCAGGCCCGGTTTGAATGATTCGGCCCGGCACCCTATGATGGTG
The DNA here is from genome assembly GCF_059092805.1 of Arthrobacter sp. Y3222053. Classification (NCBI taxonomy): domain Bacteria; kingdom Bacillati; phylum Actinomycetota; class Actinomycetes; order Micrococcales; family Micrococcaceae; genus Arthrobacter; species Arthrobacter sp. Y3222053. Next base: position 120,436 of record NZ_JBNHIA010000001.1, on the reverse strand, counting down.
GGGCGTTAACCCACGTCGTGGACCGCCCTGCTTGGCAGGGCGTCATTTGCGTGGGCGTCCGTTTGAACCTAGAATTGAAGGCTGTTGTCGGGCTCCCCGGCGGCTGCCCGAACTTCACCGTCTTCCCCGCGGCGAGGCACTTCGGCTGGATCTCACCCCGCCAGGTCAACCTCCGGAAAGTCGCAGTAATAACGGTGTCAAAACTGGTGGCGGGACGCTCTTCGTGAGGGACCGCCATATTTACTACTACTGGAGGAGAGATCATGGCAGCTTACTGCCAGGTAACCGGAGCCGTTCCCGGCTTTGGTCACAGCATTTCGCACTCGCACCGCCGCAACAAGCGCCGGTTCGATCCGAACATTCAGAAGAAGCGCTACTGGGTTCCGTCCCTGCGGCGCAACGTGACGCTGCAGGTTTCGGCCCGCGGCATCAAGACCATCGACGTGCGCGGCATTGACGCGGTCGTCGCGGAACTGCTTGCGAAGGGCGTGAAGCTGTAGTGGCCAAGGACAAGGACGTACGTCCGATCATCAAGCTGAAGTCCACCGCCGGCACCGGGTACACCTACGTGACCCGCAAGAACCGCCGCAACGATCCGGATCGTCTGGTCCTGAAGAAGTACGACCCGAAGATCCGTCAGCACGTCGAATTCCGCGAGGAGCGCTAAATGGCAAAGAAGTCCAAGATTGCCCGCAACGAGCAGCGAAAGCTCGTCGTCGAGCGCTACGCCGCCAAGCGCGCTGAGCTGAAGAAGACCCTGGTCGATCCGAACGCGACCGACGAGGCCCGCGAAGAGGCCCGCCTGGGCCTGCAGAAGCTGCCCCGCAACGCCTCCCCGGTTCGCCTGCGCAACCGCGACCAGATCGACGGGCGCCCCCGCGGCACCCTCCAGAAGTTCGGCATCTCCCGCGTGCGCTTCCGCGACATGGCGCACGCCGGCGAACTGCCCGGCATCAAGAAGTCCAGCTGGTAGTCAACGCCTGACCGCTGCGGAAGGACGGCACCCCGTAAGGGGCGCCGTCCTTCCGGCGTTAACGGCCCTGCCGGCCGGTTCACCCGTTCGCCGCGCATCCGGGGCCCCAAACGCGCGGAAATCCGGAAAAACCCCCGAAAATCAGCGGAATTTGGCGTCCGGCGTCCTGCCAAGCTGGTAAGTTTCCAACAGAGGCGGAACCGCAGAAGCGGACCGCACATGCACCGCCGCACACCAAAGAGTCCAGGAGGACATAAATTGGCTATGAACCGCAGTGAACTTGTTGCCGCTGTCGCTGAGAAGTCCGGCAACAGCCAGACCGCAGTGAACGGCGTCCTCGACGCAGTGTTCGATATCTTCGCCAACTCCGTCGCCAACGGCGAGAAGATCACCATCCCGGGCTGGCTCGCCGTCGAGCGCACCGACCGTGCCGCCCGCACCGGCCGCAACCCGCAGACCGGCGAAACCATCCAGATCCCCGCCGGCCACAGCGTCAAGCTGACCGCCGGCTCGAAGCTGAAGGCCGCCGTCGCCAAGAAGTAGTTCTCTCAGAACACCACGGCAGGGGCCGGTGCATCTGCACCGGCCCCTTCGCCGTCTCCGGCCCCCCGATTGGCCCGCCTGGTTCCGGGGGTAGAGAATGGATACCGTGCCAAACTCTGCCAAGACCGAGACTGCCCGGCGCCCCGACGGCGCCGCCGCGGGGACCGAATCCGCCGGGCCGGGACTCAAGCCGGGCTGGCTTGCCGCGGCGGCCGCGGCCCTGCTGCTGGCGATGACCGCCGCGCTGCTGTTCAGCGGCGCCGCAGCCGCACAGCAGCTCGCCGACCCGGGGGCCCTGACCCGGTGGGCCCTGCCGGTGGCGAAGGGCCTGAACAACGTGGCCATGGCCGCCGTGATCGGCGCCCTGGTCTTCGCGCTGTTCATCCTCCCCAAGGACCGCGCCACCGGCCGCGGGCACAAGCCCCGCCCCGACGAGCCCGAGCACCCCGCCTTCACCCGAGCCCTGTCGCTGGCCGGCGGCGCCGCCGCCGTCTGGACCATCGCGGCCCTCGGCGTGCTGGTCTTCACGTACTCCGATGTCTCCGGCCTGCCGCTGAGCGCGGACCCGGCGTACACCTCCGGCCTGGCCTCGTTCCTGACCGACTTCGCCGTGGGCCGGGCCTGGCTTGCGGTCAGCATCCTCGCCGCCGTCACCGCAACTCTGACCTTCGGCGTCCGTTCCCTGGGCGGACTGGCCTTCACCGCCGTCCTGGCGTTCGCCGCCCTGCTGCCCATCGCCTTGACCGGCCACTCCGCCGGCGGCGACGACCACAGCGCCGCCGTCAACTCCATCGGCCTGCACCTGCTGGGCGTCTGCCTCTGGATCGGCGGCATCATCGTGCTCGCCTTCATCTCCCGCCAGCTGGACGGGTTCCTCGAGTCCGTGCTGCGGCGCTACTCCGCGCTGGCCGGATTCGCGTTCTTCCTGGTGCTCGCCTCCGGCGTGATCAACTCCCTGCTGCGCATCACCACCCTGGAGCAGCTCGGCAGCCGCTGGGGCATGCTGGTCGCCGTCAAGGCGGCCCTGACCCTGCTGCTCGGCGTGCTGGGCTTCATGCACCGGCGATGGGTCATCCCGCAGCTCGGCCGTATGAGCGCCCGGCGGGTCCTGTGGCAGCTGATCACCGTTGAACTGCTGATCATGGGCGCCGTGTCCGGCGTCGCCGTCGCCCTGGGCCGCACGGCCACGCCCCGGCCGGAGGAACTGCCGCCGGACGCAACGCCCGCCCGCATCCTGACCGGCTACGACCTGCCGCCGGAGCTGACCGGGGAACGTTACCTGACCGAGTGGCGGTTCGACTGGCTGTGGGTGGCCATCGTGATCACCCTGGCCGTCGCCTATCTCCGCGGGGTGTTCAAGCTGCGCCGCCGCGGCGACAAGTGGCCGCTGCACCGCACCGTCCTGTGGCTGATCGGCCTGGCCGCCCTCACCTATGTAACCAGCGGGGCTCCCGCCGTCTACGGCGCGGTGCTGTTCAGCACGCACATGCTCGGCCACATGGCGATGACCATGGTGGTGCCGCTGTTCCTGGTCCTGGGGGCTCCGGTCACCCTGGCGCTGAAGGCGCTCACGCCGCGCGGCGACGGGACCCGGGGGCTGCGCGAGTGGATCCTGATCTGCGTGCATTCGACGTACTCGAAGGTCATCACCAACCCGATCTTCGCCGCCGTCAACTTCGCCGGCTCGATCATCATCTTCTATTACTCGGATCTTTTCGGCTTCGCGCTGCGCGAGCATGTGGGGCACGAGCTGATGGTGGTCCACTTCGTGCTGACCGGCTACATCTTCGTCCTGACGCTGATCGGCATCGACCCGCTGCCGAAACGGCTGCCGTATCCGATGCGCCTGGTGGTGCTGCTGGCCACCATGGCCTTCCACGCGTTCTTCGGGGTGGCCGTCATGGGCCAGACCACCCTGATCCAGGCGTCCTACTTCGGCTCCATGGGCCACGACTGGGGGTTCAGCGCCATTGAGGACCAGCAGACCGGCGGCGCCATCATGTGGGGCGTCGGCGAGGTTCCCGTGGTGATCATCGCCATTCTGGTGGCCCTGCAGTGGTCCCGGGAGGACGCCCGCGAAACAAAACGCAGTGATCGGGCGGCCGCACGGAATAATGATGCGGACCTGGCTGCTTACAACGACATGTTCGCCAAGCTGGCCGAACGTGACGCCAGGACCGAGAACCGAGGAGATCGTCCATGACCGAAACCGTGCACGCCGGATACCGGGTGCGTGCCTCCGAACTGGTGGGCCGCAACTGGCTCAACACCGGCGGAGCGCAGCTGCAGCTCGAGGACCTGCGCGGCAAGGTCGTACTGCTGGACTTCTGGACCTTCTGCTGCATCAACTGCCTGCACGTGCTCGATGAGCTGCGCCCGCTCGAGGAGAAGTACTCCGACGTCCTGGTGACCGTGGGCGTCCACTCGCCCAAGTTCGAGCACGAGGCGGACCCGGAGGCGCTGGCCGCCGCCGTCGAACGCTACGAGATCCACCACCCCGTCCTGGACGACCCCGAACTCGCCACCTGGCAGGCCTACACCGCCCGTGCCTGGCCCACGCTCGTGGTCGTGGACCCGGAGGGCTACATCGTCGCCCACCTGTCCGGCGAGGGCCACGCCGCCGGGCTGGACTCGCTGGTCGCCGAGCTGGTCGCCGAGCATGAAGCGAAGGGCACGCTGCACCGCGGCGACGGCCCCTACGTCCCGGCCGAGCCCACCGCCGGAGACCTGCGCTTCCCGGGCAAGGCCGTTGCCCTGCCCGAAGGCAGCTTCCTGGTCGCCGACACCGGCCACCACCGGCTCGTGGAGCTGGAGTCCGACCTGGCCACCGTCCGCCGCGTCATCGGCGACGGCACCAAGGGCTGGCGCGACGGCGATGCCGCCACCGCCCGCTTTAACGAACCCCAGGGCCTGGCTGTGCTTCCCGCAGCCGTCGCCGAGAAGGCCGGGTACGACGTCGTCGTCGCCGACACCGTCAACCACCGGCTGCGCGGGGTGCGGCTGGCCGACGGCACGGTGACCACGCTTGCCGGCAACGGCGTGCAGCGGCTCCTGGACGCCGGGCAGGAGCTGGGGCCGGACCCGCTGAACGTCAGCCTGTCCTCGCCTTGGGACGCCCTGTTCTCCACGGCGCTCGAGACCGTGGTGGTGGCCATGGCCGGCACCCACCAGATCTTCAGCTTCGATCCGCTCACCGGCGCCGTCGCCGTCCTGGCCGGCACCGGACTGGAGGGCCTGCTCGACGGTCCCGGCTCCGAGGCCTGGTTCGCCCAGTCCTCCGGGCTGGCGCAGGACGCCGCAGGCCGGATCTGGGTGGCCGACTCCGAAACCTCCGCCCTGCGGGTGCTGACCCCGCAGCCGGACGGCACCGTCCAGGTGGACACCGCCATCGGCAGCGGACTGTTCGACTTCGGCTTCCGCGACGGCCCCGCCGCCGAGGCGCGTTTGCAGCACCCGCTGGGCACCGCCGTCCTGCCTGACGGCTCCGTGGCCGTCGCCGACACCTACAACGGCGCCGTGCGGCGGTACGACCCGGCCTCCGGCACCGTCTCCACCCTGGCCCGGGGGCTGGCCGAGCCCTCCGGCGTCCTGCTGGACACCGCGGCCGCGGAGCCCCTGCTGATCGTGGTCGAGGCCAACCGGCACCAGCTGGTGCGGGTGCCGATCCCGCGCGAGGCGCAGTCGGTGGACGAAGGCGCGCGCCAGACGCAGCGCCCGAAGACCGCCGTCGCGCCGGGCCCGCTGGCGCTGACCGTACGTTTCAAGGCCCCCACGGGCCAGAAGCTGGATGACCGCTGGGGCGATCCCACGCAGCTGAAGATCTCCTCGTCGCCGGAGTCCCTGCTCATCTCGGGAGGGGGCACCTCCACCGGCCTGGTCCGCGAGCTGGTCCTCTCCGATGAGGTGGCGGAGGGGGTCCTGCACATCACCGCCCGGGCGGCGGCCTGCGACGGGGAGCCCGGCGGCGAGATCCCCGACCACGCGGCCTGCCACCTGTACCAGCAGGACTGGGGCATCCCGGTCAGCATCGAGGCCGGAGGGGCCAGCGAGCTGACCCTGGACCTGCGCGGCATGGACTGAGTCCGCGGGGCCGGTGAACCGGCAGCTGATGCACAGGAGGCCCTCCCCGGCGGGGAGGGCCTCCTGTCTTGTTTGCGGCCGGTGGGGCCGCCCTAGTCGACCAGCGGCGTGAGGACGGCGGAGTCCTGGCCCACCGAGAGGCGGGCGGCGAAGCTGAAGTCCGTCTCGGCCACCAGCGGCTTCTTCGCCCCGGTGAACAGATCGGTTTCGGTGGCGGTGACCTTGGCGCGCCCGTTCAGCGGCGCCACCACCCAGGCCTGGTTGCCTGCGGAGATCTCCACCTCCGGATACTCGGTGATCTCCCAGGTGATGGGCTCCTCCACCCGGTTGTTCGTGAAGTGGTAGAAGGGGCAGCCCGGCGGGGCCAGGCGGCTTTGTCCGTCCGTGCAGCCGTCGAGGAAGGCCCGCACCTGTTCCTGCACGTCCTCCACGAGGGCCGGCGTCGCCCGGGTGCTCAGGGGCAGGCGCGCGGAGGCATCGGAGGATTCGACGACGGCGGCCTCCTCCGGCGCTTCGAAGTACTTGCTGGCGTAGGAGGCACCCACCCGTCCGGGGTAGAACGCCGCGAAGGTGCCGTTGCCCTCCGGCAGGGCCACCCGCGCGCCGTTGACGCCGGCCTCGGCGAGGTTCGGTGCGCTGACCTGCACCGTGGGCAGGGTGGACGGGACGAACTCCCATCGGGTGAAGAACAGCCAGCTGGTGCCGGCCCGGCGGAGGGGGAATTCGGTCCTGCCCTCGGAGCCGTCCAGCGTGTAGGTCACGGCCACCGGCACCTGGTCACCGGACGCACCTCCGGCGGAGATGTCCTGCACCTGCAGATCCCTGACGGACTGCGCCAGGGGTTCGCCGTCCAGCAGCGCCGCGTCCGCCCCCTCGGGGACCGCCGCGTTGAGCAGTCCGAGGGCGAGCCCGCCGTCACCGGCGCGCAGCGCGTCGAGGTACTCCTCGACCTTCGCCTCGGGCCCGTAGACGCGGGTATTGACGAGGTAGATGCTGACGGTCGCCGCCGCGACGGCGAGCATAAGCGCTGAGAGCCACGTCGTGACGGTCCGGACCAGTGGTGATGTTGCCTGCACCCGCTCAAGGTTACCTGCAGGACAGGCCCCGGCGCGGCGCGCAGGAGACCCGGCGGCGGGGATGAACCCCGCCGCCGGGCACCTGTACAGGCCGGGTCAGTCCTGGGCCGTGGCTACCTCCTGCTCCTGTTCCTCCCGCGCCATCGCGATCTCCTCGGCGCGCTGGCTGTTGGCCTCCTCGGTGAGCCGGGCACCGGCGTCGGCGTCCCGAGTCAGGTTCTCGCCCGTCTCCGGATCGAAGATGTGGATCTTGCGGGTATCCAGCCACAACTCGGCGTCGCGGCCGCCGCGGATGCGGCTTGCCGCGTCCAGGGTGACGACCACCTGCGGGCGCAGCTCGTCGGCATCCATGTCCCGGGCGAGGCTGTTGAGAAGCTCACGCACCTCGGGGGTCGGATCAAAGTGGATGTAGCCGTACTGCTCGTTGCCCAGCCACTCGGTATGGGTGATCGGGGCGGTAAAGGTGGAACCGTGTGCCCGCTTGGACTCGTCGACCAGCGACGCGTCCTCGAAGAACTCGGGCCGGATGCCGACCAGCACGACCTTCTTCCCGGCGGCCTTGGCTGCCTTCTCCGGGGGAATCCGGATATCGCCGACGGCGGTGCTCAGCGTGTTCTCGCCGGCGGGGGTGGCCGGCAGGAAGTTCATCGACGGCGAGCCGATGAAGCCGGCGACGAACAGGTTGACCGGCTGTTCGTAGAGTTCCCGCGGCGAGGCCACCTGCTGCAGTTCGCCCTTCTTCAGCACGGCGACCCGGTCGCCCAGGGTCATGGCCTCGGTCTGGTCGTGGGTGACGTAGACGCTGGTGATGCCCAGCCGGCGCTGCATCTGCGAGATCTCCGAGCGCATCTGGCCGCGAAGCTTGGCATCAAGGTTCGACAGCGGCTCGTCGAACAGGAACGCGTCGGCCTGCCGGACGATCGCCCGGCCCATGGCTACGCGCTGCCGCTGGCCGCCGGAGAGGTTGGCCGGCTTACGGTCGAGGTGATCGGTCAGTTCCAGTGTGGATGCGGCGTCGGTGACCAGCTTCCGGATCTGGTCATCGGAGTATTTGCCCTTCTGCAGCCGCAGCGGGAAGGCGATGTTCTCGAAGACGGTCAGGTGCGGGTAGAGGGCGTAGTTCTGGAACACCATGGCCAGGTTGCGGTCCCGGGGCGCCTTGTCGTTGACCCGCTCACCGTTGATCAGCAGGTCCCCGGAGGTGATGTCCTCCAGCCCGACGATCATCCGCAGCAGGGTGGACTTTCCACAGCCGGACGGGCCCACCAGGATAATGAACTCGCCGTCGGCGATGTCCAGGGAAACGTCGTTGACGGCCGGGAACCCGTCGCCGTACTTCTTGACCAGGTTGTTGAGGGTGATGGATGCCATTTTGTTCGTGATCCTTTTCTATGTCCGGACGGCAGGGCGTCAGCCCTTGACGGCGCCCTGGGTGAGGCCGGAAACGATCTGCCGCTGGAACAGCAGCACCAGCACGACGACGGGGATGGTCACGATGATCGCCGCTGCGGAAATTGCGCCGGTCGGCTCCTCGAACTGCGACGCACCCGTGAAGAACGCGAGGGCGGCGGGCACCGGGCGGGCGGCTTCGGTGGAGGTCAGCGAGATGCCGTAGACGAAGTCGTTCCAGGCGATGAAGAAGGCGATGATCGCCGTGGTGAACACGCCCGGGGCGGCCAGCGGCACGATGGCCTTTCGGAATGCCTGCCACGTGGTGGCGCCGTCCACCTGCGCAGCCTGCTCCAGCTCCCAGGGGATCTGGCGGAAGAACGCGGCGAGGGTCCAGATGGAGATGGGCAGCGTCAGCGACAGGTAGGGGATGATCAGGCCCGGCCAGGTGTCGTAGAGGCCGATGTTCCGCCACAGGTTGAACAGCGGGGTGACGATCGAGATGACGGGGAAGATGGACACGCCCAGCGCCGTGGTCAGCACCAGCCGTTTGCCGGGGAAGTCCAGGCGGGCGATGGCATAGGCGCACAGCGTGGCCAGGATGACGGCGATGAACGTGGCGATCAGGCAGATGCCCACCGAGTTCCGAAGGGCCGTCAGGAACAGCTCCTGGGCGTCGCCGACCAGGATCTGCTCGTAGTTGCCGGTGGTCCAGGTGGTCGGCAGGAAGGTGCCCGAGGTGAGCCCCGCGGGGGTCTTGAACGAGGTCGCCAGGATCGAGGCCACCGGGAACAGGGCGTAGAGGATGACCAGGACGGAGATGACCCCCCAGACAACCCGCTGGCGGGTGGATGATTTCTGCATCTAATTACCCCCTCGTGCACCGGACAGGTCCACCTTGAACAGCTTGATGGCGATGAAGCAGATCAGGATCACGCAGAGGAACAGCAGCACGGACACCGCTGAGCCGAGGCCGATTTCCAGCCTGCTGATCGACGTCCGGTAGGCCAGCAGCGAGAGCACTTCAGTGCCGTAGGCGCCGTTGGTCATGATGTAGACGTTGTCGAAGATGCGGAAGGCATCCAGCGCACGGAACAGGACGGCGACCATGATGGCGGCCTTCATGTTCGGGATGATGACCTTGCGCATCCGCTGCCACCAGGTGGCGCCGTCGACGGCGGCCGCTTCGGTCAGCTCCCCGGGCACCTGCGCCAGGCCGGCCAGCAGCAGCAGGGAGATGAACGGCGTCGTCTTCCAGATCTCGGAGGCCATGATCACCGTGATGGCGGTGCCGAAGTCCGCGAACCAGTTCAGGTCCGGATTGATGCCGGGCACCCAGCTGAACCAGCTGTTGATGTACCCGGAGTTGATGTCGAAGGCGTAGAACCAGGCGAACGCCGAGACCACGGTGATGATCCCGTAGGGCACCAGGATGGCCGTGCGCAGCCAGCCGCGCACGGATTTCAGGGCACTGTTCATGACCAGGGCCAGGGCGAAGCCGAGGACAAGTTCGATGACCACCGTGACCACGGTGATCAGGGTGGTCACGCCCAGGTCCCGCCAGAAGACGCCGTCGGACAGGATCACCGCGTAGTTGGTCAGGCCCACGAACTCACGCTCCCCCGGAGCGGTGAGCCGGTACCGGAAGAGTGAATCCCACAGTGCCAGCAGGATGGGATAGGCGGTGACGGCCAGCATGATGATGAACGCCGGGCCGGCCAGCCAGAACCCGAGCCGGCGCTCGGCCCGGGCGCGGTCGCTCAGCTTCTGCCGGCCGTTGCCGCCGCCGGTCTCCGCCGGCCTGCCGCGAAGGGTCTCAACGGAAGTGCTCACAGCAGTTTCTCCCCTCTGAGGACGGCCAGGATGAACTCCTGGCTCGTCTCCGGCGTGGTCTGCGGATCAACGTCGGCCGGCGGCGTCCAGGTCTGCTGGATGCCGGTCGAAACCTCGTTGTAGTACGGCGTCTGCGGCCGGGGCTTGGCCAGCTCCAGCGACTCGCGGATGGTGTCCGCCATCGGGAAGGACTCGAGGGCGGCCTGGTCGTTGTAGGCGTCGGTGTTCGCCGGCGGGTTGCCGTTGCTGACGAAGTAGTACGCCTGGTTCTCCGGCTGCACGATGCACTCGATGGCGTCGTAGGCCAGGTCGGGGTACCTGCTGTCGGCGCCCACGCCGAGGTCGATCCCGCCCAGCGGAGGAGCTGTCTCCTCACCGGCGTTGACCTGGGGATAGAGCGCCCAGCCGATGTCGTCGATCAGCGTGGCCGGCAGCGACCCCTCCTCGACCGCGGCGTTGGTGGCGGGCCAGACGAACGGGTAGTTCACCATGAACGACCCCTGGTCGCCCTGGAACTGGACCATGGAGGTGTTTTCCGTCTGTGTAGGCAGGCCCGGCCCGCCCAGCCCCTCGGTGCCGATGGTCGAGACGATCTCAGCGGCCTGGGTGCCGGCCTCGGTGTCCAGGCCGAGCCGGATCTCGTCGGCCGGAGCCTCCGGGTTCTCCACAATGGCGCCGCCGGCCGATTCGACCAGCGCGTTGACCCACACGGTCATGGACTCGGCCCGGGCGCCCTGCACGCCCAGGTACTTGCCCTGGCTGCGCGCCGCTTCCATGATCTGCTCCCAGGTCACGGGCTGGGTCATGTCCAGGCCGGCCGCCTCAGCCACCGACTTGCGGTACCAGAGGATCTGGGTGTTGGCCCAGAACGGGACGGCCACGATTTCGTCGTTCCAGGTGGCGCCCTGCAGAGCGCCTTCCACGATGTTCTGCGTGGTGCGCTGGGCGACGTCCTCGGGCACGGGCGCCAGGAAGCCCGGCTCGGCCAGCTCGGGCACGAACGGCGGGTCCAGGCTCATGATGTCCATCGTCTGGTCTCCCGCTGCCAGGCGGCGGGCCAGCTGCTCCCGCTGCGAGGCGGCGTCGCTGGGCAGGAGCGAGGTTTCGATGCGGTATTCGCCCTCAGCTGCGTCGGTGCAGCGTGAGGCGAGTTCGGCCTGCCCGCCGTCGTCGGGATTGATGTACCAGGTCAGTGTCGGAGTGCCGTCATCCGCGGCGCAGCCGGTCAGGAGCGTGGCACCGACGGCCAGGACCAAGCCTGCTGCCGCCCGCGTTCCCCCTCGGCTGGAGCCCCGTTGTCTTGCAACCTTTGCCATGGGCGTGTGCCTCCACGTCGTTGTCGGCACGGGCTGTTCTCCCGTGGGCCGCAGGAATCGTCAGCAGCCTGTCGACTGACAGTATGCCCAAGACAGGAGGATTTTCCACTGAAAACCGGGCAAAGCCGAAGAAAACCCATAGCCGCGGGCGTGATCGCCGGAAACCGTGGAAGGGGCGGGTCAGGCCAGCAGTGCGGCGATGGCGGCCAGGACCGGCAGGGAGGCAATGGTGGTCAGCAGCACCGTGTCCTTGGCGATCACGACGCCGCGATCGTAGCGGGAGGCCATGACGAACAGGTTCTGGGCCGTGGGCAGGGCCGCGCAGACCACCACGGTAAACAGCAGGTGCCCCTCGAGGCCCAGCACCCAGCGGGCCAGCAGGAAGGCCAGGGCCGGCTGGACGAACAGCTTGAACGCCGACGCCAGCAGGACGTCCGCGCGCCGGCCGGCGGCCTTCTCCAGGGGCCGGGAACCCACCAGGGAGATCCCGAAGGCCAGCAGCATCGCCGGGACCGCGGCCCCGCCGATCAGGGTGATCGGCTCCAGCACAATGGTCGGCAGGGTGGTGCCGGTGGCCGAGAGCAGTAGGCCGATCAGCGTGCCGATAATGATCGGGTTGCGGCCCACCTGCGCCGCGACGGCCCGGACGGAGGGGCCCCGGGCTCCGCCGGTGGCGTCCATCAGCAGCAGGAACACCGGGGTGTAGGCGGCGAGCTGGAAAATGAGCACGGGGGCGATGAGCGCGGCGTCACCCAGCACGTAGACGGCGATGGGAAGGCCCAGGTTCGCGGCGTTCACCAGCGACGCCGACATGCCGCCTACCAGCAGCTCCGGCAGGGTCCGGCGCAGCCACCAGCGGGTGACCAGGAGGTAGAGGAGGGCGGTCGACACCGCCGATCCCGCGGCGACCAGCAGCGGCAGCGAAAACACCTGGTGCAGGTCGGCGTCGCTGAGCGTGACCAGCAGCAGGGCAGGGGAGGCGACGAAGAAGGCCAGCCGGCTCAGTACCTGCTGCGCGCCGGGGCCCAAAACCTGCAGCCGGCCCACGGCATAGCCGACGCCGATGATGATCCAGACAACGGCGAATCCGGTGAGTACCCCCAGCACCGGCGGCGCGCCTAGGGCAGGCGGTGCAGCGAGAGCGGGGGTGCCTCGACGCCGGCGGCGAGGGCCTCGGCCGGGTCGCTGCCCAGGGCCAGCACCCGGTTTTCTGCGTCCACATGGACCACGGTGGGCACGAAGGCGCGCGCCTCGGCGTCCTCCATCGCGGCGTAGGTGATGAGGATGACGGTGTCGCCGACGTTGACCAGGTGGGCGGCGGCGCCGTTGATGCCGATCACGCCGGAGCCGCGCTCGCCGGCAATCGTATAGGTCTCCAGGCGTGCGCCGTTGGTGACATCGACGATGGCGACCAGCTCGCCGGGCAGGATGTCGGCGGCTTCCAGCAGGTCAAGGTCCACCGTGACGGACCCGACGTAGTGCAGGTCCGCGTGCGTGACAGTGGCGCGGTGGATCTTGGACTTGAACATTGTGCGTTTCATCGGCGCCCATTCTACGCCCGCCCCGGCGGGGCGGGTTCTCTTGCAGGGAAGCGCGGGCTCCGGCCGGAGCGGCCGCCGCGGCGGAAGACCCATGAACGAGGAAAACCCCGGCCGCGGGGCCGGGGTTTTCCTCCGGCCGGAGCCGGAAACGAGCGGGCGACGGGAATCGAACCCGCGTATCGAGCTTGGGAAGCTAGCGCTCTACCATTGAGCTACGCCCGCGCCGCCGCGCCCTGGCGCGGCAACGGACCCTACTTTACATGCAAGCACGGGCAGTCGGCGAACCGCCCGGCGGGGGTGCGTCACGGACGGCGCCGGCGGGGCTCAGCCGCGGCTGCCGCCCCCGCCCGGCCGGCCGCCGTCGCCTGCCCGGGCGCGCTCCACGAGCTCCCGCCACGGGCCGGTGAGGCGGGCCTCGGGGATGGTCACCGCAGCTGGGCCTACGGAGATCTCATAGGTAAAACGGTCGGCCCCGGCGTCGTCCGCGTCCGGCGGGTGCCGGAACAGCGGCAGCCACTGCTGCTCGGCCTCCTCGGAGCTGAGCTGCGCGCTCCACGTCCGACGCATACCGGCCAGCCCGCCGCTGCGCACGACAGTGAGTCTCATAGCATGACGTTAACCGCTTCCCATGCGGCCTGCACAGCCGAGGTTTCAACCGTCCCGACGCCGTAGCGCTTTTCCGCCGCGGCCACAGTGGCCGCAGCGAAGGTCCGAAAGGTGCAGTCCCGGGGCAGTTGCTGCTCCGTCAGGGTGTCGAACCAGATCTGGCCCGCCCGTTCCCAGGCAAAGCCGCCCAGGCGGGCCGCGGTCAGGTAGAACGCGTGGTTGGGAATGCCGGAATTGATGTGCACGCCGCCGTGGTCGGAGGACGTCTGCACGTAGCCGGCCATAGTGGCCGGCTGCGGGTCCCGGCCGAGCACGTCGTCGTCGTAGGCAGTGCCCGGCGCCTTCAGGGAGCGCAGGGCGGCCCCCGAGACCTGCGGGGTGAACAGCCCGGCGCCCACCAGCCAGGCGGCGTCGTCGGCTGCCTGCCGCCCCAGGTACTGCTCCGCCAGGACCCCGAAGACATCGCACAGCGATTCGTTCAGCGCCCCGGCCTGGTCCTGGTAGTCCAGGGGAGAGGCGAACTGGACCAGGCCGTGCCCCAGCTCGTGCGCGATGACGGTCAGCGACACGGTGAAGCGGTTGAACACCTCGCCGTCACCGTCGCCGAAGACCACGCGGCTGCCCTCCCAGAAGGCGTTGTCGTACTCGCGCCCGTAGTGGACGGTGGCGTCCAGCCCGTAACCTGCCCCGTCCAGCGAGGAACGGCCGTACGCCGTTTCCAGGAACGAATAGAAGGCGCCGAGCCCGTCGTAGGCTTCGTCGACGGCGGGGTCGCCCGCAGGCGGGTCCCCTTCGCCGCGCACCGGCACGCCGGGCAGCTCCTCACGGCTCCGGGCGTCGCTGACCTGGCGGCGCAGGGTGGCGGCCACGGCGGTGCCGCCGCGGCGCCCGACCGACGCGCCGGCCTCCCGACGGGCCCGGTTCAGCGGTTCCAGTTCCGACAGGGCCCGGCGGGCGGCGTCGGCCGCGACCGGGAGGCGGGGGTGGGCCTCGGCGATCCGGGCCAGTACGTACGGGGGAACGATTGCACATTTCACGGTTCAGCCCTCCTGGTGAGGGTCCAAGACTAGGCCCGGGTACCGACACCGCAAGGAGGGCGGACGAATCAGCCGCTGACCTGCACCGAAATGTGACCGGCCGGGGGAAAGCGGGTGGAAACAGGTAAACCGCCCGCAGCCCGCCGTCGGCTGCTAGGCGTCGGTGCCGGGGGTGCCCGCACCGCGTTCCACGGCCTGCCCGGCCGCCTGGACGATGGCCTCCACGCCCTCCGGGCCCAGTTCCAGGCCAAGGTCGGAACCGGGGTTGATCGCGAGTCCGTAGCCCGGCGCGATGCTGCGGATGGTGGCCTGCCCCGAGGCGCGGACGATGACCGGCGCGGCATCGCGGATCTTCGCCGGAATGCGGTCCTCCTTGGTGAAGGTGGCCGCCACCGGGGCGCCGCCGTCGGGAGCCTTCAGCACCAAAGCCTGGAACGTGTCCGGGTTGCCTTCCTCCTCCAGCCGGCCCACGGAGAGAATCTCCGCGGTCCAGATCACGCCGAGCAGCTCCTGGGAGCTGAGGCGTCCTTCCCGGCCGGCCTCGATGGCCTCCTCCAGTGCGTCTCCTGCGGGGTTCGGACTGCCGGTCGGCACGGACAGGTCCATGGGGGCCTCCTTGGGATCGTTTTCCATGGCAGCCCAGTCTTCCACACCGCGCCGGCCGGCGGCGCGCGGGTCCGGAACCGTGCGTGGGTCCGGGCTGCGCGCCGGGCCCGCGGGTGCCGATGCGTTATTTTTAGAAGGTGCTGATTTCCGACCGCGACATCCGAGCCGAAATCGCCGCCGAGCGGATCGGCCTGGACCCCTTCGACCCCGATATGGTCCAGCCTTCCAGCGTCGACGTGCGGATTGACCGCTACTTCCGGCTCTTCGACAACCACAAGTACGCCCACATCGACCCCTCGCTGGACCAGCCGGACCTCACCCGGCTGGTGGAGGTGGCTCCGGATGAGCCCTTCATCCTGCACCCGGGGGAGTTCGTGCTGGGGTCGACCTTCGAGACGGTGACCCTCCCGCAGGACATCGCCGCCCGGCTGGAGGGCAAGTCTTCGCTGGGCCGGCTGGGCCTGCTGACCCACAGCACGGCCGGGTTCATCGACCCGGGCTTCTCCGGCCACGTCACCCTGGAGCTGTCCAACATGGCTACCCTGCCGATTAAGCTCTGGCCGGGGTCCAAGATCGGCCAGCTGTGCTTCTTCCGGCTCTCCTCGCCGGCCGAGTACGCCTACGGGTCCGAGCGGTACGGCAACCGTTACCAGGGCCAGCGCGGCCCCACCGCCTCCCGCAGCCACCTGAACTTCCACCGCACCGGCGTCTAGGCCTGGGCGCCGGCACGGCCGCCGGTCCCGCCGCCGGTCAGGGCAGCGGCACCTCGGCCTTCGGCGTCCGGCCCGGTGCCTTGACCGGCAGCAGCGCCGCCAGCCCCAGCGCCAGGACGATGAGGATGCCCAGGATGCCGTACCGCTGGGCCCCGAAGATGGCGATGCAGGCGCCGAAGAGGGTCGGCGAGAGGAAGCTGACGGCACGGCCGGTGGTGGCGTAGAGACCGAACAGCTCGCCTTCCTCGCCCTCGGGTGCCAGCCGGGCCAGGAAGGCCCGCGAGGCGGACTGGGCGGGGCCGACGAAGAGGCACAGCAGCAGGCCGAAGACCCAGAACGTGGTGTCCCCGCTCCACTCGGTGCCGAAGAAGCTGCGCGTTTCGGGTCCCAGCACCAGGACCGCCGTGCCGCTGACCAGCAGGCCGATCAGGGAGGCGACGATGACGGCCTTGGGACCGGCCCGGTCATCCAGGAAGCCGCCGATGACGGAGCCGACCGCCGCTACCACGTTGCCGGCGATCGCGAACATGATCACCTGCGTGAGGTCCCAGCCGAAGGTTCCGGCGGCGATCACTCCGCCGAAGGTAAAGACCGCCGCCAGCCCGTCGCGGAACACGGCGCTGGCGAGCAGGAACCAGATGGTGTGCGGGCTGGTCCGGTAGATCGCCTTGATCCGCCGGAACAGCAGGCGGTAGGAGGCGCCGATGCCCATGCGTTCGGCGCGCTCGAGCCGCGGCACCTCCGGCACGGCGAACATCACGGGCAGGGCGAAGATCAGGAACCAGGCCGCGGAGAACAGGGCGACGGCGCGCAGGTTCTCTCCGTCGTCGGCGGTCACGCCGAACCAGCCCACCTCGGGGTTCACGAAACCGACCAGGACCAGCGCCAGGGCCGCGATGCCGCCCACATAGCCCATGGCCCAGCCGAAACCGCTGACCCGGCCAATGGTCGCCGGCGTCGAGACCTGGGTGAGCATGGAGTTGTAGTTCACCGCGGCGAACTCGCTGAACACATGGGCCAGGGAGATCAGGGCGACGCCGAGGAGCAGGTACCCGGGCGAGGGGTAGACGAACCAGCAGAGCCCGGTGAGCAGGCAGACCGCCAGCGTGTTGGCCGAGAGCCAGAGCCGGCGCCGCCCGCCGAGGTCCGACCGCTGCCCGGCCACCGGAGCGGTGAGCGCAACGGCGAAACCGGCGGCTGCGAGGCCGAAGCTGAGCACCGAGGTGGCGTGGTCCTCGCCGCCGAAGGCGTCGCTGGTCAGGTACACGGTGAACACGAAGGTGGTCATGACCGCGTTGAAGGAAGCCGAGCCCCAGTCCCAGCTGGCCCAGGCCAGGACGCGGAGACGCTGCACGGGCGGCGAGGCGGGCGCGGCGCTGCGCCCCTGACCTGTTGCTTTGGAGACCATAGGCAGAGCCTAGCGGCAGTGCGGACGCCCGCGGGGTTTTTCCGTCGGGAATTTCGCCGCCCCTGCGGGACGTTGCCCCTTGTGGATGCGCTGTTGGTGACGCCCATGTTTATGCCCCGGGTAGAATAGATCCAAGGGCTTTGCTCCGGAACGCCTTGACATCTTGATATCCGCACGGCCGTGGCAGCGGCCGCGACACCTCGCTCGCCAGAGAGAGATTGGGAGAAACCTAGTGCTCGTTGTGCTCACCGTCCTGTTCACGGTGGCATTGGCGGCGCCCGTATTCTTCCGCTGGTTTGGCCGATCGGCCTTCTACATCCTCGCCGCAGTCCCGGCAGGCGCTTTCGTCTGGCTGATGGCGACGTTCCCCAGCTACACGGGCGCCGACCAATCGCTGGAATCCGGGGCGCCGAACGCCCCGCCGGCCGTGATCATCCCCTGGATCCCCGACCTGCGGGTGGAACTCGCGTTCCGCATGGACACGCTCGCCGCAGTCCTCTCGATCCTCATCCTCGGCGTAGGCGCGCTGGTCCTGTTCTACTGCGCCCGCTACTTCCGCCCGGAGGACCCGAAGATGGGTTCCTTCGGCGCCCAGCTGCTGGCCTTCGCGGCCTCGATGTTCGGCCTGGTGACCTCCGATGACCTGATCCTGCTGTTCATCTTCTGGGAAATCACCACGATCCTCTCCTACCTGCTGATCGGCTATGCGTCGAACCGCCTCTCGGCGCGCCGGGCCGCGCTGCAGGCGCTGATCGTCACGACCTTCGGCGGGCTGACCATGCTGGTCGGCATGATCATGCTGGGCCAGGCGGCCGGCACCTACCGGATCTCCGAGATCCTCGCCGCCGCACCCGAGCTGCTGGCCCGGGGAACCCTGATCGACATCGCCGTCGCCCTGATCCTGGTCGGCGCGGTGTCCAAGTCCGCTCTGGTGCCCTTCCACTTCTGGCTGCCGGCCGCAATGGCGGCGCCCACCCCGGTCAGTGCCTATCTGCACGCCGCGGCCATGGTCAAGGCCGGCATCTACCTCGTCGCCCGCCTGGCCCCGGGATTCGCGGAATCCCCGCTGTGGCATCCCATGGTCTTCGGCCTGGGCCTGCTCACCATGCTGCTCGGCGGCTGGCGGGCGCTCCGCCAGCATGACCTCAAGCTGATCCTGGCGTACGGTACGGTCAGCCAGCTCGGCTTCCTGACCATCGTCACGGGCCTGGGCACCCGGGAAGCGGCCCTGGCGGGCCTTGGCCTGCTCGTGGCCCACGGCTTCTTCAAGGCCACCCTGTTCCTGGTGGTCGGCATCATCGACCACCAGTCCGGCACCCGCGACATCCGCAGACTTTCCGCCGTCGGACGCGCGGCTCCGCTGCTGGCCGTGGTGGCGGCCATCGGCGCCGCGTCCATGGCCGGCATCCCGCCGCTGCTGGGCTACGTCGCCAAGGAGTCGGTGTACGAGACCTTCGTCCACTACGCCGAGACCGGCCCGGTCGGGACGCTCATGCTGATCGGCGTGGTGGTCGGCTCCATCCTCACCTTTGCCTACAGCGCCCGCTTCGTGTGGGGAGGCTTCGCGGCCAAGCCAGGCGTGGACCCGATCAGCTTCAAGCCGGTCCCGCCGGCGTTCCTCGCCGCCCCCGCCGTCCTGGCCGCGGCCAGCGTGCTCTTCGGCCTCTGGCCGGCACCCCTGGACAAGGTCATCGCCTCCTACGCGGGTCTCTTCCCGGCCGACGGACCCGACACGCACTTGGCCCTGTGGCACGGCTGGACCCCGGCGCTGGGGCTGACCGCCCTGACCCTCGCGGCCGGCGTCGTGCTGTTCCTGCTGCGTGACCGGGTCTTCCGCGCGCAGCGCGCCCTCTCCGTCCCGCTCGAGGCCGAGCGCTCCTACCGCGGTCTGATCGGCGTGCTGGACGACGTCGCCGTATGGGTCACCGGCCGCACCCAGCGCGGTTCGCTGACCTTCTACCTGTTCGTGATCCTGAGCGTAGCGACGGCCGCCCCGGCCATCATCCTGCTCCGCGGCGGCGTTCCGGGCCTCGGCGAGTTCCACTGGTTCGACAATCCGCTGCAGGTGGTGATCGCCCTGGCCATCGCCGCCGGCGCCATCGGTGCGGCCCGCGCCAACAAGCGCTTCCTCGCGGTGCTGATGGTCAGCGTCTGCGGCTACGGGCTGGCACTGCTGTTCGCCCTGCAGGGAGCCCCGGACCTCGCCCTGACCCAGACCCTGGTGGAGACGATCGTCCTGGTGGCCTTCGTCCTCGCCCTGCGGTCGCTGCCCGCGCGGATGTGGAAGCGGGAGCCCGTCGGCCAGCGCGCGCTGCGCGCCGCCCTGGGCATCGCGTTCGGCGTCACCATGATCATCATCGCCATGTCCGCGATGGCGGCCCGCACCGCAGCGCCGATCTCGCTGGAGTACCCGCAGCTGGCCTATGAGGGCGGCGGCGGATACAACATCGTGAACGTCACGCTCGTGGATCTCCGCGCCTGGGACACCTACGGCGAGATCGCCGTGCTGGCCATGGCCGCCACCGGCATCGCCTCGCTGATCTTCGTCCGCGGCCGCGGCGACCGCCGACGCCGGGCCGAGCACATCGCCACCGGCTCCGTGGACCGGGGGCGTGAACTGCTGGCCAGCCCGCGGCGCGAGGCCACCCTCGCCCTGGCCCGCAAGTTCTCCGCCGTCCGCCGCAATCCCTGGCTCGTGGCCGGCCGGACGCTGGCACCGGAGCGGCGCTCGATCATCTTCGAAGTGGTCACCCGGCTGCTGTTCCACACGGTGATCATCTTCTCCGTCTACCTGCTGCTGGCCGGGCACAACCTGCCCGGCGGCGGCTTCGCGGGCGGCCTCATGGCCGGGCTGGCCCTGACCATCCGCTACCTGGCCGGCGGCCGGTTCGAGCTGGCCGAAGCCAGCCCGGTCTCCGCCGGCACCCTGCTCGGCTGCGGCCTGGGCCTGGCCGCCCTCTCGGCCGCCGGCCCGCTGCTGCTGGGCGGACAGGTGCTGCAGAGCGCGATCCTCGAGTTCACGCTGCCGGTGTTCGGCGACGTCAAGTTCGTCACCAGCACCATCTTCGACATCGGCGTGTACCTGGTCGTCGTCGGGCTGGTGCTCGATGTCCTGCGCAGCCTGGGCTCCGAAATCGACGAGCGCAGCGAAGACGGCAACGACAACGACGACGCCGGCGGCCAGCTTGTCGAGCCGGAACCGCAGCTCGTCAATGAAGGGGAGGTGGCCCGATGAGCGTGAATCTCACCCTGTTGCTGATCATGGGAACGCTGTACGCCGCCGGCATCTACCTGCTGCTCGAGCGCAGCCTGACCCGGGTGGTGCTCGGCCTGTCGATGCTGGGCAACGCGACCAACGTGCTGCTGCTGACCACCGGAGGGTATGAGGGCCTGGCCCCGCTGTTCAACGCGGACACCCCCGCGGAGGCCTACAACGATCCGCTGCCGCAGGCGTTCATCCTGACCTCGATCGTCATTTCCTTCTCGGTGACGGCGTTCATGCTGGGCATCGTCTACCGGTCCTGGATCCTGGGCCGGCAGGACGAGGTCCAGGTGGACATCGAAGACCGCCGCGTTGCCAGCCAGTCCAGCTTCGACGCCGAGGACGACGCCGACGTGCCCGAGGACACCACCGAGTTCACCCCGCCCGAAGAGGCCGAGGAAGCGCCCGGTTCGCTGCGCGTCGACAACCCGAACACGACAGGAGAGGCCCGCCGATGAGTCCGAGCCTTGCCCCCCTCGCCGTCGTCCTGCCGATCTTCGGCGCCGCGGTCACCTTCCTGCTGATCCGCCATCAGCGCTCCCAGCGGATCGTCAGCGTGAGCCTGCTCAGCCTGACCCTGCTGCTGGAGTGCCTGCTGCTGGCCTCGGTCTGGGAGACCGGCGCGCAGGCCGTCAACCTCGGCGGCTGGCTGCCGCCGTTCGGCATCACCATGGTGGTGGACCAGTTCTCCGCGATGATGCTGGTGATCTCCTCCGCGGTGAGCCTGGCGGTGCTGATCTACGCCACCGGCCAGGGCATGACCGACGGCGACGAAGACGGACCGATCTCGATCTTCCACCCCACCTACCTGATCCTGGTTGCCGGCGTCTCCAACGCCTTCCTCGCCGGGGACCTGTTCAACCTCTACGTGGGCTTCGAAATCCTGCTGACCGCCAGCTACGTGCTGATGACGCTCGGCGGGACCACCCCCCGGATCCGGGCCGGCGTCACCTACGTGGTCGTCAGCGTGGTCTCCTCGCTGCTGTTCCTGATCGCCATCGCGATGGTCTACGGAGCCACCGGCACGGTCAACATGGCCGACCTGGCGCTCAAGCTCGGCGAGCTGGACCCGGATACCCAGATGGTGCTGCACGTGATGCTGCTGGTCGCGTTCGGCATCAAGGCCGCCGTCTTCCCGCTGTCCTTCTGGCTGCCGGACTCCTACCCGACGGCGCCGGCACCGGTGACCGCGGTGTTCGCCGGCCTGCTGACCAAGGTCGGCGTGTACGCCATGGTGCGGACGGAGACGCTGCTGTTCCCCGGGGACCGGATCAATTCGCTGCTGATGGTCGTTGCCGGGCTGACAATGGTGGTGGGCATCCTCGGCGCGCTGGCGCAGACCGACATCAAGCGACTCCTGTCGTTCACCCTGGTCAGCCACATCGGCTATATGGTCTTCGGCCTGGCGGTCTCCTCAGTGGTCGGAATCGGTTCCGCAGTGTTCTACGTGGTGCACCACATCACCGTGCAGACCAGCCTGTTCCTGGTCACCGGGCTGATCGAACGCCGGGGCGGGACGGCCAACATGGACCGCCTGGGCGGCCTGGCGAAGCTGTCGCCGCTGCTGGCGGTGCTGTACTTCATTCCGGCGATCAACCTGGCCGGCATTCCGCCGTTCTCCGGATTCCTCGGCAAGCTCGGCCTGATGCAGGCCGGCGTGGACCTGGGCACGCCGCTGGCCTATGCGCTGGTCGCCGCCGGCGCCGTCACCAGCCTGCTGACCCTGCTGGTCATGGCCCGGGTCTGGAACCGCGCCTTCTGGCGCACCCCGGAGGACGCGGTGCACCCGGACCCGATCCTGCTGGCGGTGGGCCCGGACGGGCGTAGCCTGAACAGCTCGGTGGACGTCACCGACCACGACAGCGGGCGGTTCTCCGGACGCGACGCCGTCACCCTGCTGCCCAAGAGCATGGTCGGCGCCACCCTGGGCCTGGTCGGCCTGGGTCTCGCCCTGACCGTTTTCGCGGGTCCGCTCTATGAGCTCAGCGACAACGCGGCGATGGACCTGCTGGAGCGCACCCCGTACATCGAAGCGGTCCTGGGAGAGGGGGCCATGCCGTGAGCCGCAGACGACGCCACCTTTCGGTCATCAAGGAACTGCCGCTGCTGATCTGGCTGGTCTTTGTCTGGGGAGCGCTCTGGCAGGACTTCAGCCTCTCCAACCTCGCGTTCGGGGTGGTCATCGCCGCCGTGGTGATGCGCATCTTCTACCTGCCTCCGGTGCAGCTCAGCGGCAGGTTCAACCTGCTGTACGCACTCGGCTTCGGCCTCCGCTTCCTGTACAAGCTGGTGCTGGCCAGCTTCGAGGTGCTGTGGCTGGCGATTCGGAAGGGCCCGCGGATCCGCAACGCGGTGGTGGCGGTCAAGCTGCGGACCCGGTCCGACCTGCTGACCACCGCCACCGGCCATGCGCTGTCGCTGATTCCCGGTTCGCTGGTAGTGGACGTGGACCGCTCCACCTCCACCCTCTACCTGCACTGCCTGAACGTCGCGAACGAGGAGCAGGCGGAGGCGATCCGACGGGACGTGCGCAGCACCGAGGCCTGGCTGATCCGGACCATGGGCAGCCGCGAGGACCTGCAGCTGCTAAGGACCGATGAGCAGCGCACCGACGGGAAGCTCGACGACGCACAGCAGGGAGCAGGCGCATGATGAACGTATTTACGGTGATCGTAGCCGTCATGCTGGCGGTGTCGGCGTTCGGCGCCATCGGCCGGATCGTCCTGGGCCCGTCCATCCTGGACCGGGTGCTCGCGGCGGACGTGCTGCTGGCGGTGGTCGGCGCCGGCCTGGCCACCGACATGATCGTCAACCGGCACCTTGACTACCTGGCGCTGCTGATCTCGATCTCGCTGGTCGGCTTCATCGGCTCGGTCACCGTCGCCCGCTTCGTCACGGACAGGAGGTAACCATGTCCCAGAACCTCCACGACGCCGTCGTCGGCCTGCTCATGATCGGCGGGGCCCTCATGTCGCTGGCCGCCGCGATCGGCCTGATGCGCTTTCCGGACCTGATGAGCCGCATGCACGCGGCGTCCAAGCCCCAGGTGCTGGGCCTGCTGCTGTTCCTTTCCGCGATGGCGGTGGAGTTCGCCAGCTGGAAGCTGCTGCCGGTCCTGTTCCTGTGCTGGCTGCTCATGCTGCTGACCGCCCCGGTCAGCGCCCATATGATCGGCCGCGCCGGCTACCGCACCAAGCACCTGCGGCCGGAGCTGCTGAGCATCGACGAGCTGGACGACGTCGTCGAGCGCGCCCAGCGCTACATCACCGAGGCGCAGGAGGCTGAGGAGGGCGCCGACGCCGATCCGCAGGTGGACGACGTGCACCAAACCGGGAACCTGTCCGCCGAGGAGCTGGCTGCCGCCCGTGAAACGGACGGAGCCGGCGGCAGCCGCAGCCGCCGCCGGCTCGAAGGATAGGTCCGCGGGTCAGACGACCTCGGGGGTGCGCTTATAGCGCTGGATGGCCTTCTGGGTGCCCCGGTTGGTGAGGACGCGGATCGCGGAGCTGACCGCGCCGGAGACCAGCGCGAAGACGACGGCCGAGCGCAGCGAGGCCTCGAGGCTGCCTTCGGCGTCCTTCGGCGGCTCCTGCCCGGTGGCCTTCTCCCAGACGAAGTCCAGGGCCTTGGCGGAGACGATGCCGGCCAGGATGCTGACGCCGGTGCCGAGCAGTTTGAGGATCACGTTCATGGGCATTCCTTCGCTTGTGGGGCTTTGACCCCACCCTACGACACAGCCGCCCCACGCGTCCCGATCGGATGTACAGTGGTAGCGCCAACACACGACAGGGGAGCGCCGCCGCGGACCGGGACACCGGGCACGGCACAGGGCGCTGAGAGTGCGGATCACCGCAGACCCTCGAACCTGATCCGGTTAGTACCGGCGAAGGGAGTCGAGATCTCAGGGGCGGCGCCGGTTCCGGCGTTCTCCCTCCCCTCCTGCAACCCAGGAGGATTTCCATGCAGAACACTTCCGGCAGCGCGCCGCAGCCCCGCTCCACCCCGCCGGCCCCGAGCCCGGACCCGCACCCGACGCCGTCGCCCGGCCCCCGGTGGGGCGCCCGGTTCGCCGCATCCTGGCGCGCCTCCGCCCGCTGGCGGGTGGTGGACATCGTCACCGCGTCGGTGCTTTCCGTCGCCGTGGGCGTGGTCTTCTGGGCCTGGTCCCTGGGCGCCGGCGGCATCGGCGCCCTGACCGCCGCCTTCCCGCCCCTGCTCGGCCTCTACAGCGGAGGCTGGCTGATCGCCGGCGTCCTGGGCGGGCTGATCATCCGCAGGCCCGGCGCCGCGATCTACTGCGAGGTCCTGGCCTCGGCCGTGTCCATGGTCCTGGGGACCAGCTACGGCCTGTCCGTCCTGCTCTCCGGCGCCGTCCAGGGCCTGGGCGCGGAACTGGTCTTCCTGCTCTTCCTCTACCGCCGGTACACCCTGCCGGTGGCGCTGCTGGCCGGGCTGACCGCCGGGGTCTTCCTGGGCGTCAGCGAGAACATCCTCTACAACGTCGAATGGGCCGCACAGTGGCAGGGCCTCTACGTGCTGTTCGCCGCGGTGTCCGGACTCGTGATCGCGGGCCTGCTCTCCTGGCTGGCGATGCGTGCACTGGCGCGGACCGGCGCCCTGTCCCAGTTCGCGGCCGGCCGCAGCGCCGATGCCTGATCAGCCCGCCGCCCCGGCCGAAGTCCGCGCCGAGGGGTTCGGCTGGCGGCACGCCGGGCGCCGCCGGCCCGCGGTCAGCGGACTGGACCTGCACATCCGCGCCGGCGAGCGGGTCCTGCTGCTCGGAGCGTCCGGCGCAGGCAAGTCGACGCTGCTGCACGCGCTGGCCGGCATCCTCGCCGATGACGAGGGCGACGGCGGCGGCGAGCAGTCCGGGCGCCTGAGCATCGACGGCGCCGACCCGCGCAGCGCCCGCGGCCGCGCCGGCCTGGTGCTGCAGGACCCCGAGAGCCAGGTGGTGCTCTCCCGGGTGGGCGACGAGGTGGCGTTCGGTGCCGAAAACCTGCGCGTCCCCGCAGCCCAGATCCCGGCCCGGACCGCGCGGGCGCTGGAGGACGTCGGACTGGGGCACCTGCCGGCCGGGCATCCCACCGCCGCCCTCTCCGGCGGCCAGAAGCAGCGCCTGGCCCTCGCCGCCGTGCTTGCCATGCAGCCGGGCCTGCTGCTGCTGGACGAGCCCACCGCCAATCTGGATCCGGCGGGAGTGCTGGAGGTCCGCGACGCCGTCGCCCGAACGGTGGAACGCACCGGGGCGACCCTGATCGTGGTCGAGCACCGCACCGCCGTGTGGGCCCCGGTCGTGGACCGGGTGCTCGTGCTCGCGGCCGACGGCGGGCTGCTCGCCGACGGTCCGCCGGAGCAGGTGCTGGGCGGGCAGGGCGTCCGCAGCCAGCTGGCCACCGCAGGGGTCTGGGTGCCCGGCCTGGATCCGCTGGCAGCCGACGGCGGCCCGCCGCTGCCGGCCCCTGGGGCCCCGGGAGATGCGCTCCTGACCGCCGAGGACCTGGCCGTGGCACGCAGCCGGCACGCCGGACCCGTGCTGGCGGGCGTGGACCTGCAGCTGAAGGCGGGCACCGTGCTCGGCGTCGTCGGGCCCAACGGCGCCGGCAAATCGACCCTCGCCCTGGCACTGGGCGGGCTGACCCCGCCCCGGGCCGGTTCGCTGCACGCCGAGCCGGCCCTGCGCGGAACGCTGGCGGCGGAGCCGCGGCGGTGGAAGCCGCCGCAGCTGATCCAGCGGATCGGATCGGTGTTCCAGGAACCCGAGCACCAGTTCCTCACCGGTAGGGTACGGGACGAGCTGGCCTACGGGCCGCGGCGCATCCGCCGTGAGCGGAGCTCCGTCGTCGAGGAGCTGGCCGAACGGCTGCGGCTCGGGCACCTGATGGACGTCAACCCGTTCACCCTCTCCGGCGGCGAGAAACGCAGGCTGTCCGTGGCCACGGTCCTGGCGGCGGCGCCACAGGTGCTGCTGCTGGATGAACCCACCTTCGGCCAGGACGCCCGGACCTGGGCGCAGCTGGTGCGCCTGCTCGCCGAGCAGGCCGCGGGCGGCCGCGCCGTCGTCGCCGTGACGCACGACGACGACTTCCTGGCCGCGCTCGACGCCGCCCGCCTGCAGGTGGGCGGGGGCAGCGCCGCGGCCGCCGGAGGGCCGGCCGCTGTCCTGCGGGGGGCCGGGGCATGAACACGTTGCGCCGCGCCAACCCGCTGTCCCTGCTCGCCGCGGCCGTCGCCGTGACCCTGGCCGTGCTGGCCACCGTGGACTGGGTCAGTGCGGCGGTGGTGCTGGCCGGCGAGCTGGCCCTGCTGCCGCTGCTGCGGATCCGCCCGGCCATCCTGCTGCGGTTCTGGCCGGTGCTGCCGGCGGCCCTGCTGGCCGGATACGCCACCGCCCTGCTCGCGGAGAAGACCGGGGAGGTGTTGCTTCAGGCGGGGCCGCTGCTGTTCACGACGGATTCCGTCGCGGCCGGCACCGCCATCGCGCTGCGCGGCCTGGCGATTGCCCTGCCCGGCTTGTTCCTGCTGACAGCGGTGGACCCCACCGATCTCGCCGATGCGCTGGCACAGAAGCTGAAGCTGCCCGAGCGGTTCGTCCTGGGCGCGCTGGCCGCCGTGCGGCTGGTGGGGCTGCTGGTGGAGGAGTGGCGAACCTTGGGCCTGGCCCGGCGGGCGCGCGGGGCCGGCAGCTCCTCGGGCCCGGCCCGGCTGAAGGACTTCCCGGGCCAGGCGCTGGCGCTGCTGGTGCAGGCCGTGCGGCGGTCCTCCCGGCTGGCGGCGGCCATGGAGGCCCGGGGATTCGGCGCCGGGCCGCGCACCTGGTCCCGGACCTCGGCCTTCAGCCCCCTGGACGCGGCGGTGGCCGGCTACGGGGTGCTGCTTGGCGGCGGAGCCGTTGCGGCGGCCCTGGCGGCGGGGACGTTCAACTTCATCCTCAGCTAGCCCCGCCCGCCCGGGCCCGGGCGGCTAGAGGATGTCCTCGACCAGCGCCGACAGTTCATTGGTGAGCCGCTGCGAGGTGCGGATCGGCTCGCCGTCGATGTGCGTGACCGGCGCCAGCAGGCGGATGCTGGAAGCCAGCCACACGGCGTCGGCCTCCAGCAGGTGCGACGGCTCCAACGGCCCGTAGCCCAGGGCCCAGCCGGCCTTCCCGGCGGCGTCGAAGATCGCGGCCTGCGTGGTGCCGGCCAGAATTCCGCTTTCCAGCTCGGGGGTGAGCAGGGTCCGCACCCCGTCCTGCTCCATGGCCAGCAGCACGGTGGAGGTGGCGCCTTCCAGTACCCGGCCGTCAGAGGAGGTAAAGATGACGTCGTCGGCACCGTTGGCCTTCGCATGCCGGATCGCCGCCATGTTCACCGCATAGGAGAGGGTCTTGGCGCCCAGCAGCAGCCAGGGCTGCCGGGGCGCGTCCAGGCTGTCATAGCCGCGGTCCAGCAGCAGGACCTTCACCCCGTGCTCCCGCTGCGCCAGCGTGGCGGCCGGCATCGGCGCCGCGGAGACCCAGGCGGTCGGGCTGCCGGCGCCCTCCGGCCCGCGGGTCAGGAACAGGCGCACGACGGCGGGGCCGTCGCCGTCGGCGCGGACCTGCCGGGCGAGCGCGGTGGCGATCGCCCGTTCCCAGGCCACAGCGGGCGGGGCCTCGATCTGGAGGGCGGCGGCCGAGCCCGCCAGCCGGGCCAGGTGGGCCGGCAGCTTGCGGGGCCGGCCGCCCACCGCGAGCACCGACTCGAAGACGCCGTCGCCGCGGGTCACCCCGAGGTCGGTGGCCAGCAGCTGCGGTTCGGCGGCGTCCGCCGGGCGGCCGTCCTCAAACGCCGGATCGAGGAACACCAGAGTGGTCATGACCCCACCCTATCGCCCGGCCCGCGGCGCGGGACGGCCCGGTGCGTCCACTAGTCTTGATCAGAGGCAGGTGCCGGAGGGAGCAAGCTGTGTGGTGGACGATTAGCCCCCCCGGGTGGATCGCGACGATTCTGACGATCATCGATTTCGGCATCCGGATCGTGGCGCTGGGCGTGGTGCCGGGCAACCGCCGGCCGACGACGGCGATGGCTTGGCTGCTGGCGATCTTCTTCCTGCCCATTCCGGGCATCATCATCTTCGCCCTGTTCGGCAACAACCGGCTCAACGAATCCCGGGTGCGGCGGCAGGCCGCGATCAACCGGGCGGTGCGTGAGAACACCCGCGAGCTCGAGGCCGAAGGCAGCAGCTACGCCGGCCCGGAATGGGTCCTCTCCGCCGCGGAACTGAACCGGCGGCTCGGCTCGCTGCCCACCCTGGACGGCAACCGGGTCACCCTGCAGCGCGACTACCGGCAGAGCATCAGGGACATGACCGCCGCCGTCCGTGCCGCGGACAAGCATGTGCATGTCGAGTTCTACATCATGAGCTACGACGACGAGACGCGGGAGTTCTTCACCGCGCTCACCGAGGCCGCCGCCCGCGGAGTCACGGTGCGGCTGCTCTTCGACCACATCGCCACCCTGCGCATCCACGGGTACCGGC
Source organism: Arthrobacter sp. Y3222053 (assembly GCF_059092805.1). NCBI lineage: Bacteria > Bacillati > Actinomycetota > Actinomycetes > Micrococcales > Micrococcaceae > Arthrobacter > Arthrobacter sp. Y3222053. Next base: position 91,551 of record NZ_JBNHIA010000001.1, on the reverse strand, counting down.
AGCTGCTGCGTCAGCTCAAGGCCTCCGAGATCCAGTGGCACCGGATGCTGCCCATCCAGCCGTCCCGCGGCAACTGGCGCCGCCCGGACCTGCGCAACCACCGCAAGCTGATGGTGGTGGACGGCAGGATCGGGTTCACCGGGTCGCAGAACCTCATCGAACCGGGCTACCGCAAGCGCGCGAACCATCGGATCGGGCGCCGCTGGGTGGAGCTGATGGCCCGGCTCGAAGGCCCGGTGGTCGATGAGCTGAACGTCGTGTTCGCCACGGACTGGAACGCCGAGACCGACGAGAACCTGGAGCGGGAACTCAGCCTGTACGAATGGGAGTCCGAGCCCGGCGGGGTCACCTGCCAGGTGGTGCCCAGCGGGCCCGGGTTCACCACCGAGAACAACCTGCGCCTGTTCACGTCGCTGATCTATTCGGCCTCGGAGCGGATCTCCATCACCAGCCCCTACTTCGTGCCGGACGACTCGCTGCTGTACGCGATCACCACTGCGGCCCAGCGCGGGGTGCAGGTGGAGCTGTTCGTGTCCGAGAAGGGCGACCAGTTCCTGGTGGACCATGCGCAGCGCTCCTACTACGAGGTGCTGCTGGAGGCCGGGATCCGGATCTACCAGTACCCGAAGCCGCTGGTCCTGCATGCCAAGCACTTCACCGTGGACGACGAGGTGGCGGTGCTGGGCTCCTCCAACATGGACATGCGCTCGTTCTCGCTGAACCTGGAGGTGTCGCTGATGATGTTCGGCGGCGGGATCGTCGAACAGATGCGCCGGGTGGAGGACACCTACCGGAACCTCTCGCGGGAACTGCACCTGGAGGACTGGCGGAACCGGCCCCTGCTGGAACGCTACGTGGACAACGTGGCCCGGCTTACCGCCACCCTGCAGTAGCCTCCGGGGTCAGTGCGGTCCCGGGGCCGGACAGCAGGGCCAGGACCGCCGCGGCGTTGCCGGGCGCACCGCCGTCGAGCACCAGGTCCGCAGCCGCCGCCGCGTCGTCCGAGGCGGCCCACGCGCGTTCCTGCGCGGCCCAGCGCTCCCAGTGCGGCGCGTAGGTCCCGCCGTCCCGGGCCAGGGCCCGACGGCGGCGCAGCCCGGCAGGTGCCTGCAGCCAGATGCCCGCGTCCAGCAGCGGACGGGCGGCGGCGTGGAAGGCGCCCACCCCCTCGCAGAGCACGACGCCGGCCGGTTCAGTGGTCCGTTCGGCACCCCAGCAGCCGGCCTCCCAGTCCCAGGCGCGCCAGCGGGCGGGCCGGCCCGCGGCGAGGGGCTCGAGCACCTGGCGGCGGTAGCAGTCCATTCCGGCCGCGAGGCCGTCCCAGCCCGGGTAGATGTCCTCGAGCCGGAACAGGGCGGCGGGAACTCCGCGTTCCGCGAGGGTGCGCATCAGCTCATCGGCCAGGGTCGACTTGCCCGCCCCGGAGAACCCGTCGACCGCCACCAGCACCGGGCGGATCCGGCTCACGCCCGCAGCTCTTCGCGCACGGCGGCGACCACTCCCGGGGCAGCCGCCTCGATCAGGGCGTAGGCGGCGTCGAAGTCCATGTCCTCGCCGAACCAGGGATCGGGGACGTCCAGCTCCTCATGGGGCAGGCCGGAAACGGCGGGGTCGAAGGAGCGCAGCAGCCGGACCCGGTGGCGGTGTTCCGGCGGCGCCCAGGCGAGCAGCCGGTCCTCGTGGCCGCGGTCCAGCGCCAGCAGGAGATCGAGCCCGGGAATCCGCTCCTGCCGGAACGGACGGGCGACAAACCCGGAGACCTGCTCCTCGGAGAAGCCGTTGCGCAGCAGCACGGCGGAACTGCGCGGATCCATGGGTACATCCGGATCCCAGGCGGCCAGGCCGGCCGAGGTGATCACCACGCGGTCCGCCAGTCCGGCGTCGCCGAAGGCGCGCTGCAGGACCAGCTCGGATATGGGGGAGCGGCAGACATTGCCGGTGCAGACCACCTCGATGCGGTACATTCCTCCAGCCTAGCGAGGGATGTGCCCCGGTACAGGGGGAGCAGGGCACAGGAGGTGAGGCGCAGGGGATCAGGCCCGGGCGAGGATCTCGGCCGAAGGCATCAGGAACCAGCCCGCCGGGTCCTCCGCCCAGCTGCGCCACCCGGCGCTGATCCGCTCCAGCGCCGGCCGGTCGGCCAGGTTCCGCTCCAGCGCCTGTTCGGCGAACGCGGAGTGCAGCACCCGCTCGGCCCAGGACCCGCCGTGCTCCCGGCGTCGCTGCGGGGTGGCGTACAGCCAGTTCGAGGCGGAGGGGTCGACGTCGGTGAAGCCGGCGGCCAGTGCCCAGCCCAGCAGCCTCCGGCCGCCGTCGGGCTCGGCGCCGTTGCCGCGGGCGATCTGCTGGTACAGGTCCATCCACTCCTCCAGTTCCGGCAGCTGCGGGTACCAGGACATGGCGGAGAAATCCGCCTCGCGCACGGCAACGAGGCCGCCGGGGCGGGTCACGCGCCTCATCTCCCGCAGCGCCGCCACCGGGTCCGCAAGGTGGTGCAGCACCTGGTGGGCGTGGACGACGTCGAACGATGCATCCGGCCAGGGCAGCTCGTAGACGTCCCCGGCGCGGAAGCGGGCATTCTCCACGCCCTGTTCCGCTGCGGCCAGGGCCGCCAGGCCCACGACCTCCTCCGAGGCGTCCAGCCCGGTCACCATGCCCGGAGCCACGGCCTGGGCCAGGCCCAGCGTGATGCTGCCCGGGCCGCAGCCGACGTCGAGCAGGTCCATTCCGGGGGACAGGAGGGGCAGCAGGTAGGCGGCGGAATCCTCTGCCGTCCGGCCCGCGTGCGTCCGGACCACGCTCTCATGATGTCCGTGTGAGTACGTTTCCTGGGGCATGAACAGGACCCTACGCCGGGCCGGCGGCCGCGGCCATGGTCCGGTAACGGCACGTCATCCTCCGTCAAGAGGCCGGCGCCGACTTGAGCGTACTCGGCTCAAGTTTGTTGACATTCACCGCCGCTTCGGTAAAGTTGAGTGCAGAACGCTCAAGACATGCCGGGCTTCGGGCCGGCAGGCGACGTTTTCCCAAGGAAAGAGGAAGCAATATGTCACGTGCAGTAGGTATCGACCTCGGCACCACCAACTCCGTGGTCTCCGTCCTCGAAGGCGGCGAGCCCACCGTCATCGCCAACGCCGAAGGCGGCCGCACCACCCCGTCGGTCGTGGCCTTCGCCAAGTCGGGCGAGGTCCTGGTCGGCGAGATCGCCAAGCGCCAGGCCGTGAACAACATCGACCGCACCATCTCCTCCGTCAAGCGCCACATGGGCACCGACTGGTCCAAGGAGATCGACGGCAAGAAGTACACGCCGCAGGAAATCTCGGCCCGCATCCTCATGAAGCTGAAGAACGACGCCGAGGCCTACCTCGGCGAGAAGGTCACCGACGCGGTGATCACCGTTCCGGCCTACTTCAACGACGCCGAGCGCCAGGCCACCAAGGAAGCCGGCGAGATCGCCGGCATGAACGTGCTGCGCATCGTCAACGAGCCCACCGCCGCGGCCCTGGCCTACGGCCTGGACAAGGGCAAGGAAGACGAGCTGATCCTGGTCTTCGACCTCGGCGGCGGCACGTTCGACGTGTCCCTGCTCGAAGTGGGCAAGGACGAGGACGACTTCTCCACCATCCAGGTCCGCGCGACCGCCGGCGACAACCGCCTCGGCGGCGACGACTGGGACCAGCGCATCGTTGACTACCTGCTGGGCCAGGCCAAGGCCAAGGGTGCGGATCTGTCCAAGGACAAGATCGCCCTGCAGCGCCTCAAGGAAGCCGCTGAGCAGGCCAAGAAGGAGCTGTCCTCCGCGACCTCCACCAACATCTCCCTGCAGTACCTCTCGGTCACCCCCGAGGGGCCGGTGCACCTGGACGAGCACCTCTCCCGCGCCAAGTTCCAGGACCTGACCAAGGACCTGCTGGACCGCACCAAGAAGCCGTTCAACGACGTCATTTCCGAAGCCGGCATCAAGGTCTCCGACATCGACCACATCATCCTCGTGGGCGGTTCCACCCGCATGCCCGCCGTGTCCGAGCTGGTCAAGCAGCTGGCCGGCGGCAAGGAACCGAACAAGGGCGTCAACCCCGATGAGGTCGTGGCCGTCGGCGCAGCCCTGCAGGCCGGCGTGCTGAAGGGCGAGCGCAAGGACGTCCTGCTCATCGACGTCACCCCCCTGTCCCTGGGCATCGAGACCAAGGGCGGCGTGATGACCAAGCTGATCGAGCGCAACACGGCCATCCCCACCAAGCGCAGCGAGACCTTCACCACCGCCGACGACAACCAGCCGTCCGTGGCCATCCAGGTCTTCCAGGGCGAGCGCGAGTTCACCCGCGACAACAAGCCGCTGGGAACCTTCGAGCTGACCGGCATCGCCCCGGCTCCGCGCGGCGTCCCGCAGATCGAGGTCACCTTCGACATCGACGCCAACGGCATCGTGCACGTCTCCGCCAAGGACAAGGGCACCGGTGCCGAGCAGTCCATGACCATCACCGGCGGTTCCTCGCTCTCCAAGGAGGACATCGACCGCATGGTCCGCGAAGCCGAGGAGCACGCAGCCGAGGACAAGAAGCGCCGCGAGGCCGCCGACGTCCGCAACTCCGCCGAGCAGCTCGCCTACTCCGTGGACAAGCTGCTCACGGACAACGACGACAAGCTGCCCGAGGACGTCAAGACCGAGGTCAAGGCCGACGTCGACGCCCTGAAGACGGCCCTCGCCGGAACCGACAACGACGACGAGGTCAAGAGCGCCTTCGACAAGCTGCAGGCCTCGCAGACCAAGCTCGGCGAAGCGATCTACGCCTCCGCACAGGCTTCGGGCGACGCCCCGGGCGCCGGTGCTGCCGGCGGCGCCGGAGCCGGAACGGATTCCGCGTCCGCAGGCGATGAAGACATCGTGGATGCCGAAGTCGTCGACGACGAAGAGAAGAAGTAGCCATGGCGCAGGACAACGGCGCGAACCCGGACCCGGGTTCCGACGAGGCCCGCGGCACCCCCGATGACGCGGCTTCGCAGCCGGCCGGTGCGGACAGCTCCGCATCCGGCCCGGCTGCCGAGGGTGACGCCCTCTCGCAGGCGGAGCAGATCCTGAACAGTGCCGAGGTTCCTGGCGCGCCCAAGGCAGCCGGAACCCCGGAGGCCGAGGAGCTGCGCAGCGATCTGCTGCGCCTGCAGGCGGAGTACGTGAACTACCGCCGGCGGGTGGAGCGTGACCGTGACGTCGCCCGGGAGATGGCCGTGATCGGCGTGATCAACGCACTGCTGCCGACCCTGGACGACATCGAGGCCGCGCGTCAGCACGGCGACCTGGCGGAGGGCCCCTTCGCCGCGATCGCCAAGAAGCTGGAAAGCGCGCTGGGCACCTTCGGGCTGACCCGGATCGACGAGACCGGAGTCGACTTCGATCCGAACATCCACGAGGCGCTGATGCAGCAGCAGAGCGCGGACGTGCAGTCCGACACCGTGACGCAGATCCTGCGGATCGGCTACAAGGCCGGGGACCGCGTGCTGCGCGCGGCCCAGGTTGTGGTCTCAGTACCGGAGCAGTAGCGGCAGGGCCCGGGGCGGCAGGCGCCCCGGGCCTTCCGTGCCCCGCCGGGCACGGACTGGAGACTGGAACGAGAAAGGGACGCCATTGGCTAGCCAGGACTGGGTCGACAAGGATTTCTACAAGATTCTGGGCGTCCCCAAGGATGCCTCCGAATCGGACATCAAAAAGGCATATCGGAAGCTGGCCCGGAAGTACCACCCGGACCAGAACCAGAACGACGCCTCCGCGGAACGCATGTTCAAGGACGTCTCCGAGGCCTATTCGGTCCTTTCCGACGCCGAGGAGCGCCAGCAGTACGACGCCATCCGCGCCATGGGCAGCGGCGCCCGCTTCAGCGCCGGCGGTGCCGGCGGACCGGGCGCAGGAGCGGGAGCCGGCGGGTTCGAGGACCTGTTCGGCGGCCTGTTCGGCCAGGGCGCCGGGCCGCGCGGAGGTTCCCGCCGCACCACCTTCAGCACCGGCGGCAGCAACATCCCGCCGGAGTTCGCCGACCTCTTCGGCGGCGGCGGAGGCTTCGGGGGCGGGTTCGGCCAGGCTCCGCCCACCAAGGGCGCGGACCGGACGGCAACCACCACGATTTCCTTCGCCGGCTCCATCAACGGCACGGTGATCGGCCTCCGCGAGCCCTCGGGCGAAGTCATCGAGGTGCGTGTCCCGGCAGGTGTCAGGGACGGCCAGACCATCCGCGTCCGGGGCAAGGGCCAGCCCGGTCCCGCCGGCGCGGGCGACCTGATGGTCACCGTCCACGTGACGCCGCACGACTTCTTCAAGCGCGACGGCAACGACATCCGCATCCACGTTCCGGTGAGCTTCCCCGAGGCCGCGCTCGGCGCGACCATCGAGGTGCCCACCCTCAGCGGAGACACCGTGCGGCTGCGCGTGCCGGCGGGCACGCCGTCGGGCCGGACGCTGCGGGTGAAGGGGCGCGGAGTGAAGACCGCCAAGGCCACCGGCGACCTGCTGGTCACCGTGGACGTCGCGGTCCCGCAGAACCTGAGCAAGGAGGCGAAGGACGCCGTGGAGGCCTTCGCCCGGGCCACCACGGGGGAGAACCCCCGGGCATCCCTGGCGGCCAAGGCACGCCTGTGAGTCCGGAACCGGCTTCCGCCCGGGAACCGGCGCTTTGACCTATGATCACTGATCACACCCCACAGCCGACGTCGTAAAGGAGGATCCTGTGGCCATCGACGCGAACGCGCCGATCTTCGTCATCTCGGTCGCGGCCGAGCTGGCGGAGATGCACCCGCAGACCCTCCGGCAGTATGACCGGATGGGCATCGTCAGCCCGTCGCGGGCACCCGGCCGCGCCCGCCGCTACTCGCAACGCGACATCGAGATGCTCCGGCAGGTCCAGCGGCTCTCCCAGGAGGGCGTCTCCCTCGAGGGGATCAAGCGGATCATGGAGCTGGAAAAAGAGGTGCTGGGACTGCGGGCCCGGGTCGAGGAGCTCTCGGCCGAACTCGACCAGGCCCAGCAGCGCCAGCCCGACCTGGGCAGGATCTTCGCCGCAGGGCTGGGCGGTGACGTCGTGCCCCTGGCCCGCGGTCAACGGCCGCCCGCGTCGGCGGCCTTCAAGCCGCTGGGGCTGGTCTCGCTCGTCCAGCGGCACAGCCGGCTGCGGGCGCTGCCGGCCGGCAAGCCCCAGTCCCGGGACTACGCGAACGGCTACGCGGCCTCGCTCTGAGGCCGAGCCCGCAGCCGGGCGCCGGGGACGCCGTCTGTCCGGCTGCAGGCGCGCCGGTCAGCGGAAGCGCCGGCCCTGGTCCCGCCGGTTGGCCCAGACCGCACCGGCACCCAGCAGCAGCGTCCAGGCCAGGAAACACAGCACCGCGGTCAGCTCAAAGGGTTCCCCGGAGAGGGCGGACACGGACAGGTCCCGGGCCGCCCGCGACGGCAGGAACCGCGAAAACGTGTCCAGTCCCGGAGAGAAGATTTCCGGCGGCAGCATCATGCCGCCGGCGAACGCGAGCGGGAAGAAGACCACCTGCGTGACGGCGATGGCCACCTTTGAGGTGCACAGATAGCCGATCAGCAGGCCGAGGCACAGGAACGGCAGCCCGCAGACCAGCCAGACTCCCACCGCCAGGGGCACCCGCCACCAGGGCAGGGTTCCGTCGGTGTAGAGGTCCATGCCCGCCGTCGTCGCGGCGCCCACCACCAGGACCGGGATGAGGGCAAAGAAGGCGAACATCATGGCTGTGAGCGCCCGCGCGATCGTCGGCGGCAGCGCGCCGACCGGCAGGGTGCGCACATAGCTGCTCCACGGGTTGGCCCGGTCCTCCGCCACTCCGATCCCGTAGTTGAACAGGAAGGCGCTCATCACGCCGAACACCGCCAGCTGGGCGATCGACATCAGCGAGGCGACCGGATTGGAGGTCACGGCCGTCTGCGGCAGCACAAAGAACACCAGCGCCAGGGTGGGGAAGACGGTGGAGGAGAGCACGGCCACGGGAATCCTCAACTGCTCCAGTACCTGCGCCCGGGTGTGGACGCGGACCAGACGCAGCTGGGTGCTGTTGCTCCGCACTGAGGGGGAGGTGCTCATCCGACGTGCCTTTCCGCTGAGGGTCCTGCCGGGGTGCCGGCATCCGGTGCCGGTGGGGCTTCCCGGCCGGAGATGGAATGGGTGAGGGCTACGAAGGCCTCCTCCAGGCTGGCGGCATGGACCTCCAGGCCGCGGAAGTCGGCGCCCCTGCCGACCAGCATCCGCACCGTTTCGTCGGCGTCGTGGCTGACGATGGTGGTGGCGCCGGAGGCCGTGACGTTCACGGAGGCGGTGCCGGGCCAGGTCCGGAAGGCCTCGGCGGGCAGGGAGGTATGGAAGGACACGCGGCTGACGCTGACCCGGCTGCGGATCTCGTCCACGTTGCCATCGGCGATGACCGCGCCGTCGTTGACGACGACCACCCGCCCCGCGAGGGTCTGGATTTCGTCCAGATAGTGGCTGGTGATCAGCAGGGTTCCGCCACCGGCCCGGTAGGCGGCGAGCTGCTCCCACAGGTTTTCCCGGGCCTCGACGTCCAGCCCGGTGGTCGGTTCGTCCAGGACCACCAGGCGGGGCCGGCCCACGAGGGCCAGGGCCACGAGCAGGCGCCGCTGCTGCCCGCCCGACAGGCCGCCGCACTGCTTTCCGGCGGCCGCGGCGAGGCCGAACCGCTCCAGCAGCTCCGCCGTCGGAACGGGGTCGGGATAGTGGGCCGCCACGAAGTCCACGGTCTCGCGCACCCGCAGCGTTGCGGGCACCGAGGTGGCCTGCGGCGTCGTGCCCAGCGCCCGGCGGGCCTGCGGAGACCGGGGATCCTGCCCGAAGAGCTCCACCGTTCCTCGGTCCGGCTGGCGCAGCCCGGTCAGCAGGCTCAGCAGAGTGGACTTCCCGGCCCCGTTCGGGCCCAGCAGGCCCACGGTCTCTCCGGCGCCGATCCGGAAGTCGACGCCGGAGAGCGCCGCCACGGCGCCGAAGGACTTGTGGACGCCACGGGCCCGGGCGAGGATCTCCGGGGGATCGGGGTCTGGTCTGTTGATGCTCATGGATGGGTGCTCCTGGGGATGACGGGCGCCGGAAGGGCGCGGGACGGCGGGCTCAGGTGAGACCGGACAACAGGTCCTGCAGGTTTTTGCGGTACCGGGCGTACGCGGCACGGCCCTCCGGCGTGATGCCCACGTAGGTGGCCGGGGTGCGGCCTTCGATGGTCTTGGCGACCTCGACGTAACCGGCGGTTTCCAGCTTGCGCAGGTGCGTGGAGAGGTTGCCGGCCGTCATGCCGAGCATCTTCTGCAGCTTGGTGAACGCCACCCGGTTGTTCTCGCCGACTTCGTTCAGCATGGTCAGCGTGCGCAGCCTGGACTCGGCGTGGATGACGGGATCGAGCTCAGGCACGGAACGCCCCGCTCCGGCGGCGCCGCGTGCGCAGGTGCTCGATGACGGCGCCTGCCAGCAGGCCGGTGGCGCCCAGCAGGAGGAACACGGAGAGGAAATGGTCCGGCCCGGTGACCAGGCCGATTACGGTGACCACCAGCAGCCAGATGCCCAGGAACGACTGGGCCGGATCGTTGAACGTGGTGCCGCCGGTGATGTAGAGCAGGCCGACGATCAGCACGGAGATCGAGTTGATCAGCAGCCCGCGGAGCCAGAAGTCCTCAATGGCGCTCGTGATGACCCCGCTCAGGGCGCCCATCACGGTAAAGCCGAGGGCCCAGGCGGCTCCGTACAGCCCGCCCTGGATGGCGGACCGGCCGCGGATGCCTCGGCCGCCCCGGGCGAACACGGCCACGGTGCTGATGCTGGCCGCACCCAGTGCGACGCCGAGGACCAGCAGCGCGGTTTCCGGCGCCAGGGGCAGCCACTGCTGTTTGCTCGCCAGCAGCGCACCGTAGCCGACCACCCAGGTCAGTCCCCAGAGGAGGTAGACGAAGGCGGTGTTGCCGCTGAGCTGTCGGCGGGCTGAACGCTCCGCGTCCTCGACCACGGCCAGGGCGGCGCGGAGATCGAGTGTCTCGGTGCCGTTCCCACCTTCGGCTGCGGCGCGCTGTGACGAACCCGGGACGGATGTGCGGGCGGATAGTCCGCCGGCCAGTTCTTCGCTCATGCAAAGTAGTTTGCACTGCAAAGTTCGGCGGCGCAAGAGGATGCGTCATCTTCGGGTGAAGAATCGGCAGCCGAAGCCTCCCGGCGGCCGCCTAGCTGCGGGCCGGGTCCGCGGCCTCCGGCCGCAGACGGATCAGCCGCTGCGGGCCGTCGTCGTTCAGCTCCACGAGGTCGCCGTGGGAGGTGAGGAAGTCGGTGAAGGAGCGGAACCCGAGCGGCTTTTCATTGAAGGAGGGATCCATGCGGCGCATCTGGTTCTTCACCGTGCCGGTGTTAAGCCATTCGTCGGCGTCGCCCTTGGCGTGGGCGATCTTCAGCGCCCGCATGAGCAGTTCGGTGGCCAGGGTCTGCGGATCGATGTCCTCGACCGGCTCCGGGTCTTCGAAGACCGCATTGCCCATGTGCGAGAACATGGGTACCGCAGTCAGCTGCCGGGCCTTGTCTGCGCCCTGGGCAGCGTCGGGGGCCGCCGTCGTCGCCGGCTTGCCGGCAGCCGCCGGCGGAGCGGCGTCCGCCTTCGCGACGCCGGGCAGCGAGTCATAGTCCTCGAACTCGTCGCAGGCTGCAGCCAGGGAGGTGCTGGTGGAGCCGGCGACGCCGATGCCCACCACGAAGCGCCCGAGCCGCTTGGATTTCTGGGCCAGCGCAATGTAATCGGAGTCACCGGCGACGATGATGACGTGGGTGAGGTCCGGCAGTCGGAAGAGGTCTTCGACCACGTCCACGGCCAGCCGGATATCCGCACCGTTCTTGGTGCCGCGCGTGGTGGTGGTGAACAGCTGGGTGAGGTCCACTGCCCGGGACATCAGCTGGCGCTGGTAGCTGGCGTTGACCGGCACCGACCAATCGGCGTAGGCCCGGTTGACCACCAGCGTGCCGAAGGAGGCGGCGAAATCGATGATGGCGTTGAAGTCCACGGTGGCGGCGGTGAGGCGGGCGGCGATGTCCGGATCGGCGTCGCGGCTGTGCCGGTCAAAGTCGCGGATGCCGTCCCGCTGGAACGCGTTCCTGCCGTGCAGCTGCTGGTAACGGGAAATGACGATGTTGTCGAAGTCGATGTAGAGGCCGACGCGTGCATCGCTCGGTTCAGGCATGGGGAAAAGTCCTATGGGGTGGCGGAGGGTGTGGGTTACAGGCGGCGGAAGGTCAGGTCGAAGATCAGCCGACCGGCCTGGTGGGCCTTGTTCTCGAAGCTGGTGAGGATCCGGCCCTCGAAGCGGGGCGCCCACCCGCCGCGGGTGTCGACGTCGTCCGAGGGTTCCCGGCCTTCGAGGCCTTCGGCCTGCACCCGGGTCAGCGGGCTGTCGTCGCCGGCGCGCTCGCCGGCGTGCAGGTTGGCGAAGTCGGCGGAGGCCTCGAGGACCTCGCGCATCTGCACCGCGTAGTCGGACCAGTCCGTGGCGAGCCGCCAGAGGCCGCCGGGGACCAGCACCCGGGCCGCGAGCTCATCGAACCCGGGCTTCACCAGCCGGCGCTTGTGGTGCTTGGTCTTGTGCCAGGGGTCGGGGAAGAACAGCCACAGCTCCTCGACGGAGGCCGCGGGCAGCATGGTGCCGAGCACCTCGGGGGCATTGGCCTGGACCACGCGCACGTTGGTGAGCCCGCGCTGGCCGATGCGCTGGAGGGTGTGCGCCAGGCCGGGGCGGTAGACCTCCACCGCAAGGTAGTTCCGGTCCGGATCCTCAGCGGCCGCGTGGACCACGGCTTCGCCTAGGCCTGAACCGATTTCGACGACGAGCGGGGCCTTGCGCCCGAAGGCCGCCTCGGCGTCGAACACGTAGCCGGGATCCACGGAGGTATCTGCCTGGACCCGGGGGACGTCGATCACGAAGCGGTCGGCCAGCTCATCCCAGGCCTGCTGACGGCGGCCCTGCAGCCTGGAGCCGCGGCGGACAAAGGACACCGGCTGGGTGCGGTAGCCCGGGGAGTCGGGGCCGGGGAACGGCCCGGAGCGGTCGGGGGAGGGTTCAGTGCTCATCACTCCCATGGTAGCGAGGCTGGATGCCCTCCGCCGCGGCAGGGCCGGACGCCCGGCCGGATGGCGGGCCGGAGGGCGGCGCCGTCCGGCCGCCCGGAGGGGCCGATGCGGGGAAGGCGGCCGGGATGGGCTACACTGGGGAAGTTGCTGTGCCGAAGGATCACCGTTCCGCTGCACAGCCGGCGTCGATGAACGCTCTCTTCCGTCCCGCGGATCGGCCGGCCTCCATGGCCAGGCCCGCGGTGGACGCAGTCTGATTTTTCTTCGGCGAACCCCGTGCCAAACGGCCGCGGGGACACCAACCGAAAGTGGCTTTCCGTCTTCATGACCACCTTTGCTTCCCTGGGCGTGCCCGGGGCACTGTCCGACACCCTTGCCGAGCAGGGCATCACCGAAGCGTTCCCCATCCAGGTGAGCACCCTTCCCGACACCCTGGCCGGCCGCGACGTGCTCGGCCGCGGCCGCACCGGCTCGGGCAAGACCCTGGCCTTCTCGCTCCCGCTGGTCTCCCGGCTTGCCGAGGCCGGCGCCGTCGCCCGCCGTCGGCGCGGCCGTCCGCTGGGCCTGGTCCTGGCACCCACCCGCGAGCTGGCGAACCAGATCAACAACGTCGTCGAGCCGCTGGCCAAGGCCCTGGGCCTGAACACCACCGTGGTCTACGGCGGCGTCTCCCAGGCCCGCCAGGAAAAGGCGCTCGGAGCCGGCGTGGACATCGTCATCGCCTGCCCCGGCCGGCTTGAGGACCTGATGAAGCAGGGCATCGTGTCCCTGGAGTCCGTCGAGGTCACCGTCCTGGACGAGGCCGACCACATGGCGGACCTCGGCTTCCTGCCGGTGGTCAAGCGGCTGCTGGACCGCACCCCCGAAAAGGGCCAGCGCCTGCTGTTCTCGGCCACCCTGGACAACGGCGTGGACAAGCTGGTCCGCCGCTACCTGCACAGCCCGCTGACCCACTCGGTGGACGACCCGCAGGCCGCCGTGACCACCATGGAACACCGGGTGTTCCTCACCCAGGACGTCACAGCCAAGAAGCTGCTCGTCAAGGAACTGGCCTCCGGCCGCGGTCGGCGCATCATGTTCATGCGCACCAAGCACCACGCCCGGAAGATGGCCAAGTGGCTGACCGACCAGGGCATCCCCGCCGTGGACCTGCACGGCAACCTGTCCCAGAACGCCCGTGACCGGAACCTCGGCGAGTTCGCCGCAGGCGACGTCCGGGTGCTGGTGGCCACCGACGTTGCCGCCCGCGGCGTGCATGTGGACGATGTGGAACTCGTGGTGCACATCGATCCGCCCACGGAGCATAAGGCCTACCTGCACCGCTCGGGCCGTACCGCCCGGGCCGGGTCCGACGGCACCGTGGTCACCCTGACCCTGCCGGAGCAGAAGGGTGAAGTCACCAAGCTGCTCAAGGCGGCCGGCGTGAACGTCGCCATGGAGCAGGCCAGCCATACCTCCGCGGCGGTTGCCGAGCTGGTGGGCGAGAAGGCCGACCCGGTGGCTCCGCACGTCCGCGCCGAGGCGCTGGCGGCCAAGCTGCCCCGCCAGGGCGGCGGACAGTCCACCGGCGCCAACGCCAAGCGTAAGCGCGCTGCCCGCACCGGCAGCGGCAACGGCCGCGGCGGCGCAGCTGCCGCTCCCGCCGGCCGGGGTGCCGGCCGCGGCTCCGAGGAGGCCCGCCCGCAGCGCCGCCGCGAGCAGGCAGCTGACGGCGCCCGCCAGGGCGGCCGGGGACGGCGTCCCGCGGAGGCAGGCTCGGCCCGTGCCGCCGGTGGCTCCCGGAGCAGCGGACCCCGCACCTGGACCTCGGAGACCCCCTCGGCGGCTGCTCCGGCCCGTACCCGGCGCGGCCCGCGCCGTGCCACGGCGCCGGCGTCGAACGAACGCCGCAGCTGATCTGCTGATCGGGTCCCGGCTACTCCGTCCGGGACCCGCGCTGCTGCACGATGTGACGGCGCGCAGACGACGCAATCATGAAGCGCCGTCCGTCCGTCTGTGCAGGTTCAATGCGCACAAAATGGTTCTTTTCGCCGTCCTGCCACGGGTAAATGGGCAACTGGTCGGAGTCCAGGACCTCCTCGATGGCCTCCAGCTGCCGGGCCGTGCCCTTCAGCACCACTGACCAGGCCGAACCGAGCCGGTCATCGTGGCCGTCCACCTCGAAGGCCACCGGACCGCCCGCCAGGGCTCCGGCCAGCTTGGTTCCGGACGCCGTGCGGAAGACCACCGACCCGCGGTCCACCGCGAAGTTGATCGGGAAGATCTCCGGCTGCCCGTCGACCAGCACGGCAAGCCGGCCCACGGCCGCCTCCCTCAGGTACTCCCAGCATTCGCTGACGGTCAGTGTGAACGGGGCATCATTGCGGCTCGTCATGGCCTCATTGTAGCCACCGGGGGAATGGCCCCGGCCGGGGTTCCGGGCCACAATGGGGGGATGAACGCCATCCTGAACGTGATCTGGCTCCTCTTCGGCGGCATCTGGCTGGCCCTGGGCTACGCCGCCGCCGGCATTGTCTGCTGCGTGCTGATCGTGACGATTCCCTTCGGAATCGCCTCGTTCCGCATTGCGGCGTATGCGCTGTGGCCGTTCGGCCGCACCATCGTGGACCGCGGCCGCGGCCCCGGGGTGCTCTCCACGCTGGGGAACATCATCTGGCTGCTGGTGGCCGGCATCTGGATTGCGCTGGGGCACATCGCCACGGCCATTCCGATGTTCCTGAGCATCATCGGCATTCCGCTGGGCATCGCCAACCTGAAGATGATCCCGGTCTCACTGATGCCGCTGGGCAAGGCCATCGTGCCGACCGGCCGGCCCGGGATCACCCCCTACGGGCAGTACCGGGGTCCGTACGGTCAGGCCCCGTACGGCGCCACCGCCTACCCGGGGCGGGACGGGCGCTTCTAGCCGGCGGCGCCGGCCAGGAACGCACGCATCAGCGGTCCGCCCGACGTCGAGCCCAGCTCGCCTTCCTCGACGAACACGACGGCGGCCAGGTCGCCCTGGGTTGCCGCAAACCAGGCGTGCGTGCGGGGAGGCGTTTCGCTGCCGAACTCCGCGGTGCCGGTCTTGGCGCCGGCGGGCTCGCCGGGGAGGTCCAGCAGGACCTGCCCGCCGCCGTCGGTGACCACGGCCCGCATCATGTCCTGCAGGACCGAGGCTTCGGCCGCCGTCAGTTTCGACGCGGCAGGCGCCTCGGTGCCTTCGTCGGTACCTTCATTGGAGCCATCGGCCCGCACCAGGACCGGGCTCACCCGTTCGCCGGCCGCCACGGATGCGGCGGCCACCGCCATGGCGAGCGGAGACACCAGCACCTGGCCCTGTCCGATCAGCGAGGCGGCGTGGTCGGTGCCCTCGGCCTCGGCCGGAACCGCACCGAAGAAGGCGCCCGTGCCCAGCGGGGCCTCGACGCCGATGCCCAGGTCCGCGGCGGCGTCGGCCAGCTGCTGCTGGGAGACCTCGTCCCTGGCGTTGATGAACGCCGTGTTGCAGGACTGGGCGAATGCCTGGCGCAGCGGAATCTCTCCCACATAGGCCGTCGGATAGGTGGAGGCGTTGCCGAACCGGCGCCCGTCAACGCTCACCTCGGCCGGGCACTGCACGGTCGTGTCGGCGGTGGCGCCGCCGCGGAGCATTGCCAACGAGGTGGCGATCTTCAGGGTCGAGCCCGCCGGGTACTGGCCGAGCAGGGCGGTCTGCTGGCCCTCGCTGCCGGGCCCGTTTGCCGCAGCGAGGACCTCACCCGTCGAGGGCCGGATGGCGACGATGGCCGAGGCCGAGGGTTCCTCCGCCAGGACCTCTTCGGCCAGGGTCTGCAGCCGGGCGTCGAGGGTCAGCTGCACCGGCGTGCCTGCGACCGGATCCACCTGGTGCAGCGGGGACGGCGTCCCGTCGGAGCGGACGGCCATGATGGCGAGCCCATCGATGCCGCGCAGCTGGTCGTCATACTGCTGCTGCAGGCCCGACAGGCCGACCTGGCTGCCCGGCAGCAGCGCACCGTCGGATTTTTCGATGAGCTCGGCCGTGGCTTCTCCCACGCTGCCGATCAGGGTCCGGGCGAAGGTCCGCGTGGGGGCCAGCTCACGGGTGGTGGGCAGCGCAACAGCTCCCGGGATGTCCGAGATCCGTGCTTCGATGCCGGCGTTCTCATCGTCCTGGCGCAGGACGATGGCCTCCACGAAGGCCTGCGGGCCGTTGGCCTCGACCTGCGCGGCGTAGGCCTCGGGGTCCAGGCCCAGCTCCGCGGCGAGGGTTCGGGCGGAGGCGTCGAGGGCGTCCAGGCCCAGCGTGCTCTTGTCCAGGCCCACCCGCCAGACCGGGCGGTCCGTCACCAGCGGCTGCCCGTCCCCGCCGAGAATTTCAGCCCGGTCGGCGCCGTAGGTCTGCAGCTGCAGGGCGTGCCCGTCCTCCAGCATCGGATGCACGAGGGAAGGGTGCCAGCGGCCCCGCCACCGGTCGTCGTCGGCGTCCTCGTCGCGGTCGAGCCGGAGGGTGGTGGTGTAGGTGAAGTCGTCGTCGGTATCCGGCAGGTCCCAGGTCCAGTCCAGCTCCACGGAGGCCGTCGCCGGGTCCTGCTTGCTGATTTCGCCGGCAGTGACCGTGGGATCCGGCAGGTTGGACAGGCCGCCGGTGATGTTTTGCAGCTCGAGGTCCGGAGGAGTGTCGCTGTCGGAATTGAAGGGCTCCTGCGAGATGTTCAAGCCGGACAGGGCCGCGGCGAGACTGTCCGCCGCCTGCTGTGGATCAGGTTCGGACCGGCAGGCGGTCAGCGGCAGCAACGAAACGGACAGCACGGCTGCTGCAGCGAGCAGCTTCTTCTTCCCCATCCGCACAGGGTACCTGCTGGGCCGATGGGCACCGCGCCTGTTAAGGCGTCCGGGCGGCGCCGGGAGTTCCGACGCCGCCCGAAAGGTGCGGTGATGAAGTGCGCAGGCTAGCCGGCGGCGGCCTCGGTGAGCGACGCCCGGCGGTCGGCCTTGATCAGTTCGGCGGCCCGCTCTCCGATCATCATGGTGGTGATGTTGGGGTTGACGGTCACCAGCTCCGGCATGACCGAGGCGTCGGCGACCCGCAGCCCGGTGACGCCCTTGACGCGCAGCTGGGGGTCCAGCGGCGCCATCGCGTCGTCGGCCGCGCCCATCCGGACCGTGCCGGCGGGGTGGTAGACGGTGTTGTGCGTCTTCTTGATGTATTCGATGATCTGCTCGTCCGTCTGCACGTCCTTGCCCGGGTACAGCTCTTCACCCACCCATTCGGCCATGGCCGGCTGGGCGACGATCTCGCGGGCCTTCCGGATCCCGTAGACCATCACGCGCATGTCGTGCGGGTCGGTGAAGTACCGCGGATCGACCATCGGCTTGTCCCGGTAGTCCCGGCTGCGCAGCCGCACGGTGCCGCGCGAGCGGGCGTGCGTGACGTTCGGGGTCAGGCAGAAGCCGTTCTCCGTGGTCGGGTAGCCCTGGCGCAGGGTATGCATGTCGAACGGCACCGCCCCGTAGTGGAACATGAGGTCGGGTCGGTCCAGCCCCTCCTCGGTGGGGGTAAAGATGCCGATTTCCCACCACTGGGTGGAGGATTCGGGCATCGGCTTCTTCGCCTCCCACTGGATCACGCCCTCGGGGTGGTCCTGCAGGTTCTCGCCGACCCCGGGGGAATCGACGCGGACCGTCACGCCGCGCTCCTCGAGGTGCTCCTTCGGGCCGATGCCGGAGAGCATCAGCAGCTTCGGGGAGTCGATGGCTCCGGCGGAGAGAATGACCTCCCGGCGGGCGCCCAGGTGCTTGGCGCGTCCGAACGGGTTGTCGACGACGTCGACGCCGGTGCAGCGGTTCGCGTCGTCGAAGGTCAGTTCCTTGGCGAGGTACCCGGTGAGCAGGGTGAAGTTTTCCCGCTCCATGATCGGGTGGATGTAGGACACCGACGAGGAGGAACGGGTGCCGTCGGCGCGGCGGTTGATCTGGAAGAAGTTCGCGCCGTTGATGACCGTTTCGCCGGTGTTGAACTTTACCCGCGGGATGCCGGCCTGCTCGCAGGCGTCCAGCAGGGCGACGCCGCAGGGGTCGTCGGCGGGAATGTTCATCAGGTGCACCGGGCCGGAATCGCCGTGATGCGGGGCATCAGGGCCCGCGTCTTCGTTGCTCTCGAGCTTCTTGTACAGCTCCCAGGCCATCTTGGCGTTCCAGCCTTCGGCGCCGAACTTGGCCTCCCACTCGTCGATGTCCTCGCGGGGGGCCCAGAAGGCGATGCAGGAGTTGTGGCTGGAGCAGCCGCCCAGGACCTTGGCCCGGGCCTGGCGCATGAAGGAGTTGCCGTTCTCCTGCGGCTCGATCTGGTAGTCCCAGTCGTAGCCGGATTCGAGCAGCTCCATCCAGCGGTCCAGCTGCAGGACCTCGTCAACGCCGCGGTCGTCGGGGCCGGCTTCGACCAGGGCCACCTGGACCTCGGGGTCCTCGCTCAGCCGTGCGGCCACGGCGGCTCCGGCGGAGCCGCCGCCCACCACGATGTAGTCGAATTCAGTCTGTTCCAGGGCGGTCATGATGCCTGGCCGTCCTTTCCGTTCTCGTTCTCGTGATCGGTGAACCAGTTGGTCACCTGGGGGTTGGTGTTGTGGTAGATGTGCTTGGCTTCCTGGTACTCGGACAGGCCGGCCAGGCCCAGCTCGCGGCCGAAGCCGGAGCGTCCGTAGCCGCCCCACTCGGCCTGCGGCAGGTACGGGTGGAAGTCGTTGATCCAGACCGTTCCGGCGCGCATCCGGCGGGCCACGCGCTGGCTCTTGCCGGCGTCCTGGGTCCAGACGGCGCCGGCCAGGCCGTAGTCGGTGTCGTTGGCCAGCTTCACGGCCTCGTCTTCGCCGTTAAAGGTCTCCACGGTGACGACCGGGCCGAAGGCCTCTTCGAGCAGGGCAGTGGATCCGCCCTTGACGTTGTCCAGCACGGTCGGCAGGTAGAACCACCCCTTGGCGAGGTCGCCTTCGCCCCAGGTGCCGCCGCAGCGCACGCGGGCGCCTTCCTCCACGGCCTTGGCGACGTAGGCGGTGACCTTCTCGCGGTGTTCGGGGCTGATCAGCGGGCCGGTCTCGGTGGCTTCGTCGAAGGGGCCGCCGAGGCGGATCTGCTTGGCGCGGCGCACCAGCTCGTCCACGAAACGCTCGGCGATCGGCTCCTCGACGAGCAGCCGGGCGCCGGCGGAGCAGACCTGGCCGGAGTGCACGAACGCCGCGTTCAGCGCATTGTCCAGGGCGGCGTCGAAGTCGGCGTCGGCAAAGATGACGTTTGGGTTCTTGCCGCCCAGTTCCAGGGCGATCTTCTTGACCGTCTTCGCGGCGGACTCGGCGATGATCCGGCCGGTGGATACGCCGCCGGTGAAGGAGACCAGGTCGACGTCGGGGTGCTCCGAGAGGGGAGCGCCGGCCACCGCGCCGGCACCGAGGACCAGGTTGGCGACGCCGCGGGGCAGGCCGAGCTCCTCGAGGACCTGCATCATCAGGATGGAGGTGTGCGGGGTCAGCTCCGAGGGCTTGAGGATGAACGTGCAGCCGGCGGCCAGCGCCGGGGCGATCTTCCAGGCGGCCTGCAGCAGCGGGTAGTTCCAGGGGGCGATCAGCCCGCAGACGCCCACCGGCTCGTATTCGATCCGGCTGACGACGGACGCGTCGCCGGCGTCGACCACCCGGCCGGCGTTGGAACCGGCCATCTTGCCGAAGTAGGCGAAGGCGTTGGCGATGTCGTCCATGTCGATTTCGCTCTCCACCAGCCGCTTGCCGGTGTCGAGCGTCTCGGCCATCGCGAACTCGTCCTTCCGCTCGCGCAGCCGGGCGGCCACCTTCAGCAGGAAGTCGCCGCGCTCCGGGGCGGGAACGGAGGACCAGTCGCCGCGGTCGAAGGCCGCACGGGCAGCGGCGATCGCCTTCTCGGTGTCCTCGCGGGTGGCTTCGGAGACCAGGCCGACCAGCTCGCCGTCGGCCGGGTTGCGGATTTCCCGGGTTCCGCCGTCGGAGGACGCCGTCCAGGCGCCGTCGATGAACAGTGTCGCTGTGTCCGTGCTTGCAGCGGTCATGCTTTCTCCTCCTCGCTGGCGAAGTCGGCATCCCAGTTGTCCTTGGATACCTGCTCTTCGCTGATGGATGTTCCTCCCGGCACCTCACGGTTGAGGTGCAGGAATTCCAGATGGGTCTCGTAGTGGTCCAGGACGTCGGTGATGACCTGTTCGCGGGTGTAGCCGAGCAGGTCGTAGCCGTGGCTGCCTTCGAGCGAGAAGACCTCCATGCGGTAGTACTTGCTGTCCGCCGAGGCGTTGCGCACCGCGTAGGAGGGGGTGTCGTACTGCACCGGGTAGATCTGGTACTTGAATACCCGTTCCTCGCCCATGCCGACCTGCAGGTCCACGCAGCGGATCCGGTGCGGGCCGGCCTCACCGACCGAGAGCGCGACGTCCGCGCCCTGGGACTTGAGCTCGTCGTGGACTTCGCGCAGGGCGGGCAGCGCGACGGCCTCCACGAAGCGCTCGGCCTGCTTCGGGCCCGGGTAGGTCATGACCCGGGCCAGACGCTGGCGCCAGCTGCGACCGCCGCGGGCCTCGCCGCTGCGTCCGGCGATGATGTTGGGCAGGGAGGCGCGGTAGCTGTCGGTCAGGGTGTTCTCCACCCGGAGCGCCTTGTAGACGCCGAGCATGATGAACACCAGCAGGATGGACAGCGGCAGGCCCATGATGATGGTGGCGTTCTGCAGGGTGGTGACCCCGCCGACCATCAGCATGGCCAAGGTCAGCACGCCGGTGGCCACGGCCCAGAAGATGCGCAGCCACTTGGGGCCGTCGGAGTCCGCGTCCTTGAGGTGCGAGGTGAAGTTGGCCATCACCAGGGAGCCGGAGTCGGCGCTGGTGACGTAGAAGAGCAGGCCGGTGAAGGTGGCGATGGCCATGGTGGCCGGGGCCCAGGGCATCTGCTCAAGCAGGCCGTAGAACGCCCGTTCCGGCTGGTTCATGGCCACTTCGCCGAACGCCGCGTTGCCGCCCATCACCAGGTCCAGCGCGGAGTTGCCGAAGATGGAGATCCACAGCAGGATGAAGGTGAACGGAACGATCATGGTGCCGAGCACGAACTCGCGGATGGTCCGGCCGCGGGAGATGCGGGCCAGGAACAGGCCGACGAACGGTGCCCAGGCGATCCACCAGGCCCAGAAGAACAGGGTCCAGGCGCTCATCCATTCGTCCGGCCGGTCGTAGGCCATGGTGTCCATGGTCATGGCGGGGAAGCGGCTGAGCACGTCGCCGATGTTCTGGACGATGCCGTCCAGCAGGAAGTTGGTCTTGCCTGCGATCAGCACGAAGAGCATCAGCCCGACGGCGAGGATCACGTTCAGCTCGGACAGGCGCCGGATGCCCTTCTCGACGCCGGAGACCACGGAGACGGTGGCCATGATGACGGACAGGCCGATGAGGGCGATCTGCACGGTCAGGTTCTCCGGCAGGTCGAACAGGACCGCGAGGCCGTAGTTCAGCTGCACCACGCCGATGCCCAGGGAGGTGGCGATGCCGAAGATGGTGCCCAGCAGGGCCGCCGTGTCGACGCCGTGGCCCAGCGGGCCCTCGATCTTCTTGCCGAAGATGGGGTACAGGGCGGAGCGGATGCTCAGGGGCAGGTTGTGCCGGTAGGCGAAGTAGCCCAGGGCCAGGCCCATCAGGGCGTAGAGCGCCCAGCCGGTGATGCCGTAGTGGAACAGGGTCCAGACCAGCGCCTGGCGGGCGGCTTCGGCGGTGGAGCCGTCGCCCTGCGGGGGAGCGAGGAACTGGGAGACGGGTTCGGAGACCGAGAAGAACATGAGGTCAATGCCGATGCCCGCGGCGAACAGCATGGCGCCCCAGGTGAACAGGCCGAACTGCGGCTTGGAGTGGTCGGGGCCCAGCTTGGTCCTGCCGACCCGGGTCAGGGCCGTGGTCAGGACGAAGACCACGACCAGGCTCACCACCAGGAAGTAGTACCAGCCCATGTTGGTGGACACCCAGCCCACCATGGAGCCGATGACGGCCTCGGCGCCGTCGGTGTCGATCATCGCCCAGAGGGCGATGGCCAGGATCCCGACGGCTGAGCCCGTGAAGACCGTCCAGTTGGCCCTGGTGCGGGGTTCCGGGGCCTCTGCGGGCGGTTCCGTGCTGCTGGTCGTTTGCTTCGCTGGACTGCTCATGTGGTCCTTGGATCGGCGACAGGGGCGGGCGCGCCGTTGCCCTCCGACACTGCGGAGCGACTCACGCGGCGGGCCGTGCCGGCCCGGCCGTTGCGGGCAGGGCCGGCCCCGGCGACGGCGTCAGCCGTGGCGCGGGAATACTTCGAACTTATCCAAAGCATGCTGGGGATGCCATTTCTTAGAGATCGGTCACACTTCACAAACGCCCGCCTCACAGACTTCGCGGAGTGCGGCCCGGCCATGGCCAAGCGGCGTCCGGCAGCCGGGACCCCTGTCACCGCGGGGCCAACCCTGCTACCGTCGAAGCAATCCAGCAGTGACAGCCGCCACAGCCGTCGGCTGCGGCGGCCCGGCTGCAGGCCCTGACCGGGCGGCAGCAGCAAGGAGTCGAAACATGCCTGAACTTGAGGTCAAGCTCAACGAAACGGAGAGGGGATTCGGTCTTCGGCAGATCCATGCCGGGCACGCCGTCATGGTCGTGATCGCGCGGAGCCTGCCGCATCCCATTGAAGAGGTCTGGGACGCGTTGACCGACCCCGGGCGCCTTGCCGTGTATCTGGTGGAGCCCGAGGGGGACTTCCGCCGGGGCGGCGAGTATCGGATGCCGGACAATGCCACCGGCGTCATTGAGCGCTGTGATCCGCCGCGGCTGCTGACCGTGTCCTGGATTCCCGGGCACGGACAGGCGGGCGAACTGGAGATCCGTCTGGCGGCCGAGGATTCCACCACCCGGATCGAGCTGCGGTACGCATCGGTCCGCAAGCGCTTCGTCTACGCGGATCCGGGGGAAGAGGAGTGGCCCGCAGGGCCGGGGTGGGAGTTCGTCCTGGACCGGTTGGCCGCTTATCTCGAGGGGTCCCTGACAACCCCGGCACAGTCCCTGGCGCTTGCGGACATCGGCGGCGAGGACCGCGAACTCTACGAACACCGCAACCGGCTGTGGGCCGAGGCGAAGCTGGAGTTCGACCGCGAACACCGGAGCAACGCGCGCCGCTAGGCACGGGCGGGGGCCGGGCGGCTTCGGCCCGGTGAGGGCCCTGCATCCCTGTGGAGGAGGCTGTGGATAACTTTACAATTCAAGTTGAGTTGATTACACTCAACTTTGTTGCGTTCGGTGGGTTTAGGGCCCGTACTGCTGGGCCTGCTCTCCGCCGGAAGCTGTAGGAAGAGTTTCTGAGCCAGGGAGGAACCGCCGTGGAACCGAAGTTCACGAACAAGAGCCAGGAGGCTCTCTCGGCCGCCGCGATGAACGCGAATACGGCCGGTAACCCGCAGATCGAGCCCGCCCACCTGCTCAAGGCGCTGATGGACCAGCGCGACGGCGTGGCCGTGGCCCTGCTCAAGGCGCTGAACGTCAATGTGGACGCCGTCAGCGTCGCAGCGTCCAACGCCATCCGGCAGCTGCCCTCCACCTCCGGCTCCAGCGTGTCCCAGCCGCAGTTCTCCCGCCCGCTGCTGCAGGTCATCAGCGGCGCCCAGCAGGAGGCGGAAAAGCTCGGCGACGCGTACGTCTCCACCGAGCACCTGCTGCTGGGCCTGTCGCTGGACAGCGGCGCGGCCGGCAAGGCGCTGCGGGACAACGGCGCCGGCCATGACGAACTGACCACCGCCCTGCCGGCGGTGAGGGGAGACCGCAAAGTGACCAATGCAGACCCGGAGAACACCTTCCAGGCACTGGCGAAGTACAGCACCGACCTGACCGAGCTCGCCCGCACCGGCAAGCTCGACCCGGTCATCGGCCGCGACGCGGAGATCCGCCGGGTGATCCAGGTGCTCAGCCGGCGCACCAAGAACAATCCGGTGCTGATCGGCGAGCCCGGCGTCGGCAAGACCGCCGTGGTGGAGGGCCTGGCCCAGCGCATGGTCGCCGGCGACGTGCCGGAGAGCCTGAACAACAAGACCCTCGTCTCCCTCGACCTGGGATCGATGGTGGCCGGCGCCAAGTACCGCGGCGAGTTCGAGGAACGGTTCAAGGCGGTGCTGGAGGACATCGGCAACTCCGACGGACAGATCGTGACCTTCATCGACGAGCTGCACACCGTCGTCGGCGCCGGGGCCGCCGAGGGCTCCATGGACGCGGGGAACATGCTCAAGCCGATGCTGGCCCGCGGGGAGCTGCGGCTCATCGGGGCGACGACGCTGGATGAGTACCGCGAGAACATCGAAAAGGACGCCGCGCTGGAGCGCCGCTTCCAGCAGGTGTTCGTGGGCGAGCCGTCCGTGCCGGACACCATCGGCATCCTCCGCGGCCTGAAGGAGCGCTACGAGGCGCACCACAAGGTCGCCATTGCCGACTCCGCCCTGGTGGCGGCCGCGAACCTGTCCAACCGGTACATCACCGGACGGCAGCTGCCGGACAAGGCCATCGACCTGGTCGATGAGGCCGCGTCCCGGCTGCGGATGGAGATCGATTCGGCGCCGGAGGAGATCGATGAGCTGCGCCGCGCCGTCGACCGCCTCACCATGGAGGAGCTGGCCCTGGCCAACGAAACCGACGAGGCCTCGGTGGAACGGCTGGAGGCGCTGCGCGAGGACATGGCCAACAAGAAGGAACAGCTGGCCGCGCTCAATGCCCGGTGGGAGGCCGAGAAGGCCGGCCTGAACCGGGTGGGCGACCTTAAGGCCCGCATCGACGAGCTGCGCGGGGTGGCCGAGCAGGCCCAGCGCGACGGCGACCTGGCCGAGGCGTCCCGCATCCTCTACGGCGAGATCCCGAACCTGCAGAAGGAGCTCGACGTCGCGCAGAAGGCCGAGGAGGAGGAATACGGCGGCCAGGCCCGCGAGCTCATGGTCTCCGAGGAAGTCACGGCCGATGACATCGCCGACGTCGTGTCCGCCTGGACCGGTGTTCCCGCCGGACGGATGCTGCAGGGCGAATCCCAGAAGCTGCTGCACATGGAGGAGGCCCTCGGGTCCCGGCTGATCGGCCAGAAGCGCGCCGTCACCGCCGTCTCCGACGCCGTCCGGCGCTCGCGGGCGGGCGTCGCCGATCCTAACCGGCCGACCGGGTCGTTCCTGTTCCTGGGCCCGACCGGCGTCGGCAAGACCGAGCTGGCCAAGTCCCTGGCCGAGTTCCTGTTCGACGACGAGCGGGCCATGGTGCGCATCGACATGAGCGAGTACGCCGAGAAGCACTCGGTGGCCCGGCTGGTCGGTGCCCCTCCGGGATACGTGGGCTATGAGGAGGGCGGCCAGCTCACCGAGGCCGTGCGGCGCCGTCCGTACTCCGTGATCCTGCTCGATGAGGTGGAGAAGGCGCATCCGGAGGTCTTCGACATCCTGCTGCAGGTGCTCGACGACGGGCGGCTCACCGACGGGCAGGGACGGACCGTGGACTTCCGGTCCACCATCCTGATCCTCACCTCGAACATCGGGTCTCAGTTCCTGGTGGATCCGGGGCTGAGCGATGAGCAGAAGCGCGACGCCGTGATGAACATGGTCAACAGCAGCTTCCGGCCCGAGTTCCTGAACCGGCTCGACGACGTGATCCTGTTCGATCCGCTGAGCCTGGAGGACCTGTCGCGGATCGTGGACCTGCAGGTCCAGGCGCTGGCGGAGCGGCTCCGCGACCGCCGGCTGGTCCTGGACGTCACCGACGCCGCCCGCGAATGGCTGGCGCTCACCGGCTACGACCCCGGCTACGGTGCCCGGCCGCTGCGCCGGCTGGTGCAGCGCGAGATCGGGGACCAGCTGGCCAAGGGCATCCTGGCCGGCAGGATCAGCGACGGCGACACGGTGCTGGTGGACCGGCCGGAGGAGAGCCTGGATGTCTCCGGCGACGGCGGCCTGTCGGTGGGGCCGCAGGGCCTCACGGTCGAGGCGGCGCGCGCGTAGCCGCACGGCCCCGGCGAGACGCAGGAGGGGAGGCACCCGTGGGTGCCTCCCCTCCTGCGTCTACCCGGTTTCCTCAGTGCTCCGGGATCAGGGTGCGATCATCGACGCTTCCAGCTCGTCTCCGTTCGGGGAGACGACGAAGCAGTCGATACGGCGGTCGCCGCGCTCCCAGCTGCCCTCGGTCGGGATCGCCCGGTTGAGTTCCAGGTCCGGGTAGTCGGACACGGCCGCCGAATACGGGGCAGCGGAGCACAGCTGCTCCGCCCGTTCGGACAGCTCGTCCGCGCCGGGGAAGCCGTCGTCGTCCGGGTAGGTTTCGCTGGCCACGAGCTGGGCGTTGTGCGGGGTCTCGCAGGTGACAACGTCCACAGTGCTGCTCACGCCTTCATATCCGCGCAGGCAGTCTCCGGCGGTCAGGTCATTGGCGGCCACACCCTGCCGGAGCACTCCCTCCCCGGGTTCCCCGGGGCCGAGAATCCGGGTCAGCAGCAGCACGGCCAGCAGCACCAGGATGCCCGCGAGGCCGATCATCACCAGGGTGCGGCGGTTGGCGGCACCCTTCCGCTGCGGCGCCTCCGCTTCCCGCCGGGCGCGGCGCGAGTCCGACGCCGGGACCGGGCTGGCCACCACGACGGGCTCTTCCGGACCGTCCGCGTCGTTCGGCGCCGCCGTGAGCCGGCCGGTGACCGGCGCCGCAGCGGCGATCCCTGCGGTGTGGGACGGGCCGGCGTCCCGATCCTCGGCAGGAGCCGGGGCCGATTGCCCTTCCTGCCCGGCTTCCTTGGGTCCGGTGCCGGATTCGGCGGCGGAAGCGCCCGCTGCGGAAGCGCCGGTGGCGGAACCATCCGCCGCAGAATCGCCTGCGGCAGCCGTGCCGGCCGCGGAAGCGGTGTCGGCTTCGGTGTCGGTATCGGTGTCGGTATCGGTTGGCAGCCCGTCGGCCGACGGATCGGCCACAGTCTCCGCGGCGGCGTCGACATCGGTGTCCGTGTCCGTCTCGGTGCCGGTGTCTGTGTCGGATTTCGTGTCAGCGTCCGACGTGATGTCGGCCGGCGACGTGGGTTCATCCGCGTTGGCCTCGGGACGTGTGTCGGGATCGGAGACTTCCGCCTCTGCTCCTGCCTCCGCCTGGGTTCCGGGCTTGGCGTCGGCGTCGGCGTCAGCGGCGGTTTCGGCGTCGGTGTCGGAACCGGCCTCTGCGTCAGGGCCCACGTCAGCACCGGGCTTGGAACTGTCCTCCCCGTCCTCGGCCTCAGCATCGTCGGCGGACCCCGGAGCATCGGTGGAATCCGCACCAGCGGATGGCCGGGCCGCAGGGAAATCGGAGCCCGGCGGAAGGGGCTCACCGCCGGCGACGATGCGGCCGGCTTCGGCAGCCTCCTCTTCAACCGCACGGGCTTCCTGGGTCGCGTCGCGGACTCCTGAGGCTTCCGCCACGTCTGCGCTGACGGCGGCACCCGCAAGCGTGGGTTCCTCAAGCTGGATGTCCTCAGGATTCGTGACCTGGACGTCCTCGTCGGCGGCTGCGGGATCGGGCGGGGCAGCTGTGCCATCCGCGGGCGCGCCGTCGCCGGCAGCCTCCGAGGCGCCGGCTTCCCGGCCGGTATCAGCCGCATCCGCAGCGTCGGAGGAAGCGCCGGTGGGGAACTCCGTACCCGGCGGCAGGGGCTGCCCCCCGGCCGCGAGCCTTCCCGCCTCAGCGGCTTCCTCTTCCACCGCGCGTGCCTCCGAGGACGCGTCCTCCACACCCGCAGCCGCGGCTGCGTCGGCGCTGATGGCGGGCTCGGCCAGCGTCGGTTCCTCCAGCTGAAGGTCGTCCGGAGCGGTCACGGCAGCTTCGGCTTCCGCCACGGCGGCTTCCGGTGCCACGGCGGCGACAGCCGGCGCCGCCGTGGCACCGGCGACGCCGGCCGCCTCGGCCGCCTCGGCGGCGGAGGTCTTTCCGGCGTTGTCGGCGTCGCCTGCCCTGTCGGCGTCGCCGGGCTCAGCGCCCGCCGCGTCGGTGGACGTGGCATCAGTTGCCCCGCCGGCCGGCTCACCGTCCGGTGCCTGCACCTCGAAGGCCTGGGTCCAGGTGTCGACGTCGTGACCCCCGTCGGCGGACAGCCAAGCCGGGGGAGCGGTGTGCGAGGCGAGATCAATCAGCCCGGTAGCGGGAGCAGGGTCGGAGGAAGCGGTCGGGGTCCCGGTGTCCCCGGCTCCGGCGTCCCCGGTGTCCACGGTCCCGTCGGCGCCCGCCGCCGGCGAGGCTGATGCGTCCTCATCGGCTGCGACGTCGGGTCCGGCAGCCTCCTGTGACCCGTCAGCCTGGACGCCGGCTGCCGCCTCCTGCGACGCGTCAGCGGTGGGGGTTGTGCCGTTCGCAGCAGCCGCGGACTCCTGGACGTCGAAGGCGGCTGTCCAGGTCTCGGCGTCGCGGCTGTCGTCAGGGGAGAGCCAGGCCGGAGCAGGAGTATGGGCCACCAGATCGATCATGCCGGTTGCCGGGGCTGCATCGGCAGCTGCGGAGGGCGCCGGCTCTGAACCGGTGGACTCTGTGTCAGCAGCATCGTCCGGCGAGCCGGACGCAGCGGGGGAGGCGTCGGAGACCGGGCCGGGGGCAGGGGCGTCGGCCCCCTCCTTCGCAGCCGTGTTCCCGGCGTCGGTGCCGGCTGGAGCGTCCGCTGCGGCAACGGTGCCGCCCTCGGGGCCTGTTGCCCTGTCAGCGTCAGGGTCCGCGGCGGCCGGATGCCCGGTCTCCCCGGCCGTGCCCTCCCGGGCTGCACCGTCCTGCCGGTCATCCTTGCCCTTGCGCCGGCCGAACAGGCTGCGCGCCAGTCCCTTCAGTCCACCGCCCTCCGGCTCGGGACGGCCAGGCGTCTGCTCCGGGGAGGGATCCTCTCCGGGTGTGTTCTTCTGATCGCTCATGGTGAACGCCTGATCCTCCCTGTCGGGGGCACACGTGTGCCCCGCAAAATCCTTCTCACCCCCGACTTTAGCCAATGCCGGCCCCGCAACGCAGGATGGTGGCGTACCCGGTTCCCGGCCGATGCGGGCCTCAGGGGCACCGGACGCCGTCGCGCGCCCACAAGGCAGCCGGAAAGCATGTAACCTGTAGTTACGACAAATTGACCAATTATTCCGGGGCCTCGCTCGTGCCCGAGCGACCTCTTCCGGATCGACGCAAAAAGGGGGTCACGCCATGGGGCGCGGCCGTCAGAAGGCAAAAGCTACCAAGCAGGCTCGGGAGATGAAGTACTTCACCCCGGCCACGGACTATTCGGCGCTGCAGCGTGAGCTGTCGGGTCCGTCGAATCGTCCCTCGAGTCGCTACCCCGAGGAACCGGCAGAGCCGGACTACTCGGTGTATGAAGACAAGTACGCGGATCAATTTGGCGACGATAACGATGATGAGGACACCCGCCGCACCGGCTAGCCGCGGCAGCAACTTTTCAGGCGTTGGCGACCAGCCATACTTCAGCGGATCACCCATCGGGCGGATCCGCTGAAGGCTGTTAACGGGCAGTCCGCGCCTGTGTGCCGCTTCAGGCCTGCAACAGCGCCGCCGTCTCCCCGCCGGCGGGGAGGATCCAGGAGACCGGAAGGCGGGGACCCGGTGGATCCCCGCCTTCCGAATGCTGCTGAGGTTTAGCCCGGCTGGCCCGCGTAGCGGCCGACGAGCCTGACGGCGCCGCCGTCCACGCCCTTGGCTCCCTGCACATAGTCGGGGTCGGACCCCGGTGCGGACTCCGCGGCGCCCACGGTGCCCATGACCCAGGCCGGAACGCCACGTGCGGCGAGGCGGGCCAGGGCCGCATCGGCTCCGCCGGCGTCGACGATCGCGACCATGCCCACGCCCAGGTTCAGGGTGCGCTCCAGGTCCGGCAGCGGCACGTTTCCGAGTTCGCTGACCAGTCGGAAGATCGGCGGCAGCTCCCAGGTGGAGCGGTCCACGGTGGCCTGCAGGCCCTTGGGCAGCACTCGTGCCAGGTTGGCGGCGAGCCCGCCTCCGGTGACGTGGCTGAAGCCGTGCACTCCGGCGGGCTCGTGGCGGGCCAGGTCCAGGCAGTCGGCCGCATACACGCGGGTCGGTTCCAGCAGCTCCTCACCCAGTGTGCGCCCGAGTTCGGAGACCTGCCGCTCCAGCTGCCAGCCGGCATGGTTGACGACGCGGCGGACCAGTGAATAGCCGTTGGAATGCAGGCCGGAGGAGGCCATCGCAATGACCACGTCACCCTCGCGGACCCGCTCCGGGCCCAGGAGCTGATCAGCTTCGACGACGCCGGTGGCGGCGCCGGCGACGTCGTACTCATGCTCGCCGAGCAGTCCGGGGTGCTCGGCGGTCTCCCCGCCGACCAGGGCGGTGCCGGCCACCTCGCAGGCGGCCGCGATGCCGCGTACGATGCCCGCAATCCGTTCGGGAACGACCTTGCCGCAGGCGATGTAGTCGGTCATGAACAGGGGCTCGGCGCCCACCACCACGATGTCGTCGACGACCATGCCGACCAAGTCGAAGCCGATGGTGTCGTGGATGTCCATGGCCTGCGCGATGGCCACCTTCGTGCCGACCCCGTCGGTGGAGGTGGCCAGCAGCGGCTTCCGATAGGTGAGCAGCCGGGAGACGTCATAGAGTCCGGCAAATCCGCCGACCCCGCCGAGGACCTGGTCATTGTGCGTGGCCTTGATGGCTGCCTTCATCAGCTCCACGGCGCGGTCGCCCGCTTCGACGTCGACGCCGGCGGAGGCATAGGTGATGGCGTTCTCGCTCATACGGATTCTTTCTTGTCGGATGCGGTGACGAGGGGTTCAAGTTCACTGTCCGGGCCGGGATCGCAGCCGTTGGAGCCGGCGGCCTGCGCGGCCGGGCTGCAGCCGCCGGCCGATTCGAGCAGGTTCTTGCCGAGCCGGTCCGCGGACGGAAGGGGAATCGGGTAGCTCCCGGTAAAGCACGCGGTGCACAGGCGTTCGCGCGGCTGCTCTGTGGCGCCGATCATCCCCTCCTCGGAGATGTAGGCCAGTGAATCCGCACCGATGGAGGTGCAGATCTCCTCGGTATCCGCCCCGTTGGCGATCAGCTCCGCGCGGGAGGCGAAGTCGATGCCGTAGAAGCAGGGCCACTTGACCGGCGGCGAGGAAATCTTCACGTGGACCTCGGCGGCGCCCACCTCGCGCAGCATCCGCACAATGGCCCGCTGGGTGTTGCCGCGCACGATCGAGTCGTCCACCACCACCACGCGCTTGCCGCGGATCACCGACTCCAGCGCGTTGAGCTTCAGCTTGATGCCCAGCTGCCGCAGCGTCTGGCTGGGCTGGATGAAGGTGCGGCCCACGTAGGCGTTCTTGACGAAGCCGTGCGCAAACGGAATTCCCGATTCCTCGGCGTAGCCCACGGCCGCGGGCGTGCCGGACTCCGGAACCGGAATGACGATGTCGGCGTCGTGCGTGTTCTCGCGGGCCAGCTGGCGGCCCATTTCCACCCGGGATTCGTAGACCGAGCGCCCCGAGATGCTGGCATCCGGGCGGGCGAGGTAGACGTATTCGAACACGCAGCCCGCCGGCGTCGCCGGGGCGAAGCTCTGGGAGCGCACGCCGGTTTCGTCGATTGCAATGAACTCGCCGGGCTTGATCTCCCGGATGAAGCTGGCGCCCACCGTGGCCAGCGCGGCCTGCTCGGAGGCCACCACCCAGCCGCGCTCGAGCCGGCCCAGGACCAGCGGCCGCACCCCGTAGGTGTCGCGGGCGGCGTACAGGGTGTGCTCGTCCATGAAGACGAAGGAGAACGCTCCGCGCAGGGTCGGCAGCAGGTCCAGGGCGGTCTGCTCGAGGCTCCGTCCGTCGTTGCCGTTGAGCAGTGCGGTGACGAGCGCGGTGTCGGAGGTGTTGCCCTGCGCGATTTCGCCCTGCCGCGGGCGGCCTTCGCGTTCAAGGATCCGTTCATAGAGCTCGGCCGAGTTGGTCAGGTTGCCGTTGTGGGCCAGGGCGACCGTGCCCTCGGAGGTGGCGCCCAGGGTGGGCTGGGCGTTGGCCCAGTGCGAGCCGCCCGTGGTGGAGTAGCGGCAGTGGCCGATCGCGATGTGCCCCTGGAGGGTGTTCAGCGTGGATTCGTCAAAGACCTGGGACACCAGGCCCATGTCCTTGTAGACGCTGATCCTGTTGCCGTCACTGGTGGCGATGCCCGCGGACTCCTGTCCACGGTGCTGCAGCGCATACAGCCCGTAATAGGTCAGTTTGGCGACTTCCTCCCCGGGGGCCCAGACGCCGAAGACGCCACAGGCGTCTTGGGGTCCTTTTTCTCCGGGAAGCAGGTCATGGGAAAGCGTACCGTCACCGCGTGCCATGCGAGCATTCTCTCACGGGACGGGGGCCGGGACGCCCCCGTGCGCAAGCGTTACGGCGCGGTCGGACCGGAGCCCTCGGCGTCGTCGTCCGCGTCCGCCTCGACGACGGCCCGGCGGGTGCGGCGGACACTGATCCGGTCCATCAGCAGCACGGCGAGTGCGGCCAGGCCGACGCCGATCAGGGCGAACAGGATGGTGAACAGGCCCAGCGCCGCCTCCCGGGTGTAGTCCGGGTGCGCCGGGCCGGTGTAGGCCACCACCAGGGCCGCGAGGAAGCCCAGCAGGGCGCCGAGGGCAAGGAACGGAGCGTACTTGGGGGCGCGGCGGATCGTGATCTCGCGGCGCTCGGGGCCGGGCTGGGGGGAACTCATGGAGGAAATTCTACCGGGGGTAGAGACGCCCGCGGACGTTTCCGCCGGCGGCGGAGCGGCCCCTCCTCACGCCGCCGATGTCCAGCTCAGGCGCCGGGGAAGAGCGGCAGCCACTCGGTGAGGTCCGCCCGAAGGCCGGACGCCGACACCTTGCCGGCCGCGGTGGCTTCCGCCCAGGTGGACCGGCCGGTCACCAGCTCCAGCCAGGTGGCGGCGTCGGTCTCCACGACGTTCGGGGGAGTGCCGCGGGTGTGCCGGGGCCCCGGCACGCACTGCGTCACGCCGAACGGCGGCACCCGCACCTCCACGCTGTTGCCCGGCACCCGCTCGGCCAGTTCCTCCAGGGTGTAGCGCACGGCCATGGCCTTCGTGGCCCGGGGTGCGTCGGGGCCGGCTGCGGCGAGGGCCGCGCGGCCGTCTTCGGGGCTGATCCGCCGTCGTGCCATGTCTGTCCGGTCCTCAGCCCAGCAGGGCCTCGTCCAGCACCGACGCGACCGGGG
The DNA here is from genome assembly GCF_059092805.1 of Arthrobacter sp. Y3222053. Taxonomy (NCBI): domain Bacteria; kingdom Bacillati; phylum Actinomycetota; class Actinomycetes; order Micrococcales; family Micrococcaceae; genus Arthrobacter; species Arthrobacter sp. Y3222053. Next base: position 58,248 of record NZ_JBNHIA010000001.1, on the reverse strand, counting down.
CGCCCAGGCGCAGCTGGCCGACCGGCTGCCCGCCGCCGAGCACCGGCGGCACCACCTGTTCGAGCGCCCGTACCGTGGCTTCGGGGTCGACGACGCCGGTGGCGGCCAGCAGGGTCAGGCCCACCAGGGTGGCGGCGCGGGTGTTGCCGTCCAGCATCTTCAGCGCCACCGACACCCCGGTGGGCGTGCCGAGCACCAGCACTCCCTCCGCACCATTCTTGGCGATGACGCCCAGCTCCTCCATCACCACCGTGTTCTCCCGGCCGTGGCCGTGCACCGCCCACGGGTAGTCCAGCATGGCGGTGGCGACCGTCGCGGCGCGGGCGTCGCCCTCCTTGGCCGAGGGCGCCTTGGCCAGCCGGCCGATGCCGCGGGCCAGGCCGGTGAGGGAGACTGCGGCCAGCGGGGCGCCGCAGCCGTCCACGGCCCAGTGCGCCACGGGTTCGCCGCAGAACTCTTCGATGACGGCGCCGACCTGCTGCTGCAGCGGGTGGCTGCGCTCAAGGTAGGTGGCGTGATTCCAGTTGTTTTCGGTGCAGGCCCACAGGAAGGCTGCGTGCTTGCCGGAGCAGTTGAAGCTGATGCGGCGCTTGCCCTGCCCGGAACGGATCAGTTCGAACCGCATCGCCTCGTCCTGCGGCCAGTCGGCCGGGCACTGCAGGTGCTCCTCCGTCACGCCGGCGGCGGTCAGCATGGACTCGACGACGTCCTGATGCTCGCGGGCGCCCACGTGGCTGGCTGCGGCCAGGGCCACCTGCGGGCCGCGCAGCGGAACGCCGGAGCGCATGGCGGCGATCGCCTGGAACGGTTTCAGGGTGGAGCGGGGGAAGATCGGCGAGGTGATGTCGCCCAGCTGCGTCACCACGGTCCCGTCGCCGGCCATCACGACGGCGGAGCCGACGTGGCGGGATTCAATGAAGCCGTTGCGTTCCACAACGGCAAGCTCGACGGCGTCGGACGCGGTGAAGGTAGCTGCCATAATGCCAGTCTACGGAGGATCGACGGATGCTCCGGGACGCGGACCCGGCCGAAGCGCCGGCCGGTCGCGGCGGGGGAGCACAGGCGGGGTACGCGGCCGGGGGAACGTCATCTACGCAGGCGGCTTTCAGCGCCCGCCCGGCGGTTAGTAGGCTGGCTCACTGTGAAGGTTCTCGTTGTCGGCCCCGGTGGCCGCGAACACGCCATTGTCCGGGCCCTGCTGGCCGACCCCTACGTTGAAGAAGTCCACGCGGCGCCCGGCAACGCCGGCATCGCCGCCGTCGTCCCGGTCCACCCGATCGACGCCTCGGACCCCGCCGCCGTCACGCTGCTGGCCCGCCGGCTGGACGCGGACCTCGTGGTCGTCGGACCGGAGGCCCCGCTGGCTGCCGGCGTGGCGGACGCACTCGCCGCCGCCGGCATTCCGGTGTTCGGGCCCTCGAAGGAGGCCGCCCGGCTGGAGGCATCGAAGTCCTTTGCCAAGCAGGTGATGGCCGCCGCCGGCGTGCCCACCGCCATGGCGCACGTCGCAGCCAACCGCGCCGAAGCCGAAGAGGGCCTGGATATGTTCGGTGCCCCCTATGTGGTCAAGGACGACGGCCTGGCCGCTGGCAAGGGCGTGGTGGTGACCAGCGACCGGGACGAGGCCCTCGCCCACGCCCAGGCGTGCTTCGAGGCCGGCGGCACCGTGGTCATCGAGGAGTTCCTCGACGGCCCCGAGGTCTCCCTGTTCGTCCTCTCCGACGGCCGGCACGCGGTCCCGCTGGCGCCGGCCCAGGACTTCAAGCGCATCTTCGACGGCGACGCCGGCCCCAACACCGGCGGCATGGGCGCCTACTCGCCGCTGGAATGGGTTCCGGAGAACCTCGTCGAGGACGTCATGGCCCGCGTGGCACAGCCGACCATTGACGAGATGGCCGCCCGCGGCATCCCCTTCACCGGGGTGCTCTACTGCGGGCTGGCCCTGACCTCCCGCGGCCTGCGCGTGATCGAGTTCAACGCCCGTTTCGGTGACCCGGAGACCCAGGCCGTGCTGGCACGGCTGAAGACTCCGCTCGGCGGTCTGCTGCTCGCCGCGGCCAAGGGCTCCCTCGACTCCGCGGAACAGCTGCGGTGGGATCCGCGGAGCGCCGTCGCCGTCGTCGTCGCCGCCGAAAACTACCCCGACGCGCCGCGCACCGGGGATCCGATCCTCGGCCTGCCCGAGGCGGAGCTGCTGGAGGGCGTGCACGTGCTGCACGCCGGCACCCGGGAGCAGGACGGGGAAGTGGTCTCGGCCGGCGGGCGGGTGCTCGCCGTCGTCGGCCTGGGCGATGGGCTCGCAGAGGCCCGTGCCCGCGCCTACGCCGGGGTGGAACGGATCGGCCTGGACGGCTCGCAGCACCGCACCGACATTGCCCTGCGGGCCGAGCGCGGCGAGATCACCGTGCCCGGCACCTCCGCGGCCTCCGGCACGGACGGAGCCGACGCATGAGCCTGGACCTGCCGGCACCCGCGCAGCTGCCCGGCTGGCGGCACGTCTATTCCGGCAAGGTCCGCGAACTGTACGTCCCCGAGGATCCGGCGGTCACCGACCGGGTGCTGGTGGTCGCCACCGACCGGATCAGCGCCTACGACCACATCCTGCCCACCCCGATTCCGGACAAGGGACGGATCCTCACCCAGCTGAGCCTGTGGTGGTTCGATCAGCTGGCCGGGGTGCCCAACCACGTTATCAGCGCCGACGACGGCGTGCCCGCCGAGGTGGCCGGGCGGGCCATGATCTGCAAAAAGCTCGACATGTACCCGGTCGAGTGCATTGCCCGCGGCTACCTCACCGGATCCGGGCTGGCCGAGTACCGTGCCGATTCCGCCGTGTGCGGGGTGCCGCTGCCCGGCGGGCTGGTGGACGGTTCGCGGCTGGAGCCGGCGATCTTCACCCCGTCCGCGAAGGCGGAGCAGGGCGAGCACGACGAGAACATCACCTACGACGCCGTCGTGGACACGGTCGGCGCGGAGACGGCGGAGACGCTGCGCTCGCTGACCCTGGACATCTACACCGCAGCGGAGCGGACCGCCCGGGACCGCGGCATCATCCTCGCCGACACCAAGGTGGAGTTCGGCGCCGATCCCGCCACCGGGGCGGTCACCCTGGGCGATGAGGTGCTGACCCCGGATTCCTCCCGGTTCTGGGACGCGGCGCTGTACCGGCCGGGCCAGGCGCAGCCCTCCTTCGACAAGCAGTACGTGCGGGACTGGCTCACCTCGCCCGACTCGGGATGGGACCGGGCCTCCGATACGCCTCCGCCGCCGCTGCCGGACGAGGTGGTGGAGCGGACGCGTGCCCGCTACGTGGAGGCCTACGAGCGGCTGACCGGACGTACCTTCGTCTAGGGGAGGGGCCGGCAGCGGTCGGCGGGCGTAGGCGTCGTCGACGCCGGTGCTCGGGCCCGTCAACACCGGGAACCGTTAACAAGCAGGGGGGCGGCGGCAGCCTGCAGCCGGGGAACGGAACCGGAAGGCTCAGCCTTCGCTGAGCCGCATCCTGATCTCCCGTCCGGTCGGTGTGCCGTCCAGGGTGAAGGCCAGGACCAGGGCGGCGGCGCCGGGCGGCGGCTCGGGGATAAAGGACGAGCTGCCCTCCCAGTCGGTCCCGGTTCCCGCCGCCCGACTGCCGACCCATCGGTACCGGGTGCCGACGTCGTCGGTAATCTGCGCCTTCAGGCGGCCAAGCACCGCTGCTCCGGGCATCTGCGGCGGGTCCCTGGTCTCGGAAGCGGAATCGTGGCGGGTCTCGGCCCAGGCGTACAGGGCCTTCATGAAGGCGTTGTCCCGTCGCATCGTTTCCGGCCCCCGCACCCCGTACAGGCTCACGGTCAGTCCCGGACCGTACCGCTCCAGGCCGGGCGGCAGCTCACCAATGTTCAGGGCGCCGAAACGGACGTCGATTCCGTCGACGGTGGCGACGACGAGATCGCCCGGCGCGGAGATGATGGTGGGCATGCCGGCACCCTAGCGCATTTGCCGGGAAACAGCTGTCAGGGGGGGTGGCTGGGGAAACAAGAAAGGACCCGCTGTTTCCAGCGGATCCTTGATCCTGGTCGGGGTGACAGGATTTGAACCTGCGACCTCGTCGTCCCGAACGACGCGCGCTACCAAGCTGCGCCACACCCCGTGGCAGTTGCCTCCCGCGCCTTGTCGGCCCGCCGAAGCAACTTTACAAATATAGCCGATGCTGCTGCCGAACGCGAAACCGAACGAGGTGCCCTGCGTCACAGCGCGGTACGGCGCGGTCCGGTTCGGGCCTGCCCGGCTCCGCCTAGACCAGGGAGTCCTGCCAGGCGGCCTGGAGGGCGGCGTACCGGCCCTCGCCGCGGATCAGGTCCGCCGGCGTTCCGTCCTCCACCACCCGGCCGCCGTCGAGCACCAGCACCCGGTCCGCGATCTCCACGGTGGACAGGCGGTGCGCGATGATCAGTGCGGTGCGGTTGCCGAGCAGGGTCTGCAGGCCCTGCTGCACCTGCCGTTCGCTGGGGATGTCCAGCGAACTGGTGGCCTCGTCGAGGATCAGCACCACCGGATCGGCCAGGAAGGCACGGGCGAAGCTGATCAGCTGCCGCTGGCCGGCGGAGACGCGTCCGCCGCGCTTGTTGACATCGGTGTCGTAGCCCTGCGGGAGCGCCTCGATGAACTCGTGCGCGCCCACCGCCTGCGCCGCCCGCACGATCTCCTCCCGGGTGGCGTCGGGACGGCCGAGCGCGATGTTCTCCGCCACCGAACCGGAGAAGAGGAACGCCTCCTGGGTGACCATGACGACGGCGCGCCGCAGGTCCCGCTGGGAGAGGCTGCGCAGGTCCACGCCGTCCAGCTGCACGGCTCCTTCGGAGGGGTCGTAGAACCGGGCGATCAGCTTGGCGAGGGTGGACTTGCCGGCCCCGGTGGCGCCGACCAGCGCCACGGTCTGGCCGGCCGGCACGTGCAGGTCCATGCGGGGCAGCACCACCGGTCCGTCCCCGTAGCGGAATTCGACGCCGTCGAACCGGACCTCTCCCGCGGCGTGCGGCAGCTGCACGGGGTGTTTCGGCGGCCGCACGGTGGGCACCTCCTCCAGCAGCCCGGAGACCTTCTCCAGCGCCGCGGAGGCAGACTGGAAGGAGTTGTAGAACATCGCCATCTGGTCCACCGGCTGGAAGAACCGCTTGGAGTACAGCAGCAGGGCCAGCAGCGCGCCCACCTCCAGCCCGCCGTCGAGCACCCGGAAGCCGCCCGCCAGCAGGACGACGGCGACCATCACGTTGCCGATCAGCACCAGGCCGGGCTGGAAGACGCCGTTGAGGTTGATCGAGCGCATGGTTGCCATCCGGTAGTCCTCGGTCAGCTCGTCGTTGCGCTCGGCGTTGGCGCGCTCCCGCCGGAAGGCCTTCACGGCGCGGATGCCGGTCATGGTCTCGATGAAGTGCACGATCAATGCCGCGCTGGCCACCCGCTGGCCCCGATAGGCGATGGCGGAACGCTTCTGGTACCAGCGGGTGAGCAGGTACATGGGCACGAACGCGGCCAGCAGCAGCAGGCCGGTCTGCCAGTCCAGCAGGAAGATGCTCACTGCCGTGAAGAGCATGTACATGGCGCCGGAGGCGAGGGAGCTGATGCCGGAATCGAGCAGCTCCCGCAGCGCCTCCAGGTCCGAGGTCTGCCGGGAAATGATGCGCCCCGACGTGTACTTCTCGTGGAACTCGAGGCTCAGCCGCTGCGTGTGCCGGAACACCCGCAGCCGGAGGTCCAGCAGCATCGCCTGGCTGAGTGCCGCCGTGGCAGCCACGTAACCGGCGGTCAGGACCCCGGCCAGGACGGCGGCGGTCAGATATGCGGCGCCTGCCCCGAGCAGGGGCAGCCGGGCGCCGGCCTGCAACGCAGGCAGGGCGTGGTCGATGCCGAACGCAATGATGGCCGGGCCGGCCACCCGCGCCGCCTGGGACAGCACCACCAGGGTGATGGTGAGCAGGAACCGGGCACGCCGCGGGCGCAGCAGCGAGCCGAGCAAGGCCAGCGACCGACGCCGGACGGCCCGGTTCTGCCCCCGGCTGAGCTCGACGGCGTCCTCCCCGGCGGTGCCCATGGGCGCGGCCGGAGCGGAGGGGCGGGCCGGCCGGAAGCGTACGCGGCTCACAGGCTCGCCCCGTCCTGCTCCGCGTCGGCCAGGGCGGTGTCGAGATCCGCCGGTTCCTCGGGCAGGCTGGCGATCACATAGCGGTAGTGGGCACTGGAGGACAGCAGCTCGGCGTGCGTTCCGACGGCGGTGATCCGCCCGTCCTCCAGCAGGGCGACCCGGTCCGCCAGCGCCACGGTGGAAGGCCGGTGCGCCACGACCAGGGTGGTGGTGTCGGCCAGCACTTCCCGCAGCCGGGTCTCCACCAGCTCTTCGGTCTGCACGTCCAACGCCGAGAGGGGATCATCCAGCACCAGGACTTTGGGCCGGGCGGCGATGGCACGGGCCAGGGCGATGCGCTGGCGCTGCCCGCCGGAGAGGCTCAGCCCCTCCTCACCGATGAGCGTGTCCACCCCGTCCGGCAGGGAGTAGGCGAACCCGGCCTGCGCGACGTCGAGCGCCTCGGCGAGGAGCCGGTCACCGTCCGCCGCGTCCGCCGGGTCGGCTCCGAGCAGCACGTTCTCCCGCACGGAGCTGGAGAACAGGGTCGTGTCCTCAAAGGCGACGGCGGTGATCCGGCGCAGGTCGGCCAGGCGCAGGCGGCGCACATCGATGCCGTCGATCCGGACGGCGCCGCCGGTGACGTCGTAGAGCCGGGGCACCAGCTGCAGGAGCGTCGACTTGCCGCTGCCGGTGACCCCGACCAGCGCCATCGTCTCTCCGGCCCGCAGGGTGAGGTTGACGCCGTCGAGCAGGTTACGACGGTCGCCGCTCTTCCCTGCCTCCGCGTCCGGATAGGCGAAGTGCACCTGGTCGAACGCCAGTTCGCCGCGCACGGCGTCCGGGTCGGCCGGGTGCTCGGGATCGGTGACGGTCCTGCGCGTATCCATGACTTCGTAGTGCCGGTCGATCGCGGTCTTCGCCGTCAGCGTCATGGACAGCAGCATGCCGATCGATTCGACCGGGCCGGCCACCACCGAAGCGGTGGCGAAGAAGGCGACCAGGCCGCCGATGCTCAGCGCGCCGTCGGCCGCCAGGAAGATGCCGAGGACCAGCCCGACGGCGAGGGCCGCCTCCGGAAGCAGCGTGACGACCAGCGAGAACCGGGCCAGCGAACCGGCCCGCACGATTTCGGTCTCCCGCAGTTCCTGGGCCTGTTCCTCGAACCCGTCCAGCGCCTCACGGCTGCGCCCGAAGGCCTTCAGCACCCGGATCCCGTGCACGGATTCCTCGACGGTGGTGGCGAGGTCACCGGCCTGGTCCTGGCTGCGCCGGGTGACCCGGCCGTAGAAGCGGCGGAAACGGAAGCCGTAGAAGATGATCGGCACCGCAGCGGCGAGGAACACCAGGGCCAGCTGCCAGCTGGTGAAGAACATGACCGTGACACCGATGAGGACCGTCAGCGAGGTCACGACCAGCATGATGGCCCCGAAGGCCATCCAGCGGCGCAGCAGGTTCAGGTCGCTCATGGAGCGGGACAGCAGCTGGCCGCTGCCCCACCGGTCATGGAACTCGACCGAGAGGTCCTGCAGGTGGCGGTAGAACCCCCGGCGCATCCGGTTCTCCACCGTCGCCGCCGGGGCGATCACCAGATGGCGGCGCATGGCGACGAACGCGGCCTCCAGGACGCCGAGCAGCAGGACGATTCCGGCCGCGGTCCACAGGGCGGGCACGCTGCCGCCCGGCTCAAGGTAGGAGTTGATGAGCACCCGCAGCACCTGTGGGATGGCCAGCGCCATCAGGCTGGCCCCCAGAGCGCAGAGCAGGCCTAACAGCAGGCGGGACAGGATCGGTTTGAGGTGCGGGTACAGACGTCCAAGCGATTGCCACAAAGTCGTCTGCGCGGGCATGAAACCCCTTCATTGCAAGGCGCCGCACGCTCCGGGTGCAGCAGGTACCGGATCATCCTAGGCCACTTCCTGGCGTCAGCGGCGGGCCCGGGCACTTTTTGGCATCGTCCGAGACTGCTTCGCCGGCGGAACCTGCGCACCGGCCCACCGCGGGCATCCCGCTGCGAAGAGGGTCAGGAAGCGGCGGCCTCACCGCTGCGGGGCTCCAGAGTCAGCAGCACGGCCTCGGGGCGGCAGGCGAACCGGACCGGCGCGAAGCGGGAAGTGCCGATGCCGGCCGAAACGTTCAACGGCACCTCCCGGCCGCGGTGCTCCCACATGGTCAGGCCGCTGGCCCGCCAGGTCGGCAGGTCACAGTTGCTCACCAGGGCTCCGTAACCGGGGATGCAGACCTGGCCGCCGTGCGTGTGCCCGGCCAGGATCAGGTCCGCGCCGTCGTCGGCGAAACGGTCAAGGACCCGCTGGTAGGGGGCGTGCGCCACGCCCACACGCAGGTGCCGGGAGCGGCCCGACGTCGAGCTCCCGGCCGGGAAGCCGACATGCCTGTCCCTGGACAGATGCGGGTCGTCGACGCCGGAGAAGTCCACCCTGGTCTTGCCCAGCACCATCGACAGGCTGCGGTTGGTCAGGTCCAGCCAGCCGGCCCGCCCGAAGGCCAGGAACAGGTCCTCCCAGGGCAGGTCCTTCGGCTGGCGCTGCACCTTGGACGGACCCGTGAAGTAGGTGAACGGGTTCTTCAGCATGGGCGCGTAGTAGTCGTTGGAACCGGGGACGAACACGCCGGGGAACCGCATCAGCGGTTCCAGGGCCTCGAGCAGCGGCGGGACCGCCTCCAGATGGCTCAGGTTGTCACCGGTGTTGACCACGAGGTCCGGCTCAAGGTCCGCCAGCGACTGCAGCCAGCGGACCTTCGCCGCCTGGCCGGGCACGAAGTGGATGTCCGAGAGATGGAGCACCCGCAGCGGCGCGGCGTCCGGAGGAAGCACGGCAACGGTTTCCGACCGGACGCCGAACAGGTTGCGCTCTACCAGCGAACCGTAGGCAAAGGCGGCCGCGCCTGCGCCGAGCAGGCTGCCGGCGGTCCAGGCGGCGGTACGGGTGGTGGAACGAAGGGCGGAACGGGTGGCCTCAGCCGTCAAACTCAATCGTCTCCGCCGTCTCCGCCGTCGTTGTTCCCGCCGCCGCCGTTTCCGCCGCCGTCGTTGTTCCCGCCGCCGTTGTTGTTGCCACCGCCGTTGTTGTTGTTTCCGCCCCCGCCGTTGTTGTTGTCATTGTTGTTGTTGGGCGCGGGGCGGGGCTGGGCCACCTGGCCGATGACGCTGCCCGGAGGGTTGGTGAAGGCGTTGGCCTCATACTGACCCGGGATGCGCTGCATGAAGTTCTTCCAGGACGGCCCGGCGATCAGCGAGCCGTCGATCTCGGGGTAGACCCGGCCGCCGATGAGCTTGTCGCTCATGGTGGTGTTGTTGGCCTTCCAGTTACCGATCCAGGAAGCGGTCGACATGCCGGTCGTGTACCCCATGAACCAGGTCTGGGACCGCTCATCGTTGGTACCGGTCTTGCCTCCGACCGGAACGCCGATCTGCAGGTTGTAACCGGAGCCGTTGGTCATCACGCGCTGGGTGGCGTAGTTGACGCCCTGCGCGACCTCCTTCTTCATGACCTGCTCGCACTGCTGCTCCGGCACCGGGAACTCCCGGCCGTCGGCAGCCGTGACCGAGGTCAGGGCACGCGGCTCGCACTTCAGGCCCTCGGCGGCCAGGGTGGCGAAGCCGGTGGCCATGGACAGCGGCGAGGCGTCACCGCCGCCGCCGAAGGTCGACGGCGGATCCACGGACAGCATCTGCCGCTCACCGTCCGCGCCCTTGCCGTTGTGGATGCCCGCCTGGAAGGCCAGCTGCTGGAAGGAACAGAGGTCCAGCTGGTTGATCTCGGCGAGCGTGATGGTGTTCAGCGAGTTCGCCAGGCCATCCAGCACGGTGGTGGTCTTGTAGTTGGTGTCGCCGTAGTTGATGGGCGTCCACGCCTCGGGCGTGACGTAACGGCCGCCCGGCAGGCAGCTGGCATTCCACGTGTGTCCCGGCGGGTAGGTCCGCTTGCGTCCGTCCAGCGAGGTGTTCAGGGTCTTGCCCGCATCGAGCCAGGCCGCCACGGTGAAGGGCTTGTAGGTGGAGCCGGGCTGGAAACCGCCCAAGCCGTTCAGCGGCTTGTTCGGGTCACCGTTCTGGTTGACGTCAACGTTGAAGTTCTGCACCGAGTTGCCCTGGACATTCGTATCCGGGTTGTAGCGCGTGTTCTGCGCCATCATCAGGATGTTGCCGGTTCCCGGTTCCACGGAGACCATGGCGTGGCCGATCTCGCCGTCGGTGGTGTCCGGGTTGGCGGTCTCGTTGATGGCCTCCTGGGCAGCCGCCTGGATGTTGGAGTTCAGGGTGGTGTTGATCGTCAGGCCGCCGCGCAGCAGCAGCTTCCGGCGCTCCTCGCGGGTTGCGCCGAAGTTCTCGTCGTTCTCGATCAGCGCCTGAACATAGTCGCAGAAGTAGGGGGCCTGCGCCGCTCCCACGCAGTTGCTGGGCACCGGTGTGGGGGTGATCCCCAAATCGGAGGCGACCGCGGCGTCGTATTCGGCCTGGTCGATCCGGCCCTTGTCCAGCATGGCGCCCAGCACCAGGTTCCGTCGCTCGATGGCCCGCTCCGGGTAGGCCTCCGGGCTGTAGTAGGTGGGCCCGTTCACCAGGCCGGCCAGCATGGCCGACTGCTGGACGTTCAGGTCCTTGGCGTCGACGTTGTAGAAGTAGCGGGCCGCTGCCTGCACACCGTACGTGGTGCCGCTGAAAGGCACGATGTTGAAGTAGCCTTCAAGGATTTCCTCCTTGCTCAGCTCCTTCTCGACGGCGATGGCAAGCTTGATCTCACGCAGCTTGTCGCCCACGGTCTTGTTGCCGCTGAGGACATAGTCCTCACCGTTCTGCCGGGCGGTATCGATGATCACGTTGTTCACGTACTGCATCGTGATGGTGGAGGCACCGCGGCTGGTGTCGCTTGTGGCGTTGGACACCAGCGCCGAGGCGATGCCCTGCAGGTCCACGCCGCCGTGCTCGTAGAACCGGTCGTCCTCGATCGCGAGGATGGCGTCGACCATGTTTTCCGACACCTGGTCCAGGGTCACCGGCTGGCGGTTCTCCTCGTACAGGGTGGCGATCAGTGCGCCGTCGTTCGCGTAGATCTTGGACGGCTGGGCGAGTGCCCCGCGTTCCAGTTCGGCCGGAAGCTGGTCGAAGAACTGCAGCGAACCGGAGGCGGCGGTGCCGGCAGCGGCCGCGACGGGCACCATGAGACCGGCGGCAAGGACGCCGCACAGGGCGCTGACACCGAAGAAGGCAACCAGCTTTCCGAGCGTCGTCGCCGTGTCGAAAAACGGGGATTTGCGTGAGGCCATGCGCCCCAGTCTACAAGCACGCGTTACCCTGTCAGCTATGAGCAAATGGGAATACTTCATCACTCCGCTGCCCCTTCACACTCCGGGCCAGGTGCTGAACATGCACGGTGACGAGGGGTGGGAGCTGGTGCAGATCGCTCCGGCACCCAACGGCACCGGCTCGGTGGCCTACATGAAGCGGGAAAAGGCCGCGTGAGCGAACTAACGGGAGCCGTGTCCGCGGTCGAGGCCCGCCTGCAGGAGCTGGGCCACACCCTGCCCGGCGTGGCGGCACCGGTGGCCGCCTATGTTCCCGCGGTCGTGAGCGGCAGCCATGTGTTTACCTCCGGGCAGCTGCCCTTCGTCGGCGGGGCCCTGCCGGCCACCGGCAAGGTGGGCGCTTCGGTGTCCCCGGAGCAGGCGAAGGACCTCGCGGCCCTGTGCGCGATCAACGCCCTCGCCGCGATCAAGGACCGGATCGGCGACCTGGACCGGATCACCCGGATCGTGAAGGTCACCGGATTCGTCTCCTCCGATCCGTCCTTTACCGGCCAGCCCGCGGTCATCAACGGCGCGTCCGAACTGCTCGGCAGCGTGTTCGGCGAGGCCGGAGCGCACGCCCGCTCCGCCGTCGGCGTCGCGGTCCTGCCGCTGGACGCGCCGGTGGAAGTGGAAGTGACCGCGGAGTTTGTCTAATTCAGCCGTCCGGCTCTTTCCCGTCGCGCCCGATCAGCGCGGAGCTGCCGAGAGCTGGCTCGAGGACCCGGACCGCGCGCCGCGCCGGCCGCGGCCGGCCTCGTCCGTGGTCCTGGTGCGTGACTCGCCGCAAGGGCCGCTGACCTATCTGGCTTACCGGCCCGGTGAGTCGCCGCTGGGGCGGGTCGCCTTCCCCGGCGGAAGTGTTGAACCGGGCGACGACGACGCTGTGGGCTGGTTCGGGCCGGAACCGGCCCAGTGGGCGCGCACCATGGGGCTGGAGGACCACCACACCGCACGCCGCCACGTGGTGGCCGCCATCCGCGAGCTGTTCGAGGAAACCGGCATCCTGCTGGCGGGCCGGGACGGCTCCTCCCTGCTGGAAGGCAACGGCGGGCCGGACTGGATGGCCGCCCGCACGGCCATCGCCTCCCGGGACGCGAACTTCCTGGACCTGCTGAACCGCCGTGGCCTGGGCCTGCGCACCGACCTGCTGCGGCCGCTGTCCTACTGGCAGAGCCCGGACTTCGCCCTGCGCCGCTTCGAGACCCGCTACTTCGCCGCGGTCGCGCCCATGGGCCAGGAGGCGTCGCTGCTGGAGGGTAAGGGCGTCTGGGGCCGCTGGGTGGCGGCCGCCGACCTGGTCGCCGCGGCCGACACATCCGCGCTGGGCGATGAGATCGGGCGGCCCGATACACAGGGCCTCACCCTGGGCGAGCTGACCGTGCCCGCCGTAGGCCTGATGCTGGAGAAGATTGCCGCCTCGCGCAGCTGCATCGCCTATCTGTCCAAGCGCCGGGCCCCGGAGCCGTTCCGGCCCGAGCTGGTGGAGGTGGACGGCGAGCTGAGGCTGGCGGTCCGCACCCCGCGCAGCGAGGACGCAGGCCGCCGGGAACGCTGAGCCTGCCGGAGCCCTGGACCGCCTCGCCGGCAGCAGGATCGTTAACGGCGGCGGGCCCGGACCGAAGTCCGGGCCCGCCGCCGTCACCGCGTCCGGCGCATAAGGCCGGATCTCACATCGGTGTCGGAAAAATCAGCGCGAGCGCTGGCGCAGCCGCTGCACGTCAAGGATGACGACGGCGCGTGCTTCCAGGCGCAGCCAGCCGCGCTGCACGAACTCGGCCAGGGCCTTGTTCACGGTCTCGCGCGAGGCGCCGACCAGCTGGGCCAGCTCCTCCTGCGTGAGTTCGTGTGCCACAAGGATGCCGTCGGTGGCGGGGCGGCCGAACCGGTCAGCCAGGTCCAGCAGGGCCTTGGCCACGCGGCCGGGAACGTCGGAGAACACCAGGTCCGCGAGGGACTCGTTGGTGCGGCGGAGCCGGCGGGCCAGGGCCTGCAGCAGCTGCACCGACACCTCGGGACGGGACTGCAGCAGCTGGCGCAGGTTCTCGTGACGCAGCCCGGCCAGGCGGGTCTCGGAGACCGCCGTCGCCGTGGCGTTGCGCGGGCTCGGGTCGAACAGGGCCATTTCGCCGAAGAGCTCACCGGGGCCCAGGATGGCCAGCAGGTTCTCCCGGCCGTCGGGGGAGGTGCGGCCCAGCTTGATCTTTCCGGACACGATGAAATACAGCTGGTCGCCCTGGTCCCCCTCGCGGAAGACCGAAGCCCCGCGGGAGAGGTCGACTTCGGTCAGCTCCTCGGTCAGAGCGGCGAAGACATCGTCTCCCAGTGAGGCGAACAACGGCGCGCGGCGCAGTACCTCGATATCCATGAAATCTCCTGTAAATAGTTGTCTCTTCTATTATCTTGCCGCACCTGGGGTCGATGTCACACCTGCACCGGCTTTGTTCGCCATTGGATGAGAAAACCGCGCAGTGACGAGCCTCCGGCGGCCGGCCGGGCCCGTGGCGCGGCCCTGCGAAGCCCTGCCGGGCCGATCCGGCGGCTGCGGAAGCGGGGGAGGGCCGGGATAGACTCGTGGATCATCGGCCGGAACCCGATCGGCCGCGGCAGACCCCCCATTGGAGCTGTTTGTGCTCGACCTGACCGTCCTTGACATCATCCTGCTCCTGCTGCTGCTCTCCTACCTGGTGGCCGGGCTGCGCAAGGGCCTGATGGTGACGCTGGGCGGGCTGCTGGGGTTCCTCGCCGGCGGAGTGGCTGCGTTCTTCGCGGTGCCGTTCGTCTCGGCCTGGGTGCCGGATCCGACCTGGCGCATGGTCGTGGTCCTCGCGGTGGCCGTGGTGCTGGTCATCGGCGGCCACGCCGCCGGAGCAGCCCTGGGATCCGGGCTGCGCCGCTGGCTGAGCTTCCGCCCCCTGCGGGGCCTGGACCGTGCGCTCGGCGGGGTGCTGAACCTTGGCGTTGCCGCCCTGGTGATGTCCATCCTGGCCTTCAGCCTGACCACCCTGGGCATGCCTGCGGTCTCGCAGCAGATCGCCTCATCCCGCGTGCTGGGCACCATTGACCGCCTCACGCCCGAGCCGGTGGACCGGTGGACCGCGCAGCTGCGCTCGTTCACCCTCTCGGACGGGCTGCCCACCATCCTGGACAGCGCCGCCCCGCAGCAGGTGGAGGTTCCGGCCGGCATCCCGGACACCGAGGGGCTGCGCAGCTCCTCAGCCTCCGTCCTGAAGATCACCGGCACGGCCTTCCAATGCGGGCAGAACCAGACCGGCAGCGGGTTTGTGGTGTCCGACGAACGCGTGGTGACCAACGCGCATGTGGTGGCCGGGGTCGACGAACCCGTGGTGCAGCTGCTTTCCGGCGGAGCGCTGCCGGCACGGGTGGTCCACTTCGATGCCGCCCGCGACCTCGCGGTGCTTGCCGTGGACGGATTGTCGGCGGATCCCATTCCGCTCGGCACCGACCTCGCCCGCGGCGATACCGCCGCCTTTGCCGGCTATCCGGCCGGCGGCCCGTTCCGGCTCCAGGGCGCCGGCGTGGAGGCGCTGTCCGACATCATCGTCCGTGACATCTACGGCGCCGACCCCAAGCCGGTGCAGGTCTACACCCTCGCCGCCAACGTGCAGCAGGGCAATTCCGGCGGACCGCTGCTGGATACCGAGGGCCGCGCCGTCGGGGTCATCTTCGCGAAGACCACCGGCGACCAGCCGATCGGCTACGCACTCTCGGCCGCGGAGCTCGCCCCGCTGGTGCAGGCCGCGCCGGGCTACGCCCAGCCCGTGTCCGCGGGGGAGTGCACCAGCCGCTGACCGGGCGTCGGCTGCCTGCGACGGAGGCCGGACTGGGCCGGAGGCCTGGCGGAGTGCCTAGCCGGCGGCCGCTTCCTGCAGCTTCGAGGCCAGGAACTGCACCGCCATCCGGTAGCCGTGCCGGCCGGCGCCGGCGATGACGGCCTCCGCCACCGGGGAGACGTAGGAGTGGTGGCGGAATTCCTCGCGCCGGTGGATGTTGCTCAGGTGCACCTCGACCACCGGCAGCCCGACTCCGGCCAGGGCGTCGCGGATGGCCACCGAGGTGTGCGTGTAGGCTGCGGGGTTGATGACGATGCCGGCGGCCTTCCCGCGGGCTGCGTGGATGGCCTCGATCAGCGCGCCTTCATGGTTGGACTGGAAGCACTCCACGTTCCAGCCCAGTTCCCGTGCCGCGTCTTCGGCGGTGGCCTCCAGGTCCGCCAGGGTGTCGGTGCCGTAGACGGCGGGTTCCCGGGTGCCGAGCAGGTTCAGGTTCGGGCCGTTCAGGATGAGCAGGGTACGGGCGGAATCAGCAGCGTTCATGCTTACCACTATGCCGCAGAAGCCTCCTGCGTCACGGAACGGGTGCGGCTCATCCGGGCGGCCCCTGCGGCGCCGGCCAGCGTGATGAGGCTCATCAGGGCCAGGACGACGCCGGGGTGCCACCAGGCGCTGCCGGTCAGGTCGGCGAACAGCGCAGTGGCCGAGGGCGTGAAGCCGGCGGCGATGCCGGCGAAGCTGTAGGCCAGGGACATGGCGGTGAAGCTGGTGCGGGCCGGGAAGAGGTCGGCCATCAGCCCGCCGAGCGCCGCCCAGGCGGCCGTGGGGGCGATGCCGCCGATGAGGATGGTCAGGATGTACAGCGGGCGGTCGGCGATGCTGATCAGGTAGTACAGCGGGAAGGAGATCAGGGCCGTGGCCACGGCCCCTCCGGCCACGACGCGGGCTGAACCGATCCGCGTGGCCAGCCAGCCGAAGGCCGGGATGGTGGCCAGCTGCAGGACCGAGCCGACCAGGGCGGCATTGAGCACGGTGTTCTGCGACAGGCCCAGGACCTCCACGCCGTAGGACTGCGTGTAGGTGGTCATGAGGAAGTAGGAGCCGATGCCCAGCAGGGACGCGGCGACGGCGGTCAGGACGGCCAGCGGCTGGCTGCGCAGCACGTCCAGCAGCGGGATGCGGGCCACCTGGTGCCGGTTCTCGACCTGCTTGAAGACCGGTGTCTCGTCGATGGCGACCCGCAGGTAGATGGCGATGGCCATGAACGGGAAGGCCAGCAGGAACGGGATGCGCCACAGCCCGGCCTCCACGGCCTCCGGGGAGGCCAGGGCCAGAACCAGGAAGGTGCCGCTGACCATGATGGTGCCCACGGGGGAGCCGATCTGCGGAATGGCCGCATAGAGGGCCCTGCGCCGCGGCGGCGCATATTCGGTGGCGATGAGGACCGCCCCTCCCCATTCTCCGCCGACGGCCAGCCCCTGGAGGAGCCGCAGGACCGTCAGCAGCACGGGAGCCCAGGCGCCGATGACGCCGTAGTCCGGCAGCAGGCCGATAAGGCCGGTGGCGGTGCCCATCAGGACGATGGTCCAGATCAGCGCCTTCTTGCGCCCGATCCGGTCACCGATGTGGCCGAAGAGCACGGCCCCGACCGGCCGCGCCACGAAGCCCATGCCCAGGCTCAGGAAGGCCAGCAGGGTGCCGGTGAGCGGATCGACGTCGGGAAAGAAGATCCGGTTGAGCACCAGTGCCGCAGCCGTGCCGAACACGTAGAAGTCATAGGACTCCAGGGCCGTGCCGATGAACGAGGCCGCGGCGACCTTGCGGGCCGTCCGGGCATCCGGCGCCGGGACGGCAGGTGCCGACGAAGCGGCGTCGGGAGCGGGGGAGGAACCTGGGGCGGGGGAGATGGACACGAAAGCTGATTCTGCTCTGCGGGGCGCTGCGGCGCCAGCATGTGTGACGCGTGCAACGATTCTTTCCGCCGGGGCACCGCTCGGGCGGGGGTGCGGCTGCGGGCGGCGGGGAATAGCCGGGCCGGAGGATGGTTACACCTGACACTGTCCCCGAACAATGGAGGAACCCCATGAGCGCTTTGTACACCGCGGTCGCAACCGCCGTCGGCGACGGACGCAACGGCGAGGCCCGCACCAGCGACGGCCAGGTCGCCGTCGACCTCGCCGTGCCCAAGGAGATGGGTGGCGCCGGCGGCGCCACCAACCCGGAGCAGCTCTTCGCCCTGGGCTATGCGGCCTGTTTCCACTCCGCCCTCAAGCTCGCCGCCCGCGAGGCCAAGGCGGACATTGCCGACAGCGCCATCACCGCGGAGGTGAGCATCCACCCCGTGGACGGCGGGGGCTTCCAGCTCTCCGTGGCCCTGCATGCCGAGATGTCCGGAGTGGACCAGGGCACCGCGGACAAGCTGGTCGCCCGCGCGCATGAGGTGTGCCCCTACTCCAATGCGACCCGCGGCAACATCGAGGTGGAGGTCGACGCCGTCGTCGGCTGACCCTGCACGGCAAAAGGTGCGCGTCCCCAGACGGGGGCGCGCACCTTTTGTGCGTTTGCTCTACTTCTTCAGCGACTCCGCGATCTGCTGCATCACGGTGTTGTCGGCCAGCGTGCTCGCGTCGCCGGCCTCGCGGCCCTCCGCGACGTCCTTGAGCAGTCGGCGCATGATCTTCCCGGAGCGGGTCTTGGGCAGCTCCGGGACCACCAGGATGTTCCGAGGCTTGGCGATCGGGCCGATCTCGCTGCCGACGTGGTTGCGCAGCGTGGTGACGATGTCCGGGTCCTCCTTGGCGCTGCCGCGCAGGATCACGAACGCCACCACGGCCTCACCGGTGGTCTCGTCGGCGGCGCCGACGACGGCGGCCTCCGCCACCGACGGATGGGACACCAGCGCCGATTCGATCTCGGTCGTGGACAGGCGGTGCCCGGAGACGTTCATGACGTCGTCCACCCGGCCCAGCAGCCAGATGTCGCCGTCCTCGTCCTTCTTCGCGCCGTCGCCGGCGAAGTACATGCCGTCAAAGCGGGACCAGTAGGTGTCCTTGAAGCGCTGCGGGTCGCCCCAGATGCCGCGCAGCATGGACGGCCACGGCTCCCGGATGACCAGGAAGCCGCCGGAGCCGTCCGGCACCGATTCGCCCATCTCGTCGACCACGTCCACGCTGATCCCGGGCACCGGAACCTGCGCCGAGCCGGGCTTGGTGGCCGTGACGCCGGGCAGCGGAGCGATCATGTGCGCCCCGGTCTCGGTCTGCCACCAGGTGTCCACGATCGGCGCCGGATGCTCCTTCTTGCCGCCGTTGGCGCCGATGACCGTCCGGTACCACATCCACGCTTCGGGGTTGATCGGCTCGCCCACGGTGCCCAGCACGCGCAGGGAATCCAGGTCGAACCTGCCCGGAATGTCCCGGCCCCACTTCATGCAGGTGCGGATCGCCGTCGGCGCCGTGTACAGGATGGAGACCTTGTACTTTTCCACGAGCTCCCACCAGCGGCCCTGGTGCGGGGTGTCCGGGGTGCCCTCGTAGATCAGCTGGGTGGCGCCGTTGACCAGCGGGGCGTAGGCCACGTAGCTGTGGCCCGTCACCCAGCCGATGTCGGCGGTGCACCAGTAGACGTCGGTCTCGGGATGCAGGTCGAAGGTGTTCCGGTGCGTGAAGGCGGTCTGCGCCAGGTACCCGCCGGTGGTGTGGAGGATGCCCTTGGGTTTGCCGGTGGTGCCGGAGGTGTACAGGATGAACAGCGGGTGCTCGGAGTCGTGGCCGACGGCGGTGTGCTCGGCGCTCGCGGACTCCACGACGTCGTGCCACCACACGTCGCGGCCCTCGGTCCACTCCACCGGCTGTTCGTTGCGGCGCACCACCAGCACGTGCTCGACACTGTGGCCGTCCTTGGCCAGGGACGCGTCGACGGCGGGCTTCAGTGCGCTGGGCTTGCCGCGGCGGTAGCTGCCGTCGGCGGTGACCACCAGCTTGGCCTCAGCGTCGTCGATGCGGCTGCGCAGCGCTTCCGCGGAGAACCCGCCGAAGACCACCGAGTGCACGGCGCCGATCCGGGCGCAGGCCAGCATGGTGATGACCGCTTCGGGAATCATCGGCAGGTACACGGCCACCCGGTCGCCCTTGGCCACGCCCAGGGACTCGAAGGCGTTCGCGGCCCTCTTCACGGCTTCGGTCAGCTGCGCGTAGGTGTAGGTACGGGTGTCGCCGGGCTCGCCTTCGAAGTAAATGGCCACCCGGTCGCCGTTGCCGGCTTCGACATGGCGGTCCAGGGCGTTGTACGCGGCGTTGACCTTGCCGCCGACGAACCACTTGGCGAACGGGGCATCGGACCAGTCGAGGGTCTGGTTGAAATCCTCGTCCCAGGTCAGCAGCTCCCGGGCCTGCCGTGCCCAGAACTCGGGGCCTTCCGCAGCGGCCTCTTCATAGAGGGAGGCCTTGCCCACGGCGTTCTCGGTGAACTGCTGGCTGGGCGGAAAGCTGCGCCGTTCATGCATGAGGTTCTCGAGGGCGTCACCGTGGCGCTTCGTGGAGGCTTCCTGCCCGGCGGGGGGATTCACAGACATCTTTGGCCCTTTCTCGACGTGTCCAATGCGTGCGGCGGACGCCTGGGCGTCCACCGGCTTGGCTTCCACACTATCGCCGACCTGTGGTGGCGGTCACACACAGGGCCGTCAGCGGGGGTAAACGTGCGGTGAGCGGTAGCCGCCCGGCCCGCCCCGGCCCGCGCGCCGTGCCCCGCCTCGGCTAGTGTGTGTTCCCTGCGTTGATTAGGCTGTTGAGGGACTCAACCGCGTCATCGCAGGGTCGGAACGGAGAGCAGCATGAACCAGCCCCAGGTCGGGAACGAAGGCAGGAACGACGCCGCCGCGCGCGCGGCGGCCCCTCAGCAGAAAGACGGCGCGGCCGGCGGCACTGCCGTGCTCGGCCCCTTCAGCCTGCGGGAGCTGGTGGTCTTCGGAGCGCTGCTCGTGATCCTGGTCGCTTCCCTGGTGCCCTTCGGGATCCGCCGCGGCGAACTGTTCGGAGCCAACATCTGGAACACGGGATCGGTGTTCTTCCTGGGCATCGGCGTCCTGGTGCCCTTGGCCGTGGGAGCGCTCTTCGCGGCCCGGCGGCTGAGTCCGGGCACCAAACTCAGGGTGGGTTCCCTGTCGCTGGACCAGTTTGCCTCGGTCAGCGCCGTGCTGTGCCTGATCTACTTCCTGGTCCAGTTCTCGGTTTTCCTGAGCGCGTCCCTGTTCATCTGCCTGCTCGGTGCGCTGGTGTTCTTCGCCGCGACCACGCTGGCCCCCCATATCCCGGGTTTCTCGGCCGACTTCGCCGGGCGCGCCGAGGTTCCGGCGAATCGGGTCGCGCGTGACGCCGCCCCGCTGGCCCGCAAGCCCAAGGCGCCTGCCGCCACCGGACAGCCCGGACAGCCCGGGACACCCGCCGGCGTCGGGCACCCGGACCCCCGGACGTCCGGGCGGACGGGCGCTCCGGCAGCCGGATTCCAGGGCGTGCCCGCGGGCCGCGGTTCGGCCGACGGCGCCGCCGCTGCCGCCGGTGCCGGTGCCGCCGCGGCGGCCGGGGCCGGCGTCGGAGCCGCCGAAGCCGGACAGGCCATCCACCCGTCCGGCACCCAGTCGCCGCAGCAGGCCGGTGCCTCCGCGCCGGCGTCGAACACCGCCGCAGCCGCACCGGAACCGGCGGCACAGGCCACGTCCGACCGCGGCGGATCCGCACCCGCGGACGCCGACCGCGCCGGATCGGCACCGGCGGACACCCGCCGCAGCGAGGCTGAAGCCGGAGTGCCGGCCGGCGCCGGGCACCCCGAAGTGAGCGGCGGCGACGTCGCCGACGGCCGTACCGAGGGTGCCGCCACGGTCCAGGCCGGCCGCGAGGAACCCCTGCCCGCCACGACCGCCAACCCGGTGGTGGAGAACGCCGCCGCCCATCCGCGCACGGAATCGATCAGCGCGGTCCGCGACGAGAACGAACCTGTGGTCGAGGCGTTCTGGTTCGCCGTGGGCACGCCCCGGCAGATCGTCGACGAGCGCACCGGGCTGCCGCTGTTCATGTTCTACCCCGGAGACTGGGAGCTGGGCCTGGAGGACCGCGGGCATGAGTTCCTGGTCCAGGACAAGCGCACCGGCCGCATCGGCGTCCTGCGGGACCTGAGCAACATCGAACGCGTGTCCAGCGACGACAATTAAAGGCCCCGGGGCAGGGCTGCCCCAGGCGCCGGAGAACAGAACGGCGGCCCGGCCGCTGACCGAACAAAGGAAGACCCGCGTGGCAAAGGCCTGGGGACAGGAAACGGAACTGGCGCGCAAGCGCCGGGCCCGCCGCATCAACCGGCTGCTGGCCGAGCTGTACCCGTACGCCGTGGCCGAGCTGGATTTCACGAACCCCTATGAGCTGCTGGTGGCCACCGTGCTCTCCGCACAGACCACCGATGTGCGGGTGAACATGGTCACCCCCACGCTGTTCGCCCGCTATCCGGACCCGCGGGCGCTGGCGGAGGCCGACGAGGTGGAGCTGCAGGAGCTGATCCGCCCCACCGGGTTCTTCCGGGCCAAGGCGACGAACCTCCTGGCCCTCGCCAACCGGCTGGTCGACGAGTACGACGGCGAGGTGCCGGGCCGGCTCGAGGACCTGGTCACCCTCCCCGGGGTGGGCCGCAAGACGGCGAACGTGGTGCTGGGCAACGCCTTCGGGGTGCCCGGCATCACCGTCGACACCCACTTCGGGCGGCTCTCGCGCCGCTTCGGCTGGACGCAGTCCACGGACCCGGTGCAGATCGAGCAGGACGTCGCCGAGCTGTTCGAGCCGAAGGACTGGACCATGCTCTCGCACCGGGTCGTCTTCCATGGACGGCGGGTCTGCCACGCCCGAAAACCCGCATGCGGGGCGTGCGCCGTCGCGCAGCTGTGCCCGTCCTACGGCGAAGGCGAGACCGATCCCGACAAGGCCCGGAAACTGCTCAAGTACGAGCTGGCCCCCGGACGCGAGGACCTGTACCAACGAATGATGGCCGCCGAGACCCGGGCCCAGCTGCGGGCCGCCGGCTTCAGCCTCGACGCATGAGCGCCCGCGTACAGCTTGAGGCGCTGGCCGCCGCCGCGCGGGACTGGACTCCGGGCTCCGGATCGGACCTGGACGTGGCGCTGGAGCAGATGCGCCGCAGCGTGGACCCGGAGCGGGCGCGCCGTGCGGCGGTGCTGATCCTGTTCGGCGTCCTGGACGACCGCCCGGCCGATTTCTCCGGCTCGGCGGCGCCGGCTGACCTCGACGTCCTGCTGGTCGAGCGTGCCGCGACCCTGAACTCCCATCCCGGGCAGGTGGCCTTTCCCGGCGGCGGCGTGGATCCGGGCGACGACGGGTCCGCCGGCGCCGCGCTGCGCGAGGCGGAGGAGGAAACCGGCCTGGATCCGGCCGGTGTGCGGGTGCTGGGCCTGCTGCCCGAGATGGGCCTTCCGGTGAGCAACTTCCTGGTGACCCCGGTGCTGGCCTGGTGGGAGAAACCCACCGCGGTGGACGTGGTCGACTACGCGGAGTCGGCACAGGTGTTCCGGGTCCCGGTGGCGGACCTGCTGGATCCCGCGAACCGGCGCACCGCCGTCGTCCGGCGCGGGCGGATGGTCCACCGCACCCCGGCGTTCACCGTGAACGGGGTGCTGGTGTGGGGGTTCACCGGGATGATCCTTGACGCGCTGCTGGACCGGCTGGGCTGGACCCTGCCCTGGGACAGCTCGCTGGAGATCGAGCCGCCGCTGTAGCGGGGTGTCCGTGGCGCCGGGCCTACGGCCGCACAGGCCACCGTGCCCGAACGCGGCGCCGAACTAGCCGTCGGGGCGCCCGGCGTGGCCCGGAACCGCGGCCTCGCCTGCGTCCAGGACAGCGACCGCCAGCTGCACCCGGTTCGTCACGTCCAGCTTCGCAAAGGCGCCGGCGATGTGCGTTTTGACAGTGGCGATGCTCAGGAACAGCTCGCTGCTGATTTCAGTGTTGGTGAGTCCGCGGGAGACGGCGTAGGCAACCTCGCGCTCCCGCTCGGTCAGCACTGCCAGCCGATCCTCCCGGGCCGGAGCAGCCGGCAGGGCTCCTGCAGCGGCGACGGCGACGATGCGGCGCAGGACCTCGGGTGAGAAGCGCAGGTCATCGCGCGCGGCCGCGCGGACCGCTGAGACCATTTCCTCCGGGGCGGCGTCCTTGAGCAGGAATCCGCTGGCGCCGGCCCGAAGGGCGCCCAGGATGAAGTCATCCGTGTCGAAGGCTGTCAGGACGACGACGCGCGGGGCCTCCGCGGCGGACCTGATGCGCGACGTGGCTTCCACACCGTCCAGGACGGGCATGCGGATATCCATGAGGACAACGTCGGGCTTCTGTTCAGCGGCCACCCGGACCGCCGCTTCGCCGTTTGCCGCCTCTCCGATGACCGTCAGGTCCGGCGCCCCGCCGAGGATGAGCTGCAGCCCGGCGCGGACCAGCGGCTCGTCGTCGACGACCAGGACGCGCAGCACCGGCCCGCTCACCACGGCACCCGCACCGTTGTCGTGTAGCTTCCGTTCTCCGGCCCCGACTCCAGGGACCCGCCGGACAGTCGTGCCCGCTCGGCCAGGCCGATCAGCCCCATGCCTCCGGAAGCGTGGGCCGGAGGCGAGGTGAGCGGGTTGCTCACCGTTACCGAGATTCCGCGGCCGGGCCGCCCGGCCAGCACCACGCTGACGGGAGAGCCGGGGGCGTGCTTGCGGGCATTCGTGAGGCACTCCTGCACCGCGCGGTAGAGATGGCGGGAGGTGGCGTCGGCGAGGCCGTGCGCTTCCGGGTCCCGGAGAGCAGGGTCAATGCTCAGGTCCACCTGTGCGCCGGCGGAGCGTGCCGCATCCACCAGGGCGGGAATGGACTGCACATCGGGTTGGGGAACCGCTTCCGCGGCCTCCTCCCGGAGCACATTCAGCACGGCACGCAGCTCCTCGGAGGCCTTGTGCGCGGTCTCGCGAAGTGTTCCGGCCGTGGAACGGATGATTTCCGGGTCCAGATCGGTGCGGTATTCCAGGGCACCGGCGTGCATGGAGACCAGGCTCAGACGGTGGGCCAGGGTGTCATGCATTTCCCGGGCGATCCGGGTCCGTTCGGCCAGCCGGGCCTTTTCCTCTCGGATTCCGTGCTCCCGACGGGCGCTTTCGGCCTCGTGCCGCAGCGACAGCACCAGCGCCCGCCGGGCGCCGCGGTTGAGCCCGATCAGGACCAGGACCAGGAGCATGGCGAGCCCCAGGGCCCCGGCGGCCCATGGTGAGACCTCCGGGTCGGGGAAAAGCAGCAGGTCGACGGCGATGGCCGCTGTGAAGACGGCGACCGCCGTCGCCAGTTCCCGCGGCCGGCGCAGCGCGGCGATTTCGATGAGGGCGAGGCAGCCGGCGGGGAACGCCAGGACCGACAGCGACGCCATGGCGACGACCGCCACTCCGGCCCCGAAAGGCGCCCGCGTCAGTGCGAACGGGAGGAGCACGAGGGCGGCCGTCCCGAGCAGCAAATCAATGAGCATAAGGCCCAGGAACGGCAGGGGATCCGGATCCTCCAGCGAGATCTCCATGCCGCGCACCACCAAGAATGCCAACAGGCCGGTCATGGCAGCGGCGGCGGTCAAACCCACCACCTGGAGGGTCCCGCGGCGCAACGGATCGTGTGGCATTGCATCAACGCTAGCCAGAGCCGGGTGCGGTCGGCAATCAGCCAAAAGCATGAAACAGATCCAGCCTTTCGGCAGGCCGGCTGCATCCGCCTGGCCGAAGCGGTGGTGCGCGGTGCACGGGCACGCTGGACACCATGTATTCATCGCAGCTCCCCCCGCTTCCGTTCCACCGCCTGGCCCGGGCTGAACCGAACCACCGGTGGTGGCGGCCGCTCACCACCGTGTTGACCGCGCTCCTGGTGTATCTGGGCCTGGGCTTGGCCGTGATGGTGGCGCTGATGGTCCTGGGCGTACTGGTGCCGGCGGTGGGCGCCGCGTTGGATCAGGCGATGGCCGCCGAGATGGACCTCGCCCACCCGGGCCAGCTGGCATTCCTGCTTGGCACTGTCATTTTGATGTGGCCTGCAGTGGTGCTGGGTGTCCGCTGGGGCGGCGGGCGTCCGCCGGGCCGGCTGTCATCGGTGACCGGGCGGCTGCGGTGGAGCCTGCTCGGGCGGTTCTCGGCCCTGGCGGCAGCGTTGTTCGTTCCCATCTACGGCGCGGGCCTGCTGGTTCCCGGGATTGCTCAGCCGGCCGATCCGGAAACGAACGCCTCCTGGTCCTTGCTGTTCGTGGTCCTGGCGCTGGTGCCGTTTCAGGCCGCGGCGGAGGAGTATGCGTTCCGGGGCCTGCTGATGCAGGTCATCGGATCCTGGCTGCGGCATCCGGCGTTCGCCATCCTGCTGCCGGTTCCGCTGTTCGTCATCGGACACGACTACGGCCTCGTCGGCCAGATCGATGTGGCCGCGTTCGCCGTGGCGGCAGGCTGGGCTACTTGGCGGACCGGGGGACTGGAAGCCGCCGTCGCCCTGCATGTAGTCAACAACGTCGGGGTGCTGGGCCTGGGCGCGGCCGGCCTCCTCGATCCGAACGCAACGGATCTGGCTCCGGCCGGCCTCCTGTTCAGCTTGGTGTTCCTCGGCGGCTACTGCCTGATGATCCGGCGGTGGTTTCCCGCTCCGGCAAGAGGCTGCGCCGCGGAGACCTACTTGGCGTCCGCGTAGGAATCGACGATGACGGTCTGCACCGGAAATTCCAGCGGGATCCGGCCGAACAGCAGCGACGTCGCCTCAGCTGCGGCTGCCTGCACCGCAGCTGCCGCCTCCTCGGCGCGGTCCGCCGGAACGTGCAGCATGACCTCGTCATGCAGGAAGAACACCAGCTCCCCGGCCGGCCGCCCGTCCGCCGAGGCCGCGCGAAGGCGGCGCCGGATGCCGGCCAGCCAGCACAGCGCCCACTCCGCGGCACTGGCCTGGACCACGAAGTTGCGGGTGAACCGTCCCCGGGACCGGGCGAGGGAGTCCGCCCGCCTCTGTTCCTCGGCGCTTGCCGTCCGCTGAGCCGCCACCCAGCGTTCGGATGCCGGCGGGCAGCCGCGGCCGAGATGGCTGGCCACGGTGCCGCCGGCCTCGCCGGTGCGTGCTGCCTGTTCCACGACGCCGATCGCCCGGGGATAGGCGCGGGTCAGCACCGGCATGAGGCGCCCGGCCTCTCCGCTGGTGGCGCCGTACATGGCCCCCAGCATCGCCATCTTTGCCTTGCCCCGGTCACCGCCGAAGCCCTGGTCCGCGATGCCCTGATACAGGTCCTGCCCGCGTGCGGCGGCTGCCAGGTCGTCGTCCTGCCCCAATGCCGCGAGCACCCGCGGCTCCAGCTGGGCGGCGTCGGCCACTACCAGCCGGTGGCCGGGGTCGGGGCGGACGGCGTCACGCACCTCCTTGGGAATCTGCAGCGCACCGCCACCACGGGAGGCCCAGCGACCGGAGACGACGCCGCCCACCACGTACTCGGTGCGGAACCGGTCCTCGTGCACCCACGCATCCAGCCAGTGCCAGCCGTTGGCGGCGAGCAGCCGGGCGAGCTTCTTGTAGCGCAGCAGCGGTTCGATGGCGAGGTGGTTGTGCTGCTGCAGTTCCCAGGAGCGGGTGCTGCGCACCTCGATTCCGGCCCGGTGCAGGGCACGAATCAGCTCCTGAGGGGAATCCGGATTCAGCCGTGGGCTGCCCAGCGCCGCGCGCAGCTGCTCCACCAGGGATTCCAGCTCGCGGGGGCGCAGGCCCTCGGGCGGGCGCGGGCCGAGCTGTTCCTCGAGCATGGCCTCGTGCAGGCTCCGCCGCCACGGAATTCCGGCGTGCTCCATCTCGGCAGCGACCAGCCCGCCGGCCGACTCCGCGGCGCACAGCAGGGCGAGCCGTTGCCGGGAGGGGGAACCGGCGATGGCGGCAAGCTGCTCGGTCAGCTCGGACGCCATTGCCTCCGTGTCCGGGCCGGGAGCCGGGGCGTCGGCGCCAAGCAGCCCCGCGTCATCGAACAGCGAACCCTGGTCCGGGCTGACCCGGGCCGGCGGCACGGAGCGCGGCAACAGCTCCGGCTGATCCTCGTCCGGCGCCTCAGCCCGCAGCTTCTCCACATAGGGGGTGGCCGCGGCGGCCGGTGAGAAACGCAGGATGCCACGCACCAGGGCCAGGTCATGGCAGCGTTCCACCCGCAGCCCGGCGGCGAGCAGCGGCGCGTAGGCCGCCCGGCTGCCTTCCCAGACCCAGCGGGCGCCGGCGGCTTCGAAGTGCGCGACGGCGGCCGCCAGCTGCTCGGGTGCCACGGTACGGGCCTCGCCGATGGGCTGACCGTGCTCGTCCGCCGGCTGAAGCACGACCGGCTGCGCTGCGGGCCCAGGAGGCGCCGACGCCGGATGGCCGGCCGCCCGGGCGGCACGGCGGTCCACGGTGCCGGGGGCGAGGAGAACGTACATGCCTCCATTGTCCCTGCCTGCCGTGCCACGGCAGGGAAGGACTCTTCGGGCTGCTGCCGTCCTCCACAGCAGCGGCTGCCTTCCGCCCGGTCCCCAGCCGGCTTCGTTCCCGATCCCCGCGCCGTTCCCACGCCCCAGGCTGAAGGTGCAGGCAGGGCAGACTGCCCGGCCCGGCCTCTCCGGCAGGGACGTAGATGCCGAGACGGCCGGCGTCGGCGCAGGACAGGTGCGGGACAAGGTTGGGGAGGGCAGGATGGCGGCGGTGCTGCCGGAAGCAGACACGGGGTGGGTGCCGGCGGGTCCGGCCGCGGCCGGAGCGCCCGGGGAGCGGCGTCGTCGACGCGCCCGGGCGGCACCGGACGGAGTGCAGGTGCCGGAGCGCCGGATGAACTCCTGGCCGGGAGCCCCGGCGGGGACGGACACTGCCCGGGCAGGGGCAGCAGCCGGGTCAGGGAAGGCAGGGGTGCCTGAGGCGCTGCTGCTGCTCACCGGATCCCAGAGCCTGCACGAGGAAATCGCCCGTATAGCTGCCGCCGCAGACCGTGAACTGATCGTCTGCGCCGGTATCGGAGAAGCCGCCGCGGCTGCTGCCACAACCCTGCTGATCGACGTGGACACCGCCCGCCGGACCGGAGTGCCGGCGGCTCTGCGGCGCGGCGGCCGGCGGATCATTTTGCTGGCCGGCCCCGGGCAGGCCCACGTCTGGGAGCTTGCCGCGGAGCTGGGCGCGCACCGGGTCGCCGTCCTGCCCGATGCGGCGGCATGGCTTGTCGACCACCTGCGCCCGGCTCCAGCGGCTTCCCCGGCGGTGGTGCTCGGGGTCGCCGGAGGCTGCGGCGGCGCCGGGACCAGCACCACCGCCTGCTGGCTGGCGCAGGAAGCGTTGCGTACCGGACCGGTAATGCTGCTGGACGCCGACCCGGGCAGCCACGGGCTCGACCTCTGCCTGGACATCGCCGATGTGCCCGGACTGCGCTGGTCCGGACTGCGGGAGGTCCGCGGCTCCATCCACCCGGAGCAGCTGTTCCCGGCCCTGCCGACGGCGGCCGGCATCAGTGTCCTCAGCGGCAGCGAGGGACCGCCGGATATGCAGCTGCTGGATGCGGTGCTCGAGGCCGGACGCGGCAAGGCCGGCACGGTGGTAATGGACCTTGGCAGGGGCGGCGGAAGCGCTTCCGTCCGCTGCGACGCCGTCCTGCTGGTGGTTCCCGGAACACGTCGGGCGCTGCTTGCCGCCGCGCAGTCCGCGGTCCGGCTCTCCGGTGCACAGGTCGTGGTGCGCGGGCCGCTGGCCGACGGGCTGGACGAGCAGCGGGCGGCGGAGGTCGTGGGTCTGCCGCTCGCCGGGTACCTGCCCCGCTACCCGCGGCTGGACCGGGAGTCGGACCGGCTCGGAGTGCTGGCTGCGGGGCGGCGACGTTTCGTCAGGCGCCGGCTTCAGGGTGTGCTCGCAGCGGGGCTGGCCCGGGCGGCAGGTGCCCCATGAGTTCCAGGTCCGGCCGCCACGCCGCCGGAGAGCCGGTCCGGCCCCTGCCGTTCCAGCCCGACCATGCGACGTCGCACGCCGTTCCGCCCGCGGAGCCCGGCATGGACGACGTCGTGGCGTTGATCCGCCGCAGGGTGGTGGCCGATCCGGCGCCGGTGACCCGGGTGGGCCTGGCGGAGGCGGTCCAGCAGAGCGGGCGGGTGCTCGGCACCCAGGGAGCCCTGGCCGCCGTGGACCGGGTGCGTGCCGAACTGCAGGGCCTGGGGCCGCTTCAGCCGCTGGCGGAGGACCCAGCGGTGACCGATATCCTCGTCAACGCGCCTGATCAGGTCTGGACCGAAGGCCGCGACGGGCTGGCCCTGTCCGGACTGCGGCTGGGCACCGAGACGGACGTGCGGGCCCTGGCTGTCCGGCTGGTCGCCGCGGGCGGCCGGCGTCTTGACGATTCCAGCCCCTGCGCCGACGTGCAGCTGGGACCGTACCGGATTCATGCCGTCCTGCCTCCGGTCTCCACTGCCGGAACGGTGCTGTCGATCCGGATCCGGCGGAGCCGGGTCCTACTGTTGCCGGAGCTGGTCGCCGGCGGCATGGCCGACGACGCCGTTGCCTCGGTGCTGCACGCAGTGATCATACGGCGGCTCAACTTCCTGATCAGCGGCGCCACCGGCACGGGGAAAACCACGCTGCTGGCTGCCATGCTGTCCTTGTGCGGCCCCCGGGAACGGATAGTGGTGGTGGAGGACGCCTCCGAGCTGAAGCCGGACCATCCTCACGTGCTGGGCCTGCAGAGCCGACGCGGCAACATCGAGGGCAGCGGCGGCATCGACCTGGCGGATCTGGTGCGCCAGGCCCTGCGGATGCGCCCCGACCGGCTCGTGGTGGGAGAGTGCCGGGGCGGCGAGGTGCGCGAGCTGCTGGCTGCCATGAACACCGGGCACGACGGCGCCGGCGGAACGCTGCACGCCAACTCCGCCGAGGCCGTCCCGGCCAGGCTGGCCGCGCTCGGTGCGCTCGCGGGCATGAGCCGGCGGGCCCTGGAACTGCAGGCCGGCAGCGCCCTCGACGTGCTCATCCACCTCACCCGGACCCGCCAGGGACGGCAGGTGGACGAGGTGGCGCTGCTGAGGAGCGGCCCGGAAGGGTTGTCGGTGACGCCTGCCCTGATCCGCAGCAACGGCGCCATGGTTCCGGGGCCGGCGAAGTCCGAGCTGGACGCTCTGCTGTCCGCGGGCGGACCGTGACCGGGGCCGCCGTGACGCTGCTGCTGCTCGCAGCCCTCGCCCTGGTGCAGGGAACACCGCCCGGACACCGGGGCCGCCCACGTGGGGGAGCGGGACCGGGTGCGGGGGCAACATCAGGGGCAACGGTGCCCCGGATGCTCAGGCGGCTGCGCCGGCACGCCGAGCGGCTGTCTGCCCTGGAGCAGTCTGTCCCGGGCGGCCAGGTGCATGGTCCGGACGGATCCGGGCACCCGGCTCCGGGACGCCGGCCGCTCCGGAAAGACGGCTGGCAGGGCCCGCGGGCGCAGGATGACTCCCTGCCGTTGCTGGTGCACCAGCTGGCCGGGCTGTTGGCCGCGGGCCGCTCTCCGGGATCGCTGTGGGGGGACGCGGCCTCCCTCTGCCGGGCTGAAGCGGAGGCGGGGGACGTCCCGCAGGCTCGGGCCGACGTCCTGGCTGCCGCGTCGCGTGCCGCCCGGCTGGGCCTGAGCGTGGTTCCGGTGCTGCAGGACGCGGCGTCCACAACCGGCCGGCGGCGGCCGGGCGCGCTCATCCTCGGGCCGGGCCGCCGCTCAGGGGAGGTGTCGACCGAGGCCCGGTTCTGGCGGGACCTTGCCGCCTGCGTGCACGTTGCCGAGGCCAGCGGAGCGCCGCTCTCGGAGCTGCTGCACCGGTATGCGGAGGCGCTGGAGGCGGATCTGGACGCTCAGGCTGCCCGTGACGGTGTGCTTGCCGGCCCGCAGGCCACCGTCCGGCTCCTGGCCTGGCTGCCCGTGGGCGGGCTGGGCCTGGGATACGCGCTGGGCGCGGATCCGCTGGGAACACTGCTGGCCTCGGGATTTGGCTGGGCGGTGCTGGCGGCCGCGGCGGCGCTGACGGTGGCGGGGCGCGTCTGGTCCAGGCGGCTCGTTGCCTCCGCAGCCGGAACGGCACCGAAATGATCGGAGTGCTGGTGGCGCTGATGCTCGCCGCCGGCTCCGTTGTACTGCTTCTCCCTCCGGCCGCGGCTCGGAAGGCTGAGCCACCCGCCGAACCTGATCCGCCGCCGGGTATCAGCGACCCGGCGCTGATACTGGACCTCGTGGCGGTGATGCTGGCGGCGGGGCGGCCGCTCGGCTCCGCGTTGGAGGTGGTCGGAGGCCTGTGCGAGCAGCGGGCGGCGGACGGGCTGCAACGCCTCGCTGCAGGTCTGGGCCTTGGGCTTCCCTGGGAGGAGGCCTGGGCGCTGGCTGCCGGCCGGCCTGCAGCGGACACGGCGCGGGGCGTGGCGGGCGGTAGCGGCCAGGTCCTGGCCGACCTGCGGTACGCGCTGACGTACGCGGCGGGCAGCGGGGCGCCTGCCGCGCGGGTGCTGCAGGCCCAGGCGGCCCAGCTCCGTCGGCGCCGGATGCGTGCGCTGGAACGGCGGGCCGCGGTGCTCGGGGTTCGCCTGGTGCTGCCCTTGGGGCTATGCGCATTGCCGGCATTCGCCGCCCTGACCGTCCTTCCGCTGCTCATGTCCCTGCTGCCGGACCTGGGCTGACCGGCGCCGGTCCTGGGCTGACCGGTGCCGCCCCGGCTGACCAAACACCTGCGGCAGTTCCTCCACACCCCGGCGGAGCGTCCGTCCCGGTCCAGAGCCGCCCCTGGGCCCGTCCTATCGGGCCCCGTGCTCCCGAAGTATGGCGTTCACGGGCGGTCAGCCGGCCGCCGGTACCTCCGGGAAGGACGAATGATGAAGCAGATCCAGAACGCCCGCCGCCTTGAAAACCAGCGGCCGGGAAACCTCACCGGCTGCGGGGCGGAACCGGCTCTCGGGGAACGCAGCCCGGCAGCGGAAGCCGCCCTGCGCAGCCGGGTGGAAGGCTCTGACGTCGTGGACCTGGCCGACTGGAAGGTCCGCCGCGCGGCCGCCCGCCGGCTGCCGGATGACCCGGAAGCGGGCATGGCCACCGCCGAGTACGCCATCGCCACCCTGGCGGCAGTTGCTTTCGCTGCGCTTCTGGCCGCCGTCCTCGGCAGCGGCGAGGTGCGGGGGATGCTGATGTCGCTGATCCAGTCGGCACTCAGCCTCGGCTGAAACGAGCTGTGCTTGCCCTCCCGGAGGCGTGGGGCAGTTCAGCGGACTGCCCTACGCCTCATCTGGGAAAGGAGGCATGCATGCGCGGAAGGAGGCGCGGAAGGAGGGAGGAAGGATGCGGGGATTATCGGGTGCCGGTGCCGGTGCCGGTGCCGGTGCTGGTGCTGGTTCCGGTGTAGGGCAGCAGCCAGGGAACAGCGGTTCAGGCGGGATGTCCGGAACCGGAAGCGCATGCGGAACCGGACACCGGCTGCGGCGGGAGCTGGGCGCCGTCACGGCCGAAATGGCGGTGGGGCTGCCCGCCCTGACTCTGCTCCTGGCTGCCCTGCTCACCGGGGCTGCTGCAGGGGTCACCCAGCTCAGGGTGCAGGAAGCGGCACGGACAGCCGCAAGGGAGGTGATGCGGGGACAAGACGAGCAGGCGGTGGGGGCGGCCCGTCGAATTGCCGGGGATGAGGCTGCCGTGGAATTGCAGGAAGCCGGCGGCTGGGTGCAGGTGGAAGTATCCGCAGGACTGGACGCACCCCTGCTGCGGTGGCTTCCCGTCACGCTCCGGGCCTCGGCCGCAGCGCCGGCGGAAGGCGGCCCCTGATGGCAGCCGCCGGCGTCGGCCGGCCCGCCGACGGGGAACGGGGCGCGGGCACGGCGCTGCTGCTCGGCGTTGCCCTGGCCGTGGTCCTGCTGCTGGCCGGAATCCTGCTCATGGCACAGGCGCTGGTGGCTTCCGCCCGGGCGTCGACGGCGGCGGACCTCTCCGCCCTGGCCGCCGCCGACTCCGTGCGCGGGCTCCGGCCGGCAGCTCCCTGCACCCTTGCGGAAGAGACAGCGGGGCGTAACGGTGCCCGGCTGGGGGAGTGCCTGCTCGACGAAGCGGCGGGCACCGCGACCGTCACCGTGCGGGTGCCGGTCCCGGCGCTGGCCGGAATGTCCGTGACCGGAACGGCCCATGCCGGGCCACCCGGTGCGGGATCTGTGGAAGAAAGGCGGCCCGGGGCTGACGCGCGGACGCGTCAGCGGCCTGCCGCAGGCACCTGCTCCCGCTCCGTTTCGGCAGCCGCTGCGGGTGCGTGCTCCAGCAGCACCCCGAGCAGGGTGACCGCACCGTTCTTGTCCAGCGGGTTGTTCTTGTTTCCGCACTTGGGGGACTGGACACAGGAGGGGCAGCCGGCCTCGCACTCGCAGGCGCGGATGGCGTCACGGGTGGCCGAGAGCCAGATCTGCGCAGCTTCATAGGCCCGCTCCGCGAAGCCTGCACCACCGGGGTGGCCGTCATAGACGAAGATGGTCGGCATGCCGGTGTCGGCGTGCAGGGCGGTGGACACCCCGCCGATGTCCCATCGGTCCGATGTCGCAACCAGCGGCAGCATGCCGATCGAGGCGTGCTCGGCTGCATGCAGGGCGCCGGGGAAGTCCGCGGCGGCCAGCCCGGCGGCAGTGAGCTCATCGTCGGGCAGGACAAACCAGACCGCCTTGGTGAACAGCTCCCGGGCCTCCAGCTCCAGCGGTTCCTCGCCGAGGATCTCGTTCGAGACCAGGGCCTTGCGCTGGAAGGACACCACCTGGGTCGTCACCTTGACCGTGCCGAAGCAGGCCTGCAGCGGGCCCCACTGCTCGCTCCGCTCGGTCTCCAGCACCTCGATCTGCGTCACGTCGCGGGCCTGGGTGTAGAACTCCGGGTTGGCGCGGCTGACCATGGCGCAGTGGTCGGCCTCGTTCAGCTCATCCACCAGGAACGTCTGCCCCTGGTGGACGTACACGGCGCCGGAGTGCGCCTGGTAGTGGGCCTGAGGTGAATCCATCGTCCCAAGCAGGGTGCCGGTCTCGGACTCGACGATGCTGATCGGCCCACCGCCGGTGGCGCGCAGGTTCACCAGCGACGCCGCGGACTCGGCATGCGTCCAGAACCAGCCCGCCGGACGCCGCCGCAGGTAGCCCTGGGCCACCAGCTGCTCCAGCAGGCCGGCAGCGGTGGGCCCGAAGTCCGCCCGCTCCTCGGGCCGCAGCGGCAGCTCCGCTGCGGCCGCGCACAGATGCGGGCCCAGCACGTAGGGGTTGGCGGGGTCGAAGACGGTGGCCTCCACGGAACGGTCGAACACCGCCTCCGGATGATGCACCAGATAAGTGTCGAGCGGATCGTCGGAGGCAACGAACGCCGCCAGCGCGTCCTGCCCGGCCCGCCCGGCTCGGCCGATCTGCTGGAACAGCGAGGCCCGCGTACCGGGCCAGCCGGCCACCAGCACCGCGTCCAGACCGGAAATGTCGATGCCTAGCTCCAGGGCGGAGGTGCTCGAAATGCCCAGCAGCTCTCCGTTGCGCAGCCGACGCTCCAGCGCACGCCGCTCCTCCGGCAGGTAGCCGGAACGGTAGGCCGCCACCCGGTCCGGCAGCGACGGATGCACCTCCTCCACCAACCGGCGGGTAATCGACGCAATGCTCTCCGCGCCGCGCCGGGACTTGATGAACGCGATGGTGCGCACCTGCGCGGAGACCAGGTTGGCCAGCAGGTCGGAGGTCTCGGCGATCACGGTCCGGCGCTCGCGGGCCCCGTTCTCGCCCTTCAGCTCGGTCAGCTGCGGCTCCCAGAACGCCACCGTCACGGCGCCGTGCGGGGACGCGTCGTCGGTGACGGCCTGCACCGGGCCGCCGATCAGCCGGCCGAAGGACTCCCCGGGATCGGAGGAGGTCGCGGAGGCGCCGATGAACACCGGGTCGGCCCCGTACCAGCGGCAGATGCGCCGCAGCCGGCGCATCAGGTTCGCCACGTTGGACCCGAACACGCCCCGGTAGCTGTGCGCCTCGTCAATCACCACGTACTTCAGCCGGCGGAAAAACCGCGCCCACCAGGAGTGGTTGGGCAGCACCCCGAAGTGCAGCATGTCCGGGTTGGCGAGCACCAGGTTGGCGTGGTCGCGGATCCAGCGGCGGGCGCCGGGATCCGTGTCGCCGTCGTAGGTTTCCGCCCGCACCGTGGGCAGCCCAAGCGCCTTGACCGCCGAGAGCTGGTCCGCGGCGAGCGCCTTGGTGGGCGCCAGGTACAGGGCGACGGCGCCCGAGGGCTCCAGCGTGGCGCGCTCATCCAGCCCGCCGCGATGGATCGCATCCAGTACGGGCAGCTGATATGCCAGCGACTTGCCGGAGGCGGTGCCGGTGGCCACGATGACGTCGTTGCCGGCATGTGCCGTGTCCGCGGCCTCGACCTGGTGCCGCCAGGGCAGCTGCACGCCCAGGCGCCGGTACCCGGCCACGACGTCGGGGTGCACCCACTGCGGCCACGGGACGGTCCGGGCCTCGCGGGCCGGGATCTCGTGCACATGCACCAGCTGCTCAGGGTCGGCTCCGCCGCCCAGCAGCGGAATCAGGGAGTCGTGTAGGGCCACGCGGCCATTCTCCCACCGGGATCCGACAGGCCGCAGCGGTTTCGCCGCGGGCCGAGCTGACCGCCGGACAGGGTCAGAGCCGCGGCTCCAGCATGACGACGCCGGCCAGCGGCTCCCAGCCCAGATACCGGTACAGCTCCAGGCCCTCGGCGGTGGAGATGAGCAGTCCGGTCTCGGCGTCGTGCTCCAGGGCCACCGCGGTCAGCGCCCGCATGACATAGCTGCCGAGCCCCAGCCGGCGGTATTCGGGGTCGGTGAGAATCCGGTCATACACGGCAATGCCGTTGACCACGGCGACGCGGCCGCTGGCGACCGGAGCCCCGTCCAGGGTCACCGACACGTCGCCCACCGTTCCGGAGCGCAGGGTGTCCGTCACATATCCATCTCCCGGGGGCAGCGGGTCCTCGATGTCCTGGCCCTCCATGGCCAGGACCATGAACACCTCGTCCGCCGAGCGGACCTGGAGCCCGTACACGGACGCTGCGCCGTGGATTTCGTCCAGCCGCCGGGTCACGATCGTGAACAGCCGCTGCGGGCTGTGCCGGGCCGAGGAGGCCAGCGCCGCGAACTCGTCGTGGGAGGGTTCCAGGGCGAAGTACTCCCAGTCATTGGTTTTGTCATGCAGCAGCGCGGCCGGAAAGCGGCCCTCGTGCCGCATCCGGTAGCCCCGGGCCTGCGCCCATCCGGAGACCCAGGTCTCCAGCAGTTCCTCGCTCAGCTCGCCCATCATGCATGCACGATAGCGGCCGGGGCGGGGGAACGGTATGCAGCGGCGGTAAACCCGCAGCCGGCCCTGCGCCGGCCCCGTGTACGGCCCGACGCCGCCGGCCCGTCCCCGGCGCCCGACTACCCTTGAGGGGTGGCCATGAACCGAATCGCTCTGTACTACCTCTTCACCCCGCTGCCGGACCCGGAGGCGGTCCGCCTGTGGCAGCACACGCTGTGTGACTCGCTCGGACTGCGCGGGCGCATCCTGATCTCCCCCGACGGCATTAACGGCACGGTCGGCGGCCCGCTGGATGCCGTGAAGGCCTATGTGAAGGCCACCCGGCAGTACCCGGGATTCCGCGGACTGGAGGTGAAGTACTCCGAGGGCTCCGCTGAGGACTTCCCGCGGCTTTCCGTGAAGGTGCGCAAGGAGATTGTGAGCTTCGGCGCCCCCGGCGAGCTGAAGGTCGATGAGCACGGCGTCGTCGGCGGCGGCGTGCACCTGCGGCCGGAGGAGCTGCACGAGCTGGTGGACGCCCGCCGCGCCGCAGGGGAGGAGGTGGTCTTCTTCGACGGCCGCAACGCCTTCGAAGCGCAGATCGGCCGGTTCAAGAACGCCGTGGTGCCCGACGTCGAGACCACCCGGGACTTCATCCGCGAGCTGGACTCGGGCAAGTACGACGAGCTGAAGGACAAGCCGGTGGTGACGTACTGCACCGGCGGGGTCCGCTGCGAGGTGCTCTCCTCGCTGATGGTCAACCGGGGCTTCCAGGAGGTCTACCAGCTCGACGGCGGCATCGTCCGCTACGGCGAGGCCTACGGCGACAAGGGCCTCTGGGAGGGCTCGCTGTACGTGTTCGACCGGCGCATGCACACCGAGTTCAGCGACGAGGCCGAGGTGATCGGCCGCTGCGCCCGCTGCGAGGCGCCCACCAGCAAATTCGAGAACTGCTCGAACCCGGCCTGCCGCAAGCTCACCCTCTACTGCGCCGACTGCGCATCGGATCCCGCCACGCTCCGTTGCCCGGAGGGCTGCGCGGCCTGAACCTCCACGGCCCGAGGGGCGATGCATCCGCCCATAGACTGAAGCGGTGAACAGCTTTGCCCGGATTCCGGATGCCCCGCACAGTGACGACCCTGATCTGCTGGCCCGCCTGGCGGCCGACCTCACAGCAATGGACTACACCGTCGACGGCGTGGCCGCCTTCCTCGGCGAGGAGGCGGCCGATGCGCTGGCGCGGGAACAGCTGGTGCCTGCCATCCTCGCCTGCCGCCGGGAAGCGGCGGCCGCGCAGCCCCGCCCGGTGGCCGCCGCCGTCGCGCTGTGGCTGATCGGAGCGGAGCTGCCTGCAGCTGATCTGGACCGTGCGTTTCCCGGCACCGGGGTTGCCGGGCTCCTTCGCCTGGGGCTCGTGGAGCCCGCGACCAGCGACTCCGACGCGCCCGCCCGCCGTGACTCAGGCACCGCCGGCGGGGAAGAGGCGCTGCGTGCCGCCGTCGACCTGCGGCCGTACGGCATCGGCGGAGAAGGGGACACCCCGGCCGCCTCGCTCTGGGTGGCCAGCGACCTCGGAGCCCATCAGCGGCCCGGCGTGCTGCGCCGCGACCACGTCCTGGGCATCGGGCAGGCTTCGCTGAGCCTGGCGCAGCTGACGGTGCGCCGTCCGGTGGACCGGGCGCTCGACCTGGGCACCGGCTGCGGCATCCAGGCCTTCCACCTCCTGGGCCACGCCCGCCACGTGACCGCCACCGACATCTCCGACCGCGCCCTCGGCTTCACCCGCTTCAACCTGCTGCTGAACGCCCCGGCCCTGGGCCTGGACCCGCTGCGGCTCGAGGACCGGGTGTCGCTGCGGCTGGGGTCCCTGCTGGAACCGGTGGCCGGGGAACGGTTCGATTTGGTGGTCTCCAACCCGCCGTTCGTCATCACCCCGCGCACCGGTGCGGACGAGTCGGACCGCTTCACCTACCGCGACGGCGGGCTGCCGGGAGATGACATTGTCTCCTCCCTGATCCGCGGCCTCGGCGACGTGCTGGCCCCCGGCGGCACCGCCCAGATGCTGGGCAACTGGGAAATCCAGGCTCCGCCTGCCGCTCCGGACTCCCTCCCGGCAACCGACGCGGGCACCGCCACCGGCTGGGAACGGCGGATCCGCTCCTGGGTGCCGGCGGAGCTGGACGCCTGGGTGGTCCAGCGCGAACAGCTCAGCCCCGCCGAGTACGCGGAAATGTGGCTGCGGGACGCCGCCGAAAACCGGGACCGGGAGCTGTACACCGCCGCCTACGAGGCCTACCTGCGCGACTTCGCCTCCCGCGGCACCGAGGCGGTCGGCTTCGGCTCGATCTGGCTGCGCCGGCGCACCGGCAGCGAACCGCTGCTGCGCTTCGAAAAGATCACCCACCCCCTGGAACAGCCGATCGGGCCGCACCTGGGCGCCGCCGTCGAGCGCTACGACTGGGCCGCCGCGCGGCCCTCCCTGCTCCGGGAGCGGCTGGTGGTGGCGGACGACGTGACCGAGGAACGTCATCAGCGCCCCGGCGCCGAGCACCCGGGCGTCATCCTGCTGCGCCAGGGCGCCGGATTCCGCCGCACCAACCTGATGAGCACGGAGCTGGCCGGCTTCGTTTCGGCCTCCGACGGGGACCTCACCGTCGGCCAGATCATCGGCGCGCTGGCCGCGCTGCTGGGCCGCGACGGCGACGCCGGCTTCGCGTCCGGGCTGGAGGCCGAGGTGCGGAACCTGCTGCTGGACGGGTTCCTGGTGCCGCCGGCGGCCCGGCAGCGGCCGGAGCAGCCCTCCACAGGTAATTAACCCGCACGTCGGTAACTGTTCCGCCGACCAGTTACCCTAGTGCTGGGGCAACCCCCATACTGTCTGTGGATGAACCGGCGCCGGGCGCTGCGGCCCGCGGCAAGACCATCATCCAAACCATCAGCACTTCCGCTACGTAGGAGAGACGTGCCAGTTAAGGCATCGGACAAGAACACCGGCAAGAAGAAAAAGCTCGTCATCGTCGAGTCCCCCGCCAAGGGCAAGACCATTGCCGGTTATCTCGGAGAGGACTTCGAGGTGACCGCCTCGATGGGCCATATCCGGGACCTGCCCCAGCCCTCGGACCTGCCTGCCGAGCTGAAGAAGTCCTCGCTCGGCAAGTTCGCCGTCGACCTGGAGAACGGCTTCGAGCCGTACTACGTGGTGTCCACGGACAAGAAGAAAAAGGTCGCCGAGCTCAAGGCGGCGCTCAAGGACGCCGACGAGCTCTACCTCGCAACCGATGGGGACCGCGAAGGCGAAGCCATCGCGTGGCACCTGCTGCAGGTGCTCAAGCCCAAGGTGCCGGTACACCGCCTGACCTTCCCGGAAATCACCCGGGAAGCGATCCAGCGCGCCCTGCAGGAAATGCGGGACGTCGACGTCGCCATGGTGGATGCGCAGGAAACCCGCCGCATCCTGGACCGGCTCTACGGGTATGAGATCTCGCCGGTGCTCTGGCGCAAGGTCGCCCGCGGCCTGTCCGCCGGGCGCGTGCAGTCGGTGGCCACCCGCCTGGTCGTGGAGCGGGAGCGGGAGCGCATGGCGTTCCGCTCCGCCTCCTACTGGGACCTGATGGGCACCTTCGCCACCGCCCAGGACGAGTCCTTCAAGGCCAAGCTGGTCAGCCTGGACGGCCGGCGCATCGCCACCGGCAAGGACTTCACCGACCGCGGGCAGCTCAAGAGCGCCGATGTCGCGCACCTGGACGAGACGGCCGCCGTCAGCCTCGCCGCGTCGCTGGAGGCTGCCGCGTTCACCGTCCGCTCGGTGGACACCAAGCCCTACACCCGCCGTCCGGCCGCCCCGTTCACCACCTCCACCCTGCAGCAGGAGGCCGGCCGCAAGCTGCGCTTCTCCTCGCGGGTGACCATGCAGGTGGCGCAGCGGCTGTACGAAAACGGCTACATCACTTATATGCGTACCGACTCCCCGGCGCTGTCGGACCAGGCGATCAACGCCGCCCGCCGGCAGGCTTCGGAGCTGTACGGACCGGAGTACGTGCCGGACGCCAAGCGCATCTACAAGGGCAAGTCGAAGAACGCGCAGGAGGCGCACGAGGCCATCCGGCCCGCCGGCGACTCCTTCCGCACCCCGGCGCAGGTCGCCTCCGCGCTGCGCGGCGACGAGTTCAAGCTGTACGAGCTGATCTGGAAGCGCACCGTTGCCTCGCAGATGGCCGACGCGAAGGGCTCGACCGCGTCCGTGCGCCTCGGCGCGGTATCCTCCGACGGGCGTGACGCCGAGTTCACCGCCTCCGGCACCGTAATCACCTTCCGCGGCTTCATGGCCGCGTACGAGGAGGGCCGCGACGCGGTCCGCGGCGACGACGACGGCGAGTCCGGCGACGGCGCGCGGCTGCCGGTACTCAAGGCGGAAGACCCGCTGGCGGCCCGGGACATTACCCCCGCCGGTCACGAGACCTCCCCGCCGCCCCGCTACACGGAAGCCTCCCTGGTC
The DNA here is from genome assembly GCF_059092805.1 of Arthrobacter sp. Y3222053. Classification (NCBI taxonomy): domain Bacteria; kingdom Bacillati; phylum Actinomycetota; class Actinomycetes; order Micrococcales; family Micrococcaceae; genus Arthrobacter; species Arthrobacter sp. Y3222053. The sequence continues at coordinate 17,226 of NZ_JBNHIA010000001.1, read as the reverse complement.
AAGACCCTGGAGGAGCTGGGCATCGGACGCCCGTCCACCTACGCCGCCACGATCTCCACGATCATGGACCGCGGGTACGTCACCAGCCGCGGCCAGGCCCTGGTGCCGAGCTGGATCGCGTTCTCGGTGGTGCGGCTGCTCGAGGAGCACTTCACCGACTACGTCGACTACGACTTCACCGCCGAGCTCGAAGAGGACCTGGACCGGATCGCCCGCGGCGAGGCCGGCCGCGTGGAGTGGCTGGACCGCTTCTACTACGGGGACCGGCAGGAAACCGGGCTGCACACCATCGTCAACGACCTCGGCGAGATCGATGCGCGGGCCATCAATTCCATCGAGATCGCCGACGGCATCGTGCTGCGGGTGGGCAAGTTCGGCCCGTATCTGGAACGCGTCCTGCCGGCCGACGCCCCGGAGGGTACCGAGCCGGAGCGAGCCAACGTGCCCGAGGACCTGGCCCCCGATGAGCTGACCGCCGAGAAGGCCGTGGAGCTGATGAACAGCGCCGGGCCCGAGGAGCGGGTGCTGGGCACCGATCCCGAAACCGGACGCACCATTGTGGCGCGCAACGGACGGTACGGCCCCTACGTCACCGAGATCATCCCGGAACCGACCGAGGAGGAGCTCGCCGCCCAGCCGGTGGAATACTACAAGAACGGCAAGCCGAAGCCGCCGAAGAAGCCCGTGAAGGTGCGTCCGCGCACCGGGTCCCTGTTCAAGTCGATGAGCGTGGACACCGTCACCCTCGAGCAGGCGCTGGCCCTGATGAGCCTGCCCCGGGTGCTGGGCACCGACGCCGAGGGCAACGAGATCACGGTGCAGAACGGGCGGTTCGGCCCGTACCTGAAGAAGGGCACCGATTCCCGCTCCATCGGCTCCGAGGAGGAGATCTTCTCGATCACCCTCGAACAGGCGCTGGAGATCTACTCCCAGCCCAAGCAGCGCGGCGCCCGCGCCGCCGTTCCGCCGCTGGCCGAGTTCGGGCCCGACCCGGTCTCGGAGAAGCCGATCGTGGTGAAGGAAGGCCGCTTCGGCCCGTACATCACCGACGGCGTCACCAACATCACCGTCCCCCGGGCCACCAGCATCGAGGAGCTGACCCGCGAGCAGGCCATTGAGCTGCTGGCGGAAAAGCGCGCCAAGGGCCCGGCGAAGAAACCGGTCCGCAAGCGCGCCGCGGCACGGAAGTAGCCGCTGCCGCCGTCCGTCCGCCCCCGGGTGAACGCCCTGCGGGCGGACGGTGGCCGGCACCGCCGGGGACATAATGGAGACAAGCCAGGTTCCCTAGCGAAAGCGCAGCTGAATGCCCGAGTCCTCCAGCAGCCCCAGGCCCCTGCCTGACATTCCGGTGGTGCTTTCCAGCGCCTCCGTTTATCCGCTGAGCGTGTACGACACGTTCGCCGTGGCCCATGACCTGGGCTACGACGGGGTGGAGGTCATGGTCACCGGCAGCCAGATCAGCCGGAACCCTGATGAGCTCAAGCACCTGAGCGAGAAGTACGAACAGCCGATCCTCGCCATTCACGCCCCCACCCTCCTGGTCACCCAGCAGGTCTGGGGCAAGGCCTGGACCAAGGTGGAGCTGTCGGCCGCCATGGCGGCCGAGGTCGGGGCCCACGCCGTGATCGTGCACCCGCCGTTCCGCTGGCAGACCGGTTACGCGGAGAACTTCGCCGAAGGCGTGCGCCGGGTCGCGGAGGAGTACGGTGTGATCGTGGCGGTGGAGAACATGTACCCGTGGCGGGTGCGCGGCCGCGAGGCCAAGGCCTACCTGCCGCACTGGAACCCGGTGCCCGAACCCTATGAACACGTCACCTGGGACTTCTCGCACGCCGCCATCGCCGGAATGGATTCCTATGAGGAGATCCGCCGGCTCGGAGACCGCCTGACCCACGTCCACCTGACCGACGGCACCCCCAACGGCCGGGACGAGCACCTGCTGCCGGGGGAGGGCACGCAGCGGTGCGCCGAGGCGCTGAGCTACCTCGCCGAACGGCAGTTCACCGGCGTCGTCAGCATCGAAGTCAGCACCCGCCGGGCCAAGGGCGCCGGAGAGCGGGAGGACCTGCTGAAGCGGACCCTGGAGTTCACCCGCCGTCATCTGGGCCAGCTCGACGGTTAACCTGGCGGTTAAACGCAAAGTGCCGGCGATTCCTGCGGACGGTTGGGGGAAAACATCCGCGGATCGCCGGCACCCGAAGAGCCGAAGCCCTTCGTCACTCGCACCTCCAAGAGGCAGTTAAGACAGTAGTCCCGCAACCTGTGCAGCGGCTGGGCGGGCGCCGTGCACTTCCCGGGAACGGCCGGCACCGCCGCGCGTGGCAGAATCGGGACCATGGCTAGCGAAAACATTCCCCACGTGGCTTTCCTGGGCTGCGGTTCCATGAACGAAGCGATCCTTGCCGGCATGCTCGCCGGCGGGCATCCGAAGGACCGGATCACCGCCACTGTGCGGCGGGCCGAGCGGGCCGCCGAACTGCGGAACCGGCATGGGGTGGAGGTCCTGGCCGGTTCCGAGCAGGAAGACGCCAACCGCGCTGCGGCCGCCGCGGCCGACGTCGTGATCGTCGGAGTCAAGCCCGTGGGCGTGAAGGCCCTGCTCGAGGAGATCGCGCCTGCGCTGCAGCCCGGCGCGCCGGTCATCAGTGTGGCCGCAGCCGTCACCGTCCAGATGCTCGAAGCGGCCCTGCCCGCCGGCCAGCCGGTGATCCGCTCCATGCCCAACACACCGTCCAAGCTGGGGCGGGGCGTCGTGTCCCTGTCGCCCGGATCCTCCTGCAGCCAGGAGACCCTGGACGAGGCGGGACGGCTGCTGGCGTCCGCCGGAACCGTTGTCCAGGTGCCCGAGGAGCAGGTGGATGCGCTGTCCGCGGTCAGCGGCTCAGGGCCCGCCTACGCGTTCTACCTCGCCGAGGCCATGGCCGCCGCCGGTGAGCGGCTGGGACTGGATCCGCGGCTGTCGGCGCTGCTCGCCCGCGAAACCGTCGCCGGTGCCGGAGCCATGCTCGCCGAACCCGACGCCGACGCCGCGGCCCTCCGCCGCGCCGTCACCAGCCCGAACGGCACCACCGAAGCCGCCATCGCCGAATTCGATCGGCGCGGCCTGCCCGCGATCGTTGCCGACGGCGCCGCGGCAGCCGCCGCGCGTGCCGCACAGATCAGCGCCGAACTGCGGGACAGCTAGGCGCTGCCCGACCCGGTGCCCGCGGCGCCGCCCCTGCGTCAGGGGCGGGCGGCGAAGCGCTCCAGCAGGTCTGCATGACCGGCCACGATCAGCAGGTCCCGCCCGGAGACCTTGGTGTCCGCCTGGGCGTAGGTGAAGTCCTCGCCCGGTGACTTCACGCCCACGATGGTGACTCCGTACTTGGAGCGGACATTGGACTCGCGCAGGGTGAAGCCCTGGGTTTCCTTGGGCGGGTACATCTTCACGATCGCGAAGTCGTCGTCGAACTCGATGAAGTCCAGCATGCGTCCGGCCACCAGGTGGGCGGCGCGGCGTCCGGCGTCGGCCTCGGGGTAAATGATGTGGTTGGCGCCGATCCGGGCCAGGATCTTGCCGTGCGCAGGGGTGATGGCCTTGACCCACAGGTGCTCGATGCCCAGGTCCACCAGGTTCACCGTGATCAGCACGCTGGACTCGATCGACGTGCCGACGCCGACGACGGCGGAACTGAAATCCTGCGCGCCCAGCTGCTTCAGCGCCTCGATGTTCGTGGCGTCGGCCTGCACGACGTGGGTCAGCAGGGTGGAGGCCTTCTGCACGAGTGACGGATCACGCTCGATCGCCAGCACTTCGCGGCCCTGTCGCACCAGCTGCTCCGCCGTGGCCATGCCGAAGCGGCCCAGCCCGATCACGAGGACGGGGGCGTTGTGCGGGGGACGTTCAGCCAATGATGGGCCTCTCTTCCGGGAAGTGGTACAGGGTGTTGCTCTGGCGCACCGCCAGGGCGGCGGCCAGGGTGATGGTTCCCACCCGACCGGCGAACATCAGGGCGGAGAGGACGTATTTGCCTTCCGGCGGCAGGGTGGGGCTCAGGCCGATGCTCAGCCCCACCGTCGCGAAGGCCGAGATCACTTCGAACAGTACCGGCTGCAGCGTTTCACCCGTGATCACCAGCAGGGCCAGCGTGGACACCGCCACCAGGGTGGCGCCCAGGACGACCACGGAGATCGCCACCCGCATGGCGCCGTAGGGAATGGTCCGGGAGAAAGCCCGGACGTCTGAGTTGCCGCGTGCCTCGGCGACGATCGCCAGGAAGATCACGGCCACGGTGGTGACCTTGATTCCGCCGGCCGTCGACGCCGACCCGCCGCCGGCGAACATGAGCATGTCGGTGATCAGGAGCGTGCCGGGTGTCAGGTCCGCCATGTCCACCAGGTTGAACCCGCCGGAGCGGGTCATCACCGAGGCGAACACCGAGTGCAGCAGCTTCTCGCCGACGTCCAGCTCGCCGATGGTCCGGTCGTTGGCCCACTCCAGCACGCCCCAGAGGACGGCGCCGCCGATCAGCAGGATGCTGGAGACCAGCAGCGTGAGCTTGGTGTGGAGGTTCCACCGGCCCGGGTGCAGTCTGGTCTGCAGCAGCACCATGATCACGGGAAAGCCGAGGCTCCCGGCGAACACGCCGATCATCAGCGGGGCGAGGATCCAGATGTCCTCTTCATAGGGCACCAGGCCGTCGGAGTGCGGGGTGAACCCTGCATTGTTGAACGCCGAGACGGCGTAGAACACCGCATGCCAGATCGCCTGGCCGGGCGACTCGCCCAGCATCATGAACCGCGGCGCGAGCACCAGCGCCAGCACGGCTTCGATGCTGACCGTGGTCAGCACCACGATCCGCAGCAGGAAGCCGACCTCGCCCAGCCGGCCGGTGTTCATACCCTCCTGGGCGATCAGCTTGCCGCGTACGCCGAGGCGCCGGTTGACGGCCAGCGCCAGCAGGGAAGCGAGGGTCAGGATGCCCAGGCCGCCGACCTGGATGGCCACCAGGATCATGACCTGCCCGAAGGCGGACCAGTGCGTGGCCGTGGACACCACGGTCAGGCCGGTGACGCAGACGGCGGAGACCGCGGTGAACAGGGCGTCGTGCAGCGGCGTCGCATAGCCGGTGGCGGAGGAGATGGGCAGCGCCAGCAGGGCGGTGAACAGCACGATGACCAGCGCGAACACGGTCAGCGCCAGGCGCGCGGGGGAACGGCCGAAGAGGTCCTCGACCAAGGTCCGAAGCCAGGTAAAGACCGGCGGAATCATCCGCCGCTTCTCGGCGGGCGGTGCCTGCGGCCGGGCCGGCCGGGGAAAGGCCATCTCGCTGTTTTCCAGTTCTGTTACGGGGCTGTGCAACAGCTAGTAAACCACTAACCGATCCCCGCATGCCTGCGCTGCCGGCATCGCGTAGCCTGTCTGCATGACCAGTTCCGGGCTCAGCCTGCCGGCGATGCCGACGACCGTCATCTGGCATGAGTCGATGCTGGCCTACAACTTCGGTCCCAGCCACCCCATGAGTCCGCTGCGGCTGGACCTGACCGCCCGCCTGGCCCGCGAGCTGGGCCTGTTCGACCTGCCCGCGGTTTCGCTGGCGGAACCGTTCGTGCCCGACGACGACCGCCTGGCCATCGTGCACGACCGCGCCTACATCGCAGCGGTCCGGGCCGCGGGTGAGGCCCCGGCGGCCGCGGACCAGGCCTTCGGTCTGGGCACCGAGGACACCCCGGCCTTCGCCGGCATGCATGAAGCCAGCGCCCGGCTGGTGGGCGGCTCGGTGGCCGCAGCCGAGGCCGTGCTGTCCGGGCGCAGCGTGCACGCAGTGAACTTCGGCGGCGGCATGCACCACGCCGGCCGGGGCAAGGCGGCCGGATTCTGCGTATACAACGACGCCGCGGCCGCCGTCGCCCGTTTCCTCGAGGCCGGCGCCTCCCGCGTCCTGTACATCGACGCCGACGCGCACCACGGCGACGGCACCCAGCAGATCTTCTGGGACGACCCCCGGGTCATGACCATCTCCATCCACGAGAGCGGCCTGAGCCTGTTTCCGGGCACCGGTTTCGCCAACGAAACCGGTGGGCCGGGGGCGGAGGGGACGGCGGTGAACGTGGCCGTGCCCGCCGGCACCTCCGACGCCGGCTGGCTGCGCGCCTTCCACGCCGTGGTCCCGCAGCTGGCCCAGGCGTTTGTCCCGGAGGTGATCGTCAGCCAGCACGGCTGCGACGGCCACGCCGACGATCCGCTGACCAACCTGCGTCTGAGCATCGATACCCAGCGGCAGGCGGCGCTGACCATCGCCGACCTGGCCGGCCAGCTGTGCGAGGGCCGGTGGGTGGCAACCGGCGGCGGCGGGTACAACGTCGCTTCCGTGGTGCCGCGCTCCTGGGCGATGCTGATCTCCGCGGCCGCCAACGGCGGGATCCGCTGCACCACGCCGGTGCCCGCCCCGTGGCGGGACTACGTGCTGGAAAAGCACGGCGTCCGGGTGCCCGAGCTCATGGGCGACGGCGCCGACACCTGGTGGCGGTCCTGGGAGGTCGGCTACGACCCCAATGACGCGATCGACCGCACCGTCATGGCCACCCGCAAGGAAGTGTTTCCCTTGCACGGGCTGGACCCCTGGTTCGACTGACCCTCCAGCGCGACCTGCGGATACACGTTCCCGCGGGGAACGGGGCTAAGGTATTGGGCATGGTCATCGACGATGTGTTTGCCGTCATCGCGGAAGGTACCCGACGTGAGATCCTGGCCGCCCTACGGGCCGGCGACAAGTCCGTCGGCACCCTGGTACAGGAGCTGGAGGTCAGCCAGCCCACGGTATCCAAGCACCTGAAGGTCCTGCGCGAGGCAGGCCTGGTCTCCATGCGCGCTGAAGGCCAGAAGCGCTACTACTCCCTGCTCACGGGACCCCTCGATGAGGTGGTCCTGTGGCTGCGCGGGTTCGGGCTGCAGTCGCTGCAGCCGGCCGAACCGCAGCCGGGCCTCGCCGTCGTCGGATCCCGTGCCGGCCGCGGCATCTTCGCCACCCGTACGACGACGGCGCCCGCCGTCGTTCTGCCGCCCGCCGCCGCGGCGGCAGCCGCAGCCGGAAGCCCGGCGCCGCAGGATGATCCGCGCCCCCAGCCGCAGCTCGGCCGCACCGTGGGCCGCGCCGCCGAACGGGCCGCCGACCTGCTCGGCCAGCTGCCGAAGTTCCGCCGGCGCCGCTGACGGTGTCGGGCCCGCGGGCCACGTCCGCCGCTTTGGGCACACCGGCCGCACGGTCGTAACCGGAGGCCCGCCGAATTTTCTCCACGCCGCAGCCCCGCTAGCGTAGAAGGGGGCCTGCAACGAGGAGAAATCATGGATGCTGTACTGGAGCGCGTGCGCGACGAGGTGTTTCACCGGAACCCCGGTGAGACTGAGTTCCATCAGGCGGTGACGGAGGTTTTCGACAGCCTCGGCCCGGTCCTGAAGAAACACCCGGAGTTCGGCGAGGCGGCCATCCTGCAGCGCATCTGCGAACCGGAGCGGCAGATCATCTTCCGGGTGCCGTGGACCGATGACCGCGGCCAGGTGCAGATCAACCGGGGTTTCCGGGTGGAGTTCAATTCCGCCCTGGGCCCCTACAAGGGCGGGCTGCGGTTCCATCCCTCCGTCTACCTGGGCATCGTCAAGTTCCTGGGCTTTGAGCAGATCTTCAAGAACGCGCTGACCGGCATGCCCATCGGCGGCGGCAAGGGCGGCTCCGACTTCGACCCGCGCGGCAAGTCCGATGCCGAGGTCATGCGGTTCTGCCAGTCCTTCATGACCGAGCTGTACCGGCACATCGGGGAGTACACCGACGTTCCCGCCGGTGACATAGGCGTCGGGGGCCGGGAGATCGGCTACCTGTTCGGCCAGTACAAGCGGATCACGAACCGCTACGAATCCGGAGTGCTGACCGGCAAGGGCGTGAGCTGGGGCGGTTCCCTCGTCCGCCCCGAAGCCACCGGGTACGGCGTGGTCATGTTCGTCGAGGAGATGCTCAAGACCCGCGGCATGAGCCTGGACGGGCAGCGCGTGATCGTCTCCGGCTCGGGCAACGTGGCGATCAACGCCATCGACAAGGCCCAGTCCCTGGGCGCCACCGTGGTGGCCTGCTCCGACTCCTCCGGCTACGTCGTGGACGAGGCGGGCATCGACGTCGGCCTCCTGCGGACCATCAAGGAGGTCGAACGCGGGCGGATCGTGGACTACGCCACCCGCCGCGGCAACGGGGCCGGGTTCGTGAAGGGCGGCAGCGTCTGGGACGCCGGGGCCACGGTTGCCCTGCCGTGCGCCACGCAGAACGAGCTGGACGAGCGGGCCGCCGTGTCGCTGGTCAAATCCGGAACGGTGGCCGTGGCGGAGGGCGCCAACATGCCCTGCACGCCCAAGGCGATCGAGGTCTTCCAGGACGCGGAGGTGCTGTTCGGTCCGGGCAAGGCGGCCAACGCCGGCGGCGTGGCAACCTCGGCCCTGGAAATGCAGCAGAACGCGAGCCGGGATGCCTGGTCCTTTGAGCACACTGAGCGCCGGCTCAGCGAAATCATGTCCAGCATCCACGACCGATGCGCCCGCACCGCCGACGAGTACGGCGCCCCCGGCAACTACGTGGTGGGGGCCAACATCAGCGGCTTCGTGAAGGTCGCCGACGCGATGCTCGCCCTCGGCGTCATCTAGAGTCGGACCGACGTCCTCCGGGTCCGCCCGGACAGCGTAGGGGCGCGGCACCGGCGATGGTGCCGTGCCCCTGCGCTGTGCGTGGCACGTCCGGGCTGGTCAGTTCCGCTGGGCCCAGGTGGTCCGGGTCAGTGCGGCGGCGCTGCCGCTTACGGCGGCGCCGGCGGGCAGCCGGACGTGGTCCTCCGTCAGCTCCGACATGGACGCCGCGCCCAGCAGCGCGAGGGTGTTGCGCACCTGGGCGCCGAGGATCTCAATGGCCCGTTCGACGCCGGCCTGGCCGCCGGCCATCAGCCCGTACAGGTAGGCGCGCCCGATCAGGGTGAAGTCCGCGCCCAGGGCATGGGCGGCCACGATATCGCCGCCGTTCATGATGCCGGTATCGAGAATGATGGCGGTGCGGCCCTTCAGTTCGGCCGCGATTTCCGGCAGCAGGTGCAGCGGGACCGGTGCGCGGTCCAGCTGCCGGCCGCCGTGGTTGGAGACCACGATGCCGTCCGCCCCGTGGTCGACCACCTTCCGGGCGTCGTCGAGCGTCTGGATCCCCTTGACCACCAGCCGGCCCTTCCATACCTCCCGCAGCCAGTCCAGGTCCGCGAAGGTCAGGGTCGGGTCGAACATCGAGTTGATCAGTTCGCCCACGGTGCCGCTGTACCGGTTCAGCGATGCGAAGGCCAGCGGCTCATGCGTGAGGAAGTTGAACCACCAGGCCGGCCGGTATGAAGCGTCGAGGACGGTCTTCAACGTCAGCGCCGGCGGGATGGTCATGCCGTTGCGCACGTCGCGCAGGCGTTCACCGGCAACCGCCGTGTCCACGGTGACCATCAGCGTGTCATAGCCTGCGGCCGCCGCCCGTTCGATCAGCTCCAGCGACTTCTCCCGCTCGGTCCACAGGTAGAGCTGGAACCAGTTCCGGCCCTGCCCGGCGGCTTCTTCGACATCTTCGATGGAGGCGGTGCCCATGGTGGAGAGCGTGTACGGGATGCCCGCGGCCGCCGCCGCCCGGGAACCGGCATATTCACCCTCGGAGTGCATCATCCGGGTGAAACCGGTGGGGGCGATGCCGAAGGGCAGCGCGGAGCGGGCACCGAGGATCTGCACCCCGGTGTCGATCTGCTGGACGTTGCGCAGCACGCCCGGGCGGAACTCGAGGTCCCGGAACGCGGCGCGGGCACGGTTCAGCGTGATCTCCTCGCCTGCGGCACCATCCGTGTAGTCGAACGGCGCCTTGGGGGTACGCCGGCGCGCCATGTCCCGCAGGTCCCAGATCGTCGAGGCGCGCCGCAGCCGGGCGGCCTGCCCCACCACCGGGGGCTTGAACTGCAGCAGCGGGCGCAGATCGGCGGGCTTGGGGACGCGTCGCCTCAGGGCGGGAGGAAGATGGGTCACGTTCTGCTTCCTTGCAGGTCGGTTCGGGGTTTCCGAGCCTACGGAAACCGCACGTGGGGGGACAAGTATCCTGAACGAATGAGAACCCACCAGCTGGTGCTGAACTGGCTTGAGACCGCCCTGGCCGCGGGGGACCTGGCTGTGGGCGACAGGCTCCCCGGAGAGCGGGCCCTGGCCGAGCAGATCGGTGTGTCCCGCGCGTCCGTCCGGGAAGGCATCCGGATCCTGGAAGCCATGGGCATGGTGCGGGCGGGTGTGGGATCCGGCCCCGAGTCCGGGACCGTGGTGACCGCCAATCCGGCCGCGGCACTGAGCTCGGCCCTGCGCCTGCACATTGCCAGCTCCCACCTGGCGGTGGCCGACGTCGTCGAGACCCGGGTCATGCTGGAGTCCTGGACCGGGCTTCACGCCAGGGCCGGGGCGCCGTCGCTCGAGCAGGCCGGGCAGCTGCTGGACGCCATGGATGACGACGACCTGGATGTGGCCGACTTCCTGGAACTCGATACCAGGTTTCACGTGGCGCTGGCCGAAGCTGCCGGCAATTCACTGATCAACGCCATGATGGCCTCGCTGCGCGACTCGATCCGGGGCTACACGCTGGCCCGTGCCCGGAACGTGCCCCAATGGGAAACCACCGCGTGCCGGCTGCGCGGGGAGCACCGCGCGATACTGGCCGCGGTCCGGGAGGGGCGCAGCGGCGACGCGGGACGGCTGCTCGCGGAGCACATCCGCGGCTACTACCGCGAGACCGAGCCTGCGCGGGAGGCCGCTGCCGGCTGACGGCGCCGTCATGGTTTGCGCCGGGGGCGGGCAGGGGTCTAGGGTCGGGGCATGACCAAGCGTTGGTATGCGTATTTTCCGTTGGCTCTGGAGGAGCCCGCGCGGTAATACGCTGACGCTTACCTTCAGAGCCAACAGGGCAGGGAGAATTCCCTGCCCTTCGCCATTCCCGGCGGGTTCTGAGCATCCGGTCCCGCCGTGTCACCACAGGGACGGACCATCATGCACACACTTGCTCCTGCAGCCACCTCAAACCTTCGGGTCACTTCCTTCCGTGCCCTGCCCTCGCCCGGGCAGCTGCTCGACGAGCTGCCGCTCGGCGGGCTGGCTGCCGCCGGCGTGGAGGCCGGCCGCGCGCAGATCCGGCGCGTGCTCGACGGCGAGGACAGCCGGCTTCTGGTGATAGCCGGGCCGTGTTCCATCCACGATCCGCAGGCAGGGCTGGAGTACGCCCACCGGCTGGCCGAAGCCGCCGACCGGCACCGGGGGCAGCTGCTGATCGTGCTGCGGGCCTACTTCGAAAAGCCGCGCACCACCGTGGGCTGGAAGGGCCTGATCAACGACCCGCACCTGGACGGCAGCCACGACATCGAGGCGGGCCTGCGGGCGGCGCGGCGGTTCCTCCTGGACGTCGCCGACCTGGGCCTGCCCACCGCCACCGAGTTCCTCGAGCCGATCAGCCCGCAGTACCTCGCCGACCTGGTCAGCTGGGGTGCCATCGGCGCCCGGACCACCGAAAGCCAGATCCACCGTCAGCTGGTGTCCGGGCTGTCCATGCCGGTCGGTTTCAAGAATGGCACCGACGGCGGCACGACCGTGGCGCTGGACGCCTGCGCCGCCGCAGCGGCACCGCAGACCTTCCTGGGCATAGACGAGGAGGGACGGGCGGCGATGGTGGCCACCGCCGGGAACCCGGACACGCACCTGATCCTGCGCGGCGGCAACGACGGGCCGAACTTCTCGCCGGCGCACGTCGCAGAGGCCTCCGCCGGGCTGGCGGCCCGGGGCCTCAACCCGCGCCTCATCATTGATGCCTCCCATGCCAACAGCGGCAAGGACCACGTCCGCCAGGCCGGCGTCGCCCGCTCAATAGCCGCCCAGGTCGCCGCCGCCGACGACGCCGCGGAGCAGGTGGCGGGGGTCATGCTGGAGAGCTTCCTGCAGGGCGGGGCGCAGAAGCTGCCGGCGTCCGGACCCGCGCACCTGACCTACGGGCAGAGCATCACCGACGCCTGCATGGACTGGGCCGCGACGGAGGCGGTCCTGGCGGACCTGGCCGAGGCCGCCGGGCACAGGCGGAACGGGCGTCAAACGGTTCCCGGAACTTCCACTATGGTTACTTCAGCCACTAGAGTGGTGGACTAGACGATCACCGCAGTGGTCCTCAAGGCGACACGCCTCCCGGATGGCGGCTGTGGCGCGGCACACCCTAAGTGGACCGCCCCGCTGCCTGCGAGCGAAGGAACTATTGACCAATGGCAGACGAGAGCAACTTCTCGAACGTGCGCTTCCTGACCGTGTCGGAAGTCGCCGATGTCATGCGTGTTTCCAAGATGACCGTCTACCGGCTGGTTCACTCCGGTGAACTGCCGGCGGTGCGGTTCGGGCGCTCCTATCGGGTTCCGGAATCCGCCGTGCAGCAGGTGCTGCGAGACGCCGCAACCAACCGGCGCACCGACACCGCGTAGCCTTTCGAGGCTGCGGAAACCGGTGTCAACGGGAGCCGCAGTGAAGCGGTACCCTGTTAACGAACGTTTTTCATTCATGGCATGTGCTGCCGGTATGGATGCATCGTTGCCTTCCGGCGGAGGTGCCCCTGTGCCGGAGCAATCCGACAAGAGTTTGTGAGGACTACGTGGGTTCTGTTATCAAGAAGCGCCGCAAGCGTATGGCCAAGAAGAAGCACCGCAAGCTGCTTCGCAAGACCCGTCACCAGCGCCGCAACAAGAAGTAGCCTTCTTCGGCCCTTGTGAAAGGAAGCCCGCATCCCGTTTCCGGGAAGCGGGCTTCACGCCTTAACGGCGCCGTGGACAAACGCGGGGTCAGCGGGCCCGCATCCAGGACCAGCCGCGCCAGAGCCCGTAGGCCGCCCCGGCCGTCGTCGCCGTCTTGAGCCCGAGCGTTGCAGCTCTGCGGCCGGCACGGAAGTCATAGACGGGCCAGTTGTTGTCCCTGGCGTGCCGGCGCAGCCGCGCGTCGGGGTTGATGGCCACCGGGTGCCCGACCATGGTCAGCAGGGGCACATCGTTGTAGGAATCGCTGTAGGCCCAGCAGGCCGACAGGTCCAGCCCTTCCCTGCGTGCCAGCTCGCGGACACCCTCCGCCTTGGCCGGCCCGTGCAGGAATTCGCCCACCAGGCGGCCGGTGTACAGCCCGTCCGTCACCTCGCTCACCGTACCGAGGGCTCCGGTCAGGTTCAGCCGGCTGGCAATCACCGAGGCCACCTCCACCGGAGTGCCGGTCACCAGCCACACCGGACGGCCCGCCTGCATGTGCTGCTGCGTGAGGGCACGGGTTCCGGGCCAGATCTTCGACTCGATCATCTCGTCGTAGACCTCTTCGCCCAGCGCGCGGACGTCGTCGGCGGCCAGCCCGGTGGCGAAGGCCAGGGCCGCGTCACGGACCGAATGCACATCCTGCATGTTTTCTCCGCGCAGCATGAAGCGCATCTGCTTGGCGGCGAAACCCGCCGCATCACGCAGCGTGAAGACCCCCCGTTGGTACATCTTCCGCCCGACATGGAACAGGCTCGCCCCGCGCATGAGGGTGTTGTCGACGTCGAAGAACGCGGCTTCGCCGGGCCGCCCAGCCGCGGCCTCGGGACCCGGAAACTTGACGGCGGTGGAACGGGGCATGTTTCGAGTCTACGCAATGCCCGCCGGCCGGCAGCACCGGCCGTCGAAGGCGTCGCACAATGCGGAGCGGGGGCCAACGGGCGCTATTTTGGGAGTATGCACGCTTCGCCAGCCTCCGCCACGCCCGACCTGATGCTGCTCACCCGCACCGGATGCCACCTCTGCGAGCAGGCCCGGGACGTGCTGCGGCGGGTGGCGGCGGACTTCGGACTGCAGTGGCGGGAGGAATCGGTGGACGGGGACGCCGACCGGGCACGCCGCTTCGGCGAGGAGCTGCCGGTGCTCTTCGTCGACGGAGTCCAGCGCGACTTCTGGCAGATTGATGAGACCAGGCTGCGCCGGCTGCTCGCTGCGAGGCAGGCATGAGCCTCGCCGCCGATCCCACCGCAGCAGCCGGCAGCCTGCGCAGCGGCTTCCGGCTGCGCCCGGCGCGGCCTATCGTAGTGCTGGATCAGGACATCAGCCGGCGGCGCCGTCGCGCGTACCGGGGGAGGGAGCAGCTGTGAGCCGCCCTCCGAAGCCGATCAAGGCACCGGCGGACAAAGCGCCGGACGATGGGGCCCACCCGGTCGGCCGGCATATTCCGCCCGCATCACTGACCCGGCTGACCATCTACCTGCGGGCGCTCGGTGCGCTGCTGACCGAGGGGGTCGAACGGGTCTCCAGCGAGGAGCTTGCGGAAGCGGCAGGCGTGAACTCTCCCATGCTGCGCAAGGACCTGTCCTACCTGGGTTCCTACGGGACCCGCGGCGTCGGCTACGACGTCTCCTATCTCAGCGGCCGCATCGCCGCAGCCCTGGGACTGACCCTTGACTGGCGCGTGGCCATCGTCGGCGCCGGCAACCTCGGGCGTGCGCTGGCAGGGTACCCGGGGTTCGCCTCGCGCGGCTTCGAGGTCGTAGCCCTGCTGGATTCCGACCCTGAGGCCGTCGGCCAGCAGGTGGGGCGGCTGGAGGTCAGCCACGTCGACGACCTCGAAACCATACTTGAGCGGACTGCATCGAACATGGCCGTCCTGGCGGTCCCCGCGGAAGTGGCGCAGGTCCTCTGCGACCGGCTGGTTGCCGCCGGAGTCAGGAGCATCCTCAGCTTTGCCCCGGTGCTGCTCCAGGCTCCGGACCACGTGCAGCTGCGGAAGGTGGACATGGCAACCGAACTGCAGATCCTGGCCTACCACGCCCAGCGGGCGCAGGTCTCGGAAATCGCGACGGACGCCAGGGCCCGGCTGGCGGACGGGCAGGGCCTGCGCCGCTCGTCGGGAAAGGCCGGATAGCCGCCGTCAAGGTGCTGGAAACTGCAGCAGTGCGCGTGTCAGCGCCGTCGCCTGCGGGCCAGCAGCCCGTTGACGGTCCGCCTCCGAGCGGAGTCCAGGCGGACCGGGCCGGACGCCGTGGTGTCAGTCCCGCCGACCCCGGCGTGAACGTCGGCCCGCTCACCGGCCGCAGCATCGAGCCCGGCCGCCATATCGGACTCGGCCGCAGTATCGGGCCCGGTGGCGCCGGCGCCGTTCTTTAGACCGGCAGCAGCCGTCCGGACGGCGCCTGAACCCGTCTCCATCGGCGTGCCGGGATCGCCGGCCCCGACCGGATCGGGGCCGGCTGCGGGCAGCATCGGCAAATCCGCCCGGCCGTGGGACGGCCGGACAAGGTTCAGCACCCTGTCCAGCCGGCGAGGCGCGCCCCGCCGCAGCCAAACGCTCCCCGCCCCGGGGCTGCTGCCTGCTGCATAACGGGTGCGCCGGTCCGCCTGCTGCCCCGCGGGCGGACCGGCGTCGCCCGTCGCCGCCTCCTCGGCGGCAGGTTCCGCTGCCAAGACGGGGCCCAGGGTGCCGGGGGACCCGGCGGCATCGCTGCCGTCCGGCTCCTGGTGTTCTTCGGCTTCGTCGTAGCGTTCCGCGGCCTGGTCGAGGAATGCCCTGGCTGCATCGGCGTCCGCACGGGAACGTTCAGCCAGGTCGGCCAGCCAGAGCGAGACCTGTTGGGTGAAGAACAGTGCCACGCCGAGCCCGGCGAGGAGGACGGCGAACAGCTGTGCTCCGGAATGCGCCGCGCAGGCGGCCGCGGCTGCTGGGAGCGCGGCGGCCGCACCGACAACCCGGGCCCAGGGGCGGCCTTCCAGGGCGCAGGCGGCAATGAGCAGGTAGAGACCGAAAATGACCACCGCTGCCGCCGCATTGACGAAGGCAAACACACCATCCAGAACCGGCGTCGGAACTCCGAGGTCGAGGACGAACGCGCCGGCTTCGTCCGAGAGGTCGAACGGGCCGCTGCCTCCCAGGTTGTCCCTCAGGCCAAAGCAGGCGGCGGCGATGATCAGCCCGACCCCAAGCAGCAGGGCGGGCGGCCGGCCGAAGACGCGGACCGCGGCAGCGCGCCGGGGCCATGGCGGCCGGTCCGGAGCAGGACGGCGGACATCGGGTGCAGCGGAAGGCGCGGGAGCGGGACGTCGGGCCGGCGGCGGCGGGACGCTGGACAGCGGACGGACGACGGGGACGGGCGGGACACTGGAATGCCGCGGCCTTTTCAACGGCGCAGGTACGTGTGTGACGCGCAGGGAACGGGGATCGGAGTGGCCGGCTGCGGGGGAGGAGCTCATGGTCATCGCCGCCTTCAAGGGAGCAGGTGCGAAACCGCGCTGGTCTGCTGCGGGAGCAACAACGCTACGCTGCAGGTCCTGCGGGCGGACCACATCGGGAAGGCTTTGGCCCTGCCGCACCCGAAAACGAAAGAACGCCGGCGGTCCCTGGGGGACCGCCGGCGTCGGACGGTGAGCGGAGTGGGGGCTCCGGGGCGCCTGCGGAGGCGGCCCCGGGAGCCGAACCCGTAGGGCCGGAACCCGCCTGCTGCTAGTAGGTGCCGTAGGGGTTCGTGCTGCCGGTTCCGGCCCTGGAACCGCTGAAGTAAGGCCGGGACGGGGTGAGCCAGAGCAGGATGATCGCCGCGTAGCCGAGCAGGTTCACCGCGGTGTACAGCAGGCCGGTGCCCAGGAACAGGGACGCCGGATCCGCCAGCAGGCTCAAGAGGAACGGAACGAGGCTCAGCGCCGCCAGGACGGTGCCCAGGATGCGGGCCCAGTTGCTTCCCTTGCGGACAAAGAAGGCGACGAGCAGATAGACGCCCAGAGCGAGCAGGCCCATCACCACCAGGACACCGGAAAAGACCGGGAGCACCTCGTCCAAGGACAGGCCCTGGGCTTCGAAGTCACGCTCCTGCTGCGCTGACACGTAGCCTTCCGGGTTGAACGCGGCAGCGATGTTGTTGATCAGGGACAGCACGCCCGCAGCAACCAGGAGCCAGAAGCTGATCATCACTTCGCGGGGGCGGGGCCCCTTCGCCGCAGGCCCGGCGGTACCCGGGTTCGGGTACCCCGAGGGCTGAGCAGCCTGGTAACCGTAGGGCGAAGGAACCCCAGGCTGGCCGTACTGTCCGTACTGCGGCTGCCCGTACTGCTGCTGGGCTGTGGGGTCCGCCGGCTGTCCGTACTGCTGCTGTCCGTACTGCTGCTGGGCTGTGGGGTCCGCCGGCTGTCCGTACTGCT